>NZ_JBHTBX010000001.1:0-560176 GCF_042665135.1 Hydrogenophaga bisanensis
AGCCAGGCGCAGCTCGATGCGATTGCCGACCTGCTCAACAACCGCCCGCGTGCCGTCCACGGCTTCTACCCGCCGATCGTCGTCTACCAGGCCATGTTGGACAAGCTCAATCAACCCAATTCCTCAATTCAATAAATCGGTGTTGCACTTGGTGCTTGACTCCGCCACTGGAAAACTTCTACTCACGATGTTGTCAGCAGTCGCCGAGATGGAACGCGACCTGCTGATCGAGAGAACGCATGCGGGTCTTGAGCGTGCCAAAGCTGAAGGCAAGCGCCTGGGTCGTCCCAGCAAGACGACCGAGCAGCAGCGTCGAGAAATCTGCTCACTGATCGAGCAAGGCACCACAGTCAGTGAGATTGCGCGCCGCTACAGCATCTCGCGTGCGTGCGTCTTGAAGGTCAAAGAGCGTCAGTCGTGCCCTGCTGGGGCTTGACCCTCTTCCTTGACGCTGACGACAGCCTTCCCGCTGTCTTCCAGCACCACGTTCCCGTGCGAGTCGAATCGCATCTGGTTCCTGTTCATGACCTGGCTGGTCAGCAGTGCCGTCGCTGCGTCATAGTGCTTCTGGATCTGCACCAGTGACGTGCCACAGATCTTGGCAATGTCATAGACGTTCAGACCAGCCATGATGCGCATGGTGATGAACAGGTGACGCAGGCAGTACAGCGTCTTCGTGTCGTCGAAGTCTGGATTCTTGTCCTTGACCTTCTGGACCAGTTCCCCGAACAGGTCATACAGACGCGTCTTGTCCAGTACCTCGTTCTTGTCCTGCTCAAAGCGTGAGAACACGAAGTCTTCCGGTTCCGTGTGCTTTGAGTAGGTGCGGATTCGCTCGAAGACGTCACCACGTCGAATCTGTACCGTTCGACTCTTTCGCACCTTGGTGTTTTCCGCACGAATGACGACCTCTGCATACACCTCGTCGTTGTCCGTCTTGGTGATGCGTTTGATGTCTTTCCACTTGAGCAGACGCGCTTCCTGTGTGCGAAAGCCGCTGTTTGCCATGATCAGAATGAAGTCATTCAACAATCTGCGGTAGTACCGCTGCTCTTCCGTGACCACGTCTTTGGACTTGTGCCAGACGCGTGAGACGTTGATCAGATCGGTGTATTCCTTGGCGGTGTAGCTCTCGCGCACCGCTTCACCCTGCTTGACCTTGATGACCCCGAAGTCAGGCACATAAGTCTGATCGATCAGACCTTCCGCGCATGCGAAGCGGTACATCTGCTTGATCGTGATGCTTTCATTGAGCACCACCGTTGCCAGAATGTCTGGCTTCTTCCCTCGACGGAACGCCAGGTACTCGCGAAACTTCTTGCGGTCGATGTTCTGGATCTTCGTTGTACGTACAACAAAGTCCAGATAGTGCTTCGTGTAGGTCTTGACGTTGGCAGCCCGTCCGGCAGACAGCTGACCCATCTTGACCTGCTGCGCTACGTGCGCCAGAAACTTGTCCCGCAGCTCCTGAGCAGTGATCGAGAAAATCTTCTCGTCATTCATCACCTTCGCCCTGAAGAAGATGAATCGATCTTCCGCTTTCTTCTTTGCTTCTAGAAGATCAGCAGTGCGAAGACTCTCGCGCACGTACTTGCCCTCTTCCCTGACCCACATCTGCATCTGCCAGATGTCAGACGTGTTGCGAAACAGCTGGACACGCTCGTCCAAGATGTAGAGCTTCTCTTTCTTGCTCTTGAGCGTCGGAGTCTTTGCTGTCGCTGGCATAACTGATCGTCAGGCACTGTGCCGGTGCTGATGATCCTATACGCAGGAAGAGCTGCCGGCGACCACAGTTTTCAATAGTCGCCAGGGTTTGTAACTGGTTTTCGGTAAGTTGTTGATTTTTCTAGAAGTTTGCATGAAGTTTGTAACTTCAAATCCTATATAAATCAACAACTTACAAGCGATTTTCTATTCCCACTCGATGGTGGCGGGCGGCTTGGAGCTGACGTCGTAGGTCACGCGGTTGATGCCACGCACCTCGTTGATGATGCGGCTGGACACCTTCTTGAGCAGCGCGTAAGGCAGCTCGGCCCAGTCGGCGGTCATGAAGTCGCTGGTCTGCACCGCACGCAGGGCCACCACATAGTCGTAGGTGCGGCCGTCGCCCATCACGCCCACGCTCTTGACCGGCAAGAATACGGTGAAGGCTTGGCTGGTCAAGTCGTACCAGCTCTTGCCGGAGTTGTGGTCGATGGTCGAGCGCAGCTCCTCGATGAAGATGGCGTCGGCCCGGCGAAGCAGGTCGGCGTACTCCTTCTTGACCTCGCCCAGGATGCGCACGCCCAGGCCTGGCCCCGGGAACGGGTGGCGGTAGACCATGTCGTGCGGCAGACCCAGGGCCACGCCCAGCTCGCGCACCTCGTCCTTGAACAGGTCGCGCAGCGGCTCCAGAAGCTTGAGGCCCAGCTGTTCCGGCAGGCCACCCACGTTGTGGTGGCTCTTGATGGTGACAGCCTTCTTGCTCTTGGCGCCGCCAGACTCGATCACGTCCGGGTAGATCGTGCCCTGCGCCAGCCACTTCGCGCCCTTGGCACCGTCGCCCTTGAGCTTGGCGGCCTCGGCCTTGAACACGTCGACGAAGAGGCCGCCGATGATCTTTCGCTTCTTTTCGGGGTCGGTCACGCCCGCCAGCTGACCCAGGAAAAGTTCGCTGGCATCCACGCGGATCACCTTGGCGTGCAGCTTGCCAGCGAACATGTCCATCACCATGTCGCCCTCGTGCAGGCGCAGCAGGCCATGGTCCACGAACACGCAGGTCAGCTGGTCGCCGATGGCCCGGTGGATCAGGGCGGCGGCCACCGACGAGTCCACGCCGCCGGACAGGCCGAGGATCACTTCCTCATCCCGCACCTGCTCGCGGATCTTCTGCACGGCTTCCTCGATATGGTCGCGCATGATCCAGTCTGGGCGAGTGCCGCAGATCTCCAGCACGAAGCGCTCCAGCAGCGCCCTGCCCTGCACCGTGTGCGTGACTTCGGGGTGGAACTGCACCGCGTAGTAGCCGCGCGCCTCGTCGGCCATGCCGGCGATCGGGCAGGCGTCGGTGCTGGCCATGAGCTTGAAGCCCGGCGGCATTTCGGTGACCTTGTCACCGTGGCTCATCCAGACCTTGAGCATGCCGTGGCCTTCAGGCGTGGTGAAGTCGGCGATGTCCTTGAGCAGGGCTGTGTGACCACGAGCGCGGACCTCGGCGTAACCGAACTCGCGCGTCTTGCCCGCTTCCACCTTGCCACCCAGCTGCTGGGCCATGGTCTGCATGCCGTAACAGATGCCCAGCACCGGCACGCCCAGCTCGAACACCGCGTCGGGTGCCTTGTCGTCCACCTCGTAGACGCTGGCATGGCTGCCCGAGAGGATCACGCCTTTGAGCTGTCCATCGGCGGCGAACTCACGGACCCATTCACTGCTCACGTCGCAAGGGTGCACCTCGCAGTACACGTGGGCTTCGCGCACCCGACGGGCAATCAGCTGGGTGACCTGGGAACCGAAGTCGAGAATGAGGATTTTCTGGTGCTGCATGGCGTTGAATGCTCGTGTGAATCAGAAAGCAAAAAGGCCGTCCGGCGGGACGGCCTCTGGGGCGCTCAGGATCAGTCCGCCCTGTAGTTGGGGGCCTCTTTGGTGATCTGCACGTCGTGGACATGGCTCTCGCGGATGCCCGCCGAGGTGATCTCGACGAACTCGGCCTTGGCACGCATGTGCTCAATGGTCGGGCAACCACAGTACCCCATGGCCGCCCGCAGGCCACCGGCCATCTGGAAGATGATCGACACGACCGAGCCCTTGTAAGGCACGCGGCCCTCAATGCCTTCGGGCACCAGCTTGTCAGCGTTCGGGTTGCCGGTGCTGCTTTCCTGGAAGTAGCGGTCGGCACTGCCCTGCTGCATGGCGCCGATGGAGCCCATGCCGCGGTAACCCTTGTAGCTGCGCCCCTGGAACAGCACGATCTCGCCCGGCGCTTCCTCGGTGCCGGCGAACATGCCGCCCATCATCACCGTGTTCGCGCCGGCCGCGATGGCCTTGGCGATATCACCCGAATAACGGATGCCGCCATCGGCAATCATGGGGACGCCGGTGGTCTGCAGCGCGGTGGCCACGTTGTCGATGGCCATGATTTGCGGCACGCCCACGCCGGCCACGATGCGGGTCGTGCAAATGGAGCCAGGGCCGATACCGACCTTGACACCGTCGGCACCGGCTTCCACCAGCGCCAGCGCGGCGCTGCCGGTGGCGATGTTGCCGCCGATCACGTCCACCTGAGGATAGTTCTGCTTGACCCAACGCACACGGTCGATCACGCCCTTGCTGTGGCCGTGGGCCGTGTCCACCACGATGGCGTCCACACCCGCCTTGACCAGAGCTTCGACGCGCTCTTCGGTCCCCTCGCCCACGCCGACCGCAGCGCCCACACGCAGGCGCCCGGCGGCGTCGCGCGCCGCGTTGGGGAAATTCAGCTGTTTGGTAATGTCCTTGACCGTGATCAGGCCCTTGAGCTCGAAGTCGTCGTTGACAACCAACAGCCGCTCAAGCTTGTGCTTGTTCAGCAGCGCCTTGGCCTGTTCGGGCGTGGTGCCGTCGGGCACCGTGACCAGGCGATTCTGGGGGGTCATGATCTCGCTGACCGGCAAGTCGTAGCGGCTCTCGAAGCGCAGGTCACGACCGGTGACGATACCGACCACGCGGCCACCGTCCACCACCGGGAAGCCGGAGACGCCCAGTTCGTCGGAAAGCGCCATGACCTGCCGCACCGTGGTCGTCGGGCTGATCACCACCGGGTCACGAAGGAGTCCGGACTCGTAGCGCTTGACTTTCGCCACGTGGGCAGCCTGCTCCTGGGCAGACAGGTTCTTGTGGATGATGCCGATACCCCCCTCCTGGGCGATAGCAATCGCCAGCCGGGCTTCCGTGACCGTGTCCATCGCGGCCGACACCAGCGGCAGGTTCAGCTTGATGTTGCGTGTGAACTGGGTAGCCAGAGAGGTGTCCTTGGGCAGGACCTGGGAGTACGCGGGGACGAGCAGAACGTCGTCAAACGTGAGCGCTTTGCCGAGGAGGCGCATGAGGTAAAGCTCCAAAAACACTATTGTACCTTCGGCCTGACCGCACCAACTGTGACCATGAGGCCACACCGGGACTCCATCGGTCCGACCGAACCGGCAGTTGGTCCGTTGCCCGAGAAGATTGGTGACGTGGACGGGTGGTGAGGGCGTTAAACTGCCGCCATGCAGGTACTCCACGCACTCCTCTCACGCAGCCGCACCTTGACCCTCGCCACGGTGGTGGTGCTGGCCTCGGGGGCCGCCCAGGCCCAATGGCAGTGGATCGGCTCTGATGGCCGCAAGGTGTTCAGCGACACCCCGCCGCCGGCATCCGTACCCGAGAAAAGCATCCTGAAGCGACCTGGCGGAAGGCCTGCGCCAGCGCCGGCTGAAGTAGGTGAGGAAGCCGCCAAAGCAGCGGAGACGCCCACGCCCAAGGCACCCGCCAAGGATGCCCAGCTTGAAGCCAAGAAGAAGCAGGCCGAAGAGGCTGAGGCGGCCAAGCGCCAGCAGGAGCTTGAGCGAGTGGCCAAAGCACGCGCCGAGAACTGCGAGCGTGCCAAGCGCGCCAAGGCCACGCTCGATTCGGGTGTGCGTCTGGCCACCACAAACGCCAAGGGAGAGCGCGAGATTCTCGACGAGAAGGCTCGCGCTGCAGAAGCTCAGCGGCTGGACCGCATCATTGCCAGCGACTGCGGCCCGATGCCTGCCCAGCAATGACGTGATCAGGCAGTGCCGGGTTCAATAGCCCGGCTTGGCGCCCGGTCGGCGGCGCGAGAACAGGCCCGCTGTCCGAGCACCCTGTCCGACGAACCTTTCCCTGCGCGCGATTTTCGGGTCCACCCTGAGCGGGCGACACCACTCCAGTCGGTCACCCTCCCTCAAGGCCTGTGTCGCAGACGCCTTTCGACCCCAGACGGAAACCGGCAGGTCATGGATCTCCGGCCATCTGTCCAGCCAGCCGCTGGCCTGAAGCGCCATCTGTGCCGTGGCGCCGTCTGGCAACTCAAGCGTCACCTCCTCGACCTGCCGGGCCGCAGGAGAGTAAACCAGGCAGACCCGGATCATGTGCCGTACACCTGGTCGGCCCGCCGGACAAACGCGTCCACCAGGTTCCCTGCGATCTTGTCAAACACCGGACCCACCAGTGTGGCCAGTGCCTGGCTGGAGAAGCCATAGGTCAGACGGAACTCCACCTTGCACGCGCGCTGGGTGCCGTCGCCCAGCGGCACAAAGTCCCAGCAACCTTCCAGGTGGGAAAACGGGCCATCCACCAGTTCCATGAGCACCTGACGATCGTCGACATGCCGGTTGCGGGTCGTGAAACTTTGGCGCAAGCCACTGATGGACATGCCGACCTTGGCCACCATGCCGCTGTCGTCGCGTTCGATGACCTCGCTGTGGTCACACCACGGAAGAAACTGCGGATAGTGATGGACATCCGTCACGAGAGCAAACATCTCGTGGGCGCTGTGCCATAGGAGAACGGACTTCTGGATCGTTTTCATACAATCGGTCGTTTCGTCCCTGCGCAGCCGACGACACCTCGATGGCTGGCAAGACGTGACACCTTCCATTGTATTGGCCAGCCCTGGCCTCATCTGAAGCCCCATGGCCACCAGCAAAAAGAACGATTCCAGCAAGGGCAAGGATGCCCGCATCGCCGAGAACAAGAAGGCGCACTTCAACTATCACATTGAAGAGCGCTTCGAGGCTGGCCTGGTGCTTCAGGGCTGGGAAGTCAAGGCGCTGCGCGAAGGCAAGGTGCAGATCACCGAAGGCTATGTGGTGATTCGCGACGGTGAACTGTTCCTGATCGGTTGCCAGATCAATCCCTTGCGCACCGCCTCCACGCACGTCACCGCAGAAGCCACCCGCACACGGAAACTGCTGCTGCACAAGGAGCAGATCCAGCGCCTGATCGGCAAGACCGAACAGAAGGGCTTTACCCTCGTCCCTCTGAACCTGCACTGGAAGTCTGGCAAGGTCAAATGCGACATTGCCCTGGCCAAAGGCAAGGCCGAACACGACAAGCGTGACACCATCAAGGAACGCGAGGGCAAGCGCGAGGTGGAGCGCGCCATGAAGAACCGCCAGCGCTGACAGGAGCGCTGGCGATCGCGGTGGAGATCAGTCGAGGTGCGCCAGCGGATGCGCCCAGGCTGGCCACGGCTCGCTGAAGAAGCCCTCCACCATCTCCGGGGATACATCCTCGATCCGCGCAGGGTTCCACTGCGGCTGGTGGTCCTTGTCCACGGCCAGCGCACGGATGCCTTCGACGGTCTCGCTGGAGACCCCCTGCCGCTGCAGATGCCGGGTATGGAAGCAGTGACGAACGAGATTGCGCTCCATGCGCAGGTCCTGCGCCAGACTCATGCCGCGGGCACGCCGAATCTGCTCAAGCACCACATGCAGCATCAGCGGTGACCGCTGACGCAGGATGGCCGCTGTCTCTCGCGCCCAGTCGGAGGCATCCGCTTCCAGGGCTTCGACGATGGCCGGAACCGACGCAAGACCAAAGACGCGGTCAACTTCCGTCGCAGACCAGGGCGCACGGGGCGTTTCGCGGTGCTTGTGGGTCAGGCACCAGCGCTCCACCGCTTCACCTGTTTCGAATGGGGTCTCGCCCAGTGACTCCCACAGGGCAACAAGGCGACCACTGTCGACCAGCGCGTCGGCCAGCCCAGCGGACACCGCATCAGCCCCAGCCAGAACGCGACCGGTGAGGCCCAGGTACTCACCCAGATGTCCATCGCAGCGGCTGAGGAAGTAGCCACCACCCACATCGGGGAAGAGTCCGATGTTGGTCTCAGGCATCGCAAGCTTGCTGCGTTCGGTCACGATCCGCAGACTGGCTCCCTGGCTGATGCCCATGCCGCCACCCATGCAGATGCCGTCCATCAGCGCGATGTATGGCTTGGGATAGGTGTGGATGAGGTGGTTGAGGGCGTACTCCTCGGTGAAAAAGTCCTCCAGTGCCGGATCCCCGGACAACGCCGACTGATGGAAGAAGCGGATGTCACCTCCCGCGCAGAATGCCCCGAAGGGACCTTCCTTGCCCGTGCCCCGAATGGCCACCGCCAGCACCTGGGGGTCCTCCCGCCACGACAGCAATGCAGCGGTCAAGTCACGGATCATGGCCAGCGACAGCGCATTCAACGCCTTGGGTCGCGCCAGGGTCAGACAGCCCACCCGGCCGCGTATCTCGGCATGGACATGGACGTCAGGGTTGGTTTGCATGAAATGCTCCTTCTTTGTTGTTCACTGGGCTCTGGTCCTGGTCGGCCAGCAACGTCTGGATGCGGGGTGTCCCGCGGCGGCTGTGCCAGCCCATCACCTCGTTGACGACCAACGCGGTGATCACCACACCACCGCCAGCCAGTACCTCCGGGCCGGGCACCTCCCCTGCTCCCAGCCAGGCCCAGACAATGCCGAAAATTACTTCAAGCAGCGCCAGCAGGGACACCTCGGGCGCCTTGAGCACCCGGGCACAGACCACCGACAAGGTGCAGGGAATGGCCAACTGGACGAGGCCAAGCAAGGCCAGCCACGCCACGTCTGCTCCTGTGGCTGCAAACGGCCACGCGAAGGGCAAGGTCAGGACACTGGAGAGCACGGCACCCAGCAGAACAGACGGCACCAGATCAATCGACTCACCGTGAGACTGGCTGCGCTGCACGACCGTCCAGTTGATCGCACCGGCCACCGGTACGCAGAGTGCCACCAGGGATCCGATCACCAGGCTACCCGGATCCGCATCGGACCCGGTGAAAGCCTGGACGAACTGGCTGCCGTACATGTAGACAATGCCCGCACCGGCCACCAGAACCGCCATCCAGGTCCTCAGCGGCAAGGTCTGACCGATCACCACGCGGGCCAGCAAGGCCGTGAACAACGGCCCCAGCGACATGATGATGAGCACATTGGCCACGCTGGTGAAGGTCAGGGCCAGCATGAAGGCCGTGAACATCACGCTCCAGCAAACGCCCGAGACCCAGAATGCGCGCGATTCCGGCAGCAATCCCCAGTGCCGGTGCAGGAAGCGTCCCAGGCCGGAGCGTTCGTGCCCTGCCGGCGCCTGTGGAGTGGCGCTGCCCATCCGCCACAGTGGCAGGATGAGCAGCAGCGAGATCGCGGTGAAGGCACTGCGCCAGAAGGTGACCTCGAACCGGGCCGCCGATTCCAGCTGGCGCGAGACCACCCCGGCAATCGACCACATCAGGGTGACTGCCACCATCAGGAAAACGGCCTGGGTGTGACTGAGACGACGGGCCATGTCAGAACACCAGGCTGGCCGCGTTCACGAGGCCCACTGACACCGACAGACCTGCGCTGGCAATGCCCAGGGAGGTCACCCCGTCACGCACGCCTTGGACAAAACCAGGCAACAACATCCGGATGGCAAGGTGAGCGAGGTACTGCACCAGCAGGCCGAGAACGGTCCAGGACAGCATGTCCACCAATGACACGCTATGGGCAATCGCGCTGGCCACAGGTAATGCAAATCCGATCACGGTGCCCAGAAACACCCAGGCTGCAGCCTGGTTTCCCTGGGCGATCAGCTCCATCTCGGGAAACGGCGTGAGTCTCACGAAAATGGCTGTGGCCAAGGTGATCAGCGCGAGACCAGCAATGAAATAGAGGGCAAAGGCAGGCACGTGGCGGTCCTCAACTCGGTGATTCATTCAAAGTAATGCGGCACGAAGTGACTGCTGTTCTTGGTGATGGCTGAGGCATCCTCCCGAATGCAGAGTCCGGCAGGCTCATCGCCGACCACCCATCCACCGACCACGGTGCAGTAGTCCTCATACCGGGGCAACGGCGCGAGCGACTGGTACACCCAGTCACCGGGTTCTTCGAAGACGCGCTCGGCATCGATCAGGGCACCATCGGCACGGTGCAAGCTGCATCCGCCACCCTCGCGGGAGAACATCGGTTTGCGTGCATACCCCGTGTCCGTGGGCAAATCCTCCCGGGCAAAGGCGGCAGGCATCAGCAGCGGATGCCCGGTGTGGCGTTGCCAGAGAAAGGCCAGCAGCGCCTTGTTCGACAGCAGCAGCTTCCACGGGGGCTCCATCCACCGAACAGCATCGGAGGCGGCGTGACGGGAGAACCCATCCCGCCATATCCATTCCCATGGATAGAGCTTGAAAAGCCGATCGATACGTTCGCCATCATGGTCGACAAAGAACGCTCCGTCCCAGCCCACGTCGCCCATGGCCAGCCACCGGGTGGACCAGCCTGCCTGCAAGGCGGTATCAAGCAGATAGTCAAGATGCACCGCATCCTCTTCCTGCTCGTACTGACCGGCAAAGTGCAATACCGAGCCATTGGTTTGTTCGCGAACCACTCTCCAACGGGCCACGAGCTTTTCATGCAGGCTGTTGAACTGGTCAGCCTGCGGTTGCACGTCCACTTTCCAGAACCACTGGGCCAGGCTGCTCTCCATCAGGGAGGTCGGTGTGTCGGCGTTGTACTCCAGCATCTTCGGAGCGCCTGAACCATCCCAGGAAAAGTCGAAGCGACCCAGCAGGCCGGGCTCACGTCGCCGCCATGAACGTTCGATACAGGCAATCGCATGCTCCGGCAAGGGCAATTGGGTCCAGTCGCCCGCCCGGATGAAGTCATCCACGAAATCCAGGCACATCGCATGCAGTTCGGCGACAGCATCATCGAAAAGGTCGATCTGCCGCGCACTGAACCGGTAGGCCACATGCTCCTTCCAGTAGACCCCGTCGATGCTGTGAAAGCCAAAACCCAGGGCTGACATCTTCGAGCGCCAGTCGGGACGCTCGATCTGAGGCAGACGCTGCATCATCCGCCCCGGCTGAAACCACCACCGAAGCCACTGCGGGTCACATGGGATCCGCGGAAGCTGGTCGAACTCAAGGTCCGCACATCGTGACCACTGGTGACACGACCATCGGCGTGATAGACCTTCCCGTCCTTGTCGATGTCAGGCCCATACCAGGACCGCCCGCCGCCAGTACCTCCGCCGGTTGAACCACCCGAACTGGCGGCACCGCCAGAGGTGTTCTCGCAATCGCGGGGATCGTTCCAGTCACGCTGGCAATCGGCCAATGTGTCGTAGCGGGGGCGCCGCGTTTCCACGCTGCGATCCGCATTGACGTACACCATGCCGACCGCCGCCGCCCCCACCACCAGCCACTGCCACCGATCCATGCCGCCCGAATCGCTCATCGCTGTCTGTCCGACGGTTCGGGGGAAGAATCAGCTTTCCTTGGAAGCACGCTTGCGATCGTGTTCCTTCAGATGGCGCTTGCGCAGGCGAACGCTCTTGGGCGTGATCTCGACCAGCTCGTCGTCGTCGATGAACTCCACACCGTATTCCAGGGTCAGCTCGATGGGCGGGGTGATCTTGATGGCGTCTTCCTTGCCACTGACACGGAAGTTGGTCAGCTGCTTGGTCCGGGTTGCGTTCACCACCAGATCGTTCTCGCGGCTGTGGATGCCAACGATCATGCCTTCGTAGACCGGGTCGCCGGCCTTGACAAACATGCGACCGCGGTCGTCGAGTTTGCCCAGGGCGTAGGTAAAGATCTCGCCATCGTCCATCGAAATCAGCACACCGTTCTTGCGGCCGCCGATGTCGCCCTTGTGCGGCTCGTAGCCGTCGAAGATGTTGCTGATCAGGCCTGAGCCGCGGGTGAGGTTGAGGAACTCGTTGGAGAAACCGATCAGTCCGCGCGCAGGAATTCGGTACTCCAGGCGCACACGACCACGGCCATCCGGTTCCATGTTGACCAGTTCGCCCTTGCGCTCGCCCAAGGCCTGCATCACACCGCCCTGATGGCCTTCCTCGATGTCGCAGGTCACCAATTCGATCGGCTCACATTTCTCGCCGTTGATTTCGCGGAACACCACGCGCGGCTTGGACACGGCCAGCTCATAGCCTTCACGGCGCATGTTCTCCAGCAGGATGGTCAGGTGCAGTTCACCCCGCCCGGAAACTTCAAAGATGCCATCTTCGTCGGTTTCCTTCACGCGCAGGGCCACGTTGTGCTGAAGCTCCTTCTGCAGGCGGTCCCAGATCTGGCGGCTGGTCACGAACTTGCCTTCACGGCCGGCCAACGGGCTGGTGTTGACGCAGAAGTTCATGGTCAGCGTCGGTTCATCCACCTTGAGCATGGGCAGCGGCGTGGGGTTGGCGGGATCGGTCAGGGTCACCCCGATGCCGATGTCCTCAATGCCGTTGATCAGGACGATGTCGCCAGGCCCGGCCTCGGTCACCTGCATGCGATCGAGACCCTGGAAGGTCAGGACCTGGTTGATGCGACCCTTGAAGCTCTTGCCGTCGGGGCCTTCCATCACCAAGACGTCCATGGCGGGTTTGATGGTGCCGGCATTGATGCGACCCACGCCGATACGGCCCACGAAGCTGTTGTAGTCCAGGGCAGAAATCTGAAGCTGCAGGGGGGCCTTCGGGTCGCCCTGGTGCGCAGGCACATGCTTGAGGACGGTGTTGAACAGAGCCGACATGTCGGGACCCCATTGCTCGCCCGCGGGACCCTCCTCCAGCGACGACCATCCGTTGATACCGGAGGCGTAGACCACCGGGAAGTCGAGCTGTTCATCGGTCGCGCCCAGTTTGTCGAACAGGTCGAATGCGGCGTTGATGACCTTGTCGCAGTTGGCTCCGGGCTTGTCGACCTTGTTGACGACGACGATGGGGCGCAGGCCCAGCGCCAGCGCCTTCTTGGTGACAAACCGGGTCTGTGGCATCGGGCCTTCCTGCGCGTCGATCAGCAGCACCACGCCATCGACCATGGACAGCGCACGCTCGACCTCGCCGCCGAAGTCCGCGTGGCCGGGGGTGTCCACAATGTTGATGTGCGTGCCCTGCCAGCTCACGGCGCAATTCTTGGCCAGGATGGTGATGCCGCGCTCGCGCTCGATGGCGTTGTTGTCCATCACCGTGTCCACGACTTTCTCGTGCTCGGCGAAGGTGCCCGACTGACGCAGCAGCTGGTCCACCATGGTGGTCTTGCCATGGTCGACGTGGGCGATGATGGCGATGTTGCGGATCTGTTTGCTCATGTTGCAGTTTCCAGGATTTGCTGTATTTCGATGGGGCTCAGCAGCCGCCCCGGGATAAGTTCGCCCGCTTGGGTGTGGCCGCAGCCCAGCAGCACGGGCGCCCTTCGGGTGTCGGTGGGAGGACCATAGATGGCCACCTGTTCGTGGTCGGGCCAGTGGCCCCGACGGCGCATGCCACTGAGGAACCGCGCCGCATCATCGCTGGCCAAGGTGACAGGCGCGTGATGTGGCAGCAGCGACTCGACCGGCAGCAGGCAGCGAAGACGCTGATCTTCCGGCATGGCTTCCAGCGCTTCTACGGTGATGCATTGGTCGACGGAAAAGGGACCGGTCTGCACCCGCCGCAGAAGCGTCAGATGGCCACCACATCCCAGTGCGCGGGCGATGTCCTCGCCCAATGTACGAATGTAGGTGCCCTTGGAGCAACGCACGCGCAGCTTCAGGAACGGCTCTGTGCCCTGCAACTGCATGTCCAGCAGTTCCAGGTCGTGAATCATGACGGTCCGGGGCTCCCGCTCAACCGTCTTGCCTTCCCGGGCGTACTCGTACAGCGCCTTGCCGTCTTTCTTGAGGGCGCTGTGCATGGGTGGCACCTGCGTGATCGACCCGGTGAAACGATCGAGGACTTCGACCACCTGCCCCGCCGAACAGTCCACCGGGTGGGTATCGACCACCTCCCCCTCCGCGTCGGCGGTCGAGGTCGTCACACCCAGGCGAACCACCGTCTCGTAGGTCTTGTCGGCATCCAGATGCAGCTGGCTGAACTTGGTGGCGGCGCCGAAGCAGATCGGCAGCACCCCCGTGGCCAAAGGATCCAGGGTACCGGTATGGCCCGCCTTGTCGGCACGCAGCAACCACTTGGCCTTCTGCAAAGCCTGGTTGCTGGAGAGGCCCAGCGGTTTGTCGAGCAGCAGAACCCCGTGCACGGGGCGACGCTGCACCCGTGCACGAGGAGCAGCCGTCATGTCAGTCCTCGTCCTTGGAACGCGAAGCCACGGCCTTGGCGATCAATGCATTCATGTCGGCCGCACGTTCGGTGGTGCGGTCGAACACGAAATGCAGCGTCGGCACGGTGTGGATGTGCAGGCGCTTGAACAGGCCGCTTCGCAGGAAGCCGGCTGCCGCATTGAGCCCCGCCGTGGTTTCTTCGGGGTTGCCGGTCAGCAGGCTGAAGAACACCTTGGCGTGAGCGTAGTCAGGGGTGACCTCGACCGCATTGATGGTGACCATCCCCACACGCGGATCCTTGAGCTCGCGCGCGATCAGCTCGGCCAGATCACGCTGGATCTGGTCGGCCACGCGGAACCCGCGGTTGGGGACGGATGACTTGCGCACCATGGTTTACAGCGTCCGGGCGACTTCCTTGATCTCGAAGAACTCCAGCTGATCACCTTCCTTGATGTCGTTGTAGTTCTTGAGCTTGATACCGCACTCGAAGCCTTCCTTGACCTCGCGGACATCGTCCTTGAGGCGCTTGAGGGACTCGATCTCGCCGGTGTAGACCACCACGTTCTCGCGCAGCAGGCGGAAGTGCGAGTTGCGCGTCACCTGACCGGAGGTGATCATGCAACCGGCCACCGTGCCGATCTTCGATGCCACGAACACGGTCCGGATCTCGGCCGTACCGATGTTTTCCTCGCGCTTCTCCGGCGCCAGCATGCCGGACATGGCTGCCTTGAGCTCGTCGACAGCGTCGTAGATGATGTTGTAGTAGTGGATGTCGACATCATTGCCCTCGGCCAGCTTGCGGGCACCCGCGTCTGCCCGGACATTGAAGCCGATGACAATGGCCCGCGACGCGATGGCCAGGTTGATGTCGGATTCCGAGATGCCACCCACGCCGGCATAGACCAGCTGGACCTTGACCTCGTCGGTCGACAGCTTGAGCAGCGACGCCGACAGCGCTTCCTGCGAGCCCTGCACATCGGACTTGATGATGATGGGCAGTACCTTGACTTCGCCGGCAGAAATGTCGGAGAACATGTTCTCCAGCTTGGCGGCCTGCTGTTTGGCCAGTTTGGTGCTGCGGTACTTGCCAGCGCGGTAGGTCGCAATTTCACGTGCGCGACGCTCATCGGACATGACCATGAAGTCATCGCCGGCCTGCGGCACTTCGGCCAGGCCCTGGATCTCCACGGGAATGGACGGTCCGGCTTCCTTGGTGGGCTTGCCGTTCTCGTCCAGCATGGCGCGAACACGACCGGAAGTCTGACCGGCCAGCACCACGTCGCCGACCTTGAGCGTACCGGATTGCACCAGAACGGTGGCCACTGCGCCGCGACCTTTGTCCAGGCGCGCCTCGATCACCAGACCCTTGGCCATGGCATCCACCGGTGCCTTGAGCTCCAGCACCTCGGCCTGCAGCAGGACCTGCTCCAGCAGTGCGTCAATGCCCATGCCTGTCTTGGACGAGACGGCAATGAAGGGCGAGTCACCACCGAACTCTTCAGGAACCACTTCTTCCGCCACCAGCTCGGCCTTGACGCGCTCGACGTTGGCATCGGGTTTGTCGGCCTTGGTCATGGCCACCACAATGGGTACTCCGGCCGCCTTGGCGTGCTTGACGGCTTCCTTGGTCTGCGGCATGACACCGTCGTCAGCCGCACAGACCAGAATCACGATATCGGTGGCCTGCGCACCACGGGCACGCATCGCGGTGAACGCCTCGTGGCCGGGGGTATCCAGGAAGGTCACCATGCCACGCGGGGTGTCCACGTGGTAGGCGCCAATGTGTTGGGTGATGCCGCCTGCTTCGCCCGCAGCCACCTTGGAACGGCGGATGTAGTCCAGCAGCGAGGTCTTGCCGTGGTCGACGTGACCCATGACGGTCACCACCGGTGCACGGGGCATCAGCTCCGCCTGCTGGCCCATCACCTCTTCTTCGGTGAAGGCCTCGGGATCATCCAGTGCCGCCTGAACCGCCTTGTGACCAAGTTCTTCGACCACGATCATGGCCGTGTCCTGGTCCAGCGATTGGTTGATCGTCACCATCTGGCCCAGCTTCATCAACTGCTTGATGACTTCGGACGACTTGAGCGCCATCTTGTGAGCCAACTCGGCCACCGTGATGGTCTCGGGCACATGGACTTCGATCTGCTTGAACTCGGCCGGTGCGGCGAACGACGAACCACCGTCGCGACCGTCACGGTCACCACGACGACCACCGCCACCCTTGGGCCCGGCACGCCAGTTGGAACGACCCGAAGACGTGTCGCCACGGGTCTTGATTTCCTTCTTCTTGGCCGCGTCGTCCTTCCAGGTGGAAGACAGGTTCTCCGACTTCACCTCTTTCTTGCCACCGGCGCCGGCTGCCGCGCCAGCAGCAGCCGTTCCGGCCGGCTTGGCAGCCGTGGACCCGGTGGCCGGCTTGTGCAGGGTGCCCTTGGTGGCGGCCTTGGCGTCAGGCGCAGGCTCCGGCTTCTTGGCCACGAGGGTACGTGCGGGCGCCGCCATCATGGCGCGGATGTTGGCAGCCTCAGCCTCGGCCTTTCGGCGGCGCTCTTCGAGATCGCGGGCGCGCTGCTCTTCAGCTCGCTTGGCTTCGGCGTTCTTGTCGGCCTGCACCTTGGCGGCAGCCTCACGCTCCTGCGCGGCCGCCTTGGCCCGGTCTTCCTGCTCTACCTGTGCGGCTTGCGCTGCAGCCGTCTGCTCCGACTTGGCCTGCTCGGCCTTGGCGCGTTCGGCAGCCGCAGCGGCCTCGGCCTCGAGGCGAGCGCGCTCTTCGGCCTGGCGGGCCTCTTCGGCTTCACGTTCCTTGCGCTTCTGGGCCAGCTCTTCCTCCTGGCGGCGCAGCAGTTCGGCTTGCCGGCGTGCCTCTTCCTCTCGACGGGCGAGTTCGGCTTCATCGATCGCGGGCGCTGCAGGCTCGGGTGTGACTTCGGCAGGGGCCATCACCTCGTCATCGCGTTTGACAAACGTGCGCTTCTTGCGAACCTCGACCTGGATGGTCCGGGCGCGCCCGGTCGCATCCGCCTGCTTGATCTCGGTGGTCGATTTCTTGACCAGGGTGATCTTCTTGCGCTCGCCACCAGCCGTGCCATGGCTGGCCTTGAGGTGGTTCAGCAGGGCCTGCTTGTCGGATTCGGAAACCTTGTCAGCTTCGGAGGCCTTGCCAACGCCGGCAGCCTCGAGCTGCTCCAGCAGCAGACCGGTGGGTTTGTTGAGTTCAGCGGCCAATTCCGCAACGGTGGTACTTGTCATGAATATCTTTCCTCCGCCGCTCAGACCGTGGCCGACTCATCGCCATTGAACCAGTGGGCTCGCGCCTTCATGATCAGGGCGGTGGCCTCTTCAGGCGTCTGCCCGGTGATCTCGGTCAGCTCATCAGTGGCCAGATCGGCCAAATCATCTCGGGTGTGCACGCCGGCCTCGGCCAGCTTGGCAAGCATTTCAGGAGAAAGGCCCTCGAGGTCCTTGAGGTTCTGGGACACCTCTTCGACATCCTCCTCGCGGGCGATTTCCATCGTCAGCAGGGCGTCCTTGGCTCGGGCGCGCAACTCGTTGACGGTGTCTTCATCAAAGGACTCGATCTCCAGCATCTCCTGCAGCGGCACGTAAGCCACCTCTTCCAGGCTGGTAAAGCCTTCTTCAATGAGGATGTCGGCGATCTCCTGATCGACGTCGAGCTTGGCCATGAACAGCTTGCGGATGACATCGGCCTCTTCGGCCTGTTTCTGGGCCGACTCATCGGCCGTCATGATGTTGATCTTCCAGCCGGTCAGTTCGGAGGCCAGACGCACGTTCTGACCGCCGCGCCCAATGGCAATGGCCAGGTTCTCCTCGTCCACGACCACGTCCATGGCGTGCTTTTCCTCATCCACCACGATGGACTGCACGTTGGCCGGCGCCAGGGCACCGATGACGAACTGGGCGGGGTCTTCAGACCACAGCACGATGTCGACCCGCTCGCCAGCGAGTTCATTCGTCACCGCGTTCACCCGCGAACCGCGGACACCCACACAGGTGCCGATCGGATCGATGCGCTTGTCGTGGGACACCACGGCAATCTTGGCCCGCGAACCGGGGTCACGCGCACAGGTCTTGATCTCCAGCAGACCCTGCTCGATCTCGGGCACTTCCTGGCGGAACAGCTCGATCATGAAGGCGGGCGCCGAGCGAGAAAGCAGGATCGGAGCGCCCCGCAGGGTGAGGTCCACCTCCATGATCATGGCGCGGACACGGTCACCGGTGCGGAAGTTTTCCTTCGGGATCATTTCTCCGCGCTTGAGGCGACCTTCCACACGGCCACTCTCGACGATCAGGTCACCCTTGTCCATCCGCTTGACCGTGCCGACAAAGACCTTGTCGCCACGGGACATGAAGTCGTTGAGCAGCATCTCGCGCTCGGCATCGCGGATCTTCTGCAGGATGACCTGTTTGGCGGCCATGGCGCCGATGCGGCCGATCGGCACGCTCTCGACCGGCTTCTCGATGTAGTCGCCTTCCTCGATGTCCGGGATGTCCTCGCGAGCATCCGAGAGCAACTCTTCGGCGTCGGGATTCTGCAGACCGGCCGAATCGGGCACGACGAGCCAGCGGCGGAAGGTCTCGTAGGCGCCGGTGTCCGGGTCCATGGCGACACGGATATCGACTTCGCCTTTATAGAGTTTCTTGGTGGCCGAGGCCAGGGCCTGCTCGACAGCGCCCAGCACCACGTCGCGCTCGACGTTCTTCTCGCGCGAGATGGCATCGATCAACATCAACATTTCGCGGTTCATTTCACTCGCCCACCTTTCCAGAATTCTTGTCGCGTTGCGTTCGTATTCAATTCAAGACCGTCTTGTCGCACGGCCACTCATGCCTTGGGGACCGATCGCCGGCCCTTGAAATCCACCAGGGGCGCCAGACGCGCCTGCTGCAGCTCATCCAGACGGAATGTCAGCGCCTGCATGGGCTCGGGCTCCCGTTTCTTGCTCACGCGCTGCCCCGGCTTGGGAGGCGGAGCGTCGCTCCAGACGATCTGCCATTGCTGACCATCCTCTGCACGCTCGAGCTGTCCGCGGAACTTCTTCCGGTTGGCTGCCACGCCTTCGGTGCCACCGCCAATGGGGGCCTTCAAGGTGATGTCAATCACCTGCCCGGCAAAGCGCAGGAAGTCGTTCTCGTGTCGCAGCGGGCGATCGATGCCCGGAGAGCCAACTTCCAGCCGGTGGTAGTCAACCCCCTCAACCTCCAGCAGGTATTGCAGCTGACGGGTCACGGTTTCGCAATCTTCGACCGTGACAAACTGCTCCGGCGCGGCTGGCGCACCCTCAACGGGCGGCGACCAGGGCAGGTCAATGGTCACGCGCAACAAACCGCCGGCGGATCGTTCAAGATCCACCAGGTCGAAACCCAGTCCGGAGACGGTCTGCGCTACGGTTTCCTGCCAAGCCATCGTGATCGGTCAGTCCTGCTTCTGTTGTCGGTTGATGGCCCGCCGTCGTTGGCATGCCAAAGACGTTCGGCCAAAAAAAAAGGGCCGGTGAGTACCCGCCCAATTGGTCGTGAAGACAACATTCTAACTCGGCAAATGGGTACTGGCAAGCGAATTGCTAGGAAATCAGATGCCAAGAATCCACTGAATCACGTTCTTCGCCACGAAGCCAAGCATTCCCAGGGACAACACCAGAAAAAGGATGAAGGTGCCAAACTTGCCTGCCTTGGCCTCCAGAGCCAGGTTCAGGACAATGAACAGCATGTACAGGATGAACGCGCCGACGCCGAATGTCAGGCCGAACTGGGCAATCTGTCCCTCCGTGTAGCCGAAGATGGTGTTTTCCATGGATGCGTGAACGCCGGCGATGTCAGTCGCCTGTGCTGATGTAAGGAGACCTCGCGGCGAGCTCGATGTAGGCATGCCAACTGGCATGGGCCAGCCACGGGATGATCACGATCAGCCCCAGCAACCCCGTCAGCATGCCGACACCCGCCAGAATCGAAATCATGACGGCCCAAAGTGTCATCAGGGTGGGCTGGCTCGCCACGGTCCGCCAGCTTTCGGCCACCGCCATGCTCACGGGTACGGTGGTATCGACCAGGATAGGAATGGCCATCACAGAGGACGCAAAAACCGGCGCCGCCAGCAACGCACCCATCAGCAGCCAGATCTCGAACAGGCCAAGCTCCCTGACGAGCACGACGTGCCGAAGGAAATCGACCGGCTTTTCAATCGGCACACTGGATAGCAAGGTGATCAGACCAGCCGAGGTCAGCACCCAACCGGTGCCCGCGAGTGCGAGAAGCACGCCAAACCGGACCAGCCGCCCGTCACCCGAACGCCAGAGCGCCAGCACCTCTCCCATGCCAGCACGATGCCCCCTCGCCCGTGAACGACTGATGTGATAGAGACCGGTGGCAACGATGGGCGCCACGATCAGAAAGCCGGAAAAGGCACCGGCCAACAGCCAGAAACGGTCCCATGCCAGCCAAAGCAGGAGCCACCCGAAGGCGGCAATGGCAAACCCGTGCGCCAGGCCGGGGACGGGGTTGTCCCACAGGTCGCTCCAGCCTTTGGCCAGCCACCGCAAGGGCGACACAGGTCCAGGCACGACAGGCAGTTGGGCAGTCACGGTTTCCGGGCGTTGGTTCATGGAGGATCGGCACAGAAGAATCGACAACAGCACCGGGCCCGTGTTTATAAAACGGGCACCGGACCTCGTGCTTGACAAATGTCAAGCAACGATACACCAGGCATCAGCCGGCCGCAGCCACCAGTGTTTGGGTGTACGGCTGCTGTGGCGCGCTCAGGACAGCATCGCAGGGACCGGCCTCGACCACCCGGCCATCCTTCATCACCAGAACCTCATGCGCCATGGCGCGGATGACGTCCATGTCGTGGGTGATGAGCAGATAGCTCAGGCTGCGCTCACGCTGCAGGCGCTGCAGCAGACGCAACACCTGTTGCTGGACGGTCACATCCAGCGCACTGGTCGGCTCGTCCAGCACCAGAACGTCCGGTTCCACAATCAGCGCCCTGGCAATCGCCAGGCGTTGCCGTTGGCCGCCAGAGAACTCATGCGGATACCGGTGCAGCCAGGAACGGCCATCGTCGCGCTCGTTCAACAAACCCACTTCGCGCAGCATGGCCACGACGCGATCCCGTTTCTGGGTCGATGACAGCCCGGGCTCATGGATGCTCAGCCCTTCCCCGACGATCTGCTCCACGGTCATTCGGGGTGACAGGGAGGAAAACGGGTCCTGGAAGACAACCTGGACACGGCGGCGCAGGGCGCGGTCACGCCCGGCGGCTTTGGCCTGGGACCAACCATTGCCCACCACCATCAGCTCGCCCTCAGATGGCGTCAGCCCCAGCACGGCCATGGCCAGGGTGGTTTTGCCTGAACCTGACTCCCCCACCACGCCCAACGTGGCGCCACGCGGCAGCGTGAAGCTTACCGACCTGACAGCGTCGAACCTGCCCTTGCGGAACCACCCACGAACGCCCGGGATGGGCACCGGATACCCCACTGAAAGCTGACCAGCCTGCACCAGGGTGGTCGCGCCAGCCTGTGGCTCGATCACATCCCGGACCGGGCGGCTGTCGAGCAGGCGACGGGTGTAGGGATGGGTCGGCTGCTGGAAGACCTCGGACACCTTGCCCTGCTCGACGATTCGGCCCTGCTCCATGACCGCGACCCGGTCCGCGAACCTGCGCACGAGGTTCAGGTCGTGGGTGATCATCAGAACGCCCATGCCGTGCTCTCGCTGGAGTCGGTCCAGCAGGTCCAGAATCTGCCCGCGGACCGTCACATCCAGGGCGGTCGTCGGCTCATCGGCCACAAGCAGGCGCGGCTGGCTGGCCAGCGCCATCGCGATCATCGCCCGCTGGCGCTGCCCCCCACTGAGCTGGTGCGGATAGGCCGCAGCACGGCGCTCGGGCTCGGGAATGCCGGTCGACGCCAGCAAGGCGACCACCTCCCGCCCCGCCTCGGCGGGAGACATGCCCCGTTTGAGCTGCAGCACCTCGGCGATCTGGCTTCCCACCGGATAGAGGGGATTGAGGGCCGTCATGGGCTCCTGGAACACAAAAGACACCGCGTCGCCACGCAGGGCCTGCAACTGCCTTTCGCTCAGTGTCAGAAGATCGGTGCCTTCAAACTCGGCGTGACCAGCCACGTCAGCACCTTGCACCAGGCGCAGCAGGGACAGCGCCGAGACGGTTTTGCCGGATCCGGATTCACCGACCAGGGCCAGTTTTTCACCAACGGCCACCGAAAAATCAATGCCGTGCACCACCGGGCGCCCCTGGAAGGCCACCGACAGTCCTCTGACATCAAGAAGCGGTTTTGTCATAGATCCTGCTTGCGGGGGTCAAGGGCATCGCGCAACGCATCGCCGGTGAAGGTGAGCAGCAGGAGCGTGATCACCAGCACGGCAAACGTGGAGATCGAGATCCACCAGGCGTCGATGTTGTTCTTGCCCTGGCTCAGCAGTTCGCCCAGCGATGGCGTGCCCGGCGGTACGCCCAGCCCCAGGAAATCGAGGGAAGTCAGCGCCAGGATCGCGGCGCTCATGCGGAACGGCAGGAAGGTCACCACCGGCGTCAGGCTGTTGGGCAGCACATGACGCCAGATGATCTGGCCATTGGAGAGCCCCATGGCCCTGGCCGCCCGCACGTAGTCGAGCTGGCGGTTGCGCAGAAACTCGGCACGCACATAGTCGGCCAGGCCCATCCAGCCGAACAGTGACAGCAGCACCAGCAACAGGGCCACACTGGGGGCCAGCACCGCCGAGAAGATGATGAGCAGGTACAACTCGGGCATCGAACCCCAGATCTCGATGAAACGCTGGAAGGCCAGGTCGATCTTGCCGCCGAAGAAACCCTGAATGGCCCCCGCCACCACCCCGAGAAGCACACCGATGGCCGTCAACGCGAGGCCGAACAGGACGCTGACGCGAAAACCGTAGATCAGCTGTGCCAGCAAGTCGCGACCCCGATCGTCCGTACCCAGCCAGTTTGCTGCCGACGGAGGTGCGGGATTGGGCGCCTCGGCAAAGTAGTTCAGTGTCTTCGGGCCGTAGCGGTTGGTGGCGAACAGCGCCCAGTTGTCACCGCGGGTGATCTGGTCCTGGATGAACGGATCCAGGTAGTCGGTGGGTGTCTCGAAATCACCGCCGAACACGGTCTCGGGATAGTCGTTGACCAGTGGGAAATAGGTCTTGCCTTCGTAACGGACCATCCAGGGCCGGTCGTTGGACACCAGCTCGGCCGCCAGGCTCAGCAGCACCATCAGGATGAACAGCACGAGGCTCCAGTACCCCAGACGATTGCGCCGGAACCGGCGCCACGCGCGAAGGGCCGGCGATCCCGAGATCGTTTGTGGTGCTTCAGTCGAACTTGACACGGGGATCGACCCAGACATAGCAGAGATCGGACACCAGCTTGGTCAGCAAGCCGATCAGGGTGAACAGGAACAGCGTGCCCATGACAACAGGATAATCCCGCCGGATGATGCTCTCGTAACTCAGCAGGCCCAGCCCGTCCAGCGAGAACAGCGTTTCGATCAGCAGGGCGCCGGTGAAAAAGGCGCCGATAAAGGCTGCGGGAAAACCGGTCACGATCGGAATGAGGGCGTTACGGAACACATGCTTCCAAAGCACCTGCCGCTCGCTCAAGCCCTTGGCACGAGCGGTCATGACGTACTGTTTGCGGATTTCCTCCAAAAACGCATTCTTGGTCAGCATCGTGGTGACCGCAAAACTGCCCAGCACCATGGCCGTGACGGGCAAGGTGATGTGCCAGAGATAGTCGACGATGCGGGCACCCCAGGAGAGTTCCTCCCAGTTGGCCGACGTCAGGCCACGCAAAGGAAACCACTGCAACTGTCCACCAAAGATGACCAGAAGGGCCACACCCAGCACAAAGCCCGGTATCGCGTAACCGACCAGCACGATCAGGGTGGAGATCAGATCAAAGCGGCTGCCCGCGCGCACGGCCTTGGCCACCCCCAGCGGAACGGCCACCCCGTAACTGATCAGAAACGTCCACAAGCCCAGGGTGATCGACACCGGGAGCTTCTCCAGAATCAGATCGGACACCGACTTGTTGTGCATGAAGCTGGTGCCGAGATCAAAACGGGCAAAACGGCCCAGCATGTCGATGAAGCGCTGGTGGGCGGGCTTGTCAAATCCGTACAGGGCCTTGATTTCTTCCAGCCGCTTGGGATCCACGCCCTGCCCGCCACGGTACCCCATGCCAGCACCCTCCCCCGCTGCCGCTCCCGCGCGGGCTTCGGCAAGGTACTGCTCCACCGGGCCGCCGGGAACGAACTGGATGACGACAAAGGTCAGCAGGAGCACCCCGAACAGGGTCGGGATCATCAGGAACAATCGTTTGAGGATGTAGGCCCACATGGCTGGTTCCTGTTCAACGTGCCCACCAGGTCTGGATGGCCCAGCCTTCGCCAGTCGCATACGGCGGCATGGACGGAGGCGACGCCAGGCGCCACTGGTTGTACACCATCCGGTGGGTCCCGGCCGACCACTGGGGAATGAGGTAATGGCTGTGGGCAATGATGCGGTCCAGCGCCCGGCAGGCCGCCAGGAACGTGTCGCGTTGCCCGGCGTCGCTCATGCGTGAGATCAGATCATCGACCGCCGGATGACGAACCCCGGCGAAGTTGCCCGAATCATCGATGCCCGCGGCCGCGCTGCCGAACAGGTCGGCAAACTCAGCGCCCGGATTGTGCGTGCCGCCAAACGCCAGCGAGATGACGTCAAAGTCGAAGCTGCGCAGCCGCTGCTGGTACAGGGCAAAGTCCACCGGCCTGAAGCGCAGCTGCACGCCGATCTTCTCGAGATTGCGAGCCCATGGCGTGACCACCCGCGCCCCCGTCTCGTTGCTGTCCAGGTACTCCAGCACCAGCGGCTCCCCCCGCCCGTTGCGCAACGCACCATCGCGCCAGCGCCAGCCCGCCTCCTGCAACAAGGCCTGGGCGCGGCGAAGATTGGCACGCAGGCTGCTGTCTCCGTCGGTGCGCGGTGCGGCATAGGCAGGGCCAAACACGGCCGCAGGAAGTTGTGTGCGCCATGGGTCCAGCAACAACTGCTCGGCCGATGATGGCAACGCCTGAGCCGAACAGTCGGTGTTGCCGAACAGCCCCTGCACCCGCTGGTAGCTGTTGTAGAACATCTGCCGGTTCATCCACTCGTAGTCCAGTGCCAGGCCCAGCGCCTCGCGCACACGGATGTCATCCAGCGGCGGTCGGCGGGTGTTGAGGACATAACTCTGGAATCCGGTCGGCAGGCGGTGCCGGAATTCGGCCTTCACCAACTCTCCGGTGTCAAAGCGCTTGCCGTTGACGCGGCGGGCCCAGTCCCCGGCCGAGAAGAAGCGCATGAGGTCAAACTCACCTGCCTTGAGCGCTTCCAGCCGTGCCGTGCTGTCCTTGTAGATCTTGACCGTGATGCGGTCAAAATTGGCGGTACCCCGGCGCACCGGGAGGTCCTTGCCCCAGTAGGCCGAGTCACGGACATAGGTGATGTCCTTACCGAACTTGACCGGCCCGATGCGGTAGGGCCCGCTGCCAATGGGCAAGTCCATCACGACCTGGTCAAAGGTCTTGCGCTGCCCCGTCTTGGGGTCGGTCTCGTCACCCCAGTCACGGCTGAACACCGGCAGGCCGCCCACGGTCAGGGGCAGTTCCCGGTTCGGTTTGCGAAAGCGGAAGCGCACGGTCCGCTCATCCACCACATCCACGCCCGACACGTCGGCCAATATCGTCTTCCACGAAGGTGCGGTGTGTGGCCCCATCAGCGTGTCAAAGCTGTGTTTGACATCTGCCGCCAGCACCGGCTTGCCGTGGTGAAACCTGGCCTGGGGACGAAGCCGGAAAGTGGCCGACAGACGATCCGGGGCCACCTGAACATCTTCGGCCAGCAGTCCATAGCCCGACCCTGTCTCGTCCAGCGCGCCCGCCAGCAGGCTGTCGAACATGAGATCGGACAGGTAGGCCGGTGCGCTCCCGCGAAGGGTGAAGGGGTTGTACTTGTCGAAGGTGGACACCCGCAGGTTGCTGACCAGCCGGAGCTCCCCGCCCTTGGGCGCCTGGGGATTGACGTACTCGAAATGGGCAAAGCCCTCGGGATACTTCAGGTCGCCCCACAGGGCATAGCCATGGGCTGCACTGGCCACCCGCGCCGACAGCAGCAAGGCCCCCGCAAGGAGTCCCAGGAAGAGTCGCTCAAGAAGTCGCTGAAGGGCCACCGGTTTGCGCATGCGACAATTCTGCTGGAATTTTTCCTGGAGACTGACACATGGGTTTTCTTGCCGGCAAGAAATTGCTGATCACGGGCGTCCTGTCCAACCGTTCCATTGCCTACGGTATCGCGCGTGCCTGCCACGCCCAGGGCGCCGAACTGGCTTTCAGCTACGTCGGGGAGCGCTTCAAGGACCGCATTACCGAGTTTGCCGCCGAGTTCGGTTCCACGCTCGTGTTCGACTGCGATGTGGGGGACGACGCCCAGATCGATCGCTTGTTTGCCGATCTCGGACAGAGAT
Source organism: Hydrogenophaga bisanensis (assembly GCF_042665135.1). Lineage (NCBI taxonomy): Bacteria > Pseudomonadati > Pseudomonadota > Betaproteobacteria > Burkholderiales > Comamonadaceae > Hydrogenophaga > Hydrogenophaga bisanensis. Next base: position 26,581 of record NZ_JBHTBX010000001.1, read on the forward strand.
GGGGCAAGTTTGATGGCTTCGTCCACAGCATCGGCTTTGCCCCCCGTGAAGCCATCGCCGGTGACTTCCTTGATGGCCTCTCGCGCGAAAGCTTCCGGATTGCGCACGACATCAGCGCCTACAGCTTCCCGGCCATGGCCAAGGCGGCACTGCCCTACCTGAATGAGCGCTCGGCCCTGCTGACCCTGTCGTACCTGGGTGCCATGCGCACCATTCCCAACTACAACACCATGGGCCTGGCCAAAGCCAGCCTGGAGGCTTCGGTGCGCTATCTGGCGGAGTCGCTGGGACCCCGTGGCATGCGCGTCAACGGCATCAGCGCGGGCCCGATCAAGACGCTGGCTGCCAGCGGCATCAAGGATTTCGGCAAGCTGCTGGGCATGGTGGCCAGCGCCTCGCCGATCCGGCGAAATGTCACCATCGAGGATGTCGGCAATGTGGCCGCCTTCCTGCTGTCCGATCTTGCGTCGGGTGTGACGGCAGAAATCACCTACGTGGACGGCGGCTTCAGCCAGACGGCAGGACTGAGCCGGGACAGCGAGGCCTGATTCACGAAGTTTGCGGCCCCACGAAAAAGCCACCCGGTCGGGTGGCTTTTTTTTCAGGTACCGGCTTCGGCGGCTTTCTTGAGCAAGCCGTACAACTCATCCTTCAGCGCAAGTTTCTCTTTCTTGAGAGACTCGATCTCCAACTGGGTACCCGGCTGGATATGGGCCTCCATGTTCTTGATCTGCTGGTCCAGTTCGTTGTGTTTGTCGAACAGGCGGGTGAAGTGATGGTCATGGCCCTTGAGGCGGGTAATCAGCTCGCGGTACTCGGGGAACATCCGGTCTCCTTGTCTTGGGTTTGGGACGGGATCTAGGTTACCCCTTTTTCACGCAGTCGGCAAAGTAGCTGACCGTGCCGTCCAGAGCCGTTTCCTGGACCAGCCCGTGAATGTCGGTCTCGAAACCAGGACAGGCACGCGCAAACTCCCGGTTGAACTTCAGGTAGTCCACGATCTTCTTGTTGAACACTTCGCCGGGAATCAGCAGGGGAATGCCGGGCGGATAAGGCGTCACCAGGCTGGTCGTGATGCGCCCCTCCAGATCGTCGATGGCCACGCGTTCGGTGGTGCGGTGCGCGATATGGGCGAACGCATCGGACGGCTTCATCGCGGGGGTCAGGTCGCTCAGGTACATGTCGGTGGTCAGGCGGGCCACATCGTACCTGGCGTACATCGAGTGCACATGCTGGCAAAGATCGCGCAGTCCCATCTGCTCGTAGCGGGGCTGCTTCGCGCAGAACTCCGGCATGATGCGCCACATGGGCTGATTGCGGGCATAGTCATCCTTGAACTGCTGGAGCGCGGTCAGCAGGGTGTTCCAGCGGCCCTTGGTGATGCCGATCGTGAACATGATGAAGAACGAGTAGAGCCCGGTTTTCTCCACCACCACACCGTGTTCGGCCAGGAATTTGGTGACGATCGATGCGGGAATGCCGGTGGCAGCAAAGTCGCCCTTGAGGTTCAGGCCCGGCGTAACGATGGTCGCCTTGATCGGGTCGAGCATGTTGAAGCCCGGCGCCATGTCGCCGAAGCCGTGCCAGTCCTCTTCGGTGTCCTTGTCGTCCTTCTTGCGGTTGAGCACCCAGTCGCTGGCCTGACCAACGCCTTCCTCGGCCAGCTCGTCAGGCCCCCAGACCTGGAACCACCAGTCGTCGGCACCAAACTCGGCCTCCACCTTGCGCATGGCGCGGCGGAAGTCCAGGGCTTCGGCAATGCTTTCTTCCACCAGCGCCGTGCCACCGGGCGGCTCCATCATGGCCGCGGCCACATCGCAGCTGGCGATGATGCTGTACTGCGGAGAGGTGGAGGTGTGCATCAGGTAGGACTCGTTGAACAGGTGACGGTCCAGCTTGGTGTTCTGCGAATCCTGCACCAGCACGTGGCTGGCCTGACTGATGCCCGCCAGCAGCTTGTGGATGGACTGCGTGGCGTACACCACCGACTGCTGCGGCCGGCCACGCTTGCGCCCCATCGCATGGAACGTGCCATAGAAGGGGTGGAAACCGGCATGCGGCAGCCAGGCCTCGTCAAAGTGCAGGTTGGCCACATAGCCGTCGAGCATGCCCTTGATGGTCTCGGTGTTGTAGAGCACACCGTCATAGGTGGACTGCGTCAGGGTCAGGATGCGTGGCTTGACCTTGTCGGCATCCACACCTGCCAGCAGCGGGTTGGCGCGGATCTTGGCCTTGATGGAATCGATCTCGAACTCGCTCTGGGGAATCGGGCCAATGATGCCGTAGTGGTTGCGGGTGGGCTTGAGAAATACCGGCACCGCACCGGTCATGATGATCGAGTGCAGGATGGACTTGTGGCAATTGCGGTCCACCACCACCACATCGCCTGGCGCCACGGTGTGATGCCACACCATCTTGTTCGACGTGGAGGTGCCGTTGGTGACGAAGAAGCAGTGATCGGCGTTGAAGATGCGCGCCGCATTGCGCTCCGATGCACCGATGGCGCCGTTGTGGTCCAGCAGCTGGCCCAGTTCTTCCACCGCGTTGCAGACGTCGGCGCGCAGCATGTTCTCGCCAAAGAACTGGTGGAACATCTGGCCCACCGGGGACTTCAGGAACGCCACACCACCCGAATGGCCGGGACAGTGCCATGAATAGGATCCGTCTTCGGCGTAATCCAGCAGCGCCTTGAAGAACGGTGGCTGGATGCCTTCCAGGTAGCTCTTGGCCTCGCGGATGATGTGGCGCGCCACAAACTCCGGCGTGTCCTCGAACATGTGGATGAAGCCATGCAGCTCGCGCAGGATGTCGTTGGGCAGGTGGCGGCTGGTCTTGGTTTCGCCATAGACGTAGATCGGCACCTCGGCATTCTTGCGTCGCACCTCTTCGATGAAGCTGCGCAAATTGAGCACCGCCGGATCCAGGTCGGGGCCGGGTGTGAACTCCTCATCGTCGATCGAGAGTATGAATGCACTGGCACGCGACTGCTGCTGGGCAAACTGGCTGAGATCGCCGTAGCTGGTCACGCCGACCACCTCGAAGCCCTCGGATTCGATGGCCTGGGCCAAGGCGCGGATACCCAGACCGGAGGTGTTCTCCGAGCGGAAGTCCTCATCGATGATCACGATGGGAAAGCGGAATTTCATGGCGTTCTCCAGCCTGGCACCATCGACAGGCGAAATATTGGATCCAAAACAGGCGCGAAGTGTACGGAATTACTGTGGCACCTTCCGAAAAATTCGCGGCCGTTTGTCGCAGAATGTGGTGGTTGCCCGACAGTCAACACCATACCCCAAGGAGGACTCATGAGCGAATCGACCGTCTGGTGGTTGCTGGCCGGCGTGCTGGTGGCACTGGAGCTGGCCACCGGCACCTTCTACCTGCTGATGCTGGCCGTGGGCATGGCCGCAGGCGCGCTGGCCGCCCATGCGGGTCTGCCTGTGACCGGGCAACTGGTTGTGTCCGCATTGGTGGGGCTGGCTCTCGTCGCTGGCTGGTACCTGATCAAGAAGCGCAAACCAGGTGATCCATCGGCCCGGGCCGAGCGCAGCGTCAACCTGGATGTGGGCGAGACGCTGCAGATCCAGCAATGGCAGGACGACCGCACGGCATCGGTGCGATACCGCGGCGCCCCATGGACTGCCCAGTTGCGCGAGGGGCTGCCGCCAGAACCCGGGGTGTATCGGGTGACGGAGCTCCAGGGCAACCGGTTGGTGGTCGACAAGGCCTGACACTTTCATTCATCAAACACAGGGGAAACCTCACATCATGGAAATCGCCGTTCTACTGTTTGTCATCGCTGCCATCTTCATCGTCCGCTCGATCAAAGTGGTTCCGCAGCAGAATGCCTGGGTCGTCGAGCGACTGGGCAAGTACCACGCCACACTCTCGCCCGGACTGAATTTCCTGGTGCCGTTCATTGACAAGGTGGCCTACAAGCACAGCCTGAAGGAAATTCCGCTGGACGTGCCCAGTCAGGTCTGCATCACCAAGGACAACACGCAGCTCCAGGTGGACGGCATTCTGTACTTCCAGGTCACCGACCCCATGCGTGCCAGCTACGGCTCATCCAACTACATCATGGCGGTCACCCAGCTGGCACAGACCACCCTGCGCTCGGTGATCGGCAAGCTGGAGCTGGACAAGACTTTCGAGGAGCGTGAAATGATCAACGGGCAGGTGGTCAACGCCATCGACGAGGCTGCGCTGAACTGGGGCGTCAAGGTGCTGCGCTACGAGATCAAGGATCTGACCCCGCCGGCAGAAATCCTGCGCTCGATGCAGGCCCAGATAACTGCCGAGCGCGAGAAGCGTGCGCTGATCGCCGCCTCGGAAGGTCGGCGCCAGGAGCAGATCAACATCGCCACGGGCGAGCGCGAAGCCTTCATTGCCCGATCCGAAGGCGAGAAGCAGGCCGAGATCAACAAGGCCCAGGGTGAAGCGGAGGCCATCAAGGCCGTGGCGGATGCGACCGCCCAAGCGATTGAACGCGTGGCCGCTGCCATCCGCCAACCCGGCGGTGAGCAGGCGGTGCAACTGAAAGTGGCCGAGAAGGCGGTGGATGCCTATGGGCGTGTGGCCAGCGATGCAACCACCACGTTGGTGGTCCCCAGCAACATGACCGAAGTCTCGGCCCTGATCACCTCGGCCATGAAAATGGTGAGCGTCTCCGGCAAGACTTCCAGCTAAGTGCCGATTGAACCTGCTACAATCAAAGGCTTCGCGGAGAGGTGGATGAGCGGTTTAAGTCGCACGCCTGGAAAGCGTGTGTGGGTTAATAGCCCACCGCGGGTTCGAATCCCGCCCTCTCCGCCACGAAACTAGCAAAAAGCGACCCCCGGGTCGCTTTTTTGTTGCCCGAAACACCCCGTGCCCGGTCCGAGAAACAAAAAAGCCACCGTCCGAAGACGGTGGCTTTTGCCGAGGATGCGATCGATCAGCGGATCACAGCCAGAGCGGAGCGGGCACCGGCCTTGTAAGTGTACAGGGTCAGGGCACCGTTCTTGATGTCACCCTTCTCGTCGAAGGTGATCGTGCCGGTCACACCCTTGTAGTTGGAAGCCTTGAGCGCCGGCAGGTACTTGACCGGGTCGGACGAGTTGGCCGTGACCATGGCGTTGACCATGACCTTGACCGAGTCGTACACATACGGGGCGTACACCTGAACGTCGGCACCGAACTTGGCCTTGAAGTCCTCACGGAACTTGTCCATGCCAGCCTTGGCTTCGCCTTCGACGCCACCGGCTTCCGCGCAGTAGACCTGGTCGTCGGCCATGCCGTCACCGGCCAGCTTCGGCAGCTCGCTCGAGCAGATGCCGTCGCCGCCCATGAACTTGGCGTTGATGCCCAGCTGCTTCATCTGCTTGAGCATCGGGCCAGCCACGGCGTCCATGCCGCCGAAGAACACCACGTCAGGCTTCTTGGCCTTCAGGGTCGTCAGGATGGCGTTGAAGTCGGTGGCCTTGTCGTTGGTGAACTCACGGCCCACGACGGTGCCGCCAGCAGCCACGACGCCCTTCTCGAACTCATCAGCCACGCCCTGGCCATAGGCGGTACGGTCGTCGATCACGGCGACGTTCTTGGCCTTCAGGCTTTCGATGGCGTACTTGCCCAGCGTGCCACCCAGGTGCACGTCGTCAGCCACGACGCGGAAGGCGCCGGGGTAACCCTGACGGGTGTACTTGGGGTTGGTGGCCGAGGGAGAGATCTGGGGAATGCCAGCTTCGTGGTAGAGCTGCGAAGCGGGAATGGTCGTGCCCGAGTTCAGGTGACCGATGACGCCAGCAACCTTGGCATCCACCAGTTTTTGAGCGGCAGCGGTACCCTGCTTCGGGTCACCGGCATCGTCTTCGGCCAGCAGCTCGAACTTGGCGGGCTTGCCATCGATGGTCAGGCCGGCGGCATTGAGCTCTTCAATGGCCATGCGGGCGCCATTCTCGTTGTCCTTGCCAAGGTGGGCGATGGCGCCGCTGGTGGGGCCCACGTGACCGATCTTGATGACCTGAGCTTCAGCGGCAGGAGCAGCAGCAGGAGCGGCGGCGGGAGCAGCAGCCGGCGCAGCCTCTTCTTTTTTGCCGCAAGCGGCCAGGGCAACAGCCGCTGCGAGTACGGCCAGTTTGAGGTTCAGTTGCATAAATGTCCTCGGAAAGGAATGAATGTTGATATGCGGAGGGAACTTTTCTCCACGTCCGTAAAGATACTGCAAAAACCCGAAGGGATTCACACAATAGGCCCAGGTCTGCACCTGTCTAAGGGTTAGTCCGAACCTGCATCACACATGCGAATGCTGTATTAGCGCAACGCATACTCCGATGCAAGATGCCGCACCCATCAGTGGTGCGTCGAGCCCTCGGACGCACCAAGATCGTGCCGTTCCGGCTCCATTCCGGACTCCCGGTACCACCGCCAGCGCTGACGGGCGAGCTCCCTGTCTCTGGGCGAGGTGGACACCACCTCGATGATTCGCTGATAGCGACCGATGAGTCCCGAATCCGGCAACATCTCTGACAGATTCACCAGCACCTGAGCTTCGGGTTGAACCTGCATCACGGAAGGCCCCAGCACAATCGGTGACCTTCGCAAGACCGGCGCAGGACTGTCATCGAGACAGTGCGGCAGGAAGTCTCCCGCCACGCGGATCCACAAATCGACCTCCAGCCTGGTCGCCATCTCTCGGTCAAGCAGGACGTGCGTACGCGCACCCCGGGTAAAAGCCTTGCGCAGCAGGCGAACCGCGTACGCCTGCTTGTCACTGGCGTTGAAATGGAAAGCCACGGCGGGCATCAGCGCCCTGCCTCAGCGTTTCTTCGCACGGCCTGGCGCACGCTGAGTGGTCTTCTGCGTGCCGCTGTCCTGTGCCTGCGCGATCAGGTATTGCATCAGCAAACCAACCGGTCTTCCGGTGGCTCCCTTGCTGGCCCCGCTGCGCCAGGCCGTCCCGGCGATGTCCAGATGGGCCCACGGCATTCTGGCGGCGTACTTTTCAAGGAATTTGGCCGCCGTGATCGAGCCGGCTGCGCGACCGGCCACATTGCCCATGTCCGCGAAATTCGACTTGAGGCCTTCGGCGTATTCATCGTCCATCGGCATGCGCCAGCAGGGATCCAGTGATGCCTCTCCGGCCGCATGAAGCGCCTGCGCCAGCTCGTCGTTGGTCGAGAACAGGCCGGAACGCACAGCGCCCAGGGCAATGACACAGGCCCCGGTCAGCGTCGCAATGTCGATCACTGCGCGTGGCTTGAAGCGCTCCACGTAGGTCAGGGCGTCACAAAGGATGAGCCGGCCTTCTGCGTCGGTGTTCAGAATCTCGATGGTCTGGCCAGACATGCTGGTGACCACGTCGCCCGGTTTGATGGCGGCACCACCGGGCATGTTTTCGCAGGCGGGAATGACGCCGATCACGTTGACCGGCAGCTTCAGTTGGGACAGCGCGGCGAACGTGCCCAGAACACTGGCCGCTCCGCTCATGTCGAACTTCATTTCGTCCATCTCGGCCGCTGGCTTGAGCGAGATGCCCCCGGTGTCAAAGGTGATGCCCTTGCCCACCAGCACATGTGGGGCCTCGGAGCGGGCACCCCCCTGGTGACGCAGAACGATGAATTTCAGGGGTTGCTCCGATCCTTGGGCCACCGCCAGAAAAGCCCCCATGCCCAGCGCCTTGACATCCTTTTCGCCGAGCACCTGGCAGTCGAAGCCGCCTTTTCTGGCCAAAGAGCGGGCGGCCTCCGCCAGCTGTGAGGGGGTGGCATGGTTTGCCGGACGGTTGGCCCATTCTCGGGCAACGCCAATCCCGTGGGCCACGGCACAGGCCCGAGCGTGAATGTCCCGGACCGCGGAAGCGTCTGCCACGCCAATCACCACCTGGCGCACAGGCGAGGGTTTGGCCGAGGGCTTGGTCTGGGTGTAGACGTAGTGAGCCTCGCTCATGGCCTGGACCGCCGCCGGCAAGGCATCGGAAACATCTGTCAACGTGCTCAGCATCAGCCCGACTCTGGCGGTGCCGGGTTGGCGAACCTGGGCCGCTGCGGCGGCAATGGCCTTCTTCACATCAGACGGCCGGGACTGGCCGGTACGGACCAGCACGACCCGAGCGGCCTTGATGCCGGCCGGACGGAAGCAGACGAGCAACTTGCCCACCCCTTCTTCCAGGCCGCCGGGCGCAAGCGCCTGGCTGATCAGGCGCGACAGAGGGTTGTCAGCGCTGGCGGAGATGGAGAGGCCATCCGGCACGGCCACCAGCAAGGCATCCAGCGAAAGTCGGGAAGATTGATCCAGCGATACCGATTTGAGTTCAAAGTCCATAATCACGCCATCCTAGAGTGTCATCGATGTTATTCCATTCTTCCCTACGCAAAGAACTGGCCCGCAGCTTTGGCGCCACGCTGGTGGTGCTGTTCACCATTGTGCTGACCATGCTGCTGATCCGCACGCTGGGTATGGCGTCCAAGGGCAGTGTCAATCCCGAAGAAATCATGCTGGTGCTGGGCTACACGGTCCTGGGCCGGATGCCGACCATCCTGACCCTGGCCCTGTTCATCAGCATTGTGTCCACTCTCTCGCGCATGTACCGGGACAGCGAGATGATCATCTGGTTCAGCGGCGGGCGTTCGCTGGGCGGCTTTGTCGGACCGTTGTTGCGCTTCGCCTGGCCCGTCCTGCTGGTCATTTTCCTGATGGTGATGTTCGTCTGGCCTTGGGCCAACCAGCAGACGGAGGAGTTGCGCCAGCGGTTCGAAACCCGGGGAGACCTGCAGAGGGTTCAGCCCGGCCAGTTCCAGGAATCCAGCAGTGGCCGCCGGGTCTACTTCATTGACAAGGACACGGTGGAAGGCAAGGAGGGGCGAAATGTGTTCATCTCCAGCGTGGACAACCGCGGCGTGGAGACCATCATTTCGGCCGCGGCCGGTCGCATCGAGACGATCGACGATATCCCCTATCTCATGCTCAACCAGGGGCAGCGTCTGGAAATCCAGCCCGGCAGTCTGGAGATGCGGCTGAGCGAATTCCAGGAGTACGGCGCCCAGATCGGCGGATCCTCCCGACTCACCCAGGGACGCGGAGACCTGAACGCGGTGAATTCCTGGGACCTTATCGCGGAACCCAGTGCTTCCCGCCTGGGCGAACTGGGGTGGCGGCTGGGTGTGGCCCTGAGTGCATTCAACCTGGTGCTGCTGGCGCTGGCCGCCACGATCAGCAACCCGCGTGCGGGCAAGAGCGGCAACCTGATGTTCACCCTGTTCGCCTTCATCGTGTACTTCAACTTCCTCAACTTTGGTCAGCGCTGGGTGGCCACTGGCCAAATGTCATTCGCCTCGATGCTGTTGCTGATCCACGGAAGCGTCGCCCTCTTTTCCCTGATCTGGCTCTACAAACGCCACTACAACCTTGATCTGCGCCATCTCATGTTGCGCCTGGTCCAGCCACTGACGAGAAAAGGGGCTTCGACATGAGAACGATCCGGCGTCTCATCTACCGCGAAATTCTGGTGGCGTCCGGCTTTGTGCTGGTGGGATTTCTGTCGCTCTTCTTCTTCTTCGATGTGGTCGATGAGCTCTCATCGGTGGGCAAGCCTGCGGTGGGCAACCCTGAACTTGTCTACGGGTTGCAACACGCCCTGCTGTACGTGGCCCTTCAAATGCCCAACCGGATGTATGAGCTGCTGCCCATTGCTGCGCTGATTGGCTCCGTCGCAGTGCTGGCCCGGCTGGCACAGGGCTCCGAGTACACCATCTTGCGCACGAGCGGCCTGGGTCCGTGGCGGGCCCTGTTCACGATGCTGGGGCTGGGCATGATGTTTGTCGTGGCCACCTTTGTGGTGGGCGACTACGTGGCACCTGCCTCTGACCGGGCTGCGCAATTGCTCAAAGCAGAGTTCAAGGGGCGAATCAGCGTGGGCAACACGGGCGCGTGGCTCAAGGAGCGGCAGGGCGAGGTGAACTACTTTGTCAATGTGGGACAGCTCAACGCCCGAGGCGAACTGGTGGATGTCCGAATCTTTGCCTTTGACGACCGAGGGGCCATTCAGTCCACCTTGCAGGCCAAACAGGGACGCATCGAGGCCGACAGCAAGTGGGTCATGGAGGACGTGCGGCGCCGGATACTGGACGTCTCGGCCAAAGGCGGGGCACAGGTCCACTACCGGCGACACCGGACCTACGAGTGGCCCAGCAGCATCACCAGCGAAATGGTTTCGGTGGCACTGCTCAAGCCGGAGAGGATGCGCACCACCGATCTGTACTCCTATGCCCAGCACCTCGAGGCCAATGGCCAATCGGCCCTGCGCTACGAAATCGAGTTCTGGCGCAAGCTGTTCTACCCCCTGAGCTGTCTGGTGATGGTGGTGCTGGCACTGCCTTTTGCCTACCTCCATTTCCGTTCGGGCGGCACCACGGGCTATGTGTTTGGCGGTGTCATGATCGGCATCAGCTTTTTCCTGCTCAACAACGTGTTCGGCTATATCGGCAATCTGAGCCAATGGCAGCCGTGGGTGGCCGCCGCATCGCCCGCCCTGATCTATTCGGTGCTCTCGCTGGGTGCCTTTGGCTGGCTGGTTCTCCGGAGGTAACGGGATGCTTGGCGTGATTGTTTTTGCCCACGGTTCGCGGGACCCCCAGTGGCGCCTGCCCGTGGAGGCCGTGGCCCGGGAGATCCAGACCCAGGCCCCCGAAGCGCGGGTGGGCTGTGCGTATCTGGAGCTGTCCGAGCCTGATCTTCCTTCCTGCGCACGGTCATTGATCGGCCAGGGTGCCCGTGAGGTGCGGGTGCTCCCGCTTTTCTTTGGCATGGGCAAGCACGCCCGGGAGGACCTGCCGGTGCTGATTCAGCAGCTTCGTGAACAGCATCCGGATGTGCGCTTTGAATGCCTGCCTGCGGCCGGCGAGCACCCTGCCCTGACCCGGCTGCTGGCCGACATCGCCATCGGGAAGGCGCCATGAACCTGCATCAGTTCCGGTTCGTTCAGGAAGCTGTCCGCCGCAACCTCAACCTGACCGAGGCAGCCAAGGCGCTGCACACCTCACAGCCTGGGGTCTCCAAGGCCATCATCGAACTGGAAGACGAACTGGGGATCGAGATCTTTGCCCGCCACGGCAAGCGCATCAAGCGGGTCACCGAGCCGGGTCAGCAGGTCCTCAAGAGCATCGACATCATCCTGCGTGAGGTCAATAACCTGCGCCGGATTGGTGAGCAGTTCTCGCACCAGGACAGCGGCACCCTATCGATTGCCACGACGCACACACAGGCGCGCTATGTGCTGCCAGCACCGGTGGCACGCCTGAGGCAGCTTTACCCGAAGGTCAACGTCAGCCTGCACCAGGGTTCGCCCGACCAGGTGGCGCGCATGCTGATGGACGAGACCGCGGAAATCGGCATGGCCACCGAGTCGCTGACGGCATACCCGGACCTCATCACCCTGCCCTGCTACGAATGGCAGCACATGCTGGTGTTTCCGACCGACCACCCCCTGGCCCAGAAGGATCGGGTGGGTATCGAGGATCTGGCGGCGGTTCCCCTGATCACTTACCACCCGAGCTTCACGGGACGGGGGCGTATCGACCAGGCGTTCGCCCAGCGAAACCTGGTCCCGAATGTGGTGCTGGAGGCCATTGATTCCGATGTGATCAAGACCTACGTGCGCCTGGGTATGGGGGTCGGCATCGTGGCCGAGATGGCCGTCACCGGCGAGAACCAGTCGAACGATCTGCTGACGCGACCGGGTGCGCCCCTGTTCGGCCACAACCTGACCCGGGTGGCCTTCAAGCGCGGCGCCTATCTGCGGCAATTCGTGCTGCGCTTTGCCGAATTGCTCAGTGACCGCCTCTCACGCGATCTGATCCTGCGTGCCATGAGCGGCACCCCGGACGACTATGAACTCTGAATCCACAAGATCCATGCCCGTGATGCCGAAGACCCCCACCCTGACTTCCAGACTGCCTCAGGTAGGCACCACCATTTTCAGCGTGATGTCGGCACTGGCGACCCAGACCGGGGCGGTCAACCTTGGACAGGGTTTCCCTGATTTCGACTGCGATGAACGGCTGATCGATGCGGTCACCAAGGCCATGCGGGAGGGGCACAACCAGTACCCGCCCATGCCGGGTGTTCCTGCCTTGCGTCAGGCGATGGCCGCCAAGATGCAGGCACTGTACGGTTTGCCTTGCGACCCGGATACCGACATCACTGTGACGGCGGGTGCAACCCAGGCGATCCTGACGGCCATCCTGGCGGTGGTGCACCCCGGCGACGAAGTCATCGTTCTGGAGCCGTGCTACGACAGCTACGTGCCCAACATTGAACTGGCTGGCGGCAAGGTGGTGCGTGTGCCGCTGGTGCCCGGCAGCTTCCGGCCAGACTTTGATGCCATTGCTGCCGCCATCACCCCGCGAACGCGTGCCCTGATCATCAACAGCCCGCACAACCCCAGCGGGCAGGTCTGGAGCGCGGATGACATGCGTCGCCTGGATGAAATGCTGGCACCGACCGACGTGCTTCTGATCAGTGACGAGGTCTACGAACACATGGTGTTCGATGGTCAAGCGCATCAGAGCGCCGCCCGCCATCCCGGCCTGGCGGCACGGGCCTTCATCATTTCAAGCTTTGGCAAGACTTACCATGTGACGGGCTGGAAGGTGGGCACCGTGGTCGCACCCGCGCCGCTGACGGCCGAATTCCGCAAGGTGCATCAGTTCAACGTGTTCACCGTCAACACGCCCATGCAGCACGCGCTGGCCGCCTACATGGCCGACCCGGCGCCCTATTTTCAGCTTGCCGCGTTCTACCAGCGCAAGCGCGACCTGTTCCGCGACGGCCTGGCACAGACGCGCTTTCGCCTGCTGCCCGGCCAGGGCACCTACTTCCAGTGCGTGGGCATCGAGAACCTGGCCGTGGCCGAACGCGACCTGTCCGAAGCCGACTTCTGCCAGTGGCTCACGCGTGAGATCGGCGTCGCTGCCATTCCGCTATCGGCCTTCTATGGCAACGGGTTCGACCAGAAGGTGGTGCGGTTCTGCTTTGCCAAGAAGGACGAGACGCTGAAAGCAGCCCTCGAACGGTTGGCCCGCCTGTGACCTTGTTCAGCTGTTGAGCTGACTCCAGGCCTTGTCCAGTCGCTTGATGCTCACTGGTTGCGGTGTACGCAGCTCCTGGGCAAAGAAGCTCACCCGCAGTTCTTCCAGCAACCAGCGCAATTCCTGCAGTCTCGCGTCCTGAACCCCCTTGCGTTCGGCGACCAGGCGCCAGAAGCGCTGGTCCTGCGGCCGGAGTTCAGCGAATTTGGCCGCGTCGCGAGCCGGATCGGCGCGCAGCTTGTCCAACCGAAGTTGCACCGCTTTGAGGTAGCGCGGGAAGTGTTGCAACTGGGTGTAGGGTGTGGAACTCAGGAAGGTCTTGGGCACCAGCCGTTGCAGCTGTTGCTGCACGTCGGTGGCCACATCGGCGGGCGGCTTGCTGTCCTTGAGCTTGCGGGCCGCTGCCGCGTATTCGGTCAGGATGGAGCCGGCCTGTCGTGCGATCTCGTTGGCGATCAGGGTCAGGCGTCCGCGGCCCTCTTCCACGCGCGCCTTGAAGGCAGCGGCGTCGGCCGGCAGAGGCTCGGCCAGAAAGGCCCGGTCCAGCGCCAAATCAAGGATCTGATTCTTCAGCTCGTCCAGCGTGCCACCACCGCCGCCACCGTCCGTCTTGCCGACATTCATGTAGGCCACACCCATGGCCTGCAGGCCGGGCAGGTTCTTCTCCAGGTACTTGAGCGCATCTTTGATCTGCAGCGCGAACAGGCGGCGCAGGCCGGCGCGGTGGCGGGCCTGCGCGACCTCGGGCTCGTCGAAGACCTCGATGCGCACCGCGTCGCCGTCGTCAATCAGCGCCGGAAAACCGATCAGAGTCTGGCCGCCCTTGCGGATTTCCATCAGCTCGGGCAGTTCGCCGAAGTCCCAGGTGGTGTGGCGCTGCTCGGCGCTGGAAGTCTTGTTCGCCGGCGCGGCGGGCGCTTTGGTCTTGTCGGCGGCGGGCACGCGGCGGACGCCATCGGCCGCCACCGCGGATGTCGGAACCGCAGCCGCGGTGGCCGGCGCCGCGATGTCCTTGAGCTTGAGCGAGGCCAGGGCCTGAAAAGCGCCGCGTGCCTGGCTGCCAAGTTCGGCTTTGAGCGCACCCAGGTTGCGGCCCTGCCCCAGTTGGCGGCCGTGCTCATCCACCACGCGCAGGTGCATGAAGTGGTGCGCCGGCAGCATGTCGACCTTGATGTCGTTGCGCTGCACCGGCAATTGCGTGGCCTCGCGCACCAGCTTGAGCAACGCGTCCATCAGGCTGCCAGCACCGAATACCTCGGGCTGGCACAACGCCTCGGTCATCTTCTCGGCGGCGGCCGGCAGCGGTACCAGGCGCGAGCGTGGCCGCTGGTGCAGTGTCCTGAGCAGGGCTTGCACCTTGTCTTTGAGCATGCCCGGCACCAGCCACTCGCAGCGGTCTTCACTGACCTGGTTGAGCGCAAAGATGGGCACCGTCACGCTCACGCCGTCACGCGGGTCGCCCGGCTCGTGGAGATAGGCGGCGGCGCAATCCACGCCGCCCAGGCGGATGGTCCTGGGGTAGGCTTGGGTGGTGATGCCCGCGGCCTCATGGCGCATCAGCTCTTCTCGGGTGAGGAAGAGCAGCTTGGGGTTGTCGCGCGAGGCCTCACGATACCAGCGCTCGAAGGTCACACTGCTGCACACCTCCGCAGGGATCTGCTGCTCGTAGAACGCGTAGATCAGCTCGTCGTCGACCAGCACGTCCTGCCGGCGTGCCTTGTGCTCCAGGTCCTGCACCTCGCGCACGGTGCGACGGTTGGCGGCCAGGAAGGGCAGCTTGCTGTCCCAGGTGTCCTCATGCAGGTGACCCACCAGGGCCTCGCGGATGAAGATCTCGCGCGCACCGGCCGGATCCACTTTTTGATAGTCCACGCGCCGCTGCTGGTAAACGATCAGCCCATAGAGCGTGGCGCGCTCGTAGGCACTGACGCGACCAGCCTTCTTTTCCCAATGCGGGTCCAGCACCTGCTTCTTGAGCAGATGCCCCCCCACCTGCTCCAGCCACTGCGGCTCGATGTTGGCAATGCCGCGACCAAACAGGCGCGCGGTCTCGACCAGTTCGGCGCAGACGATCCAGCGGCCCGGCTTCTTGCTCAGGTTGGCGCCCGGGTGGCGGTGGAACTTGATGCCGCGCGCCCCCAGGTACCAGTCTTCG
The DNA here is from genome assembly GCF_042665135.1 of Hydrogenophaga bisanensis. NCBI lineage: Bacteria > Pseudomonadati > Pseudomonadota > Betaproteobacteria > Burkholderiales > Comamonadaceae > Hydrogenophaga > Hydrogenophaga bisanensis. The sequence goes on from NZ_JBHTBX010000001.1 coordinate 41,800, forward strand.
GTGTCGTTCTTGCAGCCGATGTTCCCGAGCAGGCCGGCGAGCATGGACAGATGGAGTTGTTCGTAGCTTGCCGGCTGCGTGTTGAACTTCCACTGATGCTCGGCCACCACGGTGTGCAATTGCGAGTGGATGTCGCGCCACTCGCGCACGCGCCGAACGTTGAGGTGGTTCTCGCGCAGCAGGTTCTCGTACTGGCGATTGCTGAGCTTGTGGTCTTTGCCGTGGCCGCCCTTGCTGTCCTCCAACCACTTCCAGAGCTTGAGCGTGCCGCTGAACTCGCTCTTCTCGTCGTCAAATTTCTTGTGCGCTTGGTCGGCCTGGGTCTGTTTGTCCAGCGGCCGGTCGCGCACATCTTGCAGGCTGAGCGCCGAGGCAATCACCAGCACCTCGTCGAGCGCGCCGCGCTCGCGCGCTTCGAGCAGAATGCGGCCCACCCGTGGATCGAGCGGCAGTTTGGACAGCGTCTTGCCAATTGGCGTGAGTTCATTGGCGTCGTCCACCGCACCCAGCTCGGCCAGCAACTGGTAGCCGTCGGTAATGGCACGGCGCTGCGGTGCCTCCAGAAACGCGAAGTCTTCCACCGCGCCCAGGTGCAGCGCCTTCATGCGCAGGATCACCCCGGCCAGCGAGCTGCGCAGGATTTCCGGGTCCGTGAATTTGGGACGACCGTTGAAATCCGCCTCGTCGTAAAGACGAATGCAGATACCGTCGGCCACGCGCCCGCAACGGCCGGCGCGCTGGTTGGCCGCCGCCTGACTGATCGGCTCGATGAGCAGTTGCTCGACCTTCTGGCGGAAGCTGTAGCGCTTGACCCGTGCCGTGCCGGCGTCGATGACGAAGCGGATACCCGGCACCGTCAGCGAGGTCTCCGCCACGTTGGTCGAAAGCACGATGCGTCGCTGGCCGTGCGGCTGGAAGATGCGGTCCTGCTCGGCCTGCGACAGGCGCGCGAACAGTGGCAACACCTCGGCATTGCGCAGAGCCGGCTGGTGCGACAGATGTTTGCGCAGGTGGTCGGCAGCTTCGCGGATCTCACGCTCGCCAGGCAGGAAGACCAGGATGTCGCCGCCCTGCCCTGCACCACCGCGCCACAGTTCGTCCACCCCGTCCGCAATGGCATCGTTCAGGTCGTACTCTCGACTCTCCTCAAACGGCCGGTAGCGCACCTCCACCGGGTAGGTGCGGCCCGACACCATGAGCACAGGCGCGGGGCCCCGCTTGGATTCGAAATAACGGGCAAACCGGTCTGCATCGATGGTGGCCGAGGTGACGATCACCTTCAGGTCGGGCCGTCGCGGCAGCAGCTGGCGCAGGTAGCCCAGCAGGAAGTCGATGTTGAGGCTGCGCTCGTGCGCCTCGTCGATGATCAGCGTGTCGTAGGCGCGCAGGTCGGGGTCGGTCTGCGTCTCGGCCAGCAAAATGCCATCGGTCATCAGCTTGACCGAGGCGTCCTTGCTCAACCGGTCCTGGAAACGCACCTTGTAGCCCACCACCTCGCCCAACGGCGTCTTGAGCTCTTCGGCGATGCGCTTGGCCACGCTGGACGCCGCGATCCGCCGCGGCTGGGTGTGACCGATCAGCTGGCCACGCTGACCCGGCTTCGCATTGATCTTGCCGCGCCCCATCGCCAGCACAATCTTGGGCAGCTGCGTGGTCTTGCCTGAGCCGGTTTCGCCGCACACGATGACCACCTGATGATCGCGAATGGCGTCCTCGATTTCCTGCCGCCGTGCGGAGACGGGCAAGGACTCGGGGAACTCAAGGAACAGGTCAGGGACGGTCAAGGCAGAACTTCGGTCAAAATCGGGCAACCGGCAATTATCCCCGCCCCGCCATTCGGTCGCAGCACAGCTTTTCATGTCCACCGTCTTCAACTTCACCTTCGTGCCCTGGTTTCGTTCGGTGGCACCGTACATCCACAAGTTCCGCAACCAGACCTTCGTGATCGGCCTGACCGGCGAAGCGATCGACGCCGGCAAACTGGCCTCCATCGCGCAGGACATCGCCATGATCCAGGCCATGGGCGTGAAGATCGTGCTGGTGCATGGCTTTCGTCCCCAGGTCAATGAGCAGCTTCGTCTCAAGGGCCAGGAAGCCCGCTACTCGCACGGCATGCGCATCACCGACTCGGTGGCCCTGGATTGCGCGCAGGAAGCGGCGGGCCAGCTGCGCTACGAGATCGAGGCTGCCTTCAGCCAGGGCCTGCCCAACACCCCCATGGCCGGCGCCCGGGTGCGGGTGATATCGGGCAACTTCATCACCGCACGCCCCGTGGGCCTGATCGACGGCGTGGACTTCCTGCACTCCGGTCTGGTGCGCAAGGTCGACACCGAGGGCATCCAGCGCACGCTGGACATGGGAGCCCTGGTACTGATCTCGCCGTTCGGCTTCTCGCCCACCGGCGAAGCCTTCAACCTCAGCATGGAGGACGTGGCGACCTCGGTGGCAGTGGCCCTGCAGAGCGACAAGCTGATCTTCATGACCGAGGTGCCCGGCATTCGCGTCGACCTGAACGACCCCGAGAGCGAGATCGACACCGAACTGCCCCTGATCGACGCCAAACGCCTGATCGCCAGCCTACCGGCACCGACCCAGCCGAGCGATCCGGGCTTCTATCTGCAGCACTGCGTGCGCGCCTGTGAAGGCGGCGTCGAACGCAGCCACATCATCCCGTTCAAGCTCGACGGCTCGCTGCTGCTGGAGATCTATGTGCACGATGGCATCGGCACCATGGTGGTGGACGAAAAGCTCGAGAGCGTTCGCGAAGCCACGATGGACGACGTCAGCGGCATCGTCGCCCTGATCGAGCCGTTCGAGAAGGACGGCACCCTGGTCAAGCGCGACCGCACCGAAATCGAACGGGATGCCAGCAACTACACCATCATCGAACACGACGGCGTGATCTTTGGATGCGCGGCGCTGTACCCCTATCCTGAAGAGCGGACGGGCGAGATGGCGGCATTGACGGTGTCGCCGCAATCGCAAAGCCAGGGCGACGGCGAGCGCCTGCTCAAGCGCATTGAATCGCGCGCCCGCGCCCAGGGCCTGCAGAGCATCTTCGTGCTGACCACGCGCACCATGCACTGGTTCGTCAAGCGTGGCTTTGTCCAGGTCAGCCCGGACTGGCTGCCCGAAGCCCGCAAGCGCAAGTACAACTGGGACCGCCGCAGCCAGGTACTGGTCAAGAAGCTCTCCTGAGCGTCGGACCTGTCAACTTGACGAATATCAAACCACGGGAACGCCACAGGTTCATACTGGTCGGTTCGATGACACGTTGATGAACCGCTCATGACAGAACGCAGCACCACCACCGATTCGGGTACCACCACCGCCTCCCGTCCCTCAGCCAGAAAGACGCCGGCCGCCAAGAAAACTGCGGTCCGCGCCGCCACCGCGTCCACCAAGCCTCGTCGGGCAACGCTCGGCGATGTGTCAGGTACCCGTCAGCCCAAGAAACTGGCAAAGGTATCGGTGGAGACGAGAATCAGCGCGCGGCAGGAAGCTCAGTTCGCTGCCGTGCAGGACATCCTCTCCCAGTCAGGCTCCAGCCGCAAGCAGAAAGCAGAGTCCCTGCGCGCGATTCTGGAAGGCGCCGCTCCCGACGACGCCAAAGCCATCCGCCGCCTGCTCAAGGAAGAGGCCCAACTCCGGCGTGACAACGCCAAGGTAGTGCTGCACCCTGACGAGGTGCTCTCTGCCGACTGGCGCAGCGGGGGATACCCGTACAAGAACCTGATGTCGCGCAAGGCCTACGAGCAGCAGAAGTACCGGCTCCAGGTCGAACTGCTCAAACTCCAGGCCTGGGTCAAGGAGACGAAACAGAGGGTGGTTATCCTGTTCGAAGGGCGCGATGCCGCTGGCAAGGGCGGCACGATCAAGCGCTTCATGGAGCACCTCAATCCCCGCGGTGCCAGGGTGGTGGCGCTGGAGAAGCCCACCGAGGTCGAGCGTGGTCAGTGGTACTTTCAGCGCTACGTCCAGCACCTGCCGACGGCGGGCGAGATCGTCCTGTTCGATCGCAGCTGGTACAACCGGGCCGGTGTCGAACGGGTCATGGGTTTCTGCAGCGACGATGAGTACCAGGAGTTCATGCGCCAGGCCCCCCAGTTTGAACGGCAGCTGGTGCGCAGCGGCGTTCACCTGATCAAGTTCTGGTTCTCCGTCAGCCGCGAGGAACAGCGCCGCCGCTTCAAGGAGAGGGAGAGCCATCCGCTCAAGCAGTGGAAACTCAGCCCGATCGACATGGCCAGCCTCGACAAGTGGGACGACTACACCAAGGCCAAGGAGGCCATGTTCTTCGAGACGGACACCGCCGACGCCCCCTGGACGGTCATCAAGAGCGACTGCAAGAAGCGCGCACGCCTGAACGCCATGCGCTACGTGCTGCAGAAGCTGCCTTACGACCGCAAGGATTCATCCAACATTGGCAACCTGGACAGCCTGATCGTCGGCCGTGCGCACGTGGTGTACGAGCGCGGCGAACACCCCGGCAACGCCATCCTCTGACCGAGCAAAGCCCACCTTGGGGTGGGCCCTGTTGCGACTCAGGCAGGCACGCGCCCGCGTCCAGCTGCTGTCGGAGCGCGCCATGCCACCAGTGCCATCACCAGACCCATGGCGCAGAACCACAGAAACGACCAGTTGGCGATCGTCAGGCCCAGGAAGGTCCAGTCCACCGCCGAGCAGTCACCGCTGCCGCGGAACACCATGGGGATGACGCGCTTGAGCGGAAACGATTCGATCATGCCGTACAGGTCCCTGCCACAGCTCAGGACTTCGGGCGGAAACCATTGCAGCCAGCTCTGACGGGCGGCCACGAACGCGCCAAAAACAGCGGCAGCCAAGGCCAGGAGCACCAGCAGGCGCCGCGTCGCAGGACCTTGCGCCGCCGCGCCGACACCAGCCAGCAGGCCCACCAGAATCAACGCGTAGCGCTGCACGATGCACATCGGGCAAGGTTCCAGCCCCACCACATGCTGCAGGTAGATGCCGAAGGCAAGCAGGCCCGTGCAGGCCACAGCAATCAGGGCCAGCAATCGCCGTGGACGCTCGGCAGGTTGGGCCAGCAGACCCTGGACGATGGTGGATGACACGCGATGCTCCCCCTCAATGAAAGGGGCACCCCTTCGGTGCCCCTGTGGTTCTATGGATTCGCCGGCCCGACACGAAGTTCCCGGCGGTCGCGTCAGCTGTCCGCGAACGCCCGCTCGATCACAAACTGCCCTGGCCGGGTGGTGTTGCCTTCCGTGAAACCACGTTTTTCACACAGGGCCTTCAGGTCCCTGAGCATTTCCGGGCTGCCGCAGATCATCACACGGTCTTCGGCCGGATTCAGATCGGGGATGCCCAGATCCTTGCCCAGCTGCCCACTGTCCAGCAGATTGGGAATGCGGCCCTGGTGAACAAACGGCTCACGGGTCACGGTCGGGTAGTAGAGCAGCTGCTTCTGCACCATTTCGCCCAGGAACTCGTCCTGCTTGAGCTGGCTCTCAAGCATCTCCCGGTAGGCCAGTTCCTTGACCTCCCGGACCCCGTGCACCAGCACCACCTGCTCGAACTTCTCGTAGGTTTCCGGGTCCCGGATCACGCTCAGGAAAGGCGCCAGACCCGTGCCGGTGGCCAACAGGTAAAGCCGCTTGGCCGGCAGCAGATAGTCGATCAGCAGGGTACCTGTCGGCTTGCGTCCGACAATGATGGTATCGCCGGGCTGGATGTGCTGCAGGCGCGAGGTCAATGGGCCGTCCTGCACCTTGATGCTCAGGAACTCGAGATGCTCGGCGTAGTTGGGGCTGGCAATGCTGTACGCGCGCAGCAGCGGCTTGCCATCCACCTTCAGACCGATCATGGTGAAGTGGCCGTTCGAGAAGCGCAAGGCGACGTCGCGCGTGGTGGTGAAACTGAACAAACGATCGGTCCAGTGATGAACACTCAAGACGCGTTCTTCGAGAAATGCACTCATGATGGGTCCTGAAGAGCCCAGACCTTCGCGGCGGGCTGAAGGGGAGAGACCGGCCAGGCAACCGGCGGCCTCTTTCAAACCTTTGATTCTAAAGAGAAACCCTGCCGTTCACCTTGCGCTATGTCATGAAGCGGCCATCGAAACGGCATCAGTCAGGCCAGTGCCTTTCCAACCTTGATACAGTCTCGACACCGGATCCGGACAGGGAGCTGCGCATCATGCACGGCAACCCTCAATACCGGAACTACTTTATCTTCATGTAAGCATTACGCCAGGCAATAAAGGACTTCACGATGGCCAGAACCGTTCATTGCATCAAGCTCGGCCAGGACGCCGAAGGGCTGGATTTTCCGCCTTACCCCGGCGAACTGGGCAAGCGGATTTTCGAGAACGTCAGCAAACAGGCCTGGGCCGATTGGCTGCGTCATCAGACCATGCTGCTCAATGAGAATCGGCTGAACCTCGCCGACGCACGTGCCCGCCAATACCTGGCGCGGCAGATGGAGAAGCACTTTTTCGGCGAAGGGGCAGATGCAGCCGCTGGCTACGTGCCTCCCAGTAACACCTGACACGTCGCGATCTCACTGTGTCCTCCCCACGGCATGCCATCGTCATTGGTGCGGGGCTGGCAGGAGCGGCCGTCGCCCGCGCACTGACGTCGGCAGGATGGCAGGTCCAGTTGCTGGACGCCCAGTCCGGACCCGCCCGGCGGGCATCGGCCCTGCCGGTGGGGATGCTCAGTCCGCATGTCACCCGTTCTCCGACCCCCATGTCACGCCTGTCGGCCATCGGTGTGGCGGACACACGCGCCTACCTGAGGGAGCGAATAGCGGAAGGTGCGGGATGGCAGGACACGGAAGTCGACAACCTGGGGCACGATCCCGGTCGATGGCCTGCGGCCATGGTGCGTCCGTCCGCGCTGGTCCATGCCTGGCTGGAGGAAGCCCGGCAAACAGGGCGGCTTGTTTGTCATTGGTCCACACAGGCTGATCGCATTGTCGGTGCCGGCAATGGCTCCCGGGATGCCGGCTGGCTCGTCCTTGGTGCTGATGGCCAGACCATCGCTGCCGCACCTGTCGTGGTGGTGGCTGGCGCCTGGGGCAGCAGCGCTCTGCTGCGTGCCAGCTTTGGGTTTGACCAGGACGAGCTCCCGCTGCGACCGGTCAAGGGGCAACTGAGCTACGGTCCTTGGGCTGGCACGCCACTTTCTCCTCGCCCCTGCCGGAACAATGGGGTCTTCATCCCGTGTTACGAAGATCAGGCGATGCCCGACGGTCTGGGGGGCCGGATGTGGGCGATGGGTTCTACCTATGAGCGGGGTGTTGACGATCGTGTGGTCAGTCTCCAGGCCCACGAAAAGAACCTCGCCAGCCTTCACCAACTCCACTCCCAAGCCGCCGGGCACATGGCACAACAAATGCAGGCAGGTGAACTGCAAGGTTGGGCGGACGTGCGCTGTGCATCACTCGACCGGCTGCCTCTGCTGGGCGCGCTGCCCGACCCACAGGCTCTGCGTGCGTTCAAGGCATCAGGGGCAAGTTCTCGCGTCACCCGGCTGGCCCTTGAGCAGTGCCCGCGTCTGGACGGTATCCATGTGCTGGCAGCGCTGGGCTCCCGGGGCATCACCCTTGCGCACAGCTGCGGTCGTTGGTTGCAGCAGCGTCTGGATAAACACCCCATTGAACTGCCAGAAGACCTGCGCCGCGCGATGGACCCGGCACGCTTTGCCTGGCGGCAACTGAGAAAACAGACCGTGCGCTCTCCGGAGCCCGCCGGCCACTGACCGATCAACCCGGGCGACGCCATCGGCTGATGGCCTCGCGAAGCTGCGTCTGGTCCACCGGTCGGGCCAGCAGGCCCTGCATGGGCGAGTTGTCCACGTGCCGGATCAGGCGGCGCCGACGCCACCAGGCGGTCAATGGGCCGGCGTGCTCACTCAACCCCAGCACCAGCGCATCGGGCGCGGTTCTCGCCAGCAAGGCCGCCAATGACCAGGCATCCACCAATGGCGCATCGATGTCCAGAATGACCATTGCATAGGTCTGGCGACCGATCAGCGCCACCGCCTCATCGGTACCGGGGGCCGTGTCGACCGACTCGAAGCCCGCGGCGCCCAGCCAGTCCGCCAGTCGCTGACGATCCGGCCCATCCGGACCGACCAGCAACCCACGCTCATGGCGGGGGGCACCCGCGGTCGCATCCAGGGGCACCGGCGTGCTGATGTCCAGATCGACATAGCCCGAGTCCGCGAGCCTGGCGGCAAACATGGCGTCCAGATCGGTCAGGAGGATGGCCCACTGGATCGGACGGGACAGCACCCGCCAGGCGTGCGCAGGCGCCCCCGGCCCCACCCAGATCAGGCGCTGCCCGGCTGGCAGTTCCCGCACATGGGTCAGAACAGCTTCGGCGCTCTCACCGTCGACGAGCAGGATTTCCGGCGCAGCGGGCATGCCTTGCACGCCTTCGATCCAGGGCGCGTAGGCCGGGTCCCTGTGTTCAGACAGTCGGAACACCGTATTCAGCGCGTGGCGCTCCACGTCCGTGAATCCGACGACTTTCACAAACACCCGCTGATGGTCCATGTGGACATGGTAAGCGGTCAGCCTTGACCTCCACAAGATTCACGCCTCAGCGCTTATTACACCAAGCCATATATGAATAGCAAATCTGTAGTTTGAGATATATCAGCATATCCCTACAGTCGCACCATGCCAGACGTCGCCATCATTCTTGCCGGTTTTGCCGTGGGCCTCATTGTCGGCCTCACCGGGGTGGGTGGCGGCTCGCTCATGACACCGGTGTTGATCTTCTTCTTCGGTATCAAGCCCTACATGGCGGTAGGTACCGACCTGCTGTTCGCTGCAGTCACCAAGGCAGGAGGTACCCTGAGCCTGGCCCGCCAGCGTCTGGTGCCGTGGCGCGTGGTCGGCCAGCTGTGCGCGGGCAGCCTGCCCGCGTCCGGCCTGGCACTGGCCATGTTGCATCACGTGGGGCCTGCCAGCGCACAGGTGCAGTCGGTCATGACCCACACCCTTGGTGTCGCCCTGCTGCTGACCGCCGCCGCCATGCTCTACAAGGCCGCACGCGGCAAGGTGCTCCCAAGAACGCTGGATCAGCGCGACCTCTCCAGCGCCACCCGAGCGCGCCACTGGAGTCTGCCTGTGCTCTTCGGCGCAGTCATCGGTACCCTGGTGACGCTGACATCGGTCGGTGCGGGCGCCATCGGTGTGTCCGTGCTGCTGCTGCTGTACCCCCTGCTGCCGCTGCCCAGGATCGTGGCCGCCGACATTGCGTACGCCGTGCCACTGACATTGGTCGCCGGCCTTGGTCACGCCAGCCTTGGCTCCGTGGACTGGCCCCTGCTCGGGCTCCTGCTGACGGGCTCCTTGCCCGGCATCTGGATCGGCACGCGCCTGATGCGCCACACCCCGGAGCGTCTGGTGCGCTCCCTGCTGTCTCTGCTGCTGGCCTACGCCGGCACCAAACTGATCGCTTTCTGATTGTTGCCTCCCCCACGAACGACATGTACCAGTACTCCGACTTCGACCGCCACTTCCTGCAGCAGCGCGCAGCGCAGTTCCGGGATCAGCTTGAACGCTTCCAGGCCGGCACCCTCGACGGCGAAGCCTTCAAACCCTTGCGCCTGCAGAACGGCTGGTACATCCAGCGCTTCGCGCCCATGCTGCGTGTGGCGGTGCCTTACGGCGAGATCAACAGCGCCCAGCTGCGGGTGCTGGCCCAGCTGGCCCGGGAGTTCGACCACAAAGAGGCACACGACACCTCCAAGGCCAATGCTGCCTTGGCCGACGTACCCAGCCTGCCCGACCGCTGCGCCCACTTCACCACGCGTCAGAACGTGCAGTTCAACTGGATTCCCTTGCATCGCGCGGCCGACGCCATGGACCTGCTGGCCAGCGTGAACCTGCACGGCATCCAGACCAGCGGCAACTGCATCCGCAACATCACCACCGACGCCTTGGCCGGTATCGCCGTCGATGAGGTGGCCGATCCACGCCCCTTCGCCGAAATCATGCGCCAGTGGAGCACGCTGCACCCGGAGTTCGCCTTCCTGCCGCGCAAGTTCAAGATCGCCATCACTGGCGCCCGCGAAGACCGCGCCGCCACGCCCTGGCACGATGTCGGCCTACGTCTGCTGCGCAATGTGGACGGTGATCTGGGTTTCCAGGTCCGCGTGGGCGGTGGCATGGGCCGCACCCCCATCATCGGTTCGGTGGTCCGCGAGTTTCTGCCCTGGCACCAGATCCTCAATTACCTGGAAGCCATTGTGCGGGCCTACAACCGCTTTGGCCGCCGCGACAACAAGTACAAGGCCCGCATCAAGATCCTGGTCAAGGCCGAAGGTCAGGCCTTCACCGAGCAGGTCGAGGCCGAGTACCGCGACATCCTGGAACTCGACGGTGCGCCTCACACCATCACCCAGGCGGAGCTGGACCGGGTGAGCGCCTTCTTCGTGCAGCCCACGCTCAGCTGCGACCGCAAAAGCGCAGACGCCAAGATCGCCCACATTCTCAAGGCCGCGGCCGAAGACGATCTGGAGTTCAGCCGCTGGCTGACCCGCAATGTCAAGCCGCATCAGAACCCCGACCTGCGCGCCGTCACCCTGTCGTTCAAGCGCCTGGGCTCGGCGCCCGGCGACGCCACGGCCGAGCAGCTGGAGCGCGCAGCCGAGCTAGTCGACCGTTTCTCGGCCGGTGAAGCCCGCATCACCCACGAGCAGAATCTGCTGCTGCCCTGGGTGCGCTGCGACCAGTTGCCTGAACTCTGGCGCGAAGCCCGCCGCCTGGGTCTGGCCAAGCCGAACATCGGCCTGCTGACGGACATGATCGCCTGCCCCGGTGGCGACTTCTGCGACCTGGCCAATGCCCGCTCACTGCCCATCGCCCAGGCCCTGCTGGCCCGTTACCAGGACCTGGACGAGCTGCACGACCTGGGCGAGATCGACCTGCACATGAGCGGCTGCATCAACAGCTGCGGCCACCACCACAGCGGCCACATCGGCATCCTGGGTGTCGACAAGGACGGCCAGGAGTGGTATCAGGTCACCCTCGGCGGCTCGGACGGCACGCGCCTGTCGGGCGAAGCGGTGCCGGGCAAGGTCATCGGCCCGTCGTTCGCGGCCGACGAGATGGTCGATGTGGTCGAAGCCCTGCTCGACACCTACCGCGCCCAACGCCAGCCGGCCGAAACCTTCACCCAGACCGTCAAGCGCATCGGTATTGAGCCCTTCAAGACCGCGGCCAACGCCGTGCGCGTGACCACGGCCCGCACCTCCGTCGCCGCGTGAACGTCAGGACCCCCTTCATGAAATCCACGATCCAACTCTTCACGGCTGACAGTGCTCCCGCTGACGCGGCCGGCACCCTCACCCTGCCCAACGACGCCGACCCGCGCACAGTGCCGCTGGACGGTGTCCACACCGTGGTGTTGCAGTTCCCCGCATTCACCGACGGTCGCGCCTTCAGCCAGGCCTTCCTGCTTCGCCGCCGCCTGGGCTTCTCCGGTCACATCCGCGCCATCGGCGACGTGCTGATCGACCAACTGCAGCCGATGCAGCGCAGCGGTTTCACCCAAGCCGTCCTGCGCGGCGACCAGAGCATCGAGCATGGTCAGAAGCTGCTGGCGCAGTACGACACCTTCTACCAGGGCGATGCGGTGGATGTGAAGCCCCATTTCGCGGCCGTGTGAGAACCAAGAAGACACATACGATGAACACCATCGACCTTGCCCGGATCAACGCCGACATCGGCCGCGATGCCCCCGCACTCGTCCAATGGGCCCTGGGCCTGAATCAGCCGACCATCGTCACCACCAACTTCCGCCCCTTTGAGGCCGTGATCCTGCATCTGGTCACCCAGGTCCGACCCGACGTGCCGGTGGTCTGGATGGACAACGGCTACAACACCGAGGCCACCTACCGCTTTGCCGACGAAGTGACCCGCCAGCTCAAGCTGAACCTGAAGATCTATCTGCCGCGCCGCTCACGCGCACACCGCGAAGCGGTGGAGGGCCCCACGCCCGCGCTGGACGATCCGCGCCACGCCGCGTTCACGGAAGAAGTCAAGCTGGAACCTTTCGCCCGTGCCCTGCGCGAGACCGCGCCCAAGGTCTGGTTCACCGCCCTGCGCGCCACCGACACCGCCGTGCGTGCCCAGATGGACCCGGTCAGCATCAACCCGGACGGCCTGATCAAGGTCGCGCCGCTGCTGCACTGGACGTCCAAGGACCTGTACCACTACTGCGAACTGCACGGCCTGCCCAACAACTTCGACTACGTGGACCCGACCAAGGGCGAAGACAACCGCGAGTGCGGCCTGCACCTGGCGCATTGACGCCCGGCCCACCCAACCGACTGCCGAAACCGATCATGAACGCCCGTACCGACACCGCCGTGCTGCAATCCACCCAGAACGCCGCCGAACACCATTTGAGCAACGCCCATCTCGACGCGCTCGAAGAAGAGACCATCTTCATCCTGCGCGAGGTGGCCGCCGCCTTCGAACGCCCCGCCCTGCTCTTCTCCGGCGGCAAGGACTCGCTGGTCATGCTCAAGTGCGCGGAGAAGGCGTTTGGCGTGGGCCGAATTCCCTACCCGCTGCTGATGATCGACACCGGTCACAACTTCCCGGAGGTGACCGAGTTCCGCGACCGCCGTGCCAAGGAACTGCAGGCCGAACTGATCGTGCGCAGTGTGGAGGACTCGATGAAGCGCGGCACCGTGCGCCTGGCTCACCCCGGCGAGAGCCGCAATGCGCACCAGTCGGTCACGCTGCTCGAAGCCATCGAGGAGTTCCGCTTCGACGCGCTGATCGGCGGCGCCCGCCGCGATGAGGAAAAGGCCCGCGCCAAAGAGCGCATCTTTTCGCACCGTGACAGTTTTGGCCAATGGCAACCCAAGGCCCAGCGCCCGGAGCTCTGGACCCTGTTCAACACGCGCCTGCAGCCTGGCGAACACTTCCGCGTGTTCCCGATCAGCAACTGGACCGAGCTGGACGTGTGGCAGTACATCGCCAGGGAACACATTGCGCTGCCGTCCATTTACTACACCCACCGCCGGGAAGTGGTCGAGCGTCGCGGCTTGCTGGTGCCGGTGACCGACCTCACACCGCCCCGCGAGGGCGAGCGGGTCGTCATCCGGGACGTGCGTTTCCGCACTGTCGGTGACATCACCTGCACCTGCCCGGTGGCCAGCGACGCCGCCACACCGGAGGACATCGTCATCGAAACACTCAAGGCCGACCTGAGCGAACGTGGCGCCACCCGCATGGACGACAAGACCAGCGAAGCCTCGATGGAGAAGCGCAAGAAAGACGGCTACTTCTGACCCTGACCGCGAGAAAGACATCATGGAAGCACTGAAATTCATCACCTGCGGCTCGGTCGACGACGGCAAGAGCACCCTCATCGGTCGTCTTCTGGTCGACAGCAAGGCCGTGCTCCAGGACCACCTGGCCGGCGTTCAGCGCCAGGGTGAGACTGATCTGGCCCTCCTGACCGATGGCCTGTCGGCCGAACGCGAGCAGGGCATCACCATCGACGTGGCCTACCGCTACTTCAGCACCGAAGCGCGCAAGTTCATCATCGGCGACGCGCCTGGCCATGAGCAGTACACGCGCAACATGGTGACCGCAGCCTCCAGCGCGGACGCGGCCGTGGTGCTGGTCGACGCCACCAAACTGCCCTGGCAGGACGCCGGGCTCGCATTGTTGCCACAGACCCGCCGGCACAGCCTGCTGCTGAAACTGCTACGCGTGCCGTCCATCGTGTTCGCGGTCAACAAGCTCGATGCCGTGGCCGACAGCGCCTTGGCTTACGCGCACATCCGCGGCGCCCTGGACAGATTTGCCGCCGAAGCAGGTATCTCGGTGGTCGCGACGGTGCCGGTTTCCGCCCTCAAAGGATGGAACGTGGTGGACGCCGCCACCGACGAGCACTGGTGCGGCTACACGGGCCCGACGCTGCTGCAGATCCTGGAGGATCTGCCGGTGACGCAGGCAGACGCCGGGTTGCCCCTGAGCTTTCCTGTCCAGTGGGTCGAGAAGTTCAGCAGCTCTTCCGACACCACCCAGGGGCGCCGTGTCTTCTGGGGCCGGGTAGCCACCGGTCGGGCCAGCGTGGGGCAGACCATCCGCGTCCTTCCCAGTGGCCAGACCGCTGTCGTTGCCCAGGTCCTGACCCACGTCCGCGCGCCGGGCGAGGTGAACGCCAACCATGGCGCCGGCATCGTGCTGGACCGCGAAGTGGATGTCTCCCGCGGGGACTGGCTGTACGCCGACTCGGCAGCCGAGACGCTGCAGTCCCAGCGACAGGTGCGCGCGACCGTGGCTTGGCTGGACGACGAACCGCTGGTGCCCGGCCGTGTCTACTGGGCACTCCATGGCCACCGCTGGGTGAAAGCCAAGGTGCAGCGCATCGTGCACAAACTGGACATCCACACCCTGGCCGAGCAGGACGCCACCCAACTGGAACCCAATGCGATCGGGCACATCGAGTTGGCCCTGCAGGAACCCCTGCTGACCCTCCCCTACAGCCAGTCGCGCACCTTGGGCGCGCTCGTGCTGGTGGACACCGCCAGCCACAAGACCTCGGGCGCTGTCATGGTGCTCTGATCCCACCGCGGCCCCAGGCCCCCGCGATCGCGAGGGCTTTACTTTTGTCATGGTCAGGGCTTTGCGCCCGACCTACCATCGAGCCAGCCTAAAATCCGGGGTTTCCCGAATCCCATACCACCATCACCATGACCCACGTCGTCACCGAAGCCTGCATCCGCTGCAAATACACCGATTGCGTCGATGTCTGTCCCGTGGACTGCTTCCGCGAGGGCCCCAACTTCCTGACCATCGATCCTGACGAGTGCATTGACTGTGCCGTCTGCATCCCCGAGTGCCCGGTCAGCGCCATCTACGCCGAAGAGGACCTGCCCAAGGACCAGCAGCACATGACGGCCCTCAATGCCGAGTTGGCCCGCCTGCCCGGCTGGAAGAGCATCACCAAGCGCAAGGACGCCCTCCCCGACGCTGAAGAGTGGAAAGACCGCACCGGCAAGCTGTCCGAGCTGATTCGCTGACGCATGGGCCTGCAGCAGGTCTCAGGCTTTCACGACCACGGTACATCGCCCATCGAGACCGACGCGCTGGTCATCGGCGCCGGTCCGGTGGGTCTGTACCAGGTTTTTCAGCTTGGTCTCCTGGAGATCGGTGCCCAGGTGGTGGACAGCCTGCCCTACCCCGGCGGCCAACCCATCGAGCTGTACCCCGACAAGCCCATTTACGACCTGCCGGCCATACCCGTCTGCACGGGGCGGGAACTCACCGAGAGCCTGCTCAGACAGGTTCAACCCTTCCGCCCAGGCATGCACCTGGGCCAGACGATCACCAGCCTGAGCCGGCACGATGACGGTCGGCTGCTGGCCTCGACCAGCCAGGGCAAAGCCTTTCTAGCCCGCGCCGTGTTCATTGCGGCGGGCGTCGGCGCGTTCGAACCCAAGCGCCTGGCCATTCCGGCGCTCGCTGCCCTGGAGCAGCGGCAGGTCTTCTTCAGGACCAGTGAACTGGACCTGACATGCCCGGGGACGATCGCCGTCGCCGGCGGCACAGAGGATGCGGTGGAGGCGGTACTCACCCTGAGCGATGCGGGCCACGACGTGGTGCTGATTCACCGCAAGGATGCCTTCGACGCCAGGCAGGACCAACTGGACCGACTGCATGCGCTGCGACAAGCGCAGCGCGTCCGCGTCGAGATCGGCCAGCCCACCGGGGTAGACATCCAAAATGGCGAAATGCGGGGGCTTGAGATTTCTGCCGCTGACAACAGCATCCGCCACATTGCCATCGACCGCCTGCTCATAAGGCTGGGGATTTCCCCTCGGCTAGGCCCTCTGGCCACCTGGGGGCTTGCCCTGGAACGCAAGCATGTGCCGGTGGACACGGCTTCCTTCGGCACCACCGAGCCTGGCATCTACGCGGTGGGCGACATCAACACGTACCCGGGCAAACGCAAGTTCATCATCTGCGGTTTCCACGAGTGCGTGCTGGCCGCCTATGCCGCGGCAGCCTACCTCCGTCCGGACCAGAAAGTGCTGATGCAGTACACCACCACCAGCCCTCGCCTGCACGAACTGCTGGGCGTGGGCGGATCACTGCCTTAGAAGCCAAAATTTTTTCGACAGATTCGCAAAATCGAAAAAACGACGCTATAATTTGAGTCTGTTCCCTGATAGCTCAGTCGGTAGAGCGACGGACTGTTAATCCGCAGGTCCCTGGTTCGAGTCCAGGTCGGGGAGCCAAAATTCAAAGGCCTTCTTCGGAAGGCCTTTTTCGTTTCCGAACACCTGCTCCATCATCATGCGCTGGCTCTGGCGCCTTTGCTTCTGGGTAGCGCTTGTCGCGGTGAGCATCGGCTCGTTGCTACCACCCACCCAACTCCCACCCCAGGCGTTCGACGTGTGGGACAAGGCCCAGCACGCGGGCGGCTTTGCGGTGCTGACCCTGCTGTGCCTGCCCGCCTTCGCCGCCTCCCGACTCCGGGTGTTCATGTGGCTGGCCATTTATGGCGTCCTCATTGAGGTTGCCCAACAGGTGTCCGGGTGGCGAACCGGCGATCCCATGGACTGGATGGCAGACGTCGCGGGGGTGCTGGCCGGACTGTTCCTGCACTGGGCCGCTTCCAAGTTCCGCCATCGCACGACCACCGACTTGCCGGACGCACAATAGCGCCATGACGCAAGCGCCGCCCACCCGACCCGTGCCCTGGCTGGAACCGGGGCAGCCGTTTCCGCCGGTGGGCAGCGCATGGGGACCGACCGATCCCGCGCCAGGGCTTCTCGCCGCCGGCGGTGTGCTGGATGTTCCGACCTTGGTCGCCGCCTACTCCCAAGGCATCTTCCCCTGGTACAGCTCGGGTCAACCCATCCTGTGGTGGAGCACCGATCCCCGCATGATCCTGGAGCCTTGCCGGTTTCGCCTGCACCGCTCCCTGCGCAAAGAGATTCAGTCCCTGCTGCGGCAGGAAAGACTTCAGATCAGGGTTGACCACGACTTCTCCAGCGTCATTCGCCGTTGTGCACACACCCCTCGCGACGGACAACAAGGGACGTGGATTCTTCCGTCGATGATCGAGGCCTACATCCGGCTGCACCGCAGCGGACTGGCGCACAGCGTGGAAACGTGGATCGACGGCGAACTGGTCGGCGGACTCTATTGCGTTGGGCTGGGCGGCATGGTGTTTGGGGAGTCGATGTTCAGCCACCGCAGCAACGCCTCCAAGATCGCACTGGCTGCGCTGGTGGCGCTCTGCAGAGCCAGTGGCGTGTCGATGATCGACTGCCAGCAGGAAACGCGGCATCTCGCATCCATGGGCGCTGCCCCGGTGCCCCGCTCTGCCTTCGTGCAACGCCTGAAGCGCTCACTGCAGCAACAAGCCCCCTCCTGGCGGTTTGACCCCGTATACTGGATGCAGCTATTTGACGGCCACCACCCAGACGCGTGACGCACCTCAAGGACCTTCCGTTCCAGGCGCTCCAGTTCTACGCAACCGCGCCCTACCCCTGCAGCTATGTCCCTGGCCGCATGGCCCGTTCGCAGGTGGCCACCCCCAGCCACCTCATCCACAACGACACCTATTCCGAACTGGTCACGCGGGGATTTCGCCGCAGCGGAATGTTCACCTACCGTCCGTATTGCGACGGCTGCCAGGCATGCGTGCCTTTGCGGATTCCAGTTGACTCCTTCGCGCCCAATCGGACCCAGCGACGCTGTCTCCAGACGCATGGGACACTGCAGACCCGGGTCCTCAGCCTGTGCTTCGTACCTGAGCATTACGCCCTGTATCTGCGCTACCAGAATCATCGCCACGCAGGGGGCGGCATGGACCATGACAGTGTGGACCAGTACACGCAGTTCCTGCTGCAAAGCCGCGTGAACTCACGCTTGGTCGAGTTCTACCAGCCTGTCGAGGGCGGCGGTGAGCCACAACTCAAGATGGTGTCGATCGTCGATGTCCTCAACGATGGACTCTCGGCCGTGTACACCTTCTATGAGCCTGGAGACAAGGCTTCATACGGCACCTACAACGTGCTGTGGCAGATCGAGCAGGCCAGGCAGTTGAACCTCCCGTATGTGTACCTGGGTTACTGGATCGAGCAGAGCACGAAGATGCGCTACAAGACCGGTTTTCAGCCTCATGAAAAGCTGATTGATGGCCAGTGGATGTCGGCCACCCGCAGCGATCACGCATCGGCGGGTTGACGCAGCCTGCAGATCTTCATTTCATCTCATAAAATAGCGGTACATCACAGAACCGCCATGAGCAAACGATCAGATGCCTTGCCCAGCGCCCCGACCGTTCAGGTCATCGAGCGCATGTTCAACCTGCTGGAGGTCCTGGCCTCGCGAGAGGAACCTGTCTCCCTCAAGGAAATCAGCGAGAAGACGGGCCTGCACCCGTCCACGGCCCATCGCATCCTCAATGACCTGACCATTGGCCGCTTCGTGGACAGACCCGAAGCCGGCAGCTACCGCCTGGGTATGAGGTTGCTGGAACTGGGCAACCTGGTCAAGGCACGCCTGAACGTTCGTGATGCCGCCCTTGCTCCCATGCGGGAGTTGCACAAGCAGATCCAGCAGCCAGTCAACCTGAGCGTCAGGCAGGGTGACGAGATCGTGTATGTGGAACGTGCCTACAGCGAGCGCTCCGGCATGCAGGTGGTCCGCGCCATCGGTGGACGGGCCCCGCTGCATCTCACCTCGGTGGGCAAGCTGTTCCTGGCGGCCGACGAACCGCAACGGGTGCGTGCCTACGCCACCCGAACCGGTCTGGTCGGCAACACCCGCAACAGCCTGACCCAGCTGGCGGCACTGGAGCGGGAACTGCAACAGTGTCGGCAAATGGGCGTGGCCCGGGACAACGAGGAACTGGAACTGGGCGTGCGATGCATGGCGGCTGGCATTTATGACGATCAGTCCCGGTTGGTGGCGGGATTGTCCATTTCCGCGCCCGCCGACCGCATTGACGAGAACTGGCTTCCCAAACTGAAGGCCACGGCCGCCGAGATATCCGCATCACTCGGTTATCCGCACGCCCTGCGCCTCAGAGGCGCCTGAACAAGCGCTGGCATCACTGCAGAAACAACAAAGGGGCTGTGAGGCCCCTTCGTTGTTTGTCGTGCGCACTCAGTAGAGAAGCCCAGAGGCACCAGATTCACCCCTGGGGCCGAGTCACCAGGGTTTGTGTCACCGGCTGATGATTGACAGCCGGCGTTCCCTGGTTTTCCACCCAGCGACGCACGCGCTCGGCATCCTGCAGGCGACTGACTTTTCCTGCGGAATCCAGGAACACCATGATCAGCTTGCGACCGGCCACACTGGCTTGCATGACCAGGCATCGACCGGCCTCAGAGATGTACCCCGTCTTCTGCAGACCAATGTTCCACTCCGGGTTGTGAACCAGGCGGTTGGAGTTGTTGTACTGCAGCACACGGCGTCCCACGTTGAGCTGGTAACCCGGTGATGTGGACAGCTCCCGGAGAATGGGGCGCTGGTAGGCCACAGAGACCAGTGTGGCCAGATCCCTGGCACTGGACTGGTTCTGGCTGAGCAAGCCGGTGGGCTCCACATAGCGGGTGTCATACATGCCCAGCTCGCGCGCCTTGGCGTTCATCAGACGGACAAAATGCTCCATGCCGCCCGGGAAGGTGCGCCCCAGCGCATGGGCTGCGCGGTTCTCGCTCGACATCAGCGCCAGATGCATCAACTCGCCGCGTGACAGCGTGGTACCCACCGCCAACCGGGAGCCACTGCCCTTGTAGGTATCAATGTCATCCGTCGTAATGGTGATCTGCTCGTCCATCGGCAGATTGGCATCGGCCACCACCAGACCTGTCATCAGCTTGGTCAGCGAGGCAATCGGAAGCACCGCTCCATCGTTCTTGCTGAACAGCACCTCGCTGGTGTCCTGATCGACCACGAGTGCGACACTGGAGTTCAGGTCCAAGGGGTCGTCGCTGGAACGCAACCCGAGACGTTCACCGACGGTCAGACGCGCGGGTGCCGCCACCCGGACCACGTCAGCCCGCGAGGAGCGCACTGCCGTGCGAATCGTCCCCGGGCCGGCCTGGCGGCGCTGCGCCACCACCGTGCGGCCTTTCTTGTTGCGTGCTGACGCTGTCTTGGTACGCGTGCTCTTGCGCGCCGTGGCTTCTTTTCGGGTGGCCTTGGAGGCCTGCTTTTTGGCCGTCTTGCTGGCAACCGGCTTTTTGGACTTGTTGCTGGATGAAGCGGCGGACTCAGCCACCGGCCACATCACCGATAGCGAGATGAGTGCCATCATCAGCACCCTCAAGAAACCGCCAAACCTCAACTCACGCTTCACCATGGACCCTCTCCTTGCATCGTTGCAAGCCGTAACGAAGTATAGAGAGCATCCAAAAAACAAGCAATATCAAATGCTTGTAAGAGACTTCTCAGCCAGCGCCGAAAAAGGCGCCTCTTTTGGGGGCACTTGGGAGGTTCCCCCAAGGAATTTTCCGCAAGTCCTTGATTCAAAAGGACTTGCGGATATTCACCATCACCCTTGGGCAGCGACCCGGTCGGCTTTGCTGTGCAGCTTGTTGAGAGCACTGAGGTAGGCCTTGGCCGATGCCACCACGATGTCCGGATCGGCGCCCACCCCATTGACCACGCGCCCCCCGTGCTGCAGACGCACAGTCACCTCTCCCTGGCTCTCGGTCGAACCGCTGGTGATCGCATTGACCGAGTAAAGCACGAGTTCGGCGCCGCTCTTGACATGGCTCTCGATCGCCTTGAGAGAAGCGTCCACCGGTCCGTTGCCGTCGCTTTGCCCATGCATTTCCCGACCATCCACCGTGAACACCACGCTGGCGTGCGGCCGCTCGCCGGTTTCACTGTGTTGCGCCAGCGAAACCAGACCGTACTGCTCTTTTTCGGCGGTCACGCTCTCGTCGCTGACCAGCGCCAGGATGTCTTCGTCGAAAATCTCCGCCTTGCGATCCGCCAGTTCCTTGAACTTGGCGAAGGCGGTGTTGATCTCGGTCTCGGACTCCATCTCGATGCCCAGATCCTGCAGGCGCTGCTTGAAGGCATTGCGGCCGGAGAGCTTGCCCAGCACGATCTTGTTGGCGCTCCAGCCCACGTCTTCGGCGCGCATGATTTCGTAGGTATCCCGCGCTTTGAGGACGCCGTCCTGATGAATGCCCGAGGCGTGGGCGAAGGCGTTGGCCCCCACCACCGCCTTGTTGGGCTGGACCACAAAACCGGTGGTCTGACTGACCATACGGCTGGCGGGGACGATCTGGGTGGTATCGATGCCCACGTCGAGATCGAAGTAGTCCCGCCGGGTCCGGACCGCCATGACAATCTCTTCCAGAGAGCAGTTACCCGCTCTCTCGCCCAGACCGTTGATGGTGCACTCGACCTGACGAGCACCACCGAGCTTCACACCCGACAGCGAGTTGGCCACCGCCATCCCGAGATCGTTGTGGCAGTGCACCGACCAGATGGCCTTGTCGGAGTTGGGCACCTTCTCGCGCAGGGTCTTGATGAAGTTGCCGTAGAGCTCGGGAATCGCGTAGCCCACCGTGTCGGGGATGTTGATGGTGGTGGCGCCTTCGTTGATGACCGCCTCCACCACACGCGCCAGGAAGTCGAGTTCTGACCGGTAGCCGTCTTCGGCGCTGAACTCGATGTCTGCACAAAGATTGCGTGCGAAGCGAACCGACTGCCGCGCCTGCTCAAGCACCTCCTCGGGCGTCATGCGCAGCTTCTTCTCCATGTGCAGGGGCGAGGTGGCGATGAAGGTGTGGATGCGAGAGCGCTGTGCACCGGCGAGCGCGGCTGCGGCACGAGAGATGTCGCGATCGTTGGCCCGTGCCAGAGAGCAGACCGTGGACTCCTTGATGGCGTTGGCGATGGCCTGCACGCAGTCAAAGTCACCATTGGAGCTGGCTGCAAAGCCCGCTTCGATCACATCCACCTTCATGCGCTCGAGCTGGCGAGCAATGCGCAGCTTCTCGTCCTTGGTCATGGACGCGCCGGGCGACTGCTCGCCATCGCGCAAGGTGGTGTCGAAAATGATCAACTTGTCGCTCATCTCTGTTCTCCGGTGTGCCCACTCGTGGAAGGCTCTTGAAAATACCCGCAGTTCCAAAACAAACGGCCCGCTGCGGGTGCAAACGGGCCGTTGTGTTGGAAATCGCGCGTGCTATTTCACCTGCCCGTCAAGGACATCGGCTAGTAGCAGGGCGACAGCGAATTTCATAACAATGCAATGTATCACATCAGGCCGACCGCGGTGATCATGAATTTCCATGAGTCCGATAGACGCCCACGCGCTCACTGGTGCAGACCACGCTCGTCGGGCTCATCGGTGGACGTACTGACCACACTCACCGGCTTGCCTTTGGACTTGCGCCAGAGGTACATCCCGTAACCGGACAAGCCGTACAGGACAAAGAGGGCAAACAGAACGATGGGGGGGTGAATGTTGATGATGGCAATGCCCAGCGCCACCAGCACGATCGCCGCAAAAGGGACGCTCTTCTTCAGGCTCAAGTCCTTGAAGCTGTAGAACGGCACATTGGTCACCATGGTCAGCCCCGCGTAGAGCGTCAGCGCGAACATGAACCAGGTGACGTCATCGGGAGCGATTTCGATGTCGGTCATCAGCCAGATGAAGCCAGCCACCAGGGCCGCGGCGGCCGGTGACGGCAAACCTTGGAAATAGCGCTTGTCAACCACCCCGGTGTTGACATTGAAACGCGCTAGGCGCAGCGCGGCGCAGGCGCAATAGACAAAGGCCGCAATCCAGCCCCATCGGCCCAGATCGCGTAATGCCCATTCATAGGCAATCAGCGCAGGCGCCGCGCCGAAGGACACCATGTCCGAGAGCGAATCCATCTGTTCGCCGAAAGCACTCTGGGTATTGGTCAGGCGCGCGACGCGGCCATCAAGACTGTCAAGCACCATCGCCACAAAGATACCCGTGGTGGCCAGGTCATAGCGGCCGTTCATGGCCATGACCACCGCATAGAAGCCGCCAAACAGGGCCGCCAGCGTGATCATGTTGGGCAACATGTAGATGCCTTTGGGGCGACGTGCCGCCTCAGGCGCGGGAGTAGCAATGGGATCGGTGCCGTCGTGCATGGAGATTCGGTTGGGTCCGCGAACGTCGCGGGCTGTCATGTTTCTGTACGCGCAGTGTAAGGCAGCAGAGGCAGGACCAGAAACGACAAGGGCCGCCACATGGCGGCCCCACCGGTCAGAAGTGGCCGGCATTCACCAGCCACGTCCGATCAGTTGCGGGTCTGGTCGACCAGCTTGTTCTTGGCGATCCAGGGCATCATGGCGCGCAGCTGCGCACCCACCACCTCGATCTGGTGATCGGCGGTGTTGCGGCGGCGGGCGGTCATGCTCGGGTAGTTCAGCCGGCCTTCCTGGATGAACATCTTGGCGTAGTCACCATTCTGGATGCGCTTGAGGGCATTGCGCATGGCGGCGCGCGACTGCTCGTTGATGACCTCGGGGCCGGTCACGTACTCGCCGAACTCCGCGTTGTTGGAGATCGAGTAGTTCATGTTGGCGATGCCGCCTTCGTAGATCAGGTCGACGATGAGCTTGAGCTCGTGCAGGCACTCGAAGTAGGCCATCTCGGGGGCGTAGCCGGCTTCGACCAGGGTTTCGTAACCCATCTTGATCAGTTCGACAGCGCCGCCGCACAGCACGGCCTGCTCGCCGAACAGGTCTGTCTCGGTCTCTTCCTTGAAGTTGGTCTCGATGATGCCGGCCTTGCCGCCACCGTTGGCCATGGCGTAGCTCAGGGCCAGGTCACGGGCCTTGCCGGACTTGTCCTGGTGCACGGCCACCAGGTGGGGAACGCCGCCGCCCTGGGTGTAGGTGTTGCGCACGGTGTGACCGGGGGCCTTGGGAGCGACCATCCACACGTCCAGATCGGCGCGGGGCACGACCTGGTTGTAGTGCACGTTGAAGCCGTGGGCAAACGCCAGCGAAGCACCCTGCTTGATGTTGGGTTCGACGTTGTTCTTGTAGACCTCGGCGATCTGCTCGTCGGGCAGCAGGATCATGACCACGTCAGCGGCCTTCACGGCGTCGTTGACTTCCATGACGGTCAGGCCGGCCTTGCCGACCTTGTCCCAGGACGCACCGCCCTTGCGCAAACCGACCACGACCTTGACGCCGCTGTCGTTCAGGTTCTGGGCGTGGGCGTGGCCTTGCGAGCCATAGCCGATGATCGCGACGGTCTTGCCCTTGATCAGGCTCAGATCACAGTCCTTGTCGTAGAAAACTTTCATGAGGTTGCTCCGGTTGAAATTCTGAAAAACCAACAATGGTAAGGGACGGGGGCGTCAGACCCTGAGGACCCGCTCGCCGCGGCCAATGCCACAGGCACCGGTGCGGACGGTCTCGAGAATGGCACTGCGGTCGATCGCACTGAGGAAGGCATCGTTCTTGGCCTGGTCGCCGGTCAGTTCGATGGTGTAGCTCTTCTCGGTCACATCGATGATGCGACCACGGAAGATGTCGGCCATGCGCTTCATCTCCTCGCGCTCCTTGCCCACGGCACGGACCTTCACCAGCATCAGCTCGCGCTCGGTGTAGGCCCCTTCTGTCAGGTCCACCACCTTCACGACCTCGATCAGGCGGTTGAGGTGCTTGGTGATCTGCTCAATGATGTCATCCGACCCGGTGGTCTGGATGGTCATGCGCGAGAGGCTGGGGTCCTCGGTCGGCGCGACCGTGAGGGACTCGATGTTGTAGCCGCGGGCAGAGAAAAGGCCAACCACCCGGGAAAGAGCGCCCGCTTCGTTTTCAAGCAGGACAGCGATGATGTGTTTCATGTTCGATTCCTCTTTTCTGAGCCCTCCCCTGCGCACGGTAATGCGCAGGCTCGGCTGCAGATAGATTCGTCAGGAAGATGCCACCCGGCCGCAAGGGACAGGTGGCGACGGACTTCAGAGCTCCTCGGAGCCCAGCAGCATTTCGGTGATGCCCTTGCCGGCCTCCACCATCGGCCAGACGTTTTCGGTCGGGTCGGTGCGGACGTCGATGAAGACACAACGGTCCTTGATGGCCCGTGCCTCACGCAAGGCGGCCTCAACATCCTGAGGACGCTCGACCAGCATGCCGACGTGCCCGTAGGCTTCGGCCAGCTTGACGAAGTTGGGCAGCGCATCCATGTAGCTGTGGCTGTAGCGGCCCTGATAAATCAGTTCCTGCCACTGGCGCACCATGCCCAGGTAGCGGTTGTTGAGCGACAGGATCTTGACCGGTGTGCCGTATTGCTGGCAGGTCGACAGCTCCTGGATGTTCATCTGGATCGAGCCCTCGCCGGTGACGCACCAGCAGTCGGCATCCGGTTTGGCCAGCTTGATGCCCATGGCATAGGGCAAGCCCACCCCCATGGTGCCCAGACCGCCCGAGTTGATCCAGCGACGAGGCTCATTGAACTTGTAGAACTGAGCCGCAAACATCTGGTGCTGACCCACATCGGACGTGATGTAGCAGTCGTCGTCCTTGGTCAGGTTCC
Organism: Hydrogenophaga bisanensis; assembly: GCF_042665135.1. Lineage (NCBI taxonomy): Bacteria > Pseudomonadati > Pseudomonadota > Betaproteobacteria > Burkholderiales > Comamonadaceae > Hydrogenophaga > Hydrogenophaga bisanensis. The sequence continues at coordinate 67,334 of NZ_JBHTBX010000001.1, forward strand.
ACAGCGTCTCGACCACCATCTGGGGCTTGATGACCTGGGTGTTGGCGCGGTCGTAGCGCAGGCAGTCACGCGACCGCCAGCCCTCGATCGTGTCCCACCACGCCGCCAGCGCCTTGTCGTCCGGCTTGGCCTGGCTCTCGCGGATCATGTTGATCAGCTCGGTCAACACGTCCTTGACATCGCCGACGATCGGCACGTCCACCTTGACGCGCTTGGCGATGCTGGATGGGTCGATGTCGATGTGGATGATCTTGCGCTCGACCGAGGCAAAGTGCTTGGGGTTGCCGATCACGCGGTCGTCGAACCGTGCACCCACCGCCAGCAGCACATCGCAGTTCTGCATGGCGTGGTTGGCCTCGATCGTGCCGTGCATGCCCAACATGCCCAGGAACTTGCGATCGGTGGCCGGATAGGCGCCCAGACCCATGAGGGTGTTGGTCACCGGGTAGCCGAGCATGTCGACCAGCGTGCGCAGTTCGGGCACCGCATTGCCCAGCAACACACCGCCACCGGTATAGATGTAGGGGCGCTTGGCGTTCAGCAGCAGTTGCAGGGCCTTTCGGATCTGCCCACCGTGACCCTTGCGCACCGGGTTGTACGAACGCATCTCGACCGACGTGGGATAGCCCGTCCAGGTCGCCTTGTTGAAAGACACGTCCTTGGGAATGTCGACGACGACCGGGCCGGGCCGGCCAGTGCGTGCGATGTGGAAGGCCTTCTTCATCACATCGGCCAGTTCGCGCACGTCCTTGACCAGGAAGTTGTGCTTGACCACGGGGCGGGTGATGCCGACCGTGTCGCACTCCTGGAACGCATCGGAGCCAATGGCTGCGGTGGGCACCTGACCGGTGATGATCACCATCGGAATGCTGTCGGTGTAGGCCGTCGCGATCCCGGTGATGGCATTGGTCACACCCGGACCGGAGGTCACCAGGGCAACACCAACGTCACCAGTGGCACGGGCATACCCGTCGGCGGCATGAACAGCGGCCTGCTCGTGACGCACGAGCACGTGCTGCATGGTGTCCTGCTTGTACAGGGCATCGTAAATGTAGAGAACCGCACCACCGGGGTAGCCCCAGATGTACTTGACACCTTCGGCCTGCAGGGCGCGCACCATGATTTCGGCGCCCATCAGCTGTTCGGTAGCGGGAGATTGGCCAGCAGCAGCGGCCGTCGAGGCCAGTTCGGCCTTGGAGATTTCCATGATCAACCTTTCGGGTATTTCTCTGACGAAAAACCTTGGGTGCCCCTTCACCCACTCTTGTGAAGCGGTGTCGGGACTTGAGGCCAATGGACATGAGCGGACACATACCCCGCCGGACCTTGACCCGTTTGCCTGATGAATTGCAGCGACCATTATCGCACTGCAACAAGACTTTTCCAAACGGGTGCGAATTCAGCCTGCAAAAAACCGTGCACGACAGCGGAATGCGACAATCCGTCGCCAAATAACCACGCAACCGATGAACCAGCCTTTGTCAACCTCCGATCGCGGACCCGACCTCACTGCCCCACCCCTGCCCCGCCGCATGGCCTGCTGGATTTATGAAGGCATGCTGATGTTCGGCGTGGTATTCATCGCCGGCTATCTTTTTTCCACGCTCACCCAGACCCGGCATGCACTGGACAACCGTCACATGCAACAGGCCTTCCTGTTTGTGATCTTCGGCATCTACTTCGTGTGGTTCTGGGCCAAGGGCCAGACCCTGGCGATGAAGACGTGGCACATCCGGGTGGTCGACCGTGAGGGGCATGCCATCTCGCAGCCCAGAGCCCTGCTGCGCTACCTGCTGTCCTGGCTGTGGTTTCTGCCTCCGCTGGCGGCGGGCGACTGGTTCCGCCTGAGCGGTGGTGAGCTGACTGTCATCACCCTGGGCTGGGTGGCTGTCTGGGCCATTCTGGCCCGCTTTCATCCCCAGCGCCAGTTTCTGCACGATGCCATGGCCGGCACGCGCCTGGTCCACTACAAGCCACCGGTCCCACCGAAGAAACCCCGATGAGCTCGCCCACTTTCTCCCTTTGCATCTATTGCGGATCCCGCCCTGGCACTGATCCGGGCTTCGCCGCCACCGCACGGCAGATCGGTCAATGGATCGGCGAACACGGCGGGCAGCTGGTGTACGGAGGTGGACGGGGTGGCCTGATGGGCCTGGTGGCCGACGCCACCCTGGCGGCGGGCGGGCGGGTGGTGGGCATCATCCCCAAGGCCCTGGTGGAAAAGGAGTGGGCGCATCATGGCTGCAGCGAGTTGCACGTCGTCGACACGATGCATGAACGCAAACGCCTGATGGCCGAACGCGCCGACGCCTTTCTGGCGCTGCCGGGTGGTATCGGCACCTTCGAGGAATTCTTTGAGGTGTGGACCTGGCGCCAGCTGGGCTATCACGACAAACCCGTGGGACTGCTCAACCTCAATGGCTACTACGACGGCCTGATGTCCTTCATTGCCACCGCTGTTCAATCCCAGTTCATGGGACCGTGGCAAGAGAAACTGGTCAGGGTGGACCCGGACTGGCGTTCACTGGTGAAGGCGCTGGTCCAGGAAGCGGGCATGGCGCCCGAAGCCATCGCCGATGCCGTCTGACTCGCTGCCCGGGTTGGCGCTCAGATCGCGCCTTCGTCCTGCTCGCCAGTGCGGATGCGCACCACACGCTCGACCGGGGTCACAAAGATCTTGCCGTCGCCAATCTTGCCCGTGCGTGCAGCCCGAATGATGGCGTCGACGCAGCGGTCGACATCTTCGGTCTTGACCACCACTTCAAGCTTGACCTTGGGCAGGAAGTCGACCACGTATTCGGCGCCACGGTAAAGCTCGGTGTGGCCCTTTTGGCGACCGAAGCCTTTGACTTCCGTCACCGTCAGACCAGTCACGCCCTGCTCGGCCAACGCCTCACGCACTTCCTCGAGTTTGAAGGGCTTGATGACGGCGGTGATCTGTTTCATGCAGGGGGCTCCAGAACCATTGAACAACAACTTCTCGACTTTATCACGGCCCCCATAGGCGAGCCGCCCGGTGTGGTACTGACTCTGGCCCGCCCGCAGGCTCAGGCTCTTTCTGTGCTGAAATGCGCCCATGAGCGACACCCGACTGCCCCTCCACCAGCCAATGGCTGCCACATTCCGTGGTGGCCACCCCGAGAACATTCACTTCGGCTCGCTGGCCCTCGTCAACGCATCTGGTCAGTTGCTGGCACAGGTGGGCGATGTCGACACGCCGATCTTTACCCGGTCAGCGCTCAAGCCCTTCCAGGCCATGCCATTGGTGGCCCGTTGGGCTGACCGCTTCGGGTTGAATGACGCCGACGTCGCCCTGCTCTGCGCCAGCCACAGCGGTGAAGCGGTGCACACCGAACGGGCTGCGGACTTGCTGGCCAGGATAGGCGCTGGCGAACGCGACCTGGCGTGCGGTTGCCATGTACCCTTCTTTTATGCAGCGACCGGGCAGACGCCACCCGCCGATGGCCGCTACACCCGGCTGCACCACAACTGCTCGGGCAAACACACGGGCATGCTTCTGATGGCGAACGGTCTGGGGGCGCCACTGGCGGGGTACCTGAACGTGGAACACCCGGTCCAGCAGGCCATTGCCGACAGCGTCAGTCACTTTGCCGGCATCCCTCGGGCGCAGTTGATTCTGGGCATGGATGGCTGCAGTGCACCCAACTATGCCCTGCCCCTGAGGAATCTGGCGTGGGCGGCCGCCCGCCTGACCCGTCCGGATGCGCTCTCCGGCGAGACACCCGTCCGAATTGCTCGGGCCATGAGCCGCCATCCGGAGCTGGTCAGCGGTCAAGGCCGCAACGATCTGATCCTGATGCAGGCGGGCCAGGGAGACTGGGTCAGCAAGGTGGGCGCCGACGGTGTCCAGATCCTGGCCAGCTTTTCACGGCAAATGGCCATCGCCGCCAAATGCAGTGACGGGTAGTTGACTCCGCTGATGGTGGCGCTGGTAAGCGCCCTGGATCAACTGGGCTGGATCACCGATGGGCAGCGTCAGGCTCTATCGGCGCTGCTGCCGCCTCCCATGCGAAACGCCGCCGGCCTGGAGGTCGGCGAGATGCGCGCAGTGCTGCGCCTGAAGACAGACACTCAGGCCCGATAGCGGCTGGTGATCGGGTAGCGCCAATCCTTGCCAAAGCTGCGGTGCGTGACCCGGATGCCAATGGGCGCCTGACGCCGCTTGTACTCATTGAGGCGGATCAGTCGCACCACCTTGTCGACATCGGCCTGGCTGTACCCTTCCGCCACGATTTCAGCCGGACTGCGGTCGTTCTCCATGTAGCGCTCGATGATGGCATCAAGCACATCATATTCAGGCAGGCTGTCCTGATCCCTCTGATCCGGACGTAGCTCGGCACTCGGCGGGCGGGTGATGATCCGTTCGGGGATCGGGTTGGCACCCGTCCCGTAGGGATCGTGGGCGTTGCGCCATCGCGCCAGCCTGAAGACCTGCGTCTTGACCACGTCCTTGATGACCGCAAAACCACCCGCCATGTCACCATACAGCGTGCAGTACCCGGTAGCCATCTCGCTCTTGTTGCCGGTGGTCAGCACGATGGAGCCGAACTTGTTGGACAGCGCCATCAGCAGGGTACCGCGGATGCGGGCCTGCAGGTTCTCTTCGGTCGTGTCCTCTGCGCGGCCTTCGAACAGCGGGGCCAGCGAGCCCTTGAAAGCCTCGAATTCGGAAGCGATCGCAATCTCGTCGTAGCACACACCCAGCCGGGCGGCCATGTCTCGCGCGTCGATCCAGGAGATGTCTGCCGTGTAAGGCGAAGGCATCATCACGGCCCGCACACGGTCCTTGCCCAAGGCATCCACCGCGATGGCGAGCACGAGCGCCGAATCAATGCCTCCCGACAAGCCCAGCACGGCCGACGGAAAGCCGTTCTTGCCGACGTAGTCGCGCACGCCAAGCACCAGGGCGTGCCAGAGATCGGCCTCGGCACTGTGGGGACGATCCGTGTCGGCCACAGGCAGCCATGAGTGCCCGCGACTCTCGAATCGGATGGGAAAGAGCGTCTCCTCAAAACTGATCGCACGCCCGGCCAGCTGACCCGAAGCGTCCAGCACGAAGCTGCGCCCCTCGAACACGATCTCATCCTGTCCGCCGACCAGGTGGGCATACACCAGTGGCAGGCCGACCGCCTGGGCACGCTCGCGCATCGTGCTTTCGCGCTCCTGACCCTTGCCCGCATGAAAGGGCGACGCGTTGATGACCGCCAGCATCTGTGCTCCAGCGGCCTTGGCTTCTCGCGCGGGACGGTCGAACCAGGCATCCTCGCAGATCAGCAACCCGACCTTGACCGTCTGACCCCCTGCGTCCTGCAGCTCGAAAACACAGGGCTTGTCGCCTGGCGCAAAGTACCGGCGCTCGTCGAACACCTGGTAGTTGGGGAGTTCCCGCTTGGCGTAGGTGTGAACAATGCGGCCGTCGCGGATGACACTGGCGGCATTGAACAGGTCAGGGACGGTGACACTTCGCTCTCGCCGACTGGCCTGACTGCCATCGGTCAAACGGGCCGGATGCCCCACCACCAGCGTGAGTCCGGCAAGCCCCTCGCTCGCACGGACAATCTCGTTGAGGGCATCATCACAGGCGTCGATGAAAGCGGGCCGCAAGAAAAGGTCTTCGGCCGCATACCCGCACAAGGCGAGTTCAGGGGTCAGAAGCAGTTGGGCACCACCGGCGAGCGCCTGCTGCGCAGCCTCGATGATGCGGCGGGCATTGCCCGCAAGATCGCCCACGACAAAGTTGAGCTGGGCCACACAGATCTGGAGAGTCATGGAATCGTTCAAGCAGTCCTCCGGGGATTATGTCACCCGGGTCCTGAGCTCGCCCGCGGACGTGCCTCCGTCCGACTGGGATCGATTGCTGTCGCTTTCAGATCACCCCAGTCCCTTCATGCAACACGCGTACCTCTCGGGCATGGACGCGAGCGGCTGTGCCCGTCCAGAGACTGGCTGGACTGCGCAATGGCTGACGCTGTGGAGGCACGATCGACTGGCGGCAGCCTGCCCCCTGTACCTCAAGGACCACTCCTACGGCGAGTACGTGTTCGACTGGGCCTGGGCCAGGGCCTATGCCGATCATGGGCTGGACTATTTTCCCAAGGCACTGGTGGCGGTACCCTTCACCCCGGTACCCGGCAGTCGCCTGCTGGCGGTTGACCAGGGCACCCGCAAGGCCCTCGTCCATGCGCTGATCGAGCATGTCCGAAACCTGGGCCTGTCATCGCTGCACCTGCTGTTCAGTTCCGAGGACGACATCCGGGCCTGCGTGGATGCCGGCATGATGGTGCGCCAGACCGTGCAGTTCCACTGGCAGGACCACCCACGGGGCGGCGAGCGATGGAACGGCTTCGACGAATTTCTGGGCAGCCTCACCCAGGAGAAACGCAAAAAGATCCGACAGGAACGGCGAAAGGTCAGCGATGCAGGCGTGACACTTCGGTGCGTCGAAGGACCGAACCTGAGCGACAGCGACTGGGATTTCTTTCAGCGCTGCTACCAGCGCACCTACGCTGAACATGGCAACCCTCCCTACCTGAATGCGACCTTCTTCGACCATGTGCGCCGGACCATGCCACAGAACTGGTTGCTGTTTATCGCCGAGCGCGAGGGGCGTGCGCTGGCATCGAGCTTGATCGCCCTCGACCCGCAACACCGCGTTGCCTTCGGCCGCTACTGGGGAGCACTCGAACGAGTCGACTGCCTGCATTTCGAGTGCTGCTACTACGCTCCCATCGAATGGTGCATCCGCCATGGCTACCATCGCTTCGAAGGCGGTGCGCAAGGCGAGCACAAGATGTCCAGGGCCCTGCTGCCGGTGGTGACCCGAAGTGCTCACTGGCTGCGGCACCCGGCATTCGCCGATGCGGTACAACATTACCTGGCTCGTGAAGGCGCCGGAATGGAGGCCTATCTGGCCCATCTCGCGCACCGCAGTCCGCTGAAGTAACCCGGTTAAGGCGCGATCGACGAAAATTCGGGCGCCTGAATGCTCAGGAGCCCACCTGGACGTGGCGACTGCGCGACATTTGATGTATCAATTGGTGAGATCTGCTGCCCCTCCCGCCATGGACGAAACCGACGCTTTTTTTACGCGAACCGTGATCGGTCCGCCACTGTCCGTGGTGCTGGGCCGGCGTCAGCGTCGCATCAGATCCCGCACCGGTGGTCTCGATGTGGATCTCGGAGGACCGGGACAGCGACTGGATCAGCTATGGCGGGACTGGCTGATCACCAGCCACCAGGATGACCCTGCAGGTCTTCCCAGAAGGCGCCCTGGCCGCCTGCGCCGCTGGCTGGAAAGACACGCCTTGGCGGTGGCACTGGCAGGAGTTCTCTCGCTGGTGACTGGCCTGGTCTTGATCGGAATCAGCACATGGAAATGAAGCCGCAGCAGGATACACTGACCATCGACCCGATCGCCATGAACGTGGTCAACCGGATCGCCTCGGGCTCCCGGCTGGATGGCAGTTTGCGTTATCAGGGCGGCCTGCTGGTGCAGGGTGAAACAGGCGGGAGCCTGCACGTGCAAGGGCGCCTGATTGTCTGGCGGGGTGGTGTCGTTCGGGGTCGCGTCCGGGTCGATGGTGATTGCTATGTGTTCGGCCAGATCGGAGAGGCTGGCGCCCAGCCGGAGGATACCGACCTCGAATGCCATGGCACCATCTTTGTGGCACACACCGGCGTCTCCACCGGCACACTGAGGGCCCGTCGTCTGCAACTTTACGAGGGCGCCGACCTCCAGGGGCCGTTTCGCACGCTGAAGTTTGCAGGTACGCTTCCCGTGCTGCACACGGTGCAGCCGGATCGCCCCGCGAGTGCGCCTGGACATCGCCCATGAAAGCCCGTCGCTACATTCGCCCCGACACGAGTACCCCATCTTCCGCAGGATCTGAACCGATGAATCCTTCCGCCGAAACCGAATCCATCCCAGTCGCCGACGACAACACCGCCCAGATGACGCCACCGAGTGCGATCGAAGTCGATGTGGGCAAGGCCATGCCGCCGGTGCTGTCACAGTCACTCCCGACGCTGGAGCCCCAGGCCATGGAGGTCCCTCCCATCGATGCCACCGACGCAGGGCTCGTGCGCAGCCTGCTGGCCGAAGGTATGGAGTTTGTGGGCAATGCGGTGCTGCGGGGCCCCTGCAGTGTCGCAGGCCATGTGGAGGGCAATCTGACCCAGGCTCAGGGGGTTCAGGTGTCCGTGGTGGTGACAGAAACCGGACGCGTCAAGGGCGACATCGTGGCCCACAAGATCTCGGTGATGGGCCATACGGACGGACTGTTGGACTCGGGTGAAGGCGAGGTATCCCTCCATGACTCGGCCAGCGTGCACGGTCTGGTTCGTTATGGTCGCATCCAGGTCAACGGGGCCGATCTCAACGCCACCCTTGAGCGCGTGCCCTCGGCCCGCAAATCGCGCTGATCCGGCGTCGCACGCCCTCCTGTCATGCGGGTCGAGCCCTCCTCCACGCATTCTCCTCGCTTCAACCGTCCGGTGGCCGTACCGTCGACCGAAGAGCTGCGCAGTCAGGCGCTGAACGCCAGCTGGCAGCGGGACCGACGTGTGGCGCGGCGTCGCCTGGCCTGGCGGTGGGCTTGGTGGTACGCCAGGCAATATGCGTGGATCCTGGCGTTGCTGACGGCTTTGCTGGCCGCGGTCTGGCACTGGTGGCCGGCACCCCGATCAACCTCCGCGCAGACACTGTCCTCGGTCCCGATGAACCCTGGCGCCCGCACCGAACAGGCCGCCAGTGACGAACCCCTTACACTCACTTCCGAAAAACGGCTGCACACCAAGGAGCCCTGACATCATGAGCAACTCTCCCGCCTCCACCCGCCTCGTTCCGGCAGAGCGTCTTTCCGCGATCAACAGCCTGATCGCTGAGGGTGCCGTGTTCGACGGCAACTTCCACACCACCAAAGACCAAGGCATCAAGGTGGATGGCCACCTCAAGGGCAACATCACCTTCGAAGCAGGCGGCACCCTGCATGTCGGCGCCACCGGCGTGATCGAGAACACCCGCCTGGAAGCAGACTACGTGTTCATTGAAGGCAAGGTGCTGGGCACAGTCATTGCCCGCAAGGCCCTGGAAATCACCGGATCGGCCACCTTGCTGGGCGATGCCAGCTACGACGAACTGATCGACATGCATCCGCGTGCCCGCGTGCGAGGAAAAATCGAGTACCGCGGAGATATCGACGCCCTGCCCACCTGAGCCGACCCACCAAACAGAAAGCCTGCAGGCTTTCTGTTTTCTGGCGATCCAACGGGTCTGCGACCTTGCGGTGCCGACCCGGTTCGAGCAATCAGCCCAGAGACTTGTTGTAGGCGGCCATGCCGTCCAGGATTTCCTTGTGGGCGGACTCCGGTCCTTCCCAGCCCAGCACCTTGACCCACTTGCCTTTTTCCAGGTCCTTGTAGTGCTCGAAGAAGTGCTCGATGGTCTTCAGGCGCATCGGGTTCAGGTCCTCGGGCTTCTCCCAGCGGCTGTAAAGGGAGAGGATCTTGTTGGTGGGCACGGCCAGCACCTTGCCATCCTCGCCAGCCTCGTCGGTCATCTTCAGGATGCCGATGGCCCGGCAAGGCACCACCACACCCGGCATCAGGGGAACGGGAGTGACCACCAGCACGTCCACGGGATCACCGTCGCCGGCGATGGTCTTGGGCACATAACCGTAGTTGGTCGGGTAGTGCATGGCGGTGTTCATGAACCGGTCCACGAAGATGGCACCGGTTTCCTTGTCGACTTCGTACTTGATCGGATCGCCGTTCATGGGGATCTCGATGATGACGTTGAACGCTTCGGGTACCTTGTCGCCAGGGGTGACGTTGTCGAGAGACATGGGATTCTTCTGAGAGTTGAGGAAAAGGAATCGGCCAGTGCGCGAGGGGCGCGTACCCTGGCGGTCAGGATTAACCCTGATTTTACTGATTCCAGGCTTACTCAATGACGCAGGTCATTTCCTCTGACGGAATTTGCCGCTACATTGTGACCGTTGGCCAATCGCACTGCCTGTATCCACGGAGGGGGACGCGACAGACGCGAGGAAGCAACGCAACGGGGGTGACCCTCAACGCGTTGCCCCCTCCAAGTCAAACGCGAAACGAGCAGGAGAACTCTATGGTTGGACAATCTGCGCTGATATTTGCGCTGGTGTGTGGCCTGGTGGCCGTGGTTTACGGTTTCTGGTCACGCAGCTGGATTCTTTCGCAGGACGCGGGCAACCCCCGCATGCAGGAAATCGCCGGGGCCATCCAGGCCGGTGCGGCCGCCTATCTGGCCAAGCAGTACACCACCATCGGCGTGGTCGGCGTGATTCTGGCCATTCTGATCGGCGTTTTCCTGGACAGCGCCACCGCCATCGGTTTTGTGCTGGGTGCCGTTCTCTCGGGTGCCTGCGGCTTCATCGGCATGAACATCTCGGTGCGTGCCAACGTGCGCACCGCACAGGCCGCCACCAAAGGCATTGGCCCGGCGCTGGATGTGGCTTTCCGCGGCGGCGCGATCACCGGCATGCTTGTCGTGGGCCTCGGGCTCCTCGGTGTGGCAGGTTTCTTCTGGTTCCTGGTGGGCAACGGCAACCTGACGCCGGACAAGAACCTGGCCAGGCTCCTTAATCCGCTGATCGGCTTCGCCTTCGGCTCGTCGCTGATTTCCATCTTTGCCCGACTGGGTGGCGGCATCTTCACCAAAGGGGCCGACGTCGGCGCCGACCTGGTGGGCAAGGTCGAAGCCGGCATTCCCGAGGATGACCCGCGCAACCCCGCCGTGATTGCTGACAACGTGGGCGACAACGTCGGCGACTGTGCCGGCATGGCGGCCGACCTCTTTGAAACCTACGCGGTGACGCTGATCGCCACGATGGTGCTGGGCGCCTTGATGGTGGCCGCGGCCCCCATGAGCGCGGTGATGTACCCATTGGCACTTGGCGGCGTCTCCATCATCGCCTCGATCATCGGCTGCTTCTTCGTCAAAGCCAGTCCGGGCATGAAGAACGTGATGCCGGCTCTTTACAAAGGTCTGGCGATTGCCGGCGTCCTCTCGCTGATCGCCTTCTGGTTCGTGACCGCGTGGATCATCCCGGATAACGCGATTGCCGCCAGCGGCAGCCAGATGCGCCTGTTCGGCGCCACCGTGGTGGGTCTGGTACTCACGGCCGCCCTGGTCTGGATCACGGAGTTCTACACCGGTACGCAATACAGCCCGGTCAAGCACATTGCGCAGGCGTCCACCACCGGTCACGGCACCAACATCATCGCGGGTCTGGGCGTGTCCATGCGCTCGACCGCTTGGCCGGTGCTGTTCGTCTGCGTGGCCATCATCGCGGCCTACACCCTGGCCGGCCTGTACGGCATCGCCGTGGCGGCCATGTCCATGCTGAGCATGGCCGGCATCGTCGTGGCCCTGGACGCCTATGGCCCCATCACCGACAACGCCGGCGGCATTGCCGAGATGGCGGAGTTGCCCAGCGCCGTGCGAGACATCACCGACCCTCTGGATGCCGTGGGCAACACCACCAAGGCGGTCACCAAGGGTTATGCCATCGGCTCGGCCGGCCTCGCCTCACTGGTGCTGTTTGCCGACTACACCCACAAGCTGGAAACCTATGGCCAGAAGGTCAGCTTCGATCTGAGCGACCCGATGGTCATCATCGGCCTGTTCATCGGCGGTCTGATCCCTTACCTGTTCGGCGCCATGGCCATGGAAGCCGTGGGTCGTGCGGCCGGTGCGGTGGTGGTCGAAGTGCGCCGCCAGTTCAAGGAGATCCCCGGCATCATGGAAGGCACAGCCAAGCCCGAATACGGCAAGGCCGTGAGCATGCTGACCGGTGCGGCCATCAAGGAAATGATCGTGCCCAGCCTGCTGCCGGTGGTGGTGCCGATCCTGGTGGGCGTGTTCCTGGGTCCGAAAGCCCTGGGCGGGCTGCTCATGGGCACGATCGTCACGGGCTTGTTTGTGGCGATTTCGATGTGCACCGGCGGCGGCGCCTGGGACAACGCCAAGAAGTACATTGAAGACGGCCATCATGGCGGCAAGGGCAGCGAGGCCCACAAGGCGGCCGTCACCGGTGACACCGTGGGCGACCCCTACAAGGACACGGCGGGCCCGGCCGTGAATCCGCTCATCAAGATCATCAACATCGTGGCACTGCTGATCGTGCCTCTCCTGCCAATGGCGGCTTGAGGCGCTAGCGGCCATCGGAAGCCCGCCTCGGCGGGCTTTTTTGTGTCGCCGCGGCAGTGTGTCAAAGGTCAGCGATATCGGCGTGCGCCAGCACCCGGACCATTTCGGCGGCAGCCGGTGTCAGGGCATTCACCGACTCGGCGCGCCCTTGCTCGATCATCTCGATCACGAGTTCGTTGATACCCCCGACGGCGGCCATGGCCATGGTGGGCGTCAACACCAGGGGCTCCTTGCCAGCCGTTTCCGGCGGATGCGATCCGTTCACCACTTCCAGCATGAAATTGGCAAAGTTCCTCATCACCTCCCGCCGGACCGCCATGCCCTCGGGACCCAGATGGTGCACCTCCACAAACAAGGCTTTCATCAGACCCGGACCGCTGGACAAGTGGGTGAAATAGGCATGCAGCGCCATCTCGATCTGGCTCTGCCAGGGTTTTTCGCCCGAGAGTGCGTCCCGAAGCGTGCGAAGCGCTGCGGCAGCCAGTTGTCGATAGAGGCTGAGGAAGCACGCTTCCTTACTGGAAAAATGTTCGTAGAACGTCCGTTTGGACACACCTGCTTCTCGGACGATATCGGCAATGGTGGTGGCCGCCAGGCCTTTGCTGGCCGCCATGACGGCCATGGCCTGGAGAAGGCGGTTGCGGTGCTCGCCCGCAACGGGTTCGGTAACGGTGGACTCGATGGCACTCATGGGCAAATGGTACGGGCTGAGGCTGACACTAGAGCTGACAGTCCAGTGCCCGGGGCTAGGGAATATCTGTGTTGACATCCCATGCAGCGAGCTTACACTGCATCCGGTACTACCTGGTACCCATCGATGAAGCCCACGCCATGACCCACCTGCCCGTCCGACGCCTCTTGGTTGACCTGGATGCCCCGGTGCAGCGTCATTGGTGTGGTGGCGATCCGTTTCTGACCGCCTGGTTCAATGCCCTGTCCATGAGCTTTCCGGTGGGAGAACAGTTCTTCATCGATTCGGTCCGGCAAGGGCTGAAAGCACTGCCCGCGGACCGACAGGAAAGATTTGCGAACGAGGTGCAAGGATTCATTGGTCAGGAAGCCACCCACCGGCGCATTCACGGCCTGTTCAACGCGAGAATCGCGGCACACGGTCTGGAGAACACATGGGAACCCAGGGCCAAGGCAAGGCTGGCACTCATGACCAACGCCGACGCGCGACACGGACTGGCCATCACCGCCGCCAATGAGCACTTCACTGCCTTGTTTGCCGAATGGATGCTGACCCATCAACAGGTTCTTGACGGAGCCGAACCCCGTCTGAAGTCCCTGTGGCTCTGGCACAGCGCGGAAGAGGCCGAGCACAAGAGCACGGCATTCGACCTGTACCAGGCGCTGGGAGGCAGTCATGAATGGCGGGTCCGGTGGATGCGACGGGTGACCCTGATCTTCCTCACCGATGCCTTGCGGCAGACCATCCACAACCTGCGGCGCGACGGAACGCTGTGGCGCCTGTCGACGTGGCGCAGCGGCTGGCGCCATCTGATGGCGCGCGGGGGCCTGTTTAGGGAGAGCTGGGTGGCTTGGCGTGCCTATTTCCGCCGCGACTTTCATCCTTCTCAGCAGCAAAGCACAGCGTCCGAAGACTGGCTCCGAGACAACGCCAACCAGTATCAGCGTGTGGGTGCCGGCTGACACACGCGTCAGCCGATGGCCTGAGCCCGTCTGAGGAAAAATCGTCACCACGGCCTTCGGTCCACGATAATCGGGGCATGTCTGAACGCGTCATCCCCCTGGTCGACCAGCGCATTGCCGCCTTGCCCGTTCAAATCCCGGCCATTCCGATCCCCGCCACCGGTCTCCTGGGTGATGCGCTGGGTCGCCCGCTGCGCGATCTCCGGATCAGTGTGACGGATCGCTGCAACTTTCGCTGCAGCTACTGCATGCCCAAGGAAGTCTTCGACAAGGACTATCCCTACCTGCCGCACAGTGCGTTGCTCACCTTTGAAGAGATCACCCGGGTCGCCCGGTTGTTCATCGGACATGGCGTCCAGAAAATCCGCCTGACCGGCGGTGAACCCTTGCTGCGCAAGAACATTGAGGTGCTGATCGAGCAGTTGGCGGCCTTGCGCACCACAGAGGGCAAGCCGCTGGACCTGACGCTCACCACCAACGGATCCCTGCTGGAACGCAAAGCCAGGTCGCTCAAGGCGGCTGGACTGCACCGGGTGACGGTCAGCCTGGACGGTCTTGACGATGCGGTCTTCCGCCGCATGAACGATGTCGATTTCCCGGTGGCCGATGTGCTTCGCGGTATCGACGCAGCCCGCGAGGCGGGGTTGGGGCCGATCAAGGTCAACATGGTGGTCAAGCGGGGCACGAACGACCATGAAATCCTGCCCATGGCCAGACACTTCAAAGGCAGCGGGATCGTGCTGCGCTTCATCGAGTACATGGACGTCGGCGCCACCAATGGTTGGCGAATGGACGAGGTCATGCCCAGCGCCGATGTGGTGGACCTGATCCGTCAGGAGCTCCCTCTGGTACCACTTGACCCGGCTGCCCCTGGCGAAACCGCCGAGCGCTGGGGCTACGCCGACGGCAGTGGCGAGATCGGCGTAATCAGCAGCGTGACCCAGGCATTTTGCCGGGACTGCAACCGCGCACGCTTGTCCACCGAAGGCAAGCTGTACCTCTGCCTTTTCGCCGACAAAGGCCATGACCTGCGCCCGCTGGTGCGAGGTGACGTCAGCGACGAGGCGCTGTCGGGTGCCATTGCCTCGATCTGGCAAGGTCGCAGCGACCGCTATTCGGAACTCAGGGCCAGCCTTCCTCCGGACGCGTCGAAAGGCGGGCGACGGATCGAGATGAGCTACATCGGCGGCTGAGCCATTCCCCAGGAACCGAGCGAACATGATCGATACACAACAGGTGACCGGACTGGTTCTGGCGGGCGGACGTGGCACCCGAATGGGCGGCATTGACAAAGGCCTTCAGTCGTTCAGGGGCATGCCGCTGGCCATGAATGCACTGCTTCGGCTGCAGATGCAGGAAGGCAGCCTGATCGGCGACCTGATGATCAACGCCAACCGCAACCTGTCGGCTTACGAGTCTTTTGGCGTTCCGGTCTGGCAGGACTCGCTGGCCGACTACGCAGGACCTTTGGCAGGATTTCTGACGGGCCTGGAGCGCTGCGAAACCCCGTTCCTGCTGACGGTGCCGTGTGACACCCCCCTGTTTCCGCTCGATCTGGCCAGCCGTCTGGCGGCTGCCTTCGATGACGACAGCATCGACATTGCCATGGCGGCGGCCAGGGAAGAGGACGGCCAGCTTCGCACGCAGCCGGTGTTCTGCATGTTGCGTGTGAGCCTGCTGGAGAGCCTGACGGCTTTCACCCAAGCCGGGGGCCGCAAGATCGATCACTGGACGGGCCAGCACAGGACGACGATTGTGAATTTCGACCAAGCTGGCGATGACCAGCGCGCGTTCTTCAACGCCAACACCCTGTCCGAACTCCAGACCCTGGAAAACAGCTGATCATGTCCTCGATCGACCAGATCGCCGCCGCCTTGGAGGGCTACGACCCCCAGGCTCTGAGTGCCCATCATGTGAACGCGTTTCTCGACAGGCTGGTGCAGCCTGTGGAACAGACCGAGGACGTCGAGTTGTTCGCCGCCCTGGGACGGGTTCTCGCCCAGGATGTGGTCTCGCCCATCAATGTGCCGCCCCACGACAACTCGGCGATGGATGGCTTTGCGTTCGCCGGCGAGCTGCTGCGTGCCGGTCAGCCGCTGAGGCTCAAGGTGGTCGGAACGGCACTGGCGGGCAAGGCGTGGGCAGGAGAATTGGGACAAGACGGCGCCGTCAAGATCATGACGGGCGCCATCATGCCCGAGGGCACGGACACGGTGGTGCCGATCGAATTTGTGAAGCTCGACGGCGAGCACGTCACCATCCCGGCGGATGTGGTTCGCCCGGGTGACAACCGGCGTCTTCTGGGCGAAGACCTCATGGCAGGCTTGCCTGCCCTCACGCGAGGACAGACCCTTGGACCCGCCGCCCTGGGGCTGCTCGCCAGCCTGGGGCTGCCCCGCGTGCCGGTGTACCGCCGCCTGAAGGTCGCCTACTTCTCCACCGGAGATGAAATTCTGAGCCTGGGCGATGCCCCGCGTGAGGGTGCCGTCTACGACAGCAACCGCTACACGGTCTTCGGCATGCTCACCCGCATGGGTATCGAGGTGCTGGATCTGGGTGTGATCCGTGATGAACCTGCGGCACTTGAGGCGGCCTTCCGGCACGCCGCCCGACACGCCGATGCCATCATCACCAGCGGTGGGGTGAGCATGGGCGAAGCGGATCACACCAAAGCCATGATGAAGCAGCTGGGGGATGTGGCGTTCTGGCGCATTGCGATGCGCCCCGGGCGACCCATGGCGGTCGGAAAGATCGGGAAAGCAGAAGGTGTCTCCGGGGCATCGGCGATATTGTTCGGCCTGCCTGGCAATCCCGTGGCGGTGATGGTCACCTTCCTGGCCTTCGTCCGCCCGGCCCTGTTACGGATGATGGGAGCGAACCCTGCCGAGCCGGTTCTTCTGAAGGCACGCAGCGGGGAAGCGATGCGCAAGAAACCCGGACGGACCGAGTATCAGCGCGGCATCGTCTCGCGTGAGGCAGACGGGACGTTGCGCGTGCGCACAACCGGCAACCAGGGATCGGGCGTTCTCAGCTCCATGGTGCAAGCGAATGGCCTGATCGTGCTGCACCACCAGCAGGGCAATGTGGCGGTGGATGACGAGGTCGACGTCATGATGTTCGACGGCGTGATTTGAACGTCAGTCACCCGCTCAGGAAAGGATGCGGCAGGATTTGCCGCTTCGACCGCGCGGCACCCGGATACCCAGTTCCCCGAGCACCCTGATCGGCTGTGCCCCCTGGCTTCTGGCATATTCAGTCAAGACAGTCCTCGCCTGCGCCAGAGCACGTCTGCCCTCCTCGCCCGTCATGGGCAGCCGAAGGATCAGGGTCTGGTCGTCCTTCTGGCAGATCTGAAAATCAAACAGACCGACGCACTCTTCCAGCACGGTGGACAAGGCCAGCGGCAGCAAGGGCACAGGTCTGCCGTTGACCCCCGCCACCCGCAAGGTGTCGTCCCTGCGTCCCTGCACTTCGATCACCGGCAACGCGCAGCCGCAGGGGCAGGCCTCCGGCACGAATCGGACATGGTCACCCAGGTCGTAACGGATCAAGGGCTGCACGGTATTGCCCAGGTGGGTCAGCCACACCGATGCCGAAGGTTCGCCCGGGGGCAAGGGACGCTGATGCTCGTCGACGGGCTCCAGCAACACCCAGTCACTGTTCAGGTGCATGCGACCGGCCCGGCATTCCCACCCCATCGCCAGAAACTCCGAGCTGCCATAGCTGTTGCGAAGCACAGCCCCCAGTTGCTGCTCCAGGCGGTGCCGAGCCACGGCACTGAGCGTCTCGCCCCCCGTCCAGATTTCGCGAAGGGCTGGCAGGCACAAGCGCTGGCCGGCTACTTCCTGGCCCAGCATCGCGGCCGCACTGGGGTAGCTTGCGATCACCGTGGGTGAGAAGTCTTGCAACTGGGCCAGCAACGCTTCTTGCGGCTGCAGGATCGAAAACGAGCGCACCGAAGAAGCCATCCACGGCTGCAGGCGGCGCAGCCGCTCCACGGTGACATAACTGGCAAAGTGACCATCGGTCACCCCGACAAAAGCAATCCTCTCGCCCAGGCCCAGTGGATCGAACAGGCGCTGGGCCAGCCGGACAGCACTGCGGCGCTGGCCCTCCAGGGCGTCATACAGCGCCATGCAGTGCGCGTCCTGAACAAAGATGCCGGGTGATCCGCTGGTGCCTGAGCTTTCCCAGACCAGATACCGGCCCAGGTACGGTTCACCGATGTTCCTGTGGTCCGCGGTGAAGTGACGCAGCTCTTCGAGCTTCAGATCGGGATCACAGACCCACTCGTCAAAGCGGTCCATGAGTTCACGCCGGTGAACAGGCTGAAGCTCCAGCAAGGCCTCGGGACCGGCCGGCAGCCCCTTGAACCGATCTCGGTAGAAAGACGACCTGTCTCTGACCACCTCCAGAAGGGCCGCCAGACGCTGGCGCTGCAAGGCGTCAATCGCTTCTGGGCGCGCATGGGTGGCCGACGCCACTGCCCAGGAGGCGGAGCCAAACTGCCATGCATCGAAAATCGTCGCCAAGTGCTTCCCCCACTCCAGCCTGACAGGTTAACCGCCAAGCCGCGTCACAGGAAGCACTACTTGGCGATCAGAAGGTCTGGCGACTGGGCCTTGTCCTGGGACGGCGTCGTGGTCACCGGCGTGTGGCGGCGCGCCAGCAGCATGTACATCGTGGGCACCACAAAGATGGTCAGCAGGGTTCCCAGCGACATGCCACCCACGATCACCCATCCAATCTGCTGACGGCTCTCTGCACCCGCTCCCGACGCCAGTGCCAGCGGCACAGCCCCCAGCACCATGGCACCGGTGGTCATGAGAATCGGGCGCAGGCGCAGGGCTGCCGCCTCGCGCACCGCGTCGAGCTTGGACATGCCTTGCTCGCACAACTGGTTGGCAAACTCCACGATCAGGATGCCGTGCTTGGTGATCAGACCGACCAACGTGATCAGACCAATCTGGCTGAAGACATTGAGGGTTCCTCCCGTCAGCTTGAGCGCCAGCAGCGCCCCCAGCATCGACAGCGGCACGCTGAGCATGATGATGAACGGATCAACAAAGCTCTCAAACTGCGCGGCCAGCACCAGGTAGATAAACACCAGGGCCAACACAAAGACGATCGCCAACGACCCCGACGAACTGCGGAACTCCCGGCTCTGGCCGTTCAGGTCGGTGGTGTAGCCAGGTGGCAGCACCTTGCCGGCAATGCGATCCATGATCTGCAAGGCTTCGCCCAAGGCCAGTTGCGGCGCCAGGTTGGCCGTGATCGATGCGCTGCGGCGTTGCCCGAAGTGGTTGAGTTCCCGCGGCACCACCACCTCGCGCACTTGCACCAGGGAGGCCAGCGGGATCATGGCGTCATTGCGCCCACGCACAAAAAGCCGGTCAATGTCATCGGGCGCACTGCGCTGCACGCTGTCGGTCTGGACCACCACGTCGTACTGTTCGCCATCCTGCTTGAAGCGGGTGACCACCCGGCCACCGAGCATGGTTTCCACGGTGCGGGCAATCGCATCCACACTCACGCCCATGTCGGCTGCGCGCTCCCGGTCCACGTCCATGCGAACCTCGGGCTTGTTCAGGCGAAGGTCGGTATCCACCTGCACGAATCCCGGGTAGCGGGCCATCTCTTCCTGGAACTGCCTCACCACACGCGAGAGGTTCTCGTAGCTGTCCGAGGTCACGATGACGAAGTTGATCGGACGCTCCCGAAAGCCCTGTCCGAGGGACGGCGGGGTGATCGGGAACGCACTGACACCTGGCAAGCTGGCGATGCGGGGTGCCACCTCGCGTGCGATTTGCTGGGTGGTACGTTCACGCTCCTCCCAGGGCTTGGCTCGGTAGAACACCGACCCCTGCGCCACCGACGGGTTGCCGATGTTGGAAAAGATGCGGTCGAACTCGGGATAGTCCTGTCCGATGCGCTCGATGGCCTCGGCGTAACGGCGGGTGTAGTTGAGTGTGGCACCGTCCGGTCCGTTGATGTTGACCAGGATGACGCCCCGGTCCTCGATGGGTGCCAGTTCCTGCTTGATGCCCTTGAGCAGCCACCAGCTTCCGGCCGCGCTCGCCAACATGACCAGCACCACCAGCCACTTGACCTTCAGCGACTTCGCCAGCACGTGCCCGTAAAGCGCGGTCAGGCCATTCAGCGCACGCTCCATCCCGCGATCGAACCAGCCCGGGTTCGGATTGTGGCGAAGCAGCTTGGAACAGAGCATCGGCGAGAGGGTCAGCGCCACAAACCCGGACACGACCACGGCACCGGCCAGGGCCAGCGCAAATTCGGCAAACAGCCGACCCGTGCGACCTGGCGTGAATGCCAGCGGCGCATACACCGCCGCCAGGGTCAGGGTCATGGCCACCACGGCAAAGCCGATCTCCCGAGCCCCTTTGATCGCAGCTTCAAAGGGCTTCATGCCCTCTTCGATGTGGCGATAGATGTTCTCCAGCACCACGATCGCATCGTCCACCACCAAGCCGATGGCCAGCACCAATGCCAACAAGGTGAGCGTGTTGATCGAGAACCCGAACAGCGCCATCAGCGCAAAGGTGCCGATCAGGCTGACGGGAATGGTCACCAGCGGAATGATCGAGGCTCGCAGGGTGCGCAGGAACACGAAAATGACCAGCGCCACCAGCACCACGGCCTCGGCAATCGTCGTGTAGACGGCCTTGATCGACCGGTCGATGAACACCGAGTTGTCATTGGCGATGTCGACATTCACGCCTTCGGGCAAATCCTCGCGGACCTTCTCCAGCAGTTGCCGAACCCCAGCCGACAGGTCCAGCGGGTTGGCCGTGGCCTGACGGATCACGCCCAGCGAGATCGAATCCCGTCCATTGAGCCGGACCGCACTGCGCTCATCCTGTGGGCCCTGCTCCACCCGAGCCACATCGCCCAGGCGCACCGGCAGGCCGTTGACATTGCGGATCGCGATGTCTCTGAACTGCTCCGGCGTCTGCAGGTCGGTGGCTGCGGTGACGTTGAACTCGCGCTGGGCGCTCTCGATGCGCCCGGCAGGCACCTCCAGGTTGGAGCGCCGCAGCGCGTCTTCCACGTCCTGTACGGTCAGCCGGTAGGCAGCCAGCCGGTCCGGATCGATCCAGATCCGCATGGAATAGCGCCGCTCGCCATAGATGCGGACGTCGGCTGCGCCCGGCGCGGTCTGCAGTACGGGCTTGGCCAGTCGGTTGGCAAAGTCGCTCAATTGGAGCCGGCTGTACCGGTCCGAACTGAGCGCAATCCAGACCACCGGAAACGCATCGGCCTCGACCTTGGCAATCACCGGCTCGTCAATGCCCTGCGGCAGGCGCTGGCGGACCCGGCTGACCTTGTCGCGCACATCGGCCGCGGCCGAGTCGGGATCCCGCTCGAGCTTGAAGCGCACAGTGATCTGGCTCTGCTCCTGGCGGCTGATGGAGGTGATGACGTCCACCCCTTCAATCCCTGCGATCGAATCCTCCAGCGGCTTGGTCACCTGCGACTCAATCACTTCACTGGATGCCCCACCAAATCGCGTGCTGACCGTGACCGTAGGTTCGTCGATGCGTGGATACTCCCGGACCGTGAGGCCCTCGAATGACACCCACCCCACCAGCAGGATGAGCAGGGACAGGACGGTGGCGAAGACCGGGCGGCGGATCGAGATCTCTGGCAGTTGCATCGGTAAGCTCCAGCGTCGGATCTCAGCGGTTGCCGGACGGAGCCGAGGCCTTGAGCTCACCCGGCGGGGAAGCCGGACGCCCGCCTGCCTGACTCATGTCAATGACACGCACCGGGGTGCCATCCCGCTGGAGCCTCTGCTGTCCGGCCAGCACGATGGTGTTTCCTGGCTTGAGACCCGACTGCACTTCCACCTGCGCGCCACGGCGGACACCGAGCTTGACCTCCACACGGCGTGAAACCAGACGGGCCCCCTCGCCTTCCCCCTCGCTCTGCAACATCACCACGAACTGGCGACCACCCTGGGGTACCACCGCCTCTTCCGGGATCATCATCGCCGAATCATTCACAGAGAAAATGATGTTCACACGGGCGAACATGCCGGGCCGCAAGTCACCGGAGGATGGCGGCATCACGGCACGAACCGCGAGCGAACGTCCATTGGCATCGATGAGGGGATCGACCGCCAGGATGCGCGCCTCGAAATCCTTGCCCGGCATGGCATCGAGCTGAACCAGAACCCGCTGCCCGGCCTCGGTGCGGGACTGGTAACGCTCGGGCAGACGGAAATCCACCGTCAGCTGCGAGGTATCTTCCAGGTTCACCAGATCGGCGCCGTCCTTGACATAGTCACCCACGTTGACGCTGCGCAGACCCACCGTGGCGTCAAACGGCGCCACCAGACGCATGCGCGCCAGCCGCGCCTCGGCCAGGGCTGCCTGGGCTTCGGCCACCTGAAGGTTGGCCTGGCTTTCGTCGACCACCCTCTGCGCCACAAAGCGCTCAGCCACCAGTTCCTGGTTGCGTTTGAGGTTGGCGCGTGCAATCGACAGTTGTGCCTGCGCCTGGCTCAGTTCGGCCTTCTGCAGCGTGTCATCCAGCTGAATCAGCAGTTGCCCCTTGCGAACCCTTGCGCCCTCATCGAAGGCGATGCGCGCCACGCGTCCACTGACCTCCGGTCGCAGGGTGACGCTCTGGCGGGATCGGAGGGTACCCACGGCCTGGGCATCGTCCTGCAGTCGCATGGTCGCCACCTGCGTCACCTCCACCGGAACCGGTGCGTTCGACTGGCCAGCCGGCGCCGGCGCCACCGAAGGACTGTCATTCACGGTCACGCGGGGATTTTGATACCACCATGCCACACCGGATGCGATGGCAATACCTGCCAGCGCGAGCACTGCTGTCGGTTTCTTGAAGACCATGAACATGAGTCGGTGATGAAGATCAGGCCCGCGAATCGGTCGTTGAAGACGACCGGCAACGGTAGCCGTTCAATGTAACAGTCATGAGACAGATTCGCAGGCGGAAGTTCAATATCACGACCGCATGGCGGCGTCCGGCGAAGTCAGACCGGCACACCCCGATTGGCCAGCGCGTCGGCCCGCTCATTGCCCGGATCTCCCGCATGGCCCTTGACCCAGTGCCATTCAATGTGGTGAATCCCATCATGCACCAGGGCATCCAGGCGCTGCCACAGATCGGCGTTCTTCACCGGTTGCCGGGAAGCCGTTTTCCAGCCCTTGGCCTTCCAGCCGTGAATCCACTCGGTGATCCCCTTGCGCACGTACTCGCTGTCCAGGAACAGCTGGACACGACACGGGCGCTTGAGTGCCGACAGGCCTTCAATCACCGCCATCAACTCCATGCGGTTGTTGGTGGTGACGCGTTCACCCCCAAAGAGTTCCTTTTCGTGGGCACCGGAGCGCAGCAGCACACCCCAACCTCCCGGACCGGGGTTGCCCTTGCAGGCCCCATCGGTGTACATCACCACCTGATTCAAACCGTTCTCCTGAACATTCATTGGTCACTGTCGGCGAGCCACGGACACCGGCGCCGCGGCAGCCGCCACCCGCGGACGCCAGGCGGGTCCCAGCAAGCGCATCCCCCTGACACGCTTGACCGCCACAATAAAGTAGACAGCCCCGAAGATGGGCCACCAGCGCGCGCCGGCACGGTCCATCCAGGCCATGCGCGAGAGCCACTGCTCGCTGCGCACGGCAGGGCGGTAACAACCGAAGCGCTCGGACTCTACTTCAAATCCCAGCAGACGCATCCAGTCGCGCAAACGCCAGGGGCCGATGAAGTCCCCGGCTTCGGGCAGATACAACTCGCCGCCCAGACCCAGACGCTGCACCAGGCGTCCAGTACCCTGCTTGAGCCCCCATAGGCTGGCCGGATTGAGTCCTGTCACCACCACGCGTCCCTCGGGAACCAGCACGCGCTCCACCTCGCGCAAGACCTGGTGAGGATCGGCGCTGAGTTCCAGCGTATGGGGGAGGATCACCAGATCAAGGCTCGCCTCGGGAAACGGCAGCGCCGCCGCATCGGTAATCAGACACGGTACCGGCGCCCCGTCGGGAACCGGATCGGGATGGTCTGCGGCTTCGGCACCATCTGGAAAAGGCGCCATGAACTCGGGCAAGGCCACCCAGCGATGGGGCATGCGGTTCATCCGCAGGGTATGCAACTGGGGCAGTCCCAGCTGGAGGGCATGATAGCCAAAACAGTCATCGACCACCATGTCGAACTGGGCAGACTCCCAGTCGAGCAGGTAACGGCCGGGCGGGGTCCGGAACCAATGCTGCAAACCTATAATCGATGGATTCATGGGTGATGCTCTGCGCTGGCTTGCCGGGCGCTGTTCCGGAATCCGATGCCTGCACGGCACCGACCGACCCGCATACTCTACACGCCCCGCCGCTGGCCTACCGACCTACGCCCATGACCCTGCACCCCGTCCAGGCCTTTGACGACAACTACATCTGGGTACTGGACGACGGACTCCGCGCCGTCGTCGTCGATCCGGGCGATGCCCGACCGGTGGCAGAGTACCTGTCAGCGCGATCGCTGGTGCTGGACACCATCCTGGTCACCCATCACCACGGAGATCATGTCGGCGGTGTGGCCGAACTCCTGCGTCAGACCCCGGCGCGTGTGATCGGTCCGGCGACCGAGAAGCTTCCGGTGCCGGTTGAACGGGTGCGAGGAGATGACACCCTCAACCTGTTGAATGACAACGTGCACGTTCGCGTTCTGGATGTGCCCGGGCACACGGCAGGCCATGTGGCCTATCTTGTGGAATCGGGCAGCCTGCGGGCGCCCATCCTGTTCTGCGGTGACACGCTGTTTTCGGGTGGTTGCGGTCGGCTGTTTGAAGGCACGGCCGCTCAAATGCTCACGTCGCTGGACCAGCTGGCCGCCCTTGCGCCTGGGACCCTTGTCTGTGCGGCCCACGAGTACACCCTGTCCAACCTCAAGTTCGCCCTGGCGGTGGATCCTGCAAACACCGCACTGGCTGCACACCAAGCGACCTGTCAACAGCTGCGTGCCAAAGCGCAACCGACCTTGCCCTCCACGATCGGCCTGGAACGGCAGATCAATCCGTTTCTGCGCGTGCGGGAGCCTGCCGTGGCTGAGCGGGTGGCCCGGCACGCCGACCTGCCCGAACAGACGGCGGTTGAGGTGTTCGCTGCCATGCGTGAGTGGAAAAACGTTTTTCGATGAGATCAGACCGAATGATTCCTTACTGGCGAGCCCGAATCAGCCACTGGTGCTGGCACCTGCCTCTGCTGTTGGCGCTGCTCCTGGCAGGCTGCGCGACCCCGACCCCTGACGGCAAGACTGCTTCGGCGGGATCCGCCGCCACCGGAAACGCCGATGCATCCTCGGCACCTCGCCCCTTCATCCCGCAAGGCCCGCTGAGCCAGGTCGGCACTGCGCAGCTGTCCAGTCAGACAGTGGCACCGCTGAGCGCGCCAGCCGACATCTGGGACCGGATCCGCCGGGGGTTTTCGATGCGCGACCTCGACACCGATCTGGTCCGCGACCGGGAGCAGTGGTATGCCAGCCGGCCTGACTACATTCAGCGCATGACCGAACGCTCCGCACGCTACCTCTTCCACATCGTGGAGGAAATCGAGCGTCGGGAACTGCCCATGGAGCTGGCGCTGCTGCCCTTCATCGAAAGCGCCTTCAACCCGCAAGCCGTTTCCAGCGCACGCGCCGCCGGCATGTGGCAGTTCATGCCGGCCACCGGCCAGTCGTTCGACCTCAAGCAGAACATCTTCCGCGATGACCGCCGGGATGTCCTGGCCTCCACGCGTGCGGCCCTGGACTACCTCGAGCAGTTGCACGCACGTTTTGGCGACTGGCACCTGGCATTGGCCGCCTACAACTGGGGCCAGGGCAACGTGGGGCGGGCCATCACCCGCAACCAGAAGCAAGGCCTGGGGACCGCCTACACCGACCTCACCATGCCGCTGGAGACCCGGATGTACGTCCCCAAGCTGCTGGCGGTCAAGAACATCGTCGCGCGGCCCGAGTCCTTTGGCTTGCGACTGCCGGACATCGGCAACCATCCCTTCTTTGACACGATCACGATCGAACGCGACATTGATGTGGCGTTGATTGCACGCCTGTCGGGCGTCGACGAGAGAGACTTCCGTGCGCTCAACCCGTCCATCAAGCTGCCGGTGGTGATGGCCGCCGGCACCCCCAACATCCTGCTTCCATGGGACAACGCCGCCCTTTTCGAGCGCCGCCTCAAGGACCATACGGGTCCCCTGGCGAGTTGGACGGCCTGGGTTGTTCCGTCGACCATGACGGCGGCCGAGGCGGCCCGCCGGGTCGGCACCACCGAGAGCGAGTTGCGAGCGCTCAACAACATCCCGCCGCGCATGCAGGTTCGTGCGGGATCGAGTCTGCTGGTGCCCAGAAACGGGGCTCATGACCGCGACGTACCCGAGCATGTGGCCGACAACGGTCAGTTGAGCCTGCAACCAGAGGTTGTGATGCGCAGGCAGGTGGTTCGCGCACGCAAGGGAGAAAACCTGGTCAGACTGGCCCGTCGCTACGGACTGGACGCAGTGGCAGTGGCTGGCTGGAACGCCATGGCCGTCAATGCCCCGCTCAAGGCGGGACAGCAGATCACGCTCATGCGGCCCGGAAAGGCATCTTCTGGCCCCAAGGCCTCCGCGCGAGCCGGTTCGCAGAAGGCCAAGGCACCCGCAAAGAAGACGCGTGCCACAGCGAAGGCTCCATCAAGGAAAACACGCTCGGCCAGCAAACGTCCATAGGCCAGGGGGCGCGGCAATCAGGCGCGAAAGCGCGCCTTGGCCTTGAGCGCAAACCGGTTGGTGTAGGTCCTCGCCAGATCGACTTCCTGCAATTCGGGCATCTCGCCAAGACTGCTCACGGCTTTGAGCAGCGTGCCCGGTCCATCCTCGGGCATCATGCCATCTGGCGTCCATGCTTCGCGGGCCCTGGCAAAGGCCGAGAGATATAGGGCCCGGTCACCCATGAAATAGGCCTCAGGCACCACCCTGATCACATCCGACGGTCCCGCTGTCTGAAGCCACTTGAGTGCCCTGACCATGGCATGACTGATCGCCTGAAAAAGCTCGGGCTGCTTGTCAAGAGTCGTTGCAGACGCCGCAAGGCAAGCGGCTGGCAATGGTCCGCCGAACACTTCCGCGTTGCCCCTGACCGTGCGCGTGTCGGCCAGCACCTTGAGTCCTCCTTCCTGCTCCAGCAGGGTGATCGTCGGATCGGTGTGGCAGATGGCATCAATCTGTCCGGTCCTGAAGGCCCTGATCGCGGCGTCGTGCTGGCGCAAGGGCACATATTGCACCAGGGCCGGCGAGACTCCGGCCTTGCGGAGAACCAGCCTGGCCACACGATGGGCACCGGTGTGCAGCCCTGCCACCCCCACACGCAGGCCACGAACATTTCGCAGCGGGTCGGACTCCGGGTGCGCCTGCGTCGACAGCCCCAGCACCAGCTGTGGCGTTCGCCCCTGAAGCAAGAAGGAGGTCATCGGCATCACACCGCGCGCCTGCAGGAGCGCCGCCGTGCCAAAACTGGCGCTGAGCACCTGCGCCCGGCCCTGCAAGACCGTCTGCACGGCCGCTGTGGCATCAGGAAAGTCCCGAATCTGGACATCCAACCCTTCTGCGGCAAAGAAACGCAACCGCTCAGCCACCGTCAACGGAAGCACACAGAAAGCGCTTTTCTCGACAACGGCGATCTCGACCCGGCGCCCTCCCGCCAGTCCTGGTGAGGCTGTTGATGAAGCAGCCCCCTGAGCGAACACGCCCCCCGTGGGTGTCGTCATCAGACCGGACACACACCATAGACCCCATTGTCGGCGGTTCACTGCCATTCCCATCCTCTCTGCCTCGCGCGTTATTGGTTCGCGCCATTGCGATCAAGGATAGGCAAATGACCTTTTGATGACATCGGGAACTATCCCAAGCGGGTTTC
Organism: Hydrogenophaga bisanensis; assembly: GCF_042665135.1. NCBI lineage: Bacteria > Pseudomonadati > Pseudomonadota > Betaproteobacteria > Burkholderiales > Comamonadaceae > Hydrogenophaga > Hydrogenophaga bisanensis. The sequence goes on from NZ_JBHTBX010000001.1 coordinate 95,127, forward strand.
CCCGGGTCGATCCCGCCCCAGGCACCCCATCAGAACGAGGGATCAACGGCGATCGACCAAGGCGTGTGCGATGGTGCCCAGGTCCACGTACTCCAGCTCGCTGCCGACCGGCACACCGCGCGCCAGACGGGTGACCTTGAGCCCCCGTTGCTTGAGGGCCTGGGCAATCACATGGGCCGTGGTTTCGCCCTCGGCCGTGAAGTTCGTGGCCAGAATCAGTTCGCGTACCGGGCTGTCTGGCGCCTCAATGCGTTCGAACAGGCGCTGCAGCCCGATATCCCCGGGCCCCACGCCATCCAGGGGGCTCAGGCGCCCCATCAAAACGAAGAAGAGACCCCTGTAGGCCCCCGTTCGCTCCAGTGCAGCCTGGTCCGCCGGCGTCTCCACCACGCACAGAAGGCTCTGATCTCGTCGGGGGTCCGCACAAGTGGCGCAAACCTCCTGCTCGCTGAAGGTGTGGCAAAGGCTGCAATGGCGAACCTGCTCGCAGGCCTGTACCAAGGCCTGCGCGAGCCGCTGCGCACCGGGCCTGTCGTGCTGCAGCAGATGAAATGCCATGCGCTGTGCCGACTTGACGCCCACCCCGGGCAGGCATCGCAATGCCTGCACCAAAGACTCCAGCGACTGGTTGTCAGCCATTCAAGGATGCACCAGCCATCAGAAGGGGAACTTCATCCCGCCGGGCAATCCCGGCATGCCGGCGGTGATCTTTCCCATCTTTTCCTGGGTCGTTTCCTCGGCCTTGCGCACCGCTGCATTGAATGCGGCAGCCACCAGGTCCTCCAGCATGTCCTTGTCATCGGCCAGCAGGCTCGGATCGATGGTGACCCGTTTGACATCGTGCTTGCAGGTCATGAGCACCTTCACCAGGCCGGCACCAGACTCACCGGTCACCTCGATGTTCCCGAGCTCGTCCTGGGCCTTCTTGAGGTTGTCCTGCATGGCCTGCGCCTGCTTCATCAGGCCGGCGAGTTGTCCTTTGTTGAACATGCTTGTCCTTCTGTATCAATTCAAATCAAAACTCAGGCCGGGTCGGCCTTGAGCGTTCCGGGCACGATTTTGCCCCCAAAGTCGCGCATCATCGCCTGCACGAACGGATCGTCCATGATCAGTCGCTCGGCCTCGCGTTGACGCTGCTGCGCGGCCGCCGCCAGGCGCAGGGCTGGCGAATCGGTCACTGGCCCGGATTCGATCTCCACGCGCACCATGTGACCGGCGCCGTTGAGCGCTGCCGTCAACCGCTCGCGCGTGCTGCCCTGGGCCAGAGACTCGCGCTCGATGCGAAGCACCCAGACATCGCCGTTTCGCCTCACCAGTTGCGATTGAAGCGCGAGTTCACGCACCAGCGCGGTCACCGCTTCCGCCTTGACCAGAGCCTGCACCGCCTCGAACCAGACATCGCCTTCCGGCGTCGCCTCCAGGCGCGATGTATCGATGCCGGTCGCGGTGGGATCACGTCGCGCATCCACGCGGGGTGACGCCGGCCCGGGATCCCTCACCGGAATGGCCACCACCCGGCGCACAGGCTCAGGATCGGGTGCCGCGACCGGCGCGGAATCCTCGACCCAGGGCGGATCGTCCTCCACGTCTTCCACCTCGGGCATGTCGGGCACCGGCGGCCGGGGTCGATCGACCATCGTCGCCGTCTGCGGCCCGGCAACTGGTGCCAAGGCGGACGCCGGCGCCTGGGCAGGCGACACGGTGACCGGTGTCACGGGGGCTGCAACACGGGCTTCGGCAGCAGCGGTCACGGGCGTCAGCCCTTGGACTGCCCGCGCCTCAGGCGCCTGCTTCAGAGTTTTTTTTTCCGACGAGGTGTCCGGGTGGGCGGGCTTGAAGGCCAGCAGGCGCAACAGCACCATGATCAGGGCCGCGTATTCGTCAGGCGCCAACCCCAGTTCCACCCTCCCGTGCAGGCACAGGCTGTACAGCAACTGCGTCTCGTCGGCAGGAATCGCTGCCGCCAGGCGCTGGATCTCTGCCGCGTCAGGGTCCTCATCCGGGGTGGCCGCACGGTCCGGAACCGCCTGGAGGACAGCCATGCGCTGGAGGATGCCGGTCATCTCTTCCAGGGCAGACGCCGCATTCAGGCCATTGACCCGCATGACGTCGACCGCATCCACCACCGCCGCACCATCCGCCCGCGCCAGCCCGTCGATCAGCCGCAGCACATGCGAGCGGTCGACGGCCCCCAACATCTGCCGCACAGTAGCTTCCTGCAACTGCCCGCCACCGAAGGCAATGGCCTGGTCGGTCAGGGACAGGGCATCGCGCATGGACCCACGCGCCGCCCGGGACAGCAGGCGCAGTGCCTGGGCGTCGGCCGTCACCCCTTCGGTCGCGAGCACACGCTGCAGGTGTTCATGCACCGTCTCCGGCGCCATGGGTCGAAGGTTGAACTGCAGGCAACGGGAGAGCACGGTCACCGGCACCTTCTGCGGATCGGTCGTGGCCAGCACAAACTTCAGATACTCAGGCGGCTCCTCCAGCGTCTTGAGCATCGCGTTGAACGCGGTGTTCGTGAGCATGTGCACTTCGTCGATCATGAAGACCTTGAAGCGACCCTGCACCGGTTTGTAGACCGCCTGCTCCAGCAAGGACTGCACCTCGTCGACACCGCGGTTCGACGCCGCGTCGAGCTCCGTGTAATCGACAAAACGACCGGCGTCGATGTCCCGGCAAGCCTGACACACCCCGCAGGGTTCGGCGGTGATACCGCCCTGCCCGTCCGCACCCAGGCAGTTGAGCGACTTGGCCAGGATGCGCGACACCGTGGTCTTGCCCACACCCCGCGTGCCAGTGAACAGGTAGGCATGGTGCAGACGTTGGGACGTCAGTGCGTTGGACAGCGCCTGCACGACGTGTTCCTGTCCCACCATCTCGGCGAAATTGCGCGGTCGGTATTTGCGGGCCAGAACGACGTATGACATGGTGGCTGATTCTACGCGGGGCCCCAGACCGATCGGCGGCAGGCAGCCGGCCAATCGCCTACAATAGCGGATGACGGGCCTTCCCGCATGGTGAAGCGGCCAACCGGGTCAGGTGGGGAACCAAGCAGCCCTAACTGTGTAGCCAGTGCCGGGGTCAAGGCTCGTCACCTTATTCAGAAGATCCTCCATCGGATCACCAAGCTCAGCCAGAGCCGCAACATGCCCCATCTAGCGGCTCAATGCGCTGAGTGCCTCGCCAAACTCGGCTTCGATACCGCCCAACCCTGTGTACTCTTGATGGGATGCTTCGACCCCAGGAGACGGTGTGCGCTCCACGTCGCCCGCGGTGCTGTCCAGACCTGACGGCCTTGCTGGTGATCGACCACCTCTGGTTGTCCCTGAAGCGGCACCTGACAGATGCAACTCGGGTATGGTCACCGGGGGCAACAACCGGTCCGTGAACGCCTTGTCCCGGTAGTAGCGGATCTTCTCGGCCATCACCGGATGTGCCATGCCCTCCACCAGCAGAATCTCCTTGTCATCACCCATGGCCTTGAGCTCCTGCGGCAGCATCAGTGCCCGCCTTTCCTCGCTCTCGCTGCGGGTGTAACTGCTCTCGCGCGCACGGCTGCGGCTGATGCTGTCCTTGCGCATCCCGGTGTACCCCAGCATGTCGCTGTACTCATTGGCATCCTGCTGCTCCCTTGGCGCGAAGATGACCCTCAGTGCGTGGTTGGTCATGATCGTCCGTGCCGTCTCCTTGCCATAAGTGGCCTCCAGCTGAGAGATGCTCTGAATGATCGGCATCAGGCGCAGGTTGTAGCCCGCCATGAAGCTCACCGCGCTGGCGATGATGTCGACGCGACCGATGCTGGTGAACTCGTCCATCAGCAGCAGGCACTGGTGCTTCAGCACGGGGTTCGACTGCGGCAGTTCTCGAGTGTTCTGGTTGATGAGCTGACTGAAGAACAGGTTGAGGATCAGCCTTGCCTCGGCCAGCTTGTTGGGCTGGATGGCGACATAGATGCTCATCTTCTTCCTGCGCACATCCCGCAGGTCAAAGTCGTTGCCACTGGTGGCGGCATCCACCACCGGATTGAGCCACGGGTTCAAAGGCTCCTTAAAGGTACCCATGATGCTGGCAAACGTTTCATTGGCCTGTCCGAGCAAGGTCGCAAATGCCACCTTCGCGCTGCTGCTCAGGTGAGGCCACGCAGCCAGGCTGTCCAAGTGCTCGCGCAGACTCTGGCCCGGCCGGCCCGAAGCCAGGCGATACAAGCCACCCAGGGTCGGCGCCTCGGGCGGCTCCATGCCAAAGAACTCGTTGGCCAGATAGTCGGCCTGTTCGAATGCATAAAGCGCGAAGGCCAGAAACGCGTTCTGCGCCTGGTTGGCCCAAAAGGGGTCTTTCACCTGCTCCGATACCGGATAGAGCATCGCCGCAATCGCCTGAAGATCACTGATTCTGAAGCTGGGATCCGACGATACGTAGGACAGGGGGTTCCAGCGATGGGTCCGGCGATCTTCGGCAAACGGATTGAACAGATAGACAGCCTGACCGTGGCGAGCCCTGAAGCCACTCGTCAAACCGAAGTTCTCCTGTTTGATGTCCAGCACCACCACCGACCCTTGGTAGCTGAGCAGGTTGGGGACGACGACACCCACACCTTTGCCAGATCGCGTGGGGGCCGCCAGCAACACGAACTGCTGCCCGCTGAAGTACACGTAGTGTCCGTTCTTTTTGCCGACCACAATGGCGGTGTCATCGGGAGCCAGCATCTTTCGTTTGCGCAGGTCGGCCAGGCTGGCGAATCGCGCATCGCCATACAGATTGGACCGGCGGGGCCAAACCGCCCACATGACCAATGTCAGCACCAGCAGAACAGGCAGACCAAACCCTATCGTGCCACTGCGCTGGATGAGTGGTCCGTACTGTGCGTGATCGTGATAGGCCCACCAATAGCGCCCATAACTGAGGATGCCGAGTTGACTCACGGGAAGATCCAGCCGCCAGAGCAGGATGGCGCCACTGAGGTAGCAGCCCAGGACCAGCGCCAGCACCAGCGCCACGCCGATGATCCAGATCCGCGTGCCGCTCATTCGGAGCGTTCTTCAGCGCGACGAACACTGACCTGCCTGGCCTGATACTGCAACCATTGCTGTTGCGCCAGATCATGTTTGCAGGCCTCCGCTGCCGACGCCACCAACCGTGCAGGCAGGGCCTGCTCACGCGCATGCGCCATGCAGCGTGCATCACGGTACCGCAACCAGGCATTGTGCGAGGTCAGCCGCATGCGCAAGTACTGATTGGCGTAGTGGCGTCCGTTGCTTTCCAGCAAAGCCTCGTGACGGTCCTTGCTCATGGCTCGCAGATCGCTCATCAGGCGACGATCCAGCGACATTCTGTGTTGGCGACAAAGCGTCAGGTCAGGTGTCGCCGTGCTGCACGGTGCTCCTGCATCGGTGGGCCTGTCCGGCGTCGACACCGACACCTGCTGAACCCAACGTTCACCCTGGGGCGAATGACAGAAGCGACCCAGTTGAAATGCTGCCGGCCGATCTGGCTGCCGCACCGATACACAGGCATGTCCTGCCGGCGTGATTTCCCCCAGATTGGACAAGGCGTCTGCGAACACAAACTCCTGCTTCTTGGGATCGAAGCGGTACACCGCCATCACCTTGACACCCGAGGACGCCGCGACACTGGATGGGACCATGAAGTCCTGCCAGCCGTCGCCATCGAGGTCATGAAACGCGATCCAGTTCTTGCGATCCAGAGCCGACATAGGCAGCTCGAACACATGTCCGATCGCCTGAAGCTGACGTCCTTCGACGGATACCGTGATCAGCCCCGAACCCAGCGACTCCGATCCCTCTGACAATTCTGCCCCCTGAACAAACTCGAACACATGGGGCGACGTGTCTGTCCCCGCTTTGACGCGGTGCTCGATGGCCTGCAATGGCGAAGATGCGGACCCTGCTGACCACAACCCCATCGTGGAACATCCCGTCAGCGCCATTGAACCCACAGTGACCCACGCAAGCCATCCTGGTCTGCTTGACCTCTTCATTCATCCTCTCCTGTGCAAAGTTTCCGTGGTTGACAGTTGCAGCCGTTCAGATGCAACGGACATATGTCTGTGTCTCGATCACATCCTGGCCATCCCGATGCACGGCCCTTGAACGCAAGAGCCGCGAATCGCGAACCGAGTAGCCATAGGCGTGCAGAGGCTTGATTTGCTCGTACGGATACACATCCAGCAAGCCTTCGATCTGCCACGACTCATCGGCCAGCTTGGCCACACGGGTCAGAAACAGAAGGTCTTCCTGAACACCCTGTTTTGCCTCAGCGATCAACCGGTCAGACACCACCAGAGTCCCAGGCACCAGTTCACCCGAACGCCGCAGCCGATACTGAAGGCAGTGGTGCTCTCCCAACGAAGAGTCCTCAAACCACACCCCCCGCAAAGCGCTGGGCGTTTGCGCTGGTGGCCCCGCCAGTGCCGCGCCGGACGCCAGCATGGCGGCCACCAGAAGACCATTCACCCAACCATTGATCCGTTTCATTGAAATCCCTCCCTGAACACAACGTTGATGACTCAGTTCGACACCATCTGGCGCTTGCGCAGTGGATCGAAGTCGATGCCGGTGATGTAGCGCCGACCCGCGTGCGCCTTGATGTGGACCACGATGTCGATCGTGAGCATCAGCAGCCGCTTGATTTCATGGAAAGCAAGGCCCGCACCCTCCGGCGACGCCTTGACCATCAGAGCCATCTGGTCCCAGGTCTGATCCGTGCTGCCAGCATGGCAGCTGGTGATGGATCCCGGATGCCCTGAGGCGCAGTTGCGTATGTAGTAGAACGACTCGTCACCCCGGATCTCCGCCAGGATGATGCGATCGGGCTTCATGCGCAGACATGCCTCCATGCAACCTTTCGCCGTTACATTGGCGGTGCCTTGCCCGCCTCGGGAGTAGATCAGGTGGACCGCGTTGGCCTGATCGATGAACAACTCCCTTGCGTCTTCAATCGTGATCAGCCGTTCGTCTGGCGGGATGTGCGTCACCAGCGACTTCATGAACGTGGTCTTGCCGCTGCCGGTGGCCCCGGACACCACGATGTTCTTTCGGTAGTGCACCGCCTTGCTGAAGAAAGCATGGAAGTCGCGCGCCTGCTTCAACGCCAGCAGTTCCCGGTCGAGATCGCTGAGATCGTCAGCATCGTCCAGAATCCTCGCGAAGAAGCCATCCTGTTGGTACTCATCCAGGGTTTTCGTGTATCGAGATGGCAATCGGATGGTGATCGACACCGTGTCCGCGGGTACAGCGGGCGGCAGCACAAACTGCGCACGCTGGCCTGTGGGGAACGTCAGTGACACCACCGGGTCGACCTGCGTGATCCGTTGCCCGGTCCGACTCTCGTTGACCACCGTGGTGCAGAACTGGCGTGCGCGATCGAAGGACAGACCAGGCACCTCCATGCGCTGCCAACCACGAACCGTTTCGAGGAAGACCTCTCCTGGCCGGTTGATGCAGATCTCAGTCACGTCGGGATCGCCCAGGAACCGGGCAATCCCCAGCACCGAGTACTGGTACTCAAGGAACTCGTTCGAGATGTTGGCGATCGGTTCATCCAATGTCACGCAGCAGCCTCCCGTGCAACACGACCGTCACTGCATCACCGACGAAAAGTCCACGTCGCGCGCGGCAAAGATGCTGATCACCGTGCCATTGAGCACGGTGACCGTGGCCTTGCGGTTGGCCGATCGGGCCAGCATCTCTGTCGCGGCCCGTTTGGCGGTCTCGGCCGTCGCCGATTGCCAAGGGTCCACCCGCTCAGCCACATAGCCACCTCCGTAGACGGTGGTGCTTCGACCGCGCAACTCCTGCTCGTTGGCAAACTTCTGCGCACCGGCATCGATGCCGTCAGCCAGCAAGCTGACCAACATCGCTGCGCCAATTCGCTCACCCCAGTGTCCGTCATAGTGACCAGGCACACCGGCACCGCCCAGTGAGTCCGTGCCCTGGCTGTCAATGCGCACGTCCAATCCTGTGGTGGTCAGCACCCGCGTCCAGACAATACCGATACGGTCGTAGTTCTCGTCCACATACTTGTACTCGCCTGTCACCTTCGACCCTTTGTCAATGAGCAACCGCCGCCCATTGACCGAATAGATCGGCTCAGTGACGATGCAGGAGGTCATGCCCGGCAGGGTGGAAACCACTTTGGTTTCCAGGGCGCAGCGAATGAAGGTGCCACGCGTCAGCGTGAAATCCGCATTCGCCAGCGCCTGCACCGCTCCGCGCTTGACAGAGGAATACTGGTCCTCAAAGAACGGATTGGCGGCCTTGGCGCCACTCGACGCGGCCACGAGGTTGTCCTGATTGGCCATCCGCCGTTGCACCAGGTCGTCGTTGGGGGCACTTGCGGGGGGGCGGACCGGCGGCATCTCCTGCGCGTCCAGCGACAAGGGGGGTGGCGCCATCACGGGCGCAGGCGTCACGGCCAAGACCGGTTTGTCGGGCACCGACACCTCTTCATAGGTCACTTTGCGTGCCTTCTCGTCGTCCGCCGAGAAGGCACTGCTGGCCACCCACATGGTCATGCCGACGACCGAAATGCCCACGATGGCCACGTAGGCCAGCGCCATCTTGTTCAGACCACGGGTCAAGCCACCCGACAGCTTGGGCATGTTGTCTGAGACCATGGGAGCATCGTTGCTGCCACCACCCGGAAACTGCATTGACATTACGGGTTCCTCCTGAGTCCCACGGTCTCTGCGCCCAGGCGCAGGACCAGATAGGGATAAACACCATGCACCACGATCACGTTGTTTTCGCTCTTGGTATTGACCAGGAACTCATCTCCAGCACGATCGTTGCGACCAAACACCGCTGGAAAACTCGCCAGTGGCGGCATGTGGATGTAGGTGAACTGGTGGTTGTCGTACACCCGAACCGGCACGATCGTCGGCGTGGGCGTCGTTGTTGCGTAGTCGTAGTTCAGGTGGTAGTCCGACTGGGAGTTGAGCGAGGCTGCCGTGGGCGAAAGCACCGCGTTGGCCGAAGCCATGGATGTGCCCTTGTCAGGTACCTCGGTGGGATAGACGAACCGGATCTTGTAGTAGACCCCGGCCTTCTTGGCTTCCTCCAGCGTCTTCCAGCGGGTGGCCGACACCCGCAGATCAATGAGGTACGAGCGCATGTTCGTGCGGATGTACATGTTGGTGTCCACATCCACGTTCTTGGGCCGGATGTAGAACACGTTGTCCCGCCGGACCAGCTCCCAGCCATCGCTGAAGCCGGTGCCGAAGTCCTTGACCTGCTCCTGCGCACTGATCTCGATCTGGGTGGCAATGCCCAGTCCGGTGTTGACCCGGACCACCTGGTCGGCCCGATACGCAATTTCGCGCACCTCCTGAGCGTGGGACGGGCTTGATGCCTGTGCGATGGCCAGCGCCAGCACCATCGGCCCCCAGCGCAGCCGTCTGTCTTGCAATGTCATGCTTGCTTGTCCTTCCCTTGGATGTTCAGATCACTGATTGCCCGCTGGCGTTGCCGGTGCCCCCGGCAGCGGCGAAGGCGCTGTGGGTACCACGCCCCCGTTCGAGACCGAGGACATGTCGGATCCCGCCCCCCGGTTGAGTTGCCCATCGTCAGGGCCAATCAGTGGAATGCCCTGCGACATCTCGTCCCGCTTGAAGGTGGGAGCATTGAACTCGTCGTCCACCTTGTAGGCGGTCACCTGAAACCCCAGAGGATTGCGCAGGCGCAGGTTGTCGCTCATCTTCAGGTTGTTCTTGAACTGGTAGTTGAGTGTCGCCAGATGGCTGCTGAGAAACTCGCTCTTGCCCGACGACTTGTTGAAGCGCCAGCGTTCAAAGCGCACGGTGGCGCCGGTCGGGCGTATGTTCTTTTCTTCATCCAGACCGTGGAAGACGATGCTGTTGACCTTGACCCTGATGGCCACATTGCGACCCCACTTCTTGTCAGGCGAATTCGGACTGGCGTCGAACTGCTTGACGAAAAGCATCTTCACCTCGTCGTTGGACATGGCAGCCACGAACTCCCAGTCATGCTCGTTGATGGTGTCCCAGTCGTATCCCTCGCGGGCTTGCACAAAGCGCGCCACATGACTGCGGTTCAGTGCCTCGCTGGCGTAGATGCCCGAATAGGCCATGTCCTCACGCAAGTGGGTCAAGGTGCTGGTGCTGCGCTTGAGGTCCACCGTGACCAGGTACGGGATCTTTTCCTTGAGCGGCAGCATGTAGACGATGGCGCCGACCAGACAGACCGTCACGAAAAGACAGGCCATCGCCACCACCCAGGCGCGCCGCTCACTGCGCTTGACCATGGCGATCACGCTGGCCTCGAAGTCCATGGACTGCCGAATCACGTCCCGAGAGGCCTCGGACACCTTCCGCTTGCCCAACCAGCTCATGTTCATGGTGCCCGCCTGACCAGCACGGTCTTGTTGGTCAGGATCAAGACCCTGAGTTTCTGGTCGACATACGACCTGCGAACAGCGTTGAGTGCCTTCTGCAGGTTGTTGTCCTTGACCTCACGCAAAGGGGCCACCAGCGTCAGGTCGGTGGGGTACTGCCAGTCGAGTTGCCCGCCGTACTCCTTGGCCCATCGCTCCAACATGCCGCGCAATGTGGCGTCTGTGGGCAGCATCTGGTAGCGCCAAAGCGTTTCTTCCTCCTTGAGCGGAATCTGCATCGGCGTGTCAGCCAACACGTTGACCGGCTTCCAGTCATCACCGAACTCTGGTGGCTTGGGCGGCGTGGTGCAGGCCTGCAGAGCCAGCATGGCCGTCAGCGCAATCGCTAAGCGTCGCCAGAAGGCCGCCGCACGCTCGTCGTTCTCGGTCATGGGTACCCCATTGATTTTCATGGTTTGGTTCGCTTGATGGTTTCGGTGCTCTCTGTCGACAGAGCCAGGTTCATGCCGAGGGCGCTGACCCTGCCCTGCTTCTGGCTTCTCGGGTGTGGGGCCCCTGCGGCAGCAACACCGGCTGCCTCATGTCGCTGCCACCCTGCACAAAGGCACCCCCTCCCCCGTAGTGCGCGGCGGCGCTGCCGCCCACACTGCTCGATGGCAGCGTAGGTGCGGTCAAGGCCGATGCGGACTGAGATGGCGGTGACGACGGCAAGGCCGCAGAGCCTGTTGCTCCTGCACCGGCACTGCCCCCGGTACTCCCGTGCACTGGAAGACGTCCACCGGTACCCACGCCGCTTGCCGGATCGGCGAGCGCGACCCTGCTGGCCGAGGTCTCATACACCCCCGTCGACGTGTTCAGGCGAAGCTCTTGCGCCAGACCCATCTCTCGCTCACGCGCCTGAACCTCGCCCAGACCCCGCGACGAGTGGCTCGCGATGCCTCTGCTGCCCGCGGGCATTCCCGCACCGCCCCCGAAACCATCCGCTCCCTGGCGGACACTCGGCGGCAAACTGTAGGTGTTGGTCGGGGCGTCGGCAGACGCACCAGACGCACCTCCCGCGTGTCTGTTGGTTCCTGCAGAGTCTGGCGCCGCCAAGCCCATCGGGCCATTGGGACCCACCAGCCCACGGGCAGCGCCCATGGCAGCGCCACCGCCCATCACGCCGGCCATCGCTCCAGCAGCAAACGCTGCGCCCGAATTGAAGAACTGCATGATCAAAGGGGGCACCAGCATCAGCAAGGCGGTCGACAACGCCCCCAGCGAGGCCATTCGCATGGCGCTGCCCCCGATATCAAACGACACCAGTCCGCCAATGGCCCCGTTCAAATAGAAGGCCGCCACCACCGATGCACCGTACACCAGCATCATCTTCAGCAGCACACCCGACAGCAGGGCCAACACCGCCAGCGACACCATCGTGCCCACCAGAAACTTGGCCCATGTCCAGAACATGGCCGCTGTCTGCTGGAACAGCAGAAAGAAAATGAAGAGCGGAGACAGCATCACCGCCAGGGTGATGGAGATCTCGGCCATCATGGCCAGCACTGCGACCAGCATCGCAGGCCCACTCTGCCCCACCAGTCCAGCCATGGTCGTCAGATGCTTGCCTTCGGCACCTGCCTGCTGTCCACCCACCAAGCCATCTACCAAGGCATTGAAGATCTGCGCGAGCATCAGGTTGCTGTCGATGACCTTGTAGACATCCGAATCCTCCCCCACGATGGCGCTGGTGATGAGCGCCTGAACATCCAGCGCCGTTTCAGCCACCGCAGGCGATTTGGCGGCCAGCATGGACACCAGACCCAGCACCAGCATCATCTTTCCCGTCTTGTATCCCAGCGAGAGAATCGGCTGCCGATGGCTGCCGGCCATGATCAGGAAACCCTGATAGGCCACCCAGATCGTCATGATCACCGTCGACAGATACATCAGCGCCGTGCCCAGCCTAGCAGCCACATCGTCGCGGTAGACGCCAATCAGGACATCGTCAATCAGGTATTCGCGGACATTGCACATGAACACCGCGTCATCCAGCATGGCCAAATATTTGGAATCCAGCGCGGACAAGGCAGATGTCAGAATGGCCATCGGTGCGCCACCACAACTGCTCATGGGGTAACCTTCTCAGGAAATTTCAAAGCCGACTCCTTTCTTGGGGTCTGGAAGATGCTCGCTCAATCGAGCTTCTTCATCAAATCCTTGGAAAACGGCACCGCTCCAAGTTTGACCAACGAACCCGGCGGGCGTGTGTCGGTGGCGCGCCGGGCTTCCGCCATCTGCATTTCGTAGACGTTCTCGCGCTGACGATAGCCATCCATCAGAATCTGCAGTTGCATGGCATCGGTTTGGAGCAATGCCTGTTGAGCCTGGAGCTCGAACTGGTAGCGCTGCAACTCGCCCGCTCTCGAAGGCTGGCCATTGGCACCCAACGATCTGGACTTCTCCACCAATTGCACGATCTGCTTGCGTCGGGCATCCAGCGTCTTGAGCAAGGCCTGGCTTTGCTTGAGTGTCTGCAGCCGGAGGTTGCGCAAGCCCGCGCAGGCCTGGAAATGAGCTGAGTTCAGCTTTTCATCCCCGCAGTCCTGCACGGTGCCCGCGTATTTCTTCTTGTCTTCCTCACTCAACTCGGTCAGTTCATCAAATTTGGTGTCCAACGCTTTGAGAACAGCCTTGCTGTCGCCGTCACCCAGGGTCAAATCGCCCCCACCATTCGCTGCAGCAGTGCTAAGTTGATTCTTGAAATGCTGGTCAAGCTTCGTGAATTCGGAGCCCTTAATTTCTACAATATGATTAATAAATGTCAGTTGCTCATGAACCTTCTTGTCATACACAGCCCACTGGGCCGTGGCAACCGGAGAAGACAACACAGCAAGAATCATGAAAAGCAACCGCATCTTATTCAATCCTCGCATGAATCGATAACGGTTTGACGGTCTGCCCCAGGACCAATTAGATACTTTGTACTAGCAATATACAAACCACTATCCCACAATTGAAGAAAAACCATCAACCTGTATTTCCCTGCTTCCCAAATCATCGTATTCGATGCATCCACATCGTTGGGCGCCATTCCAACAACTCTGATGAGATCGTTCCTATCCATACAGCCTTCAATCTTCTCGTAGGCAGCCAACAGATCGACATCATCACTCGACGAATCTCCACCTCCCCCAATGCATGCGGACAGCAGAACAGACGCACAAGCAGTTGCCACCAGAGCAACCACAGATCGATAAGATTTTTGAGTTTTCATCGTCGAAACCACTGCTTGCATGAATTGATTCATCACTAAATCCTCCTGATTTGATTGACTGCAGAAAATCTGTATACCCATGAATTCCTCGTACCTCAGAAATCGCCGCCATGCTCGCAATCGGTCATTCCATCGGAGCTACGGGGATCGCCTTTGGTGTTCAAGGGCATGCGAGCCGACGGGCCCCAGGTGCCCATCGCAGGTCCACCATGTCGGCACACACGCTCGAACTTTGGAATCCACTTCTTGTTGAGGTATTGGCAGGTTTGCGTCCAGGTGCCCGGACCGGTCGGCGCCCAGCAGTGCGCGGGGATGCCAATGGCGCAGAAAGAGAAGACGTCTTCCTCGTAGGGCACACCCCTCTCAAAGAATGCACCGCCCGTCTGCCCATGGGCATCGACACCGTCGCATTTGGAGGCCCAGGACGCACCCACGAAAGAGAGGCAGCCAAAAAGAAACAGAACACGACGGAACAAGCGGGGGCGCTGCATATGGTTCTCAGGTTGGTGACGTGCCCTGCTCAGACACCGACTGTCTCGGCGTGCCGAAGGAACTCGTGGTTGTTGGCCATGGAGATATCCCGTTGCCGCTTGAGACCCTTTCGTCGGGCGTGGAACTCGGGCAGCCAGGTGTCAGGCTGCTGCGGGGTGGGATGGCTGGCCAGCAGGTCGTTGAGGATTTCGACGTTGTCGCTGGAGCCCGACAGGACCGCCAGCTCGTCGTCCATGCCGTTGAGGTTGAGCTGGCACAGCACGGCGTGATGGCCCTGCTTGACCAGGAAGCAGCGGCTGCGTTCGTCCAGTCCGACCACCAGCTCGAACTCGGCCTGGGTCAGCTTGAGGCCTTCCAGGTAGTCCTTGGGATCGGCATTGGGGTTGGGCAGCAGGATCAGCGTGGCCGTCTGCTCGATGAGGGCGGCCGAGATATCGCTGTTGAGCGCGTCCTGCGGGCTCTGGGTGGCAAAGATGCCCAGTCCGTTCTGTTTCCGGATGGTCTTCTGCTTGTTCTTGGCGAAGTCCTTGAGACCCCCTTTGCCTTCCAGCACCTTCCAGAACTCGTCCATCACGTAAATGAAGGGGCGCCCGTCGATCAGGCTTTCCATGCGGTGCAGCAGGTACTGGATGATCGGCTCGCGCGTGCGGGCGTCCTCAATGACTTCGGTGTAGTCGAAGCCGATGATGTTGGCGTTGCCGAAGTCGATGTTGTCGCTGGGGTTGTCGAAGACCCAGGCCGATGGCCCCCCCTGGCACCAGACCGACAAGGCCTCGTAGAGACTGCCCTCGCCCATGTTGGGCAGGCTCTTGCGCAGGTTGGACATGGTGCGCAGGTGCCGTGGCGTGTCCAGGATGGCACGCACCGCGCGGATGAGGTCTTCCTGCTCGGTGGCCGTGTACTTGTCCTTGCCACAAAGGGTCTGTACCAGCTCGACCAGGAACTGCTCGTTCTCGGGGGTGCTGTCGCACTGCAACGGGTTGAAGCCGGTGGGCTTTCCCTTCTCCAGGGTGAAGTAGCGACCACCACAGGCCTGGATGAAGATCTGCGCGCCCTTGTCCTTGTCGAAAAAGAACACCGTGGGTTCGGGCTGCAGCTTCTGCACCTGGGCCAACAGGAAATTGATGAGAGCTGTCTTACCTGTGCCGGACTTGCCGATCACCATGGTGTTGGCCACGGCCTTCTCTCCCAGCGAGTATTCGTTGGGTTTGGTGGCGTGGAAGTTGAAGTGGTAGGCCTGATTGTTCAGGGTCTGCAGCACGCTCACCGACGGCCCCCAGGGATTGAAGTTGGGTTTTCCGGTGGCAAAGTTGTGCAAGGGGCACAAGCCCAGAAAGTTCAAGGAACTGAGGTTGGCAATGCGGGGCCGGAAGCGCCAGTTGCAGGGCAACTGCGCGTAATAGGCGGCGGCGACGGCCACGTCTTCCTTGACGGTGACGAAGCTGGCGCCGGAGAGCTGGGCGCGCGCTTGGGCCACATTGAGGTAAAGGTCCTCTTGCGTGGCGGCGTAGATGGCCATGTTGAAGTGGTACTGGCCCAGTACGAAGTTGCCAGATGCCAGTTGGTCCATGGCGAAATCAAGTTCCACGATCTGGCTGACGGCCTTGTCTTCCGACGACAGCATGGCACCCTTGGTGCGCTGCAAAGCCTTCATGGAGTCGTACCGGCTCATGGGGGTGAACGAATGCGTCACCACGTACTCGAATTCGAGGTACTTGAGCCCGTTGAGAATGCCCGGCCAGCTGCTGTCGGCGTACTCCTTGATGTTCAGCATCGCCCCGTAGTGGTTGTCACCGTTGCTGGTGCGAACCGCAAAATCGCCGCTGCCAGGATTGAAGATGTGACGGCTGGTGGGCAGATAGTCGTAGATCGGTGCTGAAAGCACCGGCACTGGCTCATCGGCGTGATTGAGCAGGTAGCCGTACAGCTCGAGGTTCTCGGAGAACACCTGCTTGTGGATGCTTTCATACAGGCCCAGCCGGTAGGGGGCGTAGTCCTGGAGCAGCGCTTCGACATTGCCGGCCAGTTCATAGATCTTCTCCAGGCACGCCTTCTCTTCTTTGCGCAGCACCTCGATGTCCCGGGCCATGGCGGTAAACCGCTTGCCACTGACCACCGGCCTGTACACCATCGTCAGATACAACTCGTTTTGCATGAGCCGTTTGGTGGACAGGCGCTCCATGTACAGGTCGTGCAGACGCTGGCTGAACTGATGAGGGAATCGAGCGCTGGTGGATATGGGTCGCCGGCGGCGGATGTCGTGCGCCCAGAAAGCCAGGTTCTCGAAGTCGGGCGCTCGAAGACTTTGCAGCAGGTTATTGAAGGTGCGGTGCCGGTGCTCCAGCTCCCAGTCTTCCCGCCCCACAAAGGGAAAGCCGCTGAGCATCCAGGTGATCAGGTAGTCTCCCTCGCGTGTCTTGACCACGTGGGTATCCACGTGGGTGCTGAACGGGACGAAGTTGCTGTAACTGGCGTCGGCGGTGAACATGCGTACGCGGCTCCGTGCGTCAGATGATCAAAGGTATTCGCGGTAGGGCCGAATGCGATCGGCCTTCGAGCGATATCGGGCCGCACTGAACGCCCACGCCGAGCCATACAGCCCATGATTCCGTGGCAAAAAACGGAACACCAGGTTCAAGCCGATCAGGCGAAAGATCATTTCGTCCTTCTTGGCCATCAAGCGCATCACCAGTACCGAAAGGGGAATTGTCAGCAGGATGTAGAGCGAGAGGTACATGGCCAGCAGCAAAGGCAAGCCCGCCCCGACCAGGAAGGGTATGTAGGGCACGCCCAAAATCATTGGAGGGCGGGTGCACCCTCTGAAAAGCACATCTTTCTTCACGGAAATGAGCCTGGTTCAGCAGGTATTGGCCACGCCCACATGGGTGGCGGCCTGCCAGTCACCCACAAACCAACCTGCAATCGTGGCTGCGCCGCCGATCAGGAGACCTCCCACCAGAACAGGCGCCACATCAGACAGGCGTTTGTGCGCAAAGGCGATCTGATAGCCCGCAAAAACGACGGCAATGGTCACGATGGACACTGAAGCCACTCGAAGAATGGTCTCGAAATTGGCAAAGAAGCCTGAGACCTTCTTGCAGGCATCCGCGAATTTCGCAGAGCCCGTGTTGGCCATGACATCGGGGGCAAGAGCCAGCAGCGAGAACGCCAATGCCATGGTCGCGATGGTTTGCAGCTCAAGTCGGGAGAAACGCATACATTCCTTTCAAAAGTAGTTGGCTAAAACACGAATGACTGGTCTTCTTTGGGGGATGCCACCGCAGGCGACACCCCTCGCTCGGTTGAAGCCTCGCGAGGGTTGGCAGGAGACATCGAAAACTCCCCCTTGGGGGACGACCGTGAAGCCGGACGGCTTGATGACCGTGCGGGCTGCACCGTGACTCGGTAAGGGTCTCCTTGAGCACCCACGAGCTGGACCGGTATCTGACCAACGCTCCTCGGCACACCACCTGATGCCGACACGTTGCCCGCACCAATGGCGGCCTCAGTGCTCGGCGCCATTGAGGTAGACGCTGGAGGCGCAGCGTCTGCTCTCAGCGGCACGCCGTCGTCGCGAGCGGAGCGCCTGACCGACCTGTCGGTGCGGGGAATGACCGTGATGTCGGCCACCCGAACACCCGAGGGCGCTGCGCGCTGCATGGAGTCAAACACCTTCTGCACATAGCCATGTTCGAAGCCAGTGACAAAGTTGCCTGAGTAGTAACAGCTGAAAGCCTTGCCCCAATCCCTGGCCCGGTCGTGACACTCCTTGAGGATCTGCGATCCGGCCTTGAGGTTGGGACAGGTCTCGAATGCCTGGGCGTAGCTTGACAGGCCATATCGCGCCAGGTTGTAGCGATTGACCTGGGCGATGCCCACAGAAAAGTTGTAGCCCTGTTCCTTGAGGGTCTGAACCGCTGCGAGCGCCTCATCTAGCGAGCGCGGCTGCCTGCTCAAACGCCCACCCACCACGCCGATCGCAAACGGGTTGCGGGCCGACTCCACGTGTACCACGTGGTGCATGATCTCAACGGGAACAGCGAGATCAGGACAGTCAAGCATGGGCCATCAATAGCCGGAGGCTAGAGAAGGCCCATGCATGAACCGCACCTGACGGTGTGACAGCAAAACGAGTTCTTTTGTAAGCAGCCATTCGGCCACCTCCTCCTGAAATTATGTACTTTTGTAGCCGCAAGTCTAACTTGCGTGTTAATACAAAACACACAAAATCAGGGGAAGTACTGCTTAAGATGTATCCCGAAGTAACCCCAAGGCGCAGAATGACACGGGCCGTTACGTCAGCGACAAAGCATTGCAGATGAATCCATGCCGCTCAACACCGAAAGGCCCCCACCGCGTCCGCCAGGCGGGTGGCCTGGGACTTCAAGCTGTTTGCCGCAGCGGCACTCTGCTCGACCAAAGCGGCGTTCTGCTGGGTGGACTGGTCAAGTTGACTGACTGCGACATCCACTTGTGAGATGCCTTGGGCTTGTTCCCGGGTTGCCGCGCCAATCTCCTCAATCAATCCACCCACCTGCGTGACCTGATGGGCAATGTCGCGCATGGTGCGGTTGACCCGACCCACGAGAGCGCCACCGGAAGTGACCCGTTCGACGCTGTCCTCGATCAGGTGCCTGATGTCTTTCGCGGCGGCCGCGCTGCGCTGAGCCAGGCTCCGGACTTCCGCTGCCACCACCGCGAATCCCCTGCCCTGCTCCCCGGCGCGGGCAGCCTCTACGGCAGCGTTCAGCGCCAGTATGTTGGTCTGGAAAGCGATGCCGTCGATCAAGGCCGCAACACTGGCGGCAAGGTGGTCGCCTACTTCTCGATCCAGAGTGACGTCACCGATCGCCGGGCGCTGGAGCACAGAAACCGTGAGCTCCAGCACCACCTTCAGGAGGCGCAGAAACTGGCACGGTTGGGACGCATCGACTTCAACCCTGACACCAGACTGTTGAGGTGGTCACCGGAGGTGTTTGACATACTGGAACTGGCGCCCGGCCAGATACGCCAGGGGTTTAGTGAACTGCTCAGCTTCGTGGCAGAAGAAGCCCAGGAGGAACTGCGGCAAAGGATCGCCGACGCCCTGGCCGAGGGCACTGTGTTTGACCATGAGTTCCCGATCCTGACCAGCCAAGGTCATCGACGCTGGGTAAGGTGTCGAGGCATGCCAGAGCGACATGTCACCAGCTTTCGCCCACCGGGAACCTGGACCATTCAGGATGTCACCGTTTACCGTGAACTCATTGAACAGAAGCGGCTGACGAACGAGAGGCTGAAAGAAATGGTGGCGGATCGCACCCGTCATCTGGAGGAAGCCAACCGATCGCTGGAGGCCTTCTCCCACGGACTGTCACACGACCTCAAGAAGCCGATTCGTCACATGGTGAGCTACTCGGAGATCGCCAGGAGTGCCATGAGTGAGGGCGATCTAGACGCAGCAAGACACTACAGTGCGAAGGTGGTGGCTGCAGGCTTGAGACTGCAATCCGTCATCGACGGCATGCTTGCTTTCTCACGCCTTGGACGCGGAGCTTTGCACCCGTCCCGTATCGATCTGGCGCTGCGCATGCCCGAATGGCTGGAGGAGACGGCGTCGTCCTTCAGCACTCAGCCGTATGAAGTCATTGGCATCGAGCGGCTTCCCACGGTGTGGGCCGACCCGGTACTCATCCAGGAGGTCTCGTGCAACCTGATGGACAACGCCTTCAAGTACTCGGGTATGCGCGAAGTAACCCGCCTTGAGTGGAATGCATGTCCACTGGATGACGGCTGGACGGTGTCGCTTCGTGACAATGGGTGCGGCTTCGATGCATCCGAGCAGGCCCATGTCTTCGAGATGTTTGGCCGGCTGAAGAACCCGGCCAATATCGAGGGTGACGGCATTGGCCTGGCCCTGTGCAGGCGCATTGTGCAGTCGCACGACGGAAGGATCTGGGCCGAGTCAACGCCAGAGCACGGGTCCGTTTTTCATGTATGGCTCCCCTGCGAGGGGGCGAAATCAGCGGTACGCCCCCCTTCGGCAGGATGGTCAGGCAGCGTTCAATGGACCGCAGACCACACCGCCAGGGCATCGACTGTCTCACGCACATCATGAACCCTGAGGACAGATGCCCCTCTCTGGGCGGCCACCAAGGCCGCTGCAATGCTGGCAGCGACCCGATCACGGGGATCATTGCGTCCAGTCACGGCACCGAGCGAGGACTTGCGTGACCAGCCGGCAAGGACCGGGTAGCCTGCCGACAGAAGCTCCGATTGCCTGGCCAGCAAGCTGAAGTTCTGTTCGACGGTCTTGCCGAATCCGATACCGGGATCGAGCATGATGCGCGTAGCGGCCACGCCCCGCTGCTGGAGTGCTTCCGCCCGTTGCCCCAGGAAAGCAGACACCGGCGCCAGCACGTCGCCTTCCATCGGCGCGACCTGCATGGTCTGAGGATCGCGGTGCATGTGCATTAGGCATACACCACAGCGCGGATGCGCGGCGACGATATCCAGAGCATTGCCTCGTCGCAACGCCCAGATGTCATTGATGATGTCGGCGCCAGCATCGAGCACCGCCTGCATCACCTCGGGCTTGTAGGTATCCACCGACACCGGCACACCGAGCTTGACGGCCTCCTTCACCACCGGCAGGACACGCGCCAGTTCATCCTCCAGAGAGACGGCCGGGCTGCCAGGCCTTGTCGACTCTCCACCGATGTCCAGGATGTGTGCGCCGTCCCGCATCACCTGCTCACAGTGGCGCAGCGCTGCCGAGGTGTTGGCGTGCTGCCCCCCGTCGGAAAACGAATCCGGCGTCACATTAACAATGGCCATGACCTTGGGCGACGACAGATCAAGGTCAAAACGGGAGGTGGTCCAGACAGGTATATGCATGGTGGAGAGGCAGAAAAAGGAAACGGGGCCATGAAGGCCCCGTGGACATGCAGGCGATCAGTCGCCGGGATCAGGCGGCCGTCGGCGCCGTGTCGGTACCCACCGCCGGTGATCCACCGCTACCACCACCTCCCACGGAGGGATTGCGCGGTGTCCAGTCCTTGGGAGGACGCGGCGGCTTGCCTGCCATGATGTCGTCCAGTTGATCTCCGTCGATGGTTTCCCACTCCAGCAGGGCTTTGGCCATGGCGTGCATCTTGTCCGAGTGCTCCTCGATGAGCCGGCGCGCCAGAGCGTACTGCTCGTCGATGATGCGGCGGACCTCACTGTCCACCTTCTGCATGGTCTGCTCCGAGATGTTGGTCGTCTTTGTGACCGAGCGGCCGAGGAAGACTTCACCTTCGTTCTCGGCATAGACCATGGGGCCCAGCGCATCGGTCATGCCGTAACGCATCACCATGTCGCGGGCAATGTGTGTGGCGCGCTCGAAATCGTTACTGGCTCCGGTGGTCATCTGGTTCATGAACACCTCTTCGGCAATCCGGCCCCCGAACAGCATGCTGATCTGGTTGAGCATGTATTCGCGGTCGTAGCTGTACCGATCCTGCTCGGGCAGGCTCATGGTCACCCCCAGGGCTCGGCCGCGTGGGATGATGGTGACCTTGTGCACCGGATCGCACTTGGGCAGTAGCTTGCCGATCAGGGCGTGCCCGGATTCATGGTACGCCGTGTTGCGGCGCTCTTCCTCGGGCATGACCATGGTCTTGCGCTCGGGGCCCATGATGATCTTGTCCTTGGCCTTCTCGAAGTCCTGCATCTCGACCAGACGTGCGTTGCGGCGCGCAGCCATCAGGGCGGCCTCGTTGCACAGGTTGGCCAGATCGGCACCGCTCATGCCGGGCGTACCGCGAGCGATGATGGCCGCGTTCACATCGGTTCCCAGCGGAATCTTGCGCATGTGGACATTCAGGATCTGCTCGCGACCGCGGATGTCAGGCAGCGTCACGTAGACCTGACGATCGAAACGTCCCGGGCGCAGCAGCGCGGCGTCCAGGATGTCCGGGCGGTTGGTGGCAGCGACCACGATCACGCCCAGATTGGTCTCGAAACCGTCCATCTCGACCAGCATCTGGTTGAGGGTCTGCTCACGCTCGTCGTTGCCGCCGCCCAGGCCTGCGCCGCGCTGGCGGCCGACGGCGTCGATTTCGTCGATGAAGATGATGCACGGAGCGTTCTTCTTGGCGTTCTCGAACATGTCCCGCACGCGGGCTGCGCCAACGCCAACGAACATTTCCACGAAGTCGGAACCGGAAATGCTGAAAAACGGCACTTTGGCTTCACCAGCGATGGACTTGGCAAGCAGCGTCTTGCCGGTACCTGGGGGGCCGACCAGCAGCAGGCCACGGGGGATTCGACCACCA
Source organism: Hydrogenophaga bisanensis (assembly GCF_042665135.1). NCBI lineage: Bacteria > Pseudomonadati > Pseudomonadota > Betaproteobacteria > Burkholderiales > Comamonadaceae > Hydrogenophaga > Hydrogenophaga bisanensis. The sequence goes on from NZ_JBHTBX010000001.1 coordinate 117,546, forward strand.
AGCTTTTGGAACTTTTGCGGATCCTTGAGGAAGTCAACGACCTCCTTGACCTCTTCCTTGGCTTCGTCGCACCCGGCCACATCGGCAAAGGTGACGGTGTTGTTGTTCTCGTCCAGCATGCGTGCCTTGCTCTTGCCGAAGCTGAAGGCACCGCCTTTGCCGCCGCCCTGCATCTGGCGCATGAAGTAGATCCACACACCAATCAGCAGCAGCATGGGACCCCAGCTGACCAACAGGGTCATGAGCAGTGAGCCCTCTTCGCGAGGACGAACATCGAACTTGACGTTGTTGTTGATCAGGTCACCCACCAGACCGCGGTCCAGATAGGTGGCGGTGGTGCGGATGCGGCGGTCGTCCTGGGTGAGCGCCACGATCTCGGTGCCACTCGCCCCCTCCTGAATCGTCGCACTCTTGATCTGTTGGGCCTTGACCTGGTCCAGAAAGTCGGAGTAGCCCACATAGCCCGCGCCAGCCGTTCCACGACCGTCGAACTGCTTGAATACGGTGAACAGCACCATGGCGATGACCATCCACACGGCAATTTTCGAGAACCACTGGTTGTTCAAGTACGGCTCCTGACGGGAACAAAGACTGAATTCGTCATATTGAACCCATTTTAGGTGTTTCAAGCCCCCATGCTCTTGACAAATGACGAGGCAATGTCAATCGTAGGGTTAGGAAATATCTTAAAAAGCCGGAATTGCACCGGTTTCAGCCCTTGTCGGCCTTCTTCAGACCCAGTCCGACCAAGAAGGTTTCCGACGACTTGACCCGGGATGACTTGGGCTTGATGACCTTGAGCACCTTGAAGGTCTGACGGAACAGGGCCACCAGTTCATCGTAGGCGCCACCGTGGAACACCTTGGCCACCAGGGCTCCCTCCGGACGCAGATGCCGGCTGGCGAAATCCACCGCCAGCTCGACCAGGTGGGCAATGCGCGCGGCATCGGCCGACTCGATCCCGGAGAGATTCGGCGCCATGTCGGAGACCACCAGGTCGACCTGCTGGTGCCCGAGGTCGGCCAGTTTCTGTTCCAGCTGCGCCAGGACGGCGTCTTCCCGGAAGTCCCCCTGGATGAAATGCACGTCTTCGACTGGATCCATGGGCAGGATGTCCAGCGCGATGATGCTGCCTTGAAGTGCCCCTGAGGCAGCACCGGAAGGACTGAGACGCCGGCGCAGGTACTGACTCCAGGCGCCGGGGGTGGATCCCAGATCGACCACGCACATGCCGGGGCGGATGAGGCCAAGGCTCTCGTCGATCTCCTTGAGCTTGTAGGCCGCCCGGGCTCGGAAGCCCTCTTTCTGTGCCAGCCGCACATAAGGATCGTTGACGTGCTGGTTCAGCCAGGCCTTGTTGACCTTCTTGCTCTGGGTGTTGACCTTGATGCCCATGGATGCGTGGTGCGAAGACGGCGCGGCGCAAACCGCAGGGTTAAACGATAATTGTCCCATGCCCCAGATACAACTTACCCCCGCCCAGCGCAAGGTTCACCGCGCCGATGCCCATCACCTCGACCCCGTGGTCATGATCGGATCCGATGGTCTGACCCCGGCCGTCCGCAAGGAAATCGACGCCGCACTGAAAGCGCATGGCCTGATCAAGGTCCGCGTACTCAGCGATGACCGCGAGGCCCGCGAGGGCATGCTGCAGTCGCTGGCCGACGAACTGGATGCGGCGCCCATTCAGCACATCGGCAAGCTGCTCGTGCTCTGGCGCCCGGTTCCTGAGAAGGCCAAAGCGATCGATGAGGACCGCAAGCCTGGCCCCAAGGAGGTCAAGGTCCTCAAGTTCAGCAAGCGCGGCGGGCAGAAGCCCGAAATCAAGGTGGTCAAGGTGTTGGGCAACCAGCGCCTGACGCCCGGCGGGCAGATCAAGCGGGCCAAGACCTTCAAAAAGAGCGTCAAGAAATCCGCAGCAGGTTGAACCCAACCGGCGGGCGTTGAAACTTTCATCGGCTCACCCCATCTGATCCCTCATGAACGCTGCCGCACCCACCGACACCCGCCTGATTGCCGACAACCCACTGCTGGACTTCCACGACCTGCCCCTGTTCGATGCCATCCGGCCCGAACATGTGGGGCCGGCCATCGACAGTCTTCTGAGCACAGCCGTCGATGCGCTGGAGACGGTGACACAAGCCGACTTTCCTGCGCGCTGGCAAGATCTGGCGCGGACGCTGGACACGGCCACCGACCGGCTGGGCCGAGCCTGGGGCGCAGTCAGCCACCTCAACAGCGTGGCTGACACGCCGGAGCTCAGGGCCGCCTACAACGAAGCACTGCCCAAGGTCACAGAATTCTGGACCCGGCTTGGAGCCGATGAACGCCTGTATGCCAAGTACAAGGCCCTTGAACCGGCTGAGCTGAATCCCGAGCAACTGCAGGCTCGCAAGAACGCGTTGCGTGGTTTCGTGCTTGGGGGAGCCGAGTTGCAGGGTGCCGCCAGAGAGCGCTTTGCGGCCATTCAGGAGCGCCAAGCCGAGCTGGCACAAAAATTCAGCGAGAACGCGCTGGACGCCACCGATGCCTTTGCCCTTCATGTGGCCGTCGATGAACTGGACGGTGTGCCCGACGACGTGAAGGAAGCCACCGCCGCTGCCGCTGCTGCCGAAGGCAAGCCAGGCCACAAGCTGACGCTGAAGATGCCCTGCTATCTGCCGGTGATGCAGTTTGCCCACAGCAGTTCACTCCGTGAGCAGCTGTACCGAGCTTATGTGACGCGTGCCAGCGACCAAGCCTCTGGCGATGCGGTGAAGTACGACAACACGGCCATCATGACCGAACTGCTGTCGTTGCGCGATGAAGAAGCCCGGCTCCTGGGCTTCCGTCACTATGCCGATGTCTCCCTCGTGGCCAAGATGGCCGAGTCACCTGAACAGGTCATCGCCTTCCTGCGCGATCTGGCCACCAAGGCCCGTCCGTTCGCCGAGCAGGATGTGGCCGACATGCGCGCGTTTGCGGCAGAACACCTGAACCTGAAAGCCCCCCAGCCCTGGGACTGGCCCTATATCGGTGAGAAGCTCAAGGAAGCGCGCTACGCCTTCAGTGAGCAGGAGGTCAAGACCTATTTCACGGCCCCCAAGGTGCTGGCAGGTCTGTTCCAGATCGTCGAAACCCTGTTCGAAGTGGCGATCCGGCGCGATCAGGCGCCGACCTGGCATCCGTCTGTCGAGTTCTATCGCATTGAACGCAGCACCCCGGCAGGTGTCCAGTTGGTCGGCCAGTTCTATCTGGATCCTTCTGCGCGCACCGGCAAGCGAGGCGGCGCCTGGATGGATGACGTCCGTGCCCGATGGCTGCGACCGGACACCGGCCAACTGCAGACGCCCGTGGCGCACATGGTCTGCAACTTTGCCGAGGGTGTGAACGGCAAACCGCCGCTGCTCACCCACGACGACGTCATCACCCTCTTCCACGAGTTCGGGCACGGCCTTCACCACATGCTCACGCAGGTGAACGAGCGGGATGTATCCGGCATCAGCGGGGTCGAATGGGATGCGGTGGAGCTGCCCAGCCAGTTCATGGAGAACTTCTGCTGGGAGTGGGACGTCCTCAAGCACATGACCGCCCATGTGGACACCGGTGAACCGCTGCCTCGCGCCCTCTATGACAAGATGCTGGCGGCCAAAAACTTCCAAAGCGGGCTGCAGACGCTTCGTCAGGTCGAGTTCGCACTGTTCGACATGCTGCTGCACAGCCAGCCACAACCTCCATCGACAGGCGACGCCATTCTGACGCTGCTCCAGAACGTTCGCAGCGAAGTAGCGGTGCTGCAGCCGCCGGCCTACAGCCGCACAGCCAACACCTTCAGCCACATTTTCGCGGGAGGCTACTCTGCCGGCTACTACAGCTACAAATGGGCGGAAGTACTCTCGGCGGACGCCTATGCTGCCTTTGAGGAGGCCGCCAGCGCCAGTGGGCGGTCCACGCTGGACGTCGACACCGGCCGGCGCTATCGTCAAGCCATTCTGGAGGCTGGTGGCAGCCGTCCGGCCATGGCGTCGTTCAAAGCGTTTCGTGGTCGCGAGCCCAGCATTGATGCCCTGCTGCGTCATCAGGGCATGGCCTGACACACCACAAGATCCGAGATCAATAATGAGGAGGAATGCATGCGCCCTTTGATTGCCCTGTCCTTGCTGGGCCTGGTTCTGTCTGCACAAGCACAAGGTGTCTACCGGATTGTGGGCCCCGACGGCAAGGTGACTTTCTCTGACCAGCCGCCACCGGCCAACACCTCGGCGCAACCGGTCGGTTCGGCCACGAGGGGATCGGCTGCCAGTGCGAATGCGCAATTGCCTTTCGAACTGCGGCAAATCGTCAATCGCTTTCCCGTGACCCTGTACGCCGGGCCAGACTGTGCACCCTGCAACAGCGGCCGCAGTCTGCTGGAATCGCGTGGCATTCCATTCACCGAAAAGACGGTCACGACCGCCAACGACGCCGAAGCCCTCAAACGGCTGAGCGGCGACAGCAGCCTCCCGCTGCTGACGGTGGGTTCCCAGCAGATCAAAGGGTATTCGAGCACCGAATGGTCACGTTACCTGGACGTGGCGGGTTACCCGATGAAATCCGCTTTGCCGCCAGGGTACCGCCGTCCCGCCGCCTCTGCGCTGGTGGATGCCGTCGCGGCGCCGACGCCCTCTTCCCCGGCTGCGCCCGCCCAAGCGGCGTCGCCCGCAGAGGTTCCGGTGCCGGTCACGCCCCCCAGCAACAACCCCGCAGGCATCCGGTTCTGAGGGCTGTGGCAGTCGAAGGACTGCCACCTGCCGGCGAGCGGCCGACAGAACGCTCAGAAGCTCAAGGTGCGTACTCCAGCACTGGTGCCCAGCAGGCAGACGTTGGCCTTCTGGTGGGCGAACACGCCGACGGTGACCACACCGGCCCACTGGTTCACCATGGTTTCAAAAGCCAAGGGATCATCGATGGACAGCCCTGTGACATCGATGATGTGCTGTCCGTTGTCGGTTACCAGTGGTTGCCCATCCTTGAGCCGGACCTGGGCCTTGCCACCGAGTGCGGCAAACTGCCTGGCCACTCTGGCCGTGGCCATGGGAATCACCTCGACCGGCAAGGGAAAGGCGCCAAGGGCTTTGACCAGCTTGGATTCGTCGGCGATGCACACAAACTGGCGGGACTGCGCCGCCACGATCTTCTCGCGTGTGAGCGCCGCACCACCGCCCTTGACCATATAACCGCGGGCGTCAATTTCGTCGGCACCGTCGATGTACACCGCCAGCTCGCCGACGGCATTGGCTTCAAACACCGGTATCCCCAGTGCCTTGAGACGGGCGGTGGAAGCCTCCGAGCTGGACACCGCACCGGGGATGCTGTCCTTCATTGAGGCGAGCGCATCAATGAACTTGTTGACAGTCGAGCCGGTGCCAACGCCGACAATTTGTCCGGGCACCACATACTGAAGAGCGGCCTGACCGACCAGGGCTTTGAGTTCGTCTTGGGTCATTTGAGACAATCCGGGATTACGCGAATACAACCATTATCCCGTCAATGTCTCTGCTGCCCTACGCCCTCACCCGTCCGTTCCTGTTCGGCATGGACCCCGAAGCCGCGCACGAGCTCACGCTTGATGCCATTGCCCGGTTCCAGAACACGCCGCTGGCCTGCCTGTTCAGCGAAGCCCGGATCGAGGACCCGGTGACGGTGGCCGGGGTACGCTTTCCCAACCGCGTGGGCCTGGCGGCCGGGCTGGACAAGAACGCCCGCTGCATCGACGGACTGGCCGCCATGGGATTCGGCTTCGTGGAAGTCGGCACGGTCACGCCCAAGGGCCAGCCCGGCAATCCCAAGCCGCGCATGTTCCGGCTGCCGCAAGCCCAAGCCCTGATCAACCGGCTGGGCTTCAACAATGAGGGACTGGAGGCCTTCCTGGCCAATGTGCAGCGTTCCCGTTTGCGGCAGACCGCGGGCAGCGAAGGCATGCGGCTGGGGCTGAACATCGGCAAAAACGCGGCGACCCCGATCGAGCAGGCCACCGATGACTATCTGACCTGCCTGGAAGGGGTCTACCCACATGCCGACTATGTCACGGTCAACATTTCCAGCCCCAACACCAAGAACCTTCGCAGCCTGCAAAGCGACGAAGCCCTGGATGCGCTGCTGGGTGCCGTCAGCGAACGGCGGGAACTGTTGGTGCAGCGCACGCGACGGCGCATTCCGGTATTCCTGAAGATTGCACCGGACCTGGACGACGGGCAGATCGAGGTGATTGCCGCGACGCTGCGCCGCTACGGCACGGACACCCAAGGGGAGCCCACGAACTCACTGGGCGTGATCGCCACCAACACCACCCTCAGCCGCGAGGCCGTCAAAGGACTTGCGCATGCCGAGGAAACCGGCGGACTGTCGGGTGCTCCTGTGCTGGCGGCCAGCAACCGTGTCATCAAGGCCCTGCGTACGGCCCTGGGCCCCAGATTTCCGATCATTGGCGTGGGCGGTGTGATGAGCGCCGTCGATGCGGTGAGCAAGATGGAGGCCGGCGCGGATCTGGTTCAGATCTATACGGGCCTCATCTACCAGGGGCCTGCCCTGGTCAAGACATCGGCACTGGCACTGAAGGCCCGCGCGGCCCGCCGCTGATCACCCAACGGCGTCAGGTCATGGCGGTCACATGCTCGGCGATGGCCAGGCAACTGGTCAAGCCCGGGGACTCGATGCCCAGAAGGTTGATGAGTCCGGGCACTCCGTGCTGTGCAGGTCCCTCGATCCGGAAATCGGCGGCGGGCTCATCGGGACCACTGATCTTCGGCCGCATCCCTGCGTAACCTGGCTGCAAGGCGCCATCGGGCAAGGCGGGCCAGTATCGCCGCACCTCGTCATAGAACACCACCCCGCGTGACGGGTCCACCTGGAGATCCAGAGGGTCATGGACCCACTGGACATCCGGGCCAAACTTGGCCTGGCCACCCAGGTCAATGGTGAGATGAACTCCGAGGCCTGCCAGATGCCGATCGGGTTCGGGTGCCGGATAGATCAACCGGCTGAAGGGAGAGCGACCCGACAGCGTGAAGTAGCTGCCTTTGGCGAAATGGGCACGCGGCACATGGGAGGATGGCAATCCCTGCGTGGCACCGGCCAGCGCGCAGGCGCCCAGGCCTGCCGCGTTGACCACCAGTCGGGCCTGCAGCACCGAGCCGTCGGCACAATGAACCTCGATGCCAGCAGCCGTGGCGCGCATATGGTCGACCGATGCGTGAAAGGCCACCAGCCCGCCGTGGTGTTCAAGATCACCCTGAAGTGCGAGCATGAGCGCATGGCTGTCGATGATCCCTGTCGATGGCGAGTAGGCAGCACCCAGGCACTCCAGCGCAGGCTCCATGGCACGCGCCTCGTCACGGGACAGCAGTCGCAGGTCAGTCACCCCGTTGGCAAGGGCCTTGTCCACGATGGCAGGCAAGGCATCGCGCTGACTGGGGCTTGTCGCGACGATGAGCTTGCCGCAGCGCTGGTGAGCAACGGCACGCTCGGCGCAATATCGGTACAGAAGCTCTCGCCCCTGGACACACAGGCGGGCCTTGAGGGAGCCAGTCGGGTAGTAGATGCCTGCATGGATGACCTCGCTGTTGCGCGAGCTGGTGCCGGTGCCAATGGCATCTGCCTGTTCCAGCACCAGCACCTCACGGCCGGTGGCGGCCAGCGCCCGTGCCACGGCCAAGCCCACCACACCAGCCCCGATCACCACCGTATCCACCCTGTCCATGTGCGCTCCTTGCATTTGACCTGCGGCCCTCATCCGTACCGCGCCAGACAAAGAAAAAGCCCCGGGAGCAAGAAGCTCACGGGGCTTGATTTGGTGGGCGGTGCAGGGTTCGAACCTGCGACCCCTGCCGTGTGAAGGCAGTGCTCTACCACTGAGCTAACCGCCCGAAATCTCTGGATGCGAAGTGTTTTTCTTCAACATCTCCGATCATTCGGAAGCCTCAGATTATAGCAAGGTTTTTAGCGGATTCGATCGGTGCCTGAACTTTTTCGGAAATCACCGTCACGCAGGTTCAAGGAGCCGCCAAACCGTTTTCCCTTTGCTGGCCTTGTCGAGGTCTGCCAGCAGGGCGCGGTGGGCCTCCAGCTCGGCCTCGTTGCCGGTCAGCACGGGCAGATCGAACTGCCTCAGGTCCACCGCTTCGACACTGCCAGCCTCGCCATTGCTGTCTGAGGCGTCGATCAGCAGGGCATCCTGCCCGCGCGTCATGTTGATGTAGACGTCGGCCAGAAGCTCGGCATCCAGCAAGGCGCCGTGCAAGGTGCGACCCGAGTTGTCCACCCCCAGGCGGTCGCACAGGGCATCCAGCCCGTTGCGCTTACCCGGGAACATCTCCTTGGCCATGACCAGGCTGTCGATCACACCGGAGACCACCTGAGTGATCGGCGGACGCCCCAGCAACTCCAGTTCCTTGTTCAGGAAACTGATGTCGAAGGGCGCGTTGTGGATGATGAGTTCTGCACCCTCAAGATAGGCCAGGAGTTCGTCGGCGATCTGCGCGAACTTGGGCTTATCGCGCAAAAACTCGTTGCTGATGCCGTGCACCTTGAGCGCGTCCTCGTGGCTGTCGCGCTCCGGGTTGATGTAGTGGTGCAGGTTGTTGCCGGTGAGCTTGCGGGCCAGCAGCTCGACACAGCCGATCTCGATGATGCGATCGCCGTTCTCGGCCGATAGACCGGTGGTCTCGGTGTCCAGAACAATCTGTCTCATCAATGGTTCTCTTTGGCGTGGTTGATGGAGTATTTGGGAATCTCCACCGTGATGTCCTGCTGCGCCAGGATCGCCTGGCAGGACAGACGCGAGTTGGGCTCCAGACCCCAGGCACGGTCCAGCAGGTCCTCCTCGGCCTCCTCCATCTCATTGAGGCTTCGGAAACCCTCGCGGACGACCACGTGGCAGGTGGTGCAGGCGCAGCTCATGTCGCAGGCGTGCTCGATGTTGATGTCGTGGTCGAGCATGGCCTCGCAGATGGTGGTACCGGGCGCCGCGCTGATGGTTGCGCCCTGGGGGCAGTACTCTGGGTGGGGCAGGATCTTGATCGTGGGCATGATGTGTTGTCAGACTTCTTCGAGTTTGCGGCCCGCCAGCGCCTGCTGGATGCCTCGGTTCATTCTCAGGGCGGCGAACGCTTCGGTGCCCTTGGCCAGGGCGTCGGTCGCCGCTTCGATATCGGCGGCAGAATCCGATGTGGCCACCTGGGACAGTCGCTCGATGAGGGTGTCGATGGCCTGTCGCTCGGCGGCATCCAGCAGATCGCCGTCGGCGGCCAGCGCACTGCGGGTGGCCGCGATCATCCGGTCGGCGTCCACACGGGCTTCCACGAGGGCCCGCGCCTGCATGTCCTGCTGGGCGGTGGCAAAGCTGTCCTGGAGCATGGCGGCAATCTGCTCGTCGGACAGGCCATAGGAGGGTTTGATCTCGATGTGGGACTCGACGCCGGAGACTTGCTCCCTGGCCGTCACCGCCAGAAGGCCATCGGCATCGACCGTGAAGGTCACGCGGATTCGGGCGGCACCGGCGGCCATGGGTGGGATGCCGCGCAGCGTGAATCGCGCCAGGCTGCGACAGTCGGCCACCAGATCACGCTCACCCTGCACCACATGCAAGGACATCGCCGTCTGGCCGTCCTGATAGGTGGTGAAGTCCTGAGCCCTGGCCGTCGGGATGGTGCTGTTGCGCGGCACGATGCGCTCGACCAGACCGCCCATGGTCTCGATACCCAGCGACAGCGGGATCACATCCAGCAGCAGAAGCTCACCATCTCGGCTGTTGCCCGCCAGCGCGTTGGCCTGAATGGCGGCGCCCAGAGCCACCACCTCATCGGGATTGAGGTTGATGAGCGGATCGCGGCCAAAGAACTCACCGACGGTACGGCGGATCACCGGCATGCGGGTCGAGCCCCCCACCAGGACCACGCCTTGAACGTCATCGCGGCTGACACCAGCATCGCGCAAGGCCTTGCGCACCGCGCTGATGGTACGCGCGGTCAGCGCGGTGGTGCAGGCTTCGAAATCGGACACGGTCACCACCTGCTCAATGGTGCGACCGTCAAATTCTGCGCGGAAGGTCTCGCTGGACCGATCGGTCAGCGCTTCCTTGACGCGACGTGCCTCCTTGTGGAGCACGGCACGAGCGACGGCATCGCCGGGCGCCTCAATGCCTTGGCGCTGAAGCACCAGCGTGGCCAGGGCATGGTCATAGTCGTCGCCGCCCAGCGCAGAGTCGCCGCCAGTGGCCATGACCTCGAACACCCCCTGGGTGAGACGAAGCACGGAGATGTCAAAGGTGCCACCACCCAGGTCGTAAACCGCGTACACCCCTTCGCTTCCGTTGTCCAGGCCATAGGCTATGGCCGCAGCGGTAGGCTCGTTGATCAGGCGCAGGACGTTGATGCCGGCCAATTGGGCCGCATCCTTGGTGGCTTGACGTTGGCCATCATCAAAATAGGCTGGCACCGTGATGACCGCACCGTACAGGTCATCGGCAAAGCTGTCCTCCGCCCGATAGCGCAGGGTGGCCAGGATCTCCGCGCTGACCTCCATCGGTGTCTTGCGTCCGGCCACGGTGTCGACCACCGCCATGCCGTTCTCGTCCACAACGCGATAGGGCAGCTTGTCGACATCCACCACCTGAGCGCGCGTCCTGCCCATCAGGCGCTTGACCGAACTGATGGTGTTCACGGGATCGGAAACCTGGGCCGCCAAGGCCTCATGACCAATCTGTCGCCCTGCCCCCTGGGTGCCTGGAGCCAGGTAGCGCACCACGCTGGGCAGGATGACACGACCCTGCTCGTCCGGCAGGCACTCGGCAACGCCGTGACGAACGGCCGCCACCAGCGAATGGGTGGTGCCGAGGTCGATGCCCACCGCCACTCGTCGTTGATGGGGATCCAGGGACTGGCCGGGTTCGGAAATCTGCAGTAGTGCCATGGTTAGAAGGTGCCGGGCGGTCGGACCGCGGTGTCATCGGAGCGTTGGGCAGACGCTATTGTCCCAGTTGCTCAAGTCGAGCCTCGACATCGCGCGCAAAACGCTCAACGAACATGAGGGCTCTGACCTGCTGGGCCAGCGCTGGATAGTCGGACTCATCATCGGCCAGGCGACGGGCCTCTTCGATCATGCGGCGACGCTTCTCCGCGACCTCATCGGCCATGTCTTCCAGATCACCGGCCGAGGACGCCTCCTCCAGCGCTTCACGCCACTCCATCTGCTGAATCAGAAAATCGGAGGGCATGCGGGTGTTGTTCTCGGCATCGACGGATGCACCGTGCAGCTCGCACAGGTAGGCGGCCCGCTTGATCGGGTCCTTCAGACGCTGGTAGGCCTCATTGACCCTGACCGACCACTGCATCGCCTGGCGCTGCAACTGGGCATCGGAAGACGCGTGCCGGTCGGGATGTACCTCACGCTGGAGCTGTTTCCAGCGCTCGTCGAGCTTCATTCTGTCCAGTCCGAAGGAAGGCGTCAGGCCGAAGATCTCGAAGTCGTTCGATTGCAGGTTCATCACAAGTCAAAAGGCCGCCAGCACGGTGAGCACTGGCGGCCTGCAAGGGGTTGCAGATTCAGACGCGGAAGCTCTCGCCACAACCACAACGGTCACGCTCGTTGGGGTTGTTGAAGCGGAAGCCTTCATTGAGCCCTTCACGGACGAAATCAAGCTGTGTGCCGTCGATGTATGCCAGACTTTTGGGATCAACCAGAACCTTCACGCCGTTTTCCTCGAAGACCACATCCTCGGGAGCGATCTCGTCGGCGTACTCCAGCTTGTAGGCCAGACCGGAGCAGCCGGTGGTCTTGACGCCCAGACGAACACCCACGCCCTTGCCGCGTTTGGCGATGTACCGATTGACATGCCGCGCGGCGGCATCAGTGATGGAAATGGCCATGGATCAGGGAGCTTCAGTTCACGTGCTTCTTGCGGTAGTCGTCGACAGCCGCCTTGATGGCGTCTTCGGCGAGGATCGAGCAGTGGATCTTCACGGGCGGAAGGGCCAGTTCTTCGGCAATCTGGCTGTTCTTGAGGGCCGCCGCCTCGTCCAGCGTCTTGCCCTTGACCCACTCGGTCACCAAGGAGCTGGAGGCGATCGCGGAGCCGCAGCCGTAGGTCTTGAAGCGGGCATCCTCGATGACGCCAGTCTGCGGGTTCACCTTGATCTGCAACTTCATCACGTCACCGCAGGCCGGGGCACCGACCATGCCGGTGCCAACGGTCTCGTCTCCCTTGTCAAAGGAGCCGACGTTGCGGGGATTCTCGTAGTGGTCAACGACTTTTTCGGAATAGGCCATGGTTGTTCTCCTTCAGACACTCAGTGGGCAGCCCACTGGATGGTGGACAGGTCGATACCGTCCTTGTACATCTCCCACAGGGGTGAGAGTTCACGCAGCTTCGCCACGTTTTCGCGGATCGTGCGGATGGCGTAATCGATTTCTTCTTCCGTGGTCCAGCGGCCGATGGTCATGCGCAGGCTGCTGTGGGCCAGCTCATCGCTGCGTCCCAGGGCGCGCAACACGTAGCTGGGCTCCAGACTGGCCGAGGTACAGGCAGAGCCCGAAGACACCGCCAGCCCCTTGATGCCCATGATCAGCGATTCGCCTTCCACATAGTTGAAACTCATGTTGAGGTTGTGCGGCACGCGCTGCGTCTCGTGGCCGTTGATGAACACCTCTTCGATGTCCTTCAGGCCGTTGACCAGACGGTCATGCAGGGCACGGATACGCTTGTTCTCTTCGTGCATCTCGGCCTTGGCAATGGCATAGGCCATGCCCATGCCGACGCACTGGTGGGTGGGCAGCGTGCCCGAGCGCATGCCGCGCTCATGGCCGCCACCGTGCATCTGCGCCTCGATGCGCACGCGGGGCTTGCGCCGCACGAACAGGGCGCCAATCCCCTTGGGGCCGTAGGTCTTGTGGCTGGTCAGGCTCATCAGATCCACCGGCAACTGCTGCATGTCGATGTCCACACGGCCGGTGGCCTGGGCCGCGTCCACATGGAAAATCACGCCTTTTTCACGGCAGATCGCACCGATGGCCGCGATGTCCTGGATGACACCGATCTCGTTGTTGACGAACATGACCGACGCCAGGATGGTGTCGGGACGGATGGCCGCCTTGAACACGTCCAGATCAAGCAGGCCGTCCGACTTCACATCGAGGTAGGTGACCTCGAAGCCCTGCCGCTCCAGCTCGCGGCAGGTGTCCAGCACCGCCTTGTGCTCGGTCTTGACCGTGATGATGTGCTTGCCCCGGGACTGGTAGAAGTGGGCCGCCCCCTTGAGCGCCAGGTTGTTGGACTCGGTGGCGCCGCTGGTCCACACGATCTCGCGCGGATCGGCGTTGATGAGGGCCGCGACCTGCTCGCGTGCAGTTTCCACGGCCTTTTCCGCCTCCCATCCCCAGGCATGGCTGCGGGAGGCCGGGTTGCCGAAATGCTCGCGCAGCCAGGGAATCATGGCATCCACCACCCGCGGATCGCACGGGTTGGTGGCGCTGTAGTCCATGTAGATGGGAAAGTGAGGAGTGGTCATTGTGGTGTGTCGTGGGTACGTGTCTGCAGACGGCCGCTGCACGCCTGGAACCCGGGGAAACGCTCAAGGAGTCGTTGCCCCTGCCAGGCCTGGCGTCCGACGGTCTGGTTTACTTGGACAAGGCGGCTCCACCCAGGGCGAAAACCGAATTGGGAGCGTTGACGCGGATGGGCTTGACCACCGGAGCACTGGAGATGGCCCGCTTGATCAGCGGCGCATTCTCCACCACTACACCCTTGGCGATCTGCTCGTCAACCAAGGACTGCAGGGACACCGAGTCCAGGAAGTCGACCATCTTCGCGTTGAGCTGGGACCACAGATCGTGGGTCATGCAGCGGTTGCCCTCACCGAGGCAGTTTTCCTTGCCACCGCACTGGGTGGCATCGATGGGCTCATCCACGGACACGATGATGTCGGCCACCGTGATGTCGCGGGCTTTGCGGCCGAGGGTGTAGCCACCGCCCGGCCCCCGGGTGGACTCGACGAGTTCATGGCGACGCAGCTTGCCAAAGAGCTGCTCCAGATAGGACAGGGAGATCTGCTGACGCTGACTGATGGCGGCCAGCGTGACGGGACCGTTGTTCTGGCGCAGGGCCAGATCGATCATGGCGGTGACCGCAAAGCGGCCTTTGGTCGTGAGGCGCATTTCAAGCTCCTGTGGGCATGGCTTGACTGTCAAAGGGATCGGCACCGCCAGAGGCAAGCCGACGTTTCTCCACCCACCCGATCACCTGCGGTGATGCTGTTGCCGATGGTTCCCGACTGTTTTCGTCGAGTATACCTCAAAAACCGAGTATTTTTATCGGCTTAGCGCAAGTGTAGCGCATTTGTCCAAGACAAATCAATCTTCAAAGCCGTTTTCTTGGTGTTCGGCTGCGCCCCGAAACTTCAGGCGGACACAGGTGCCCGGGCGGGCGGGTTCAAACAGGACCTCCGCCCCGATCTCGGCCGCCCGGATGCGGATATTGCCGATCCCCCTGCCACCCATGCCCGCCACCGGCGCGGCCCAACGCCCCAGACCGACGCCGTTGTCACACACGCTGAGCACGACCGCGTCACCCTCGGTATACGTGCTGACGGTCACCCGACTGGCATGGGCATGCTTGACCACGTTGGCAAACACTTCCTGAAGACAGCGGAACAGGTGCATGACCCCCCTCGCCTCCAGGCCAGGCACGGCGGGCACCTCCTGGACCTGCCAGTCCAGCTCGATGTGGGCGGCTTCCAGCGCTGGCGCAATGCGCATGCGAAGGGTGCCCAGAATGGTCGCCAGATCCCCGTCCATGGGCTCCAGCGAGTCCAGTGTCATGCGCAGATCCTCCAGCGCATGCCCGATCATGCCGGCCACCGCCGCGCTGTCGACCTTCTCGCCGCTCGCACGGACCAGGTTGAGTGCCTGCACGAGCTGACTGCCCAAGCCGTCGTGCATGTCGCGCGTCAGCCGCCGTCGCTCGGCCTCGATGATGCGCTGCCGCTCCACCGACCTGAGCCGGTCAAACATGGTCTGAAGCTCCTGCTCGCGCTCCCGGACGCGCTGGGCCAGTTCGGCGTTGAGGGCGCCGACCTGCTCCAGCGACAGCACCGAGCGGTGCAGCAACACCCAGCCCATGGCGAACATCAGCACCAGGCTGCCCGGGGTCATCCAGCGAATGTCGATATCCCCCGGAAAACCCAGCTGGACCACGAGATAGTCACGCAGACCGGTCACCATCACGGCCAGCCCCACCACGACCATGAGCCGCTGGCTCGCATCGATGCCCCAGCGCGCGCGATGGATCACCCCCAGCAGGGCCATGACACAGATCCCGATCACCACGGTCATCCAGGCGCGGTAGAGCACGTAGTCCTCGGCCAGGACCAGCACCAGCATCCAGATGGGGGCGACGAGCATCATGGCATTGACCAGTTTGCGGAAAAGCCCTTGACGGAAGTCGAACAGTTCCCACATGAACAGGTACACAAACCCGCAGTACCAGGTGAAACTGAGCTTGTGGACACAATCCCAGAACGCAAAGGAACCGGGCAACTGCACCTGCACGGACAGGAACAGCCGGACAACCAGGACCAGCAGTCCACCCGCCAGCAGACCAAAGAGCCTTTCCCGGGTCTGGCCCCAGATGAGCAGGGACAGCAGACCGAGCAACAGCGCGGCCGAGGTGACCATCCAGGTGAGATCGACCTGCCACCAGTGCAGCCAGTGGTGTCGTTGCCAGATCGCATCCTGCGGACCGAGCCAGACCTGCGACAGACCGCTGATGCGCAAGGCCTCGCCTCTGACCTGGACGACCAGTTCATTGCGGTCCCATTCGGATTTGAGCAGTCCGGGCAGGATCGGCACCACGTGGGCATAGGTACCGGCATCGCTGTAGCCGGGATTGCTGTGCCAGCCTTCACCCGCGATTTCGTGCCCGTTGAGCAGCACCCGGAAGTGCACCCCCACCCGCGGCAGCAGCAGGGCCACGCCCGGGTCGCTATGAGCCGCCTCGGTCAATGCGGCAGGCAGCTCAATGCGGTAACTGGCCTCGCCAGTCCAGCGGCGGTGGCTGTTGTCCCAGGAATGGGGCAGCGACACGGTGGACGCATCTTCTGCGGACTCACCGGATTGCCACACCCTGGCCTCTGTGATCGGGACAGCCCCCTCCACGGAAGCCACCCGCGTCACCAGTGCCATGGTCAACAACATCAGGCTGACGAGGACTGCCGCCCAGAGCCAGGCGGGAACCCGCATCCACGCACGGACAGCATCCCGCTTCACAGCAACCCCCGCTCCTGCGCTGCCCGAAGCACCTGGACCCGGCTGTGCACTGACAGCTTGCGGTAGAGGTTCTTGATGTGGGTGCCGACCGTGGCAGGCGAGATCGAAAGCCTGGTGGCGATCTCCTTGTTCACGTACCCTTGTGCAACGAGCTTCAGGACCTCGGTTTCCCGCTCCGACAGTTGATGCTCAGGACTGGCGGTGATCGAGGCGTTCGGAACTTCCGGGCGGAATTGCCGAAGCAGCAGTCTGGCCAGAATGGGCGAGATGGGGGCGCCACCGGCGAGGATCTGATCGATGGCCGACAGGAGTTCGTCGTGGGTACAGCCTTTGAGCACGTAACCCGTGGCGCCCGACTGCAAGGCCTCGAGAAGGCGGGACTCCTCACCGAACACCGTAAAGACCAGCAATTCGGCATCCGGACAGGCTCGCGCGAGCTGACGCAGCAGATCCTCACCTCGTCCGTCGGGCAGGCCGAGGTCGACCAGGAACACATTGGCACCACTGACTGGCGCCATTTGAAGCGCCTGAACCACGCTGCCCGCGTGTCCAACCAGTTGCCAACCAGGACGTCCATCCAGGGCCTGCGTCACAAAGGACAGGATGGTGGGATCGTCTTCAATCAGGTAGATGCGTGCTTCAACGTGCATGTGGGGTCACGGCGGACAACATACACCGATGGTACCCAGCGGACAGAGCGTCTCAGGCGACATGGTCGAGACCCGGGGCACCCAGCACCCGTTCCTTGAGGCTGTGCAACTGGTCGCGCACCTGGGCCGCCTTCTCGAACTCCAGGTTGCGGGCATGCTCCAGCATCAGCTTCTCCAGCCGCTTGATCTCTCGCGCCAGGTCCTTCTCGCTCATGGCCTCGGCCTGTTCGCGCGCCGCCGCCTCGTTGGCCAGACGGTCGGCCTCCTTGCCGGCCTTTTCGCTGTACACCCCGTCGATCAGGTCCTTGACGCGCTTGTTCAGCGCCTTGGGCGTGATGCCGTTCGCTTCGTTGAAGGCCTGCTGTTTGGTGCGCCGCCGCTCGGTCTCGTCAATGGCTTTTTTCATCGAGTCGGTGATGCGGTCGGCGTACAGGATGGCACGCCCGTTGAGGTTGCGCGCCGCACGGCCAATCGTCTGGATCAGGCTGCGCTCGGCGCGCAGGAAGCCCTCTTTGTCGGCATCCAGGATGGCCACCAGCGACACCTCGGGAATGTCCAGGCCTTCGCGCAGCAGGTTGATGCCCACCAGCACGTCGAAGGCGCCCAGTCGCAGGTCGCGAATGATCTCGACCCGTTCGACCGTGTCCACATCGCTGTGCAGGTAGCGGACCTTGACGCCGTTTTCGGTCAGGTAGTCGGTCAGCTGCTCGGCCATGCGCTTGGTCAGCGTGGTGATGAGCACCCGCTCGTTCTTCTCCACGCGGATGCGGATTTCCTGCAGCACGTCGTCCACCTGGTGGGTGGCGGGGCGTACCTCAATGGCCGGGTCCACCAGGCCGGTAGGCCGCACCACCTGCTCGACCACCTTGCCGGCGTGCTGCTTTTCGTAGTCGGCCGGTGTGGCCGACACGAAGATGCACTGGCGCATGCGCGCCTCGAACTCCTCGAACTTCAGCGGGCGGTTGTCCAGCGCGCTGGGCAGACGGAAGCCATACTCGACCAGCGTGGTCTTGCGCTGGCGGTCGCCGTTGTACATGGCATTGAGCTGGCCGATCATCTGGTGACTCTCGTCCAGGAACATGATCGCGTCGCGCGGCAGGTAGTCGGTCAGCGTCGCCGGGGGATCGCCGGGCTGGCTGCCGGCCAGGTGACGCGAGTAGTTCTCGATGCCCTTGCAGTGCCCCACCTCGCTGAGCATTTCCAGATCGAAGCGGGTGCGCTGTTCCAGCCGCTGGGCCTCGACCAGCTTGCCCATGCCCACCAGTTCCTTGAGCCGCTGCTCCAGCTCGGCCTTGATCGACTCGACGGCGTTGAGCACCTGCTCGCGCGGCGTCACGTAGTGGCTGCTGGGAAACACGGTGAAGCGCGGGATCTTCTGCCGCACCTTGCCCGTCAGGGGATCGAACAACTGAAGGCTCTCGATCTCGTCGTCGAACAGCTCGATGCGAATCGCCATCTCGGAATGTTCTGCCGGGAAGACGTCGATGGTGTCGCCCCGCACCCGGAACTTGCCACGGGAGAAGTCCTGCTCATTGCGGGTGTACTGCATGCGCACCAGCTGCGCGATCATGTCCCGCTGTCCCGCCTTGTCGCCCACGCGCAGGGTCATCACCATCTGGTGGTAGCTCTCGGGCTTGCCGATGCCGTAAATGGCCGAAACGGTGGCCACGATCACCACGTCGCGCCGCTCCAGAATGCTCTTGGTACAACTCAGCCTCATCTGTTCGATGTGCTCGTTGATCGCGCTGTCCTTCTCGATGAACAGGTCGCGCTGCGGCACATAAGCCTCTGGCTGGTAGTAGTCGTAGTAGCTGACGAAGTACTCGACCGCGTTCTTGGGGAAGAACTCGCGGAACTCCGAATACAGCTGTGCTGCCAGCGTCTTGTTGGGTGCGAACACGATGGCCGGACGCCCGATGCGGGCGATCACATTGGCCATGGTGAAGGTCTTGCCCGAGCCAGTCACACCCAGCAGGGTCTGAAACACCTCGCCATCCTCGATGCCTTCGACCAGACCGGCAATGGCGGTAGGCTGGTCACCAGCGGGCGGGTACGGCTGAAACAGTTCAAAAGGCGAACCCGGAAAGCGCACAAATTCACCCGCCTGGGCAGCGACGTCGTCGACCAATGTCAGGGGAACAGCAGACACAGCGTTCATGGCGGATAAAATTGCGGGTTAACCCGACAGCGTACCGCAAACCGGATGCGCTGGGTGGGTTGAACCGATCACCTCCGCCGCCGAGCAACCAACCCTTCAGGACGCCTGACATGTCTCTGTTTTCCGCCGTCGAAATGGCCCCCCGCGACCCGATCCTGGGTCTGAACGAGCAGTTTGCTGCCGACACCAACCCCAACAAGGTCAACCTGGGCGTGGGCGTGTACTTCGACGACAACGGCAAACTGCCGTTGCTGCAGTGTGTGCAGGCGGCCGAAAAGGCCATGATGGACAAGCCGTCTCCACGTGGCTACCTCCCCATTGATGGCATCGTTGCCTATGACAACGCGGTCAAGGCGCTGGTCTTCGGTGCCGAATCCGATGTGGTCAAGAGCGGCCGTGTCGCCACCGTGCAGGCCATCGGCGGCACTGGCGGTCTCAAGATCGGCGCCGATTTCCTCAAGAAGGTCAGCCCGGATGCGAAGGTGCTGATCAGCGACCCGAGCTGGGAAAACCACCGCGCCATCTTCCAGAACGCCGGCTTCGAAGTGGGCAGCTACCGCTACTACGACGCCGCGACCCGCTCGGTCAACTTCGAGGGCATGCTGGCCGACCTGAACGCTGCCGCCCCCGGCACCATCGTGGTCCTGCACGCCTGCTGCCACAACCCCACCGGCTACGACATCACCGCTGCCCAGTGGGACCAGGTGATTGCCGTCGTCAAGGCCAAGGGCCTGACCGCCTTCCTGGACATGGCTTACCAGGGCTTCGGTCACGGCATCGCTGAAGACGGGGCCGTGATCGGCAAGTTCGTGGCCGCTGGCCTGAACATCTTCGTGTCCACCTCTTTCTCCAAGAGCTTCAGCCTCTACGGTGAGCGCGTCGGCGCCCTGTCCGTCGTGGCCTCCGACAAGGACGAAGCCGCCCGTGTGCTGAGCCAACTCAAGATCGTCATCCGCACCAATTACTCCAACCCGCCCACCCACGGTGGTGCGGTGGTCGCTGCGGTGCTGAACAACCCCGAACTGCGTGCCCTGTGGGAAATAGAGCTGTGTGAAATGCGCGTTCGCATCAAGGAAATGCGCCAGAAGCTGGTGGATGGCCTGAAAGCGGCCGGCGTGCAGCAGGACATGAGCTTCATCACCACCCAGATCGGCATGTTCAGTTACTCCGGCCTGTCCAAAGACCAGATGGTGCGCCTGCGCAGCGAATTTGGTGTCTATGGCACGGACACCGGTCGCATGTGTGTCGCCGCCCTGAACAGCAAGAACATTGACTACGTGTGTCAGGCGATTGCCAAGGTGATCTGACGCCCGCCGTTGCAGACCTTCGAAGGGCCGCCTAGTGCGGCCCTTTTTGTTTGGCAATCTCTGGTCCCACACATGACCAGGCGCATCCAAACCTTTCACGAACGTGACAGTTGTTGCGAGATATTAGGTGTTTTTCCCAGAACAGACATGCCGACTTGCTGATATATTGTGCACTGCAACATAACCATTTTCAGGTCGTCCCATGCTCTACCAGATCTACGAAACCCAGCGATCCTTGATGGAACCCTTCGCCGATCTGGCGGAGGTGGCCGCCAAGCTCTACGCCAACCCTTTGTCCCCTCTGGGCCAGATTCCCATGGCACAACGGGTCTCGGCCTACTTCGACCTGCTGCACCGACTGGGCAAGGACTACGAGAAGCCGGTCTTTGGCATCCGCACCGTGGACGTGGACGGGGTGGAAGTCGCCATCCACGAGCGGGTGGAGATTGACAAGCCTTTCTGCGAGCTGCGCCGCTTCAAGCGCTTTTCGGACGATCTGCCGACGCTGGACAAGCTCAAGGGACAGCCGGTGGTCCTGATCGTGGCGCCCCTGTCGGGCCACTACGCCACGCTGTTGCGCGACACGGTGCGCACCATGCTCAAGGACCACAAGGTGTATATCACCGACTGGAAGAACGCTCGGCTGGTGCCGCTGTCCGACGGCGAGTTCCACCTGGACGACTACATCAACTACGTCCAGGAATTCATCCGCTACCTGCAGAAGACCTATGGCAACTGCCACGTCATGAGCGTCTGCCAGCCCACCGTGCCGGTGCTGGCCGCCGTTTCATTGATGGCCAGCCGGGGGGAAACCACGCCCCTGTCGATGACCATGATGGGAGGCCCCATCGATGCGAGCAAGTCCCCCACCGCCGTCAACAACCTGGCCACGCAACGCAGTCACGCCTGGTTCGAAAACAACGTGATCTACCGCGTACCGACCAACTTCCCTGGCGCTGGTCGGCGCGTTTACCCTGGCTTCCTCCAGCACGCCGGTTTCGTGGCCATGAACCCTGACCGGCATGCCAACAGCCACTACGACTACTTCCAGGACCTGATCAAGGGCGACATGTCCAGCGCGGAAAGCCACCGTGCGTTCTACGACGAGTACAACGCGGTACTGGACATGGATGCCGACTACTACCTGCAAACGATCGAGACGGTCTTCCAGGAGTTCAAGCTGGTCAAGGGCACCTGGGACGTGAAAAACGAAAAGGGCAAGATCGAGCGCGTTCGGCCGCAGGACATCCGGACATCGGCCTTGCTGACCATCGAGGGCGAACTCGACGACATCTCCGGTTCCGGACAGACGGCCGCGGCCCATGACCTGTGCACCGGCATCGCCACGTCGCAGCACAAGCATTTTGAGGTACCCGGCGCTGGTCACTACGGCATTTTCAGCGGACGCCGGTGGCGGGAAATGGTGTACCCGGTGGTCAAGGCCTTCATCCTGGACCACCAACCGTCCAAATCGGCCCAGGTGAACAGCGCTGCGCCCACCACGTCCCCCGCTGCGCGTCGCAACCGCAAGACTGCAGCCTGACCGCACTGCCGTTGGCGGTGTCTGACCGGGGTTGAGTGCAGCGCCGGCTATAGTTCCGGCATGAATGACTTCGCCCGCCGCATTGATGCGGCCCTGCCCCAGACGCAATGCACACGCTGCGGCTACCCGGACTGTGCGGCCTACGCCCAGGCCATTGCTTCGGGCGAGGCCGACATCAACCAATGTCCACCCGGTGGCACCGAGGGTGTGGAGCGCTTGTCGGCGATCACCGGTCGGCCGGTGTCGCCGTTGAATCCCGAGTTCGGCATTGAAGGCCCGCTCACCGTCGCCATCATCGATGAAAGCTGGTGCATCGGATGCACCCTGTGCATCAAGGCCTGCCCGACCGATGCCATCGTCGGCAGCAACAAGCACATGCACACCGTCATCGAGTCCTACTGCACCGGCTGTGAGCTCTGCATTCCGGTCTGTCCGGTCGACTGCATCTCGCTGGAGCCCGTCAGCGGCAGCAAGACCGGGTGGTCTGCCTGGCCAGATGCCTTGGCTCGGCAGGCCAGGGATCGCTACGACGCACGCAAGTCAAGGCTCGCCCGGGAGAAAACTGAACATGAGGCCAGGCTGGAAGCCAAAGCCCGCGCCAAACTGGCCGACCTGCCCGCCCATTCCCTGCACACCGATCCAGCAGTCCTTGACAGGAAACGTGCGGTGATTGAGGCCGCGTTGGCCAGGGCGCGGCAGCGGCGCGAGCAAGCCAGCGAGAGCTGAGGGGCCTCCTCACGGCCACTGTCTCAGGCTGGCTGGGGAGCGCTCTTGTACACCCCGCATCCCACGTACAGGTCATCGACCTTGGTGACGTAGGACATTTTGGTCTGGACGGCCCCAGTGGCCGGGTTGACGATGTCGTATTCCACCCAGCCGGGTTCGAGTTCGGCCTGGGCAATGATGGACGCCAGCAAGGAGGCCCCATCGACGCCGGGGATGTCCTGCACGCGTGAGCCGACCTTCTCAGGTTTGCCACCAAACGCCCGGTAGGAGCCCTGGCTGTCGAGCGCAAACACGTACATGTCGCGATCGAAGAACTCGCCAGTGGCCGACGTGATGCCCTGCAGGAACGCTTCCTTGCCCGTCTGCCTGCGGAACGCCAGGGCGCGCGAAACCATCTCCATCGCTTCCTGCGCGGTACCTTGCTGCAACTGGAAGGAGGAGACTGCCTGTGAGAGATGCTCAGCGCGATGCTCCAGCAGATTCGCCTGCTGCACCGCACGTTCGACCATCTGCGCGTTGCGCTGGGTGATTTCGTCCAGCTGCTTGACGGCGGAAGAGATCTCGCTCAAACCACTGCTCTGCTCGGCACTGGCTGAGGAGATCAGGGACATGTTGGCGGCCACGCCTCGCACGCCATTGACGATCTGGGAAATGTTGCTGCCCGCCGTCCGGATCTGGCGGACGCTGGAGTCCACCTGCTGGGTCGATGCTTCAATCAGCTGGCGGATCTCCCGGGCCGATGCGGCGGAACGCTGGGCAAGGTTTCGCACTTCGCTGGCCACCACGGCAAATCCCCTGCCCGCCTCGCCTGCACGGGCGGCCTCCACCGCCGCATTGAGCGCCAGGATATTGGTCTGGAAGGCCAGGCTGTCAATCACCCCGATGATTTCATTCATCTGCTGCGCACTGCGCTGGATGACTTCCACCGATCCGATGGCGCCTTCCATGGCGGAGGCGCCGGACTCCGCCACTGATCGCACCTTGATGGCCTGCTCATCTGACTCGCGGGCCGTCTGGGCGTTCTGGTGCACGGTCGAAGACAGTTCCTGGACGCTGGCCGACGTCTGCTCCAGGTTGGCGGCCTGTTGCTCGGTCCTGTCCGCCAGATCTCGGTTGCCAGCGGCCAATGTCCTGCCGGCATAGGCCACCAGGGCCGAGTTGCTGCGCACCTCGGCCACCGTCGCCGAGAGGCTGGCATTGAGACGCTCGACGAGAAGGGCCAGCTCGGCCAACTCGTCCCGCCCGTTGATGTGCACACGTGCCCGAAGGTTGCCGCCCGCGGTTTCGCGCATGACCTCGATCACGCGACGGAAATCCAGGATGAAGCTGGTTCGAAGGGCCGCAAACAGGTAGGCCACCAGGATCACGCCAAGCCCCGTGGCGGCGTAGGTTGCCATCAGCAAGCGCTCGTCGGCAGCAATTCTTTTCTCCAGAGAAGCAACCCGGGCTACGGCGTCGGAGTCTGAGGCCGCACCCGCCAGGGTGGAGAGCTCCGCCCGGTGATCCTGCACATCCGCATGCAGCCGGTGGATCAGCATGGCACTGATAAGCACCAAGGGGAGGATCAGAACCGCGGCCAACAGGCCGAGCTTTGCCGACAGGCGCATGCGCCGCATCAGCGAAACCCCGGGGCGCAGAACAGTGAATTCTTTCATGACGACGGCTGAGTGGGTGAGACCTTATCCATTTGGATTTATATCGGTGCATTCATCCTCTGTCTTGAGTATGAAATCGGCGCCGTGACTCAGGGTTTCCCCCCGCATCAGTGCACTCCTTCTCGTCGCGCGGCGATGTTCTGCCGGGATTCGTCATGACGGAACAGTTCCATGGCCATCTGGCGCAGAGCTTCATCGCCCATGTTGTGCGCATGCCCCAACTGCTCCAGGGCATAGCGCCGGTCGCACAGCATCATGGCCTGACTGACACACATGCCGCGGCTGGACATGCAAAGGCAGAACGACTGCAGCAGATCCGAAGGCCAAGGCAACGCGAGCTGCCTCTCCTGCCATTGGCGGCGCTGGAGGGTCCAGCGGCTGTCGCCGCCCGCCAGCAGTTGGCTCAAGGCACCGGAAGCATGGCCAGAGGGATCGCTCTCTTGATGTGCATTCATGGCAGTGTCCCGATGGGTTAGGTCGATGTCTGCCAATTTAGGGGATCGGGACGGCGCCCATGCCCCGGATATGCAGGCGATTCACCGACCAGTTTTCACCGCTGGCCGTTGATCCTGTCTGCCGACCGCTGGTCCTGCGCGATGAGAAAGCGTGACGCAAGGCACAATCCGGGCCATGAATGAACCTTCCACGCGCCTGATCAAACTCACTGCCCAGCCTGCTGGATCACCCGAAACCGACCGTCCCCGGCCGGAGCGCCTGATCCGCGGCAATCCGCTGCGCGAAACCTGGAACCTGATCGACGAAGCGCTGCCGGCCGGACAGGTGTTCTGCGGCGTCTGGCGCTGCGAACCCGGTCGCTGGCGCATCGCCATGGGCCCCACTGAGCGGGAGCTGTTCACCGTCGTCGATGGGCGCTGCCGCGTGCACGATGCCCAAGGCGGTCACGAGGAGGCTGGCCCTGGCGACGGCATCTACATCCCCCCCGGCTTCGAAGGCGAGTTCGAGGTGCTGGAGCACCTGACCAAGACCTACATGATCTGCGAGTAGGTCCTTCGCAGGCATGAAAAAACCCCGCTCGTGTATCCACCCGGCGGGGTCTGTCTCCTCGACCTCTTGTGTGTCAGGTGGATGACGCCGACAGCTTCGCGAAGGCGCTGACCACCTCGGGGGGCGCCTGAACCAGTTCGATCAGCACACCCTCCCCTGCGATCGGAAACTCCTCGTTCGCCTTGGGGTGCAGGAAGGTGATGTCGAAGCCCGCCGCCCCCTTTCGGATGCCGCCGGGGGCAAAACGCACGCCATTGGCCCTCAGCCACTCCACCGCCTTGGGCAGATCATCGATCCAAAGGCCGATGTGGTTGAGCGGTGTGGCGTGGACCGCAGGCTTTTTTTCCGGGTCCATGGGCTGCATCAGATCCACCTCGACCTTGAACGGGCCGCTGCCGATGGCACAGATGTCCTCGTCGACGTTCTCGCGCTCGCTCTGGAAGGTACCGGTCTTCTCCAGACCCAGCATGTCGACCCAGAGGGTCTGCAGGCGCAGCTTGTCCGGGCCGCCGATGGCGATCTGCTGGACGCCCAGCACCTTGAAAGGACGGGGGGTGCCGCGGAGATCCGGCGCCGGGCCGCCCCAAGCCGGATCAGCCCCCTCGGGGGGCAGCGACCCGCGCAGCGGTGGAGCGTGGGGGCCGCTCATTTCTCGAACTCCACGATCGGCTGGTCGACCACCAAAGACTCGCCCTTGGCCGCCAGCACCTTGGCCACCACACCGTCGGCCGCGGCGAACAGCACGTTCTCCATCTTCATGGCTTCGATGACGGCCACGCGCTCGCCGGCCTGCACCTTCTGGCCGACCTGCACAGCCACGCCGACCAGCAGGCCCGGCATGGGCGAAAGCACGTATTTGCTCATGTCCGGCGGCGCCTTGAAGGGCATGAGCTGGTGCAGCTCGGCCATGCGGGGCGACACCACCATGGTCTCCAGCTTGGTGCCGTTGTGCTGCACCACCAGAGCCAGCGGGTTCTTGGCCGAGCCGCGCTCCATCTGGGCCGTGAAGGGCTGGCCATTGCACTCGCCGCTGATGACGATGTCGTTCAGGCGCGAGGGCGAGCTGATCTTGAATCGCTTCTCGCCCACAGTGACGGACGCATAGCCCGTTTCACCGACGAATTCGTCGACGTGCACCGGTGTGTAGCCGTGCTGACCATCGGCCGCGAGGCTGATCACCACATAGTCCTTGCCCACCTTGACGCCATAGCCCGGCAGTTGGCCGGAGATGCCGGTGGCACGCTCGCGACTCTTGCGACGCACGAAGGCGGCCAGGGCCACCAGGAAGTCCGGATCGTCGTGCGGTACGTCCTCAGCCCGGAAGCCGCCGGCGTAGTGCTGAGCGATGAATCCGGTGTTGAAGTTGCCCGAGACGAAGTCGGGGTGGGCCAGCAAGGCTGCCTGGAACGGGATGTTGCTGTTGATGCCGCGAATGACGAAACCGTTGAGCGCCTCGCGCATCTTGGCAATGGCGTCGTTTCGGTCCTTGCCGTGCACGATGAGCTTGGCGATCATCGAGTCGTAGTACATCGGGATTTCACCGCCCTCGAACACGCCGGTGTCCACGCGCACGCCGTGCTTGTGGGCGGTGTCCGCCTGCCACATGGTCTCGGTCGGGGGCGTGAAACGCACCAGGCGGCCGGTGGACGGCAGGAAGTTGCGGAACGGATCCTCGGCGTTGATCCGGCACTCGATGGCCCAGCCGTCGCGTTTGACGTCGGCCTGGGTCAGGGGCAGCTTCTCGCCGGCGGCCACGCGGATCATGAGTTCCACCAGATCCAGGCCGGTGATGCACTCGGTCACCGGGTGCTCGACCTGCAGACGGGTGTTCATTTCCAGGAAGTAGAAGTCCTGGTTCTTGCCGACCACGAACTCCACCGTGCCAGCGCTCTGGTATTTCACCGCCTTGGCCAGGGCCACGGCCTGCTCGCCCATGGCCTTGCGGGTGGCTTCGCTGATGAAGGGCGATGGCGCTTCCTCGATCACCTTCTGGTGGCGGCGCTGGATCGAGCACTCACGCTCGTTCAGGTAGATCACGTTGCCGTGGCTGTCGCCGACGATCTGGATCTCGATGTGGCGCGGTTGCTCGACGAACTTCTCGATGAAGATGCGGTCGTCGCCGAAGCTGTTGCGGGCTTCGTTCTGGCAGGCGGTGAAGCCTTCGAGTGCTTCCTTGTCGTTGAAGGCCACGCGCAGGCCCTTGCCGCCGCCACCGGCCGAGGCCTTGATCATGACCGGATAACCGATGCCCTTGGCGATCTCGACCGCCTTGGCGGCCGACTCGATCGCGTCGTTATAGCCAGGGATCGTGTTGACCTTGGCTTCGTTGGCCAGCTTCTTGGAGGCGATCTTGTCGCCCATGGCCGCGATACTGTAGTGCTTGGGGCCGATGAAGGCGATGCCCTCGTCCTCACAGCGCTTGGCGAAATCCTCGTTCTCGGACAGGAAGCCGTAGCCAGGGTGAATGGCCTCGGCGCCGGTCTGCTTGACCGCTGCGATGATCTTGTCGGCCACCAGGTAGGACTCGCGCGAGGCCGCCGGCCCCAGCAGCACGGCCTCATCGGCCAGGCGTACGTGACGCGCTTCCTTGTCGGCTTCGGAGTACACGGCCACGGTGGCGATGCCCATCTTTCGGGCGGTGGCGATGACGCGGCAGGCGATCTCACCGCGGTTGGCAATCAGGATTTTCTTGAACATGTTCTTTTCTCCTCGGGCGATCAGAGCGGGATGTTGCCGTGCTTGCGCCAGGGGTTCTCGATCTTCTTGTCTTTCAACATCACGAGACTGCGGCAGATGCGCTTGCGGGTCTCCGACGGCAGGATCACGTCGTCGATGAAGCCGCGCGCGCCAGCCACGAAGGGGTTGGCGAACCGGGCCTTGTACTCGGCCTCGCGCTCGGCCAGTTTGGCCGGGTCCTTCTTCTCTTCGCGGAAGATGATCTCCACCGCGCCCTTGGCACCCATCACCGCGATCTCGGCGTTGGGCCAGGCGAAGTTCACGTCACCACGCAGGTGCTTGGAGGCCATCACGTCGTAGGCGCCACCGTAGGCCTTGCGGGTGATCACCGTGATCTTGGGCACGGTGCACTCGGCGTAGGCGTAGAGCAGCTTGGCGCCGTGCTTGATGATGCCGCCGTACTCCTGGCTGGTGCCAGGCATGAAACCGGGCACGTCCACGAAGGTGATGACGGGGATGTTGAACGCGTCGCAGAAGCGCACGAAACGCGCGGCCTTGATCGAGCTCTTGATGTCCAGGCAGCCTGCCAGCACCAGCGGCTGGTTGGCCACGATGCCCACCGTCTGGCCGTCCATGCGGGCAAAGCCGATGATGATGTTCTTGGCGTAGTCGGGCTGGATCTCGAAGAAGTCGCCGTCGTCGACCGTCTTGAGGATCAGCTCCTTCATGTCATAGGGCTTGTTCGGGTTGTCTGGCACCAGGGTGTTCAGGCTGCTGTCGGCGCGGTCGATCGGGTCGCCGCTGGGGCGCACGGGCGCCTTTTCCTTGTTGTTGAGCGGCAGGTAGTTGTAGAGGCGGCGCAGCATCAGCAGCGCCTCCACATCGTTCTCGAAGGCACCATCGGCCACGCCGCTCTTGGTGTTGTGCGTCACGGCACCGCCCAGCTCTTCGGCGGTCACTTCTTCATGCGTCACCGTCTTCACCACTTCGGGGCCGGTCACAAACATGTAGCTTGAGTCCTTGACCATGAAGATGAAGTCGGTCATGGCCGGCGAGTACACGGCGCCACCGGCCGAGGGGCCCATGATCATGCTGATCTGCGGGATCACGCCCGAGGCCATCACGTTGCGCTGGAACACCTCGGCATAGCCACCGAGCGAGGCCACGCCTTCCTGGATGCGGGCGCCGCCCGAATCGTTGAGGCCGATCACCGGCGCGCCGACCTTCATGGCCTGGTCCATGATCTTGCAGATCTTCTCGGCGTGTGCCTCAGAGAGCGCGCCGCCGAAGACGGTGAAGTCCTGGCTGAACACAAACACCAGGCGGCCATTGATCATGCCGTAGCCGGTCACGACGCCATCGCCCGGGATCTTCTGGTCCTGCATGCCGAAGTCGACACAGCGGTGCTCCACGAACATGTCCCACTCTTCGAAGGTGCCTTCGTCCAGCAGCACCTCGATGCGCTCACGTGCGGTCAGCTTGCCCTTGCTGTGCTGGGCAGCGATGCGCTTCTCGCCCCCGCCCAGGCGCGCCGCGGCGCGCTTCTTTTCCAGTTGGTCCAGGATGTCTTGCATGGTGGTCTCCGGTGAAAACGGTTGTCGGGCCAGGCCCGATCAGTCAAACAGTTCGAGCAGTTGCCGGGCGGCGGTGGACGCGGCCAGCTGCCCCCCCTGCACCTGCTGTGTGAAAAGGTCCAGCCGCTCGCGCACCCGCGGGTGCTCGCGAAAGCGCTGCTTGAGGCCGGCGTCGATGCGTTCCCACATCCACGCTCGGGCCTGCTGCTGGCGACGCCCGGCCAGTCGGCCATTGGAGGTCTGCAGGCGTCTGAATTCGCTCACCGCCGACCAGAAGTTGTCCACGCCCTGCCCGTGCAGCGCGCTGATCTGGATCACCTGCGGGTGCCAGATGGCTTGGTCGTGGTGCATGTGATCCGGGTTGCCGTGCAGGCCCAGCAGGCGCAGCGACGAAGTGATCTGCGCTCGGGCGCGGGTGGCGGCGTCGGGATCGATGTCGGCCTTGTTGATGACGACCAGATCGGCCAGTTCCATCACGCCCTTCTTGATCGCCTGCAAATCGTCTCCGGCGTTGGGCAACTGCAGCAGGCAGAACATGTCGGTCATCCCGTGCACTGCGGTCTCGCTCTGGCCCACGCCCACGGTCTCGACGATCACCACGTCATAGCCCGCGGCCTCGCAGACCAACATGGCCTCACGTGTTTTCTCAGCCACGCCGCCCAGCGTGCCGCTGCTCGGGCTGGGCCGGATGTAGGCGCGCTCGTGCACGCTCAGGTGCTCCATGCGCGTCTTGTCGCCCAGGATGGAGCCACCGGATACGGAGGAAGAAGGGTCAACCGCCAGGACCGCCACGCGGTGGCCCTGGCCGATCAGGTACAGGCCCAAAGCCTCGATGAAGGTGCTCTTGCCCACGCCGGGCACGCCGCTGATACCCAGGCGAAAGGCACCACCGGTGTGCGGCAGCAGCCCGGTCAACAGTGCATCGGCCTGCTGGCGGTGGTCGGGGCGGGTGGACTCCAGCAGCGTGATGGCCTTGGCCATCGCGCGGCGCTGGACGGCCGGCGCACCGCCGACGATGCCCGTCTGGATCTGTTCGGGGGTCACGGATGCGTCCGGACGGTCAGGCGGCGTCAACCGCCTTCTTGATCTGCTCCAGCACGTCCTTGGCGCTGGCCGGGATCGGCGTGCCTGGGCCATAGACGCCCTTGACGCCGGCCTCGTACAGAAAATCGTAGTCCTGGCGCGGGATCACGCCACCCACGAACACCACGATGTCGTCGGCGCCCTGGTCCTTCAGGGCCTGGATGATGGCAGGCACCAGGGTCTTGTGACCGGCGGCCAGCGTGCTCACACCCACGGCGTGCACGTCGTTTTCGATCGCCTGGCGAGCACACTCCTCCGGCGTCTGGAACAGCGGGCCCATGTCCACATCGAAACCCAGATCGGCAAAGGCCGTGGCCACCACCTTGGCGCCGCGGTCGTGGCCGTCCTGGCCGAGCTTGGCGATCATCACGCGCGGGCGACGGCCCTGCGCGTCGGCGAAATCGCTGATTTCCTTCTTGAGCTGTTCCCAGCCCTCGGCAGAGTCGTAAGCAGCGGCGTACACCCCAGTCACCTTCTGTGTGTCGGCGCGGTGGCGCCCGTAAACCTTCTCCAGCGCGTCGGACACTTCGCCGACGGTGGCGCGCAGGCGGATGGCCTGGATGGACAGGTCCAGCAAGTTGCCCTGGCCAGACTCGGCGGCGGCGGTCAGCGCATCCAGCGCGGCCTGGACCTTGGCGTTGTCGCGGCCGGCCTTGATGGCCTGCAGGCGGGCGATCTGTGCCTCACGCACCTTGACGTTGTCCACCTCCAGGATGTCGATGGCGTCTTCCTGCTTGAGCTTGTACTTGTTGACGCCGACGATCACGTCCTTGCCGGAGTCGATGCGCGCCTGTTTCTCGGCCGCGGCGGCCTCGATCTTCAGCTTGGCCCAGCCTGAGTCCACCGCCTTGGTCATGCCGCCCATGGCATCGACCTCCTCGATGATCTTCCAGGCCTCGTCGGCCATCTGCTGGGTCAGCGACTCCATCATGTAGCTGCCGGCCCAGGGGTCGACCACGTTGGTGATGTGCGTCTCTTCCTGAATGATCAACTGCGTGTTGCGCGCGATGCGGGCGCTGAATTCGGTCGGCAGCGCGATGGCTTCGTCAAAGGAGTTGGTGTGCAGCGACTGGGTGCCGCCGAACACGGCAGCCATGGCCTCGATGGTGGTGCGCACCACGTTGTTGTACGGATCCTGCTCGGTCAGAGACCAACCCGAGGTCTGGCTGTGCGTGCGCAGCATCAGGCTCTTGGGGTTCTTGGCGTTGAAGCCCTTCATGATGCGGCACCACAGCAGGCGGCCCGCGCGCATCTTGGCGATCTCCAGGTAGAAGTTCATGCCCACCGCCCAGAAGAAGCTCAGGCGACCGGCGAACTCGTCCACGTCCATGCCCTTGGCGATGGCGGTCTTCACATATTCCTTGCCGTCGGCCAGGGTGAAGGCCATCTCCAGCGCCTGGTTGGCGCCGGCTTCCTGCATGTGGTAGCCCGAGATCGAGATCGAGTTGAACTTCGGCATGTGCTTGGCCGTGTACTCGATGATGTCGCCGATGATCTTCATCGACGGCTCGGGCGGGTAGATGTAGGTGTTGCGGACCATGAACTCCTTGAGGATGTCGTTCTGGATGGTTCCGCTCAATTTGTCCTGCGAGACGCCCTGCTCTTCCGCCGCCACCACGTAGCCGGCCAGGATGGGCAGCACCGCGCCGTTCATGGTCATCGAGACCGACACCTTGTCCAGCGGGATCTCGTTGAACAGGATCTTCATGTCCTCCACCGAGTCGATCGCCACGCCGGCCTTGCCGACGTCGCCGGTCACACGCGGGTGGTCGGAGTCGTAGCCACGGTGGGTGGCCAGGTCAAAGGCCACCGACACGCCCTGCCCGCCGGCCGCCAGCGCCTTGCGGTAGAAGGCATTGGATTCCTCGGCGGTGGAAAAACCGGCGTACTGGCGGATGGTCCACGGCCGCACCGCGTACATCGTGGCCTGCGGGCCGCGGATATAAGGCTCGAAACCCGGCAGCGTGTTGGTGTACGGCAGGTCCTTGGTGTCTTCGGCCGTGTACAGCGGCTTGACGCTGATGCCGTCGGGTGTCACCCAGTTCAGGGCACTCAGATCGCCACCCGGTGCTGACTTCTGGGCAGCCTTGACCCAGGCTTCAAGGCAGGCGGGAGCGAATTCAGGAGATTTCTCGGTCATGGTCAGGACGCAGTTTTGGCGGGTGGGAACAACTTGGTAAGTTTACATCATTCATAATTATTGATGCAAAATATTCCGACCAGCTTACAATCGCCCCAGCCCATCTGCCACGCATACCATGTCCAGTGTTTCCCTCGCTCCCCGAGCCCTGTATGAAGAGGTGGCCGAACTCCTTCGGCAACGCATCTTCCGCCGTGAACTGGAGCCCGGCAGCTGGATCGATGAACTAAAGATCGCCGAAGAGCTGGGGATCAGCCGCACGCCGTTGCGGGAGGCCCTGAAGGTGCTGGCTGCCGAGGGCCTGGTCACCATGAAGGTTCGCCGCGGCGCCTACGTGACCGAAGTGTCCGACAAGGATCTGGCCGATGTCTACCACCTCCTGTCGCTGCTGGAGTCGGACGCTGCGGGTGTCGTCGCTGAACGGGCCACCGCTATACAACTAGAGGAGCTCAAGGCACTCCATGACGATCTGGAGACCGCTGTCAACGACCGTGACCGATTTTTCGCCATCAACGAGCAGTTCCACATGCGGCTGCTGGAGATGGCCGACAACCGCTGGCGCCAACAGATGGTCGCCGACCTGCGCAAGGTCATGAAACTCAACCGGCACAACTCCCTGCTCAAGACCGGCCGAATCGACGAGTCTCTGAAAGAACACCGGGCCATCATGGCCGCCCTCCTCGCTCACCAGAGGGACCAGGCCACCCGGCGCATGCAGGAGCACTTCCTCAACGGCCTCGAAGCCGCCACCTGAACGCCACGGCCTGCCATCAACCGGTCACGGCCTCGGGCTCAGGCTCGTCCGAAACATGTGCCCGGGCCATGGCCCACACCTCTCTGGCCGGCCGCGACTTGAGGCGGTGGTCGCTCCAGACCTGGCGCCACTTGCGCGCACCGCGCAGGCCATGGCGCAGCCCCAGCATGTGAGAGGCAATCGAGTACCACGGCGCGCCATCCTCGGCATGGGCGCGCTCCATGTAGTCGAGCATCGCAAGTTCCACCGCCTCGGGCGTCAGCGCCGCTTGACGGTCATCCCCGAAGAAAAGGGCATCCCAGCGGCTCATGATCCAGGGGTTGTGGTAAGCCTCTCGGCCGACCATCACACCATCCACCCGCTCCAGATGTGCGGCGATCTGTTCGTCCTGCGTGATGCCACCATTGATGGCGATGGTCAGGTGCGGGAACTCCTGCTTGAGGCGATGGACCAGTTCGTAACGCAGCGGCGGAATCTCCCGGTTTTCCTTGGGTGACAGCCCCTTGAGCCACGCGTTTCGTGCGTGGACGATGAACACCTCGCAACCTGCCTCCGCCACGGTTCCGACAAAGTCGCGCACAAACGCGTAGCTTTCCTCGCGGTCGATGCCGATCCGGTGCTTGACCGTCACCGGCACATCGACCACATCGCGCATGGCCTTCACCCCATCGGCCACCAGCCGCGGATCCCCCATCAGGCACGCCCCGAACGAGCCCTTGAGCACGCGCTCGGACGGGCAGCCACAGTTGAGGTTGATCTCGTCATAGCCTCGTTCCTGCCCGATGCGCGCCGCGCGGGCCAGATCCGCCGGATCGCTGCCACCGAGCTGCAGGGCCACCGGGTGCTCCTCCTCGTTGAACCGCAAGAGCTGGTCGACATTGCCATGGATCAGTGCCCCCGTCGTCACCATCTCGGTGTACAGCAGGGTGTGTCGGGTCAGCAGCCGATGGAAGTAACGGCAATGGCGGTCGGTCCAACCCATCATCGGGGCCACGGACATGCGCCAGGGAGAAAAAGCGGAAGACATGCCCGGATTATCCCAGCGCCCACAAAAAAACCCGCCGAAGCGGGTTGGCTTGACCGTCTGAAGACGCCTTCAGCCCATGTGCAGGCCGCCGTTTACCGAGAAGTCGGCACCGGTGGCGTAGCCGCCCTCTTCGCTGGCCAGCCAGGCAATGATGGACGCGATTTCCGAGGGTTCGCCCAGGCGCTTGACCGGCACCGTCGCGACGATCTTCTCCAGCACGTCGGGACGGATGGCCCGGACCATGTCGGTGCCGATGTAGCCCGGGCTCACGGTGTTGACCGTCACGCCCTTGGTGGCCAGTTCCTGGGCCAGCGCCATGGAGAAACCGTGCATGCCCGCCTTGGCGGCCGAGTAGTTGGTCTGGCCCGCCTGCCCTTTCTCGCCGTTCACCGACGAGATGTTGATGATGCGGCCCCAGCCCTTCTCGACCATGTCGGGCACGACCTGCTTGGTCACGTTGAACATCGAGTCCAGGTTGGTGCTCATGACCGCGTCCCAGTCCTCGCGGGTCATCTTCAGGAACATGCGGTCGCGCGTGATGCCGGCGTTGTTGACCAGGACATCGATCGAGCCGTGTTCAGCCTTGGCCTTGGTGAAGGCCTCCACGGTCGAGTTCCATTCGGCCACATTGCCGACCGAGGCATAGAAGGTGTAGCCCAGCGCCTTCTGCTCGTCCAGCCACTTCTGGTAATCGCGGGTGGGGCCGCAACCGGCGATGACCTTGAACCCGTCCTTGTGCAGGCGCTGGCAGATGGCGGTGCCGATGCCTCCCATGCCGCCGGTGACGTAAGCGACTTTTTGACTCATTGTGATGCTCCTCTAGGTGGTGCCGTGTGGCGGAAAAATATGTTGAATGGGGTCAGGCGCGTTCGACAGCCAGCGACACGCCCATGCCGCCGCCGATGCACAGCGCGGCCAGGCCTTTCCTGGCACCGCTGCGCTGCATCTCGTGCAGCAGCGTGACCAGAATGCGGCATCCGGAAGCGCCAATGGGGTGACCGATGGCGATGGCGCCACCGTTGACGTTGACCTTAGCCGGATCGATGTCCAGCGCCTGGTTGACGGCGCAAGCCTGGGCGGCGAAGGCCTCGTTGAGTTCAAACAGATCGACATCGGCCGCCTTCCAGCCCGCGCGGGCCAGCGCCTTCTGCGACGCAGGCACCGGCCCCATGCCCATCGTGGCCGGGTCCAGACCGCTGGTGCCAAAGGCGGCGATGCGGGCCAGCGGCGTCAGGCCCAGGGCCGCCGCCTTCTTGGCGCTCATGACCATCACAGCCGCGGCACCGTCGTTGATGCCCGAGGCGTTGCCGGCGGTCACGGTGCCCGCCTTGTCGAAGGCAGGACGAAGACCGGCCAGCGCTTCTGCATTGGTCTTCTTGTTGATGAACTCGTCGGTGTCGAACACGACCGGGTCGCCCTTGCGCTGGGGAATGCTTACGCCGACGATCTCGTCCTTGAACTTGCCGGCGTCCTGCGCCGCCGAGGCCTTCTGCTGGCTGCCCAGCGCCAGCGCGTCCTGCATCTCGCGCGTGATGCCGTGGGCCTTGGCCACGTTCTCGGCCGTGATGCCCATGTGGTACTGGTTGTAGACGTCCCACAGGCCATCGACAATCATGGTGTCGACCATCTTCCAGTCGCCCATGCGTTGGCCATCGCGGCTGCCATTGAGCACGTGCGGGCTGGCGCTCATGTTTTCCTGACCGCCGGCGATCACGATCTCGCTGTCGCCCCAGGCCACGGCCTGTGCCGCCAGCATCACGGCCTTCAGGCCCGAACCGCAGACGGCGTTGATGGTCAGCGCGGGGGTCTCCTTGGCCAGGCCGGCCTTCATCATGGCCTGACGGGCCGGGTTCTGACCCACGCCAGCCGCCAGCACCTGTCCCATGATGACTTCACCCACGGCATCGGCTGGCAGTCCCGTGCGGCGCAGAAGTTCCTTGATGACGACGCTGCCGAGTTCGGTGGCGGGTGTCTTGGCCAGCGTGCCGCCAAACTTGCCCACCGCGGTCCGGGCGGCTGAAACGATGACGATGTCTTCCATGTGTGTGCTCCTCTTCAGATCAGGAAAATGGGTGGTGGCAGAGCGTGCCGGTGGTGGTTGTCAGGCCTTCGCCTTCACATAGCGGCCCGGCGCGGGTTCGATGGCTGCGTACTGTTTGCCCTTGCCGTAGGTCTTGGGCGCGGCGACCTGCTTGCCGGCGTGGGTCTTGAGCCAGTCGGACCAGTCGGTCCACCAGCTGCCCGGATGCTCGGTGGCGCTGGCGATCCAGTCGTTCACCGATGCGGGAAACTTGTTCGCCGGCCCGATCCAGTGGCTTCGCTTGCCCTTGCTCGCCGGGTTGATCACACCCGCGATGTGGCCTGATGCGC
The DNA here is from genome assembly GCF_042665135.1 of Hydrogenophaga bisanensis. Lineage (NCBI taxonomy): Bacteria > Pseudomonadati > Pseudomonadota > Betaproteobacteria > Burkholderiales > Comamonadaceae > Hydrogenophaga > Hydrogenophaga bisanensis. Next base: position 154,489 of record NZ_JBHTBX010000001.1, read on the forward strand.
CCATCACAAAGCGCTTCTTGCCAGGCAGCAGTTGCGTGCTGCCATAGGCCCCACCGATGGGCACGATATGGTCCTCTCGCGAGCCGTAGATGTAGACCGGCAGCTTCACCTGGCGGAAGTCGATCTTCTCGCCACAGACCGTGGCGGTCCCGGGTTTGGTGTAGCGGTTCTCCAGATACAGGTTGCGCAGGTACCACGCGTACCAAGGGCCCGGCAGGTTGGTGCTGTCACTGTTCCAGTACAGCAGATCGAACGGCGGAGGCGTCTCGCCCTTGAGGTAGTTGCCCACCACGTAGTTCCAGACCAGATCGTTTGGCCGCAGGAAACTGAACGTCGTGGCCAGATCGCGCCCCGGCATCAGCCCGCCTTGGGCAAATTGCATCTCGCGGAACTTGACGAAGTTCTCATCGATGAACACGTCCAGAATACCGGTATCGGTGAAATCGAGCAAGGTGGTCAGGAAGGTCGCGCTGGCGACGGGCTCTTGGCCACGGGCCGCCATGACCGCCAGCGCGGTGCCCAGCATCGTCCCACCCACACAGAAACCCAGCGCATTGATCTGCGGTGCGCCGGTGATGTCCTGCACCACACCGATCGCCTTGATCACCGCATCCTCGATGTACTCGTCCCAAGTCTTGTTGGCCATGGACTGGTCCGGGTTGCGCCAGCTGACCACAAAGGTGCGGTGCCCCTGCTCCACGGCGTAGCGGATGAAGGAGTTGTCAGGCTGAAGGTCGAGGATGTAGAACTTGTTGATGCAGGGTGGCACCAGCAGGAACGGCTTCTCATAGACCTTGGGTGTCAACGGCTTGTATTCGATCAGCTGGAACAGCTCGTTCTCGAAGACCACGGCACCCTCGGTGGTCGCCACGTTCTTGCCCACCTCGAACACGCTCTCGTCGGTCATCGAAACGTGGCCTTGCTTGAGGTCGTGCAGCAGATTGGCCACGCCCTTGGCGATGCTTTCGCCCTGGGTGTCAACGGCCTTCTTCTGGGCCTCGGCGTTGAATGCCAGGAAATTGCTGGGTGCCGTCGCATCGATCCATTGCTGGACCGCAAACCGCACCCGTGCCTTGGTCTTGGCATCGCCCTCGACCGCTTCGGCCATCGCCATCAGCGTGCGGGCATTGAGCAGATAGACCGCCGCGGCATATGCAGCGACCGGATTGGTCTTCCAGGCCTCCGACGCGAAACGGCGATCCTGGAGCTTGGGGGACAGCAGGCCCTGGTTCCAGAGCTCGACCGCTTCCTTGAGGTAGGTGTTCTGGATCTCGAGGAGCCGCGCAGGATCCATGCGAACCTGATGCCCCGCCGCTTTGCTCAGGACATCACCCAGATCGGCCATGCTGCCCATGCCCGCCATGGACGGCATGCCCAGAGGATGGGCAGCTCCCGCCGGTGGCATGAAGTTCTTGAAGACGGCCAGAGGGTCTGATGCTGCGCCACCGGCCGGCGCCATGGATTGGGCCATCTGGGCCCACTGACCCATGAACTGCTGCTGGAGCTGCTGGGCAGCCTCCACCCAGCCCTGCTGAGGGTCTTTTGCTGATGTCATGCTTGTCTCCGAGGTTGTTGCCTGGGGCTTATGATCCGGACAGTCTGGATGCGACCCCGGGTTTTCCCTAGTGTCTGTTGGTTGGCTTCCAGCAAGCTGACATTCCTTTCCACTTCGTTGCGCAGGAGAGTCCGTGTACCTCGTCGTGATCGGCTGGCTCTACGTGGTGCTGATGATGTCGGTGGCCGAAGCCTCCAACACCACAGGCACCCTGCTTGGGGCCATTGTGACGTTTTTTCTTTACGGTTTGATGCCGGTCGCACTGGTGGTTTACCTGATGCGCACCCCGCAGCGCCGCAAAGCCATCAAGGCCCGGGAAGCGGCCGAACTTGCAGCGCTGCAGTCTGCAAATGCCGTGCCAGGGGAATCACTCACCACGCCAGATGCAGGCAGCCATGCGCCCGGTGCTGCCGAACCGGGCAGCGTCCCGCCGGTGCGAAAAGAACCGTGACGCCTGGTGCACCGTGCACCAGTTCAGAGACCCGTCATTGCCATACACCGCGGACACCCCGGCCCGCCAAAGACGCTGACGCGCCAGCCCCGGCAAGTCGGCCATCCACTTGCCAGGCTTCTCTCCCCGCCGGAAGGTGGAAGACACATCGAACCGCGCATCGGCAAACGCTTGCCGCACCTCGTCCCCCACCTCGAAGTGGTCGGGGCCGATGCACGGCCCCAGCCAGGCCATCAGGTCCGATGTGCTCCCCTGCTTTGCCTGCACGTCGCGCATGGCCTGTATCGTGCCATCCAGCACCCCCAGGCCATCCACCCCTGCGAGCCCACGCCAGCCGGCATGCGCGGCTGCCACCACCTGTCCGAGCGAGTCGGTCAGGAGCACGGGCAGACAGTCCGCCACCATGACGGTGCACGCCACGCCCGACTCGGTCGTCAGACAGGCATCAGCCTGAGCGCCATCGGCCGTGTGGGCGTCCAGGGCAATCACCCGGGTGCCATGGACCTGCTGCAGAAAGACGGGCCGCGCGCCGATGCCACGCCGCAAGGCAGTCCGGTTCGATTGCACATGCCGGGGGTCGTCACGCACGTGATCCCCCAGATTGAACGAATCAAAGGGTGGCAGGGACACACCACCCTCCCGACCGGTGAACACGGCACGGACACCGTCGGGCGCCGGCCATTGCGGCACGAGCCAGGAGTCGGGCCAGCGCATCAGGCCTCGAAGTCGGGACAGGCCGACGGTTGCGCCTTCTGGAACGCCGGCAAAGCCATGCAGGCCTCGAAAACACCCATGGTGCGGGGCAGACCATCCAGCGGGGTGTTGAAGCGCTGACCATTGAAAATCTGGGGCACCAGCAGACAGTCGGCCATGGACGGTGTGTCGCCAACACAGTAGCGTGATGGTGGCTGCTGCGACAGCTGGCGCTCGAATGCCTCCAATCCGGTGCGGACCCAGTGGCGGTACCAGGCGTTCTTGGTGTCCTCATCCAGCTTCAGGGTGCCCGACAGGTACTTGAGCACGCGCAGGTTGTTGATGGGATGGATCTCGCAGGCAATCGACTGCGACAGCGCCCTCACACGGGCCCGCCCCAGCGCATCCGGCGGCAGCAGGGCGGGTTCGGGATAGCGCTCATCCAGGAACTCGATGATGGCCATGGACTGGGACAGCCGAGTTCCGTCGTCCAGTTCCAGCAAAGGTACCAGACCGTCGGCGGCCAGATCGGCATAGGCCGCCTGACGGTGCTCGCCTTTGGCCAGGTGCACGGGCACGTAGTCGTAGTCCAGGCCCTTCAGGGCCAGCGCGATGCGCACACGAAACGATGCCGATGAGCGGAAATAGTTGTAGAGCTTCATGATCTGTGATGAACAGGTGGAGATGAAATCAGGCGTTCAGATGATGCGCTTGCAAGGCCCGGGCCAGCGTAGGGACCATGCTGACCGCGTTGGTGGCATGAGGGATGCAGTCGGTGCTCCAGATCTCCGCGACGCCGGCTTCGCGGATACGTTCCACCGCGTCCCCGGCAAACAGGGCGTGCGTGACCGCCACATCCACCGAACGCGCACCAGCCTGAAACAAGGCGTGTGACGTCTTGACCAGGGTATGGCCGGAGCTGGCCACGTCGTCCATCAGCACCACCGCACGCCCATCCACATCGAGGTCTTCGGGCAAAGCAATGCTCACGTTTCGGTCGCCATGCCGCACCTTGCGGCACACGCCGTAGGCCCAGCCGTGACCGGCGGCGGCCTGCTCCACCCACTGCATGGCTTCTTCGTCCGGACCGATGAGCACCACATCGCTGCGCCGCTGCGCCACATGGGCGGCCAGCACCGGCGCGCCGCTGAGCGCGACGGCCACCGGCACCGGTACGGCTTCCTGCAAAGTGGCGACACGGTGCAGATGCGGGTCCACCGTCACCACGGCGTCAAACAGCCCCGCGAGAAAACGACCGACGATGCGCTGGCTGACCGCCTCTCCCGGGGAGAAGGCGATGTCCTGTCGCATGTAGGCCAGATAGGGTGCCAACAGGGTCAACTTGCGGACACCGAGGTCCCTCGCGGCGCCCGCCAGCAGCAGAATTTCGGTCAGCCGCTCGTTCGGGTACTCCAGGCCTCGCCACAGCACCACACAGGGCGGCAAGCTAGCGGGCAAGGTGAGCTTGATCTCGCCGTCCGGGAAACGGTGCCGGGCCACTGTCGCGTGCGCCATCCCGCAGGTCTGCGCCAAGCTGACGGCCCTTTCGCGATCCTCTTCAAATGACAGCACCATCCCTGGCGTGGCGTCGTGTGCGGGCATCCTCAGAACTCCACAAAGACTTGGGGTACCTCGTCGGCGCTGCCGATGCGGTACCCACTGTGGCGAACGGTGGCCTGGCGTGCAAATTCGAGATCGGCCGGATAGCTGGCATGCACGCGATAGAGCACATCCCCTTCCGACACCACGTCCCCCAGCTTGCAGCGCAGATCGACACCGGCCGCTCTCACCTTGGGTGCACCGGCCAACCGGGCAATTTGCGCCACCTGCAGGTTGTCGATGCCGGTGACCACACCTGCGCGAGGAGCCCTGACTTCCAACTGGAGCTTGCCCAGGGAGGGATGCTTCCAGTCGAACGCCTTGTCGCCCTGCGCGTGGATGATGGCCTCCATCCGCGCGAGGGCGCGTCCTGAGTCCAGAATGTCCCGCGCAATGGCAAAACCATCCCCTCCCCGCACGTCCGGACTGCATTCGATCAGCCGCCCCGCCAGCCTCAGGGACTTCTGCCGCAGATCGTTGGGTGCGTCGGGGTCGTTCTCCAGCACCTGCATCACATCCCGGGCTTCCAGAACTGGACCGACTCCACGTCCGACGGGCTGGCGCCCGTCGGTGATGACCACATCCAGCGACAAGTGCAGGCGCTGCGCGACGTACTCGAACAGGCGCCGCAACTTCTGGGCTTCGGGCATCGAACGGACCTTGGCGGTGGGTCCGATCGGAATGTCCAGCACCAGATGGGTGGAGCCCGCAGCAATCTTCTTGGACAGGATGGAGGCCACCATCTGCCCGGGTGAATCGATGGACAGCGGACGCTCGACCGAAATGAGCACATCGTCGGCCGGCGAAAGATCGGCCGTGCCGCCCCAGCTCAGACAACCCCGATGCTGCCTCACGATCTCGGTCATGCGGTCAAACGGTAACTCCACGTTGGCCAGCACCTCCATGGTGTCGGCCGTGCCCGCGGGCGAGGTGATCGCACGCGATGAGGTCTTGGGGAACACCAGGCCGTAGGCCGCCACGATGGGCACTACCAGCATCGAGGTCCGGTTGCCCGGAATGCCCCCGATGCAGTGCTTGTCCACCACCAGGGGCTCGCGCCAATCCAGGCGACGGCCACTGGCGATCATGGCTTCGGTGAGGAAATACACCTCCTCACGGTCCAGCTCGCTGCGGTTGCTGGCCACCACAAACGCGGTCAGCTCGATCTTCGAATAGCGCCGATCGGCGATGTCCTGCACGATGGATCGGAAATCCTCTCGCCCCAGACGTTCGCCATTGATCTTGCGAAACAGCGCGGGAATCGACTCGGGCGGCTCGGCCTGGGACACCGACGCGGGATGCCCGTCAGGTACTTCCAGCTGGGCGAACGCATCCTCCGACACCCCCAGCTCATCGCACCCGACGATGGACGTGTCATCCACGACGTTCAGGGTCGCCAGGATCTCGCGGCCATTGGCCTTGACTTCCACCTTGGACAGCGCCTGAAACCCTTCAGCCCGGTAGACCGCGCAGTCGCGGTGCAGGTAGGCCACGTTCTCATGATAGGTGTCGATGGCCACACGCCTGAGCTTCAGTCCATTGGTTTTAACCGGCGCAGCGGCGGCACAAGGAGCGGTTGGTTCAGGGTCTTTTTCTTGAGAGGTCTGCATATGCCCTCAACAATACACCGGCGGCGGATCGGGTGTCACCATGACTACACTGATAGCGCAAAACCGGTGTACCGTGACACCCAGGAATGGAGACAGGACATGAAAGCCGAACAGAACGAAAGGCTGACCCGAACCGGGCCAGGCACCCCCGGCGGCGAGTTGCTGCGCCGCTACTGGCAACCTGTGGCACTGCTCGACGAGTTCGATCCGGCGCTGGACCCCGCCATGGGTGTTCGCCCGGTCAAGGCGGTGCGCCTGCTGGGTCAGGATCTGGTGCTGTTCCGGGACGCGCAAGGCCGTTTTGGCCTGCTCGATCGCGACTGCCCGCATCGGGGTGCCGATCTGGCCTACGGACGCAACGAAGGTGACGGCCTGCGATGCCCCTTTCACGGCTGGAAGTTCGATGTGAGCGGTCAATGCACCGAGACACCTGCCGAACCGGTGGGCAGCACCCTGTGCACCCGCATCCGGCAACGCAGCTACCCGCTGATCGAGAGGGCGGGCGCCCTCTTCGCCTGGCTGGGCCCCGAGGAACAAACACCGCCACCTTTTCCGGCCCTGGACTGCTTTGAAGCGCCAGCCTCGCACAGCTTCGTGCTCAAAGGACTGTGGCACTGCAACTGGCTGCAGTCGTTCGAGGTCGGGATCGATCCGGCGCACGCCTCCTACCTGCACCGATTCTTCAACGATGCGTCACTGGAAGACAGTTACGGCAAGCAGTTTCGTGGCGCCAGTGCCGGCGACGTACAGGGTGAACGCTGGCCCATGACCAAGGTCATGCGGGAGTTCGCGCGTCCGGACATCGCTTTCGAGGCCATGCCCTGGGGCTTGCGGCTGACCGCCTTGCGCCCGATGACCGACGACCTGACCCATGTGCGCATCACCAACGCGGTGTTTCCGCAGACCTTCGTCATTCCCCTGTCCGAGACCATGACGATCACCCAGATGCATGTGCCTGTGGATGACACCCACAACTACTGGTATGCGTTCTTCACCAGCTTCGATGCGCCCGTGGACAAAAAGACCATGCGCGACCAGCGATTGCAGGCGGTCACCCTGCCCGACTACATACCCAAAGCCGGACGTCACAACCAGTGGGGCTTCAACCCGCAGGAGCAGCAGACCCGCACCTACCTGGGCATGGGCGAAGACGACATCAACGTGCATGACCAGTGGGCCTGCGAGAGCATGGGCGCGATCCAGGACCGCACCCGGGAGCACCTGGGCACGACCGACAAGGTCATCATGGCCCACCGGCGCCTGATGCTCCAGGCCATGGAGGCCCTGACGCGCGGAGAACCCGTACCAGGCATCGGCAACCCGGTGCTCCATGAGCAGATCCACGGGCCCGACACGGTTGACGGCATTGCCCCGGCGCAGGACTGGCAAACCTGGTGGCAGGCGGCGGTGCAACACAAGCGGGACAAGGCACCCTGGCGCAATCCACTGGCCAGCCAGCCCGAAGACAAGGCGGTCACATGACCCATTTCGCCCATCGATGCGGCGTACATGACGCCGACCGGGAAGAAGCGTGCGTGGAACTGGCCGCCCGGCTGGATGCCTTCGGCATCGAGCGCGTGCGCATGGGCTGGTGCGACGCCCACGGTATGCTGCGCGGCAAGACGCTCATGGCCAAGGCGGCTGTGCGGGCATTGCGCGATGGCATCGGCATGGTCGGCACGCTCATGCTCAAGGACACATCCGATCGCACCGCATGGAAGGTCTTCGAGCCAGATGGAACGGACGACCTGCCCGGCTTTGCCGGTGCCTCGAACCTGATCCTTCTGCCGGACCCGCGCAGCTTGACCGTCCTGCCCTGGCAATCGCGCACGGCCTGGCTGCGCTGCCAGCCCTGGTTCATGAACGGGACGCCAGTCCCGCTGGACACACGCTTTCAACTGGAACAGGCACTGCACCGCCTGGCGAGCCGAGGTCTTGGCCTGAAGACGGGACTGGAGGTGGAGTTCCATATCTACCGCATCGTTGACGAGTCCGACCAGCTCGACCCGATGCAGGCGTCCTGGCCCGGCCTCCCGCCCGAGGTGCGCATGATCCATCCCGGCTACAACCTCCAGTCCGAAGCCATGATCGACATGGCCGACGAGCCGCTGGACATCGTGATGCGAACCGCGCAGGCCATGGGGCTTCCCCTGCAATCCCTGGAGATTGAACTGGGCCCCAGCCAGGTCGAGGCCGTGTTCGATGCCACGGACGCCATGACCGCCGCCGACCAGATGGTCCTGTTCCGCAACGGCGTTCGCCAAGCCCTCAGACGGGCCGGCTATCACGCCACCTTCATGTGCCGGCCGCCGTTCCCGAGCATCATGTCCAGTGGCTGGCACCTGCACCAGTCGGCGTTCGATCTGAAGACCCGTCAGAACGTCTTTGCCAGAGACAGCACCGGTGACACATCACCGGATGACGCGAGACACACACTGTCTGACACAGGCGCCCAGTGGCTGGCTGGGCTGTTGGCCCATGCCCCGGGCATGACGCCGCTGTGCACATCCACGGTCAACGGATTTGGCCGCTTTCGCCCCAACGCGCTGGCACCGCAATCGGTCATCTGGGGCAAGGACAACCGCGGCGCCATGTTGCGGGTGGTCGGGTCTGCCGGCGATCCGTCCACACGCATCGAGAACCGCGTCGGCGAGCCCGCCGCCAACCCTTACCTCTACATGGCATCGCAGATCCATGCGGGACTGGATGGGTTGGACCGCGCGCTGGCGCCGCCGCCTGCCTGCGACAATCCCTACAGTCCGGACTTGCCGGCACTGCCAACCTCATTGGCTGGCGCCCTGGTCGCCCTGCTGTCCGATCGGGTGCTCAGTGATGGTTTCGGTGCCGATTTCCTGCGGTACTTCAACCAGATCAAGCGCCATGAGATCGTCCGGCACGAAGCGGCGGAAGACAAGAATGACTTCGAGCGCCGCGAATACTTCGCCCGTACCTGACCCCTCACTGTCATGACCTCCATCCAGATCCATCTCATCCACCCCGACGGCAACCGCCAGACGCTCCAGGCCCGGACAGGCCATAGCCTCATGCAGGTGGCCGTGGACGCCAATGTCGACGGTATTGACGCCGACTGCGGCGGAAGCCTCACCTGCGCCACCTGCCATGTTTTTGTGGAACCTGAGTGGGCATCACGTCTGCCAGCCGCCAGCAAAGACGAGCAGGGACTGCTGGATTTCACCGCCACACCCCGGGAAAATGGAAGCCGCCTGAGCTGCCAGATCAGCCTGACGCCCGAACTCGACGGTCTGACCGTGCGACTACCCTCGGCCCAGCATTGAGTGTCAGCAGCCCTGCGGGCACCCTCTGGTTTCTTGTTGACACCCCCATCCATCGAGGCAGATTTGAACTACGTCTTTCCTCCCTCTCCTGTGGTCTCGGTCCCCGTTGTCGGGCGTTCCGAGCGTTTCCCGGCCCATCGCGTCTACTGTGTGGGCCGAAACTACGAAGAACATGCCAAGGAGATGGGGTTTACCGGGCGCGAGCCTCCCTTCTTTTTCCTCAAACCCGCTGACGCCGTCGTGGCCGCCGAAGAGGGGCAGGCCATCGAGATCGCCTACCCCAGGTTGACCGGCAACCTCCACCATGAGCTGGAACTGGTGGTGGCTATCGGCAAGGGCGGACGGTGCATCGCGGCCAAAGATGCTTTCGACCACGTCTTCGGCTATGCGGTGGGACTGGACATGACGCGGCGCGACCTGCAGAACGACATGAAGAAGCAGGGGCGCCCGTGGTGCATTGGCAAGGCCTTCGACCAGTCCGCACCGATCGGCCCCATCATGCCCAAGGAACGTGCCGGCGATATCGAACGCGCCGACATCTGGTTGCAGGTCAACGGACAGGACCGCCAGCGCAGCAACGTCAGCAAGCTGATCTGGAACATCGCCGAGACGATCGAGCATCTGTCGGCTGCGTGGGATCTGCAGGCCGGTGACCTGATCTATACGGGCACCCCCGAGGGCGTGGCGGCGGTGGTGTCTGGGGACACCCTGCTAGCCCATGTGGATGGCCTGCCGCCACTGACCACACGGATTGCCTGACGGCAGGGATTGCCCCGATGGCGATCGCCGGCTCACTGACGATACTGTCGCATGCATGACAGCGCCCGCGCTGTCCGACCTTCAATTCACCGGAGATACATCCAATGATCCAACGCCGCACCCTCCTCCAGTCCGGTGCCGCCATTGCCCTGGGCGCACCCGCGCTGGTCGGCTTTGCACAGCAGAGCGTCACGCTCAAGTTCCATACCTTCATGGCGCCCCAGTCCAATGTCTGGCTGAACATGCACAAGGCCTGGATGGACAAGGTCACCAAAGACTCCGAAGGGCGCATCAAGTTCGAAGGCTATCCGGCCATGCAACTGGGCGGCTCGCCCGTGCAGTTGTATGACCAGGCCAAGGACGGCGTTGTGGACATCGTCTGGACCCTGCCGGGCAACACGCCGGGACGGTTCCCGCGAATCGAGGTCTTCGAGCTGCCCTTCATGATGAATAACGCCGAAGCCACCTCCAAGGCTTTCTGGGAGTACGTGCAAACCGTGGCCAAGGACGAGTTCCGCGAGGTTCAGCCCATCGCCTTGCAGGTCCACGGCCCCGGCATGTTCCACATGAGGGACAAATTGGTGAAGACCGCGGATGACCTCAAGGGCTCCAAGGTCCGCGGCCCGACCCGCCAGATCACCAAGATGCTGGGTTACCTGGGTGCCACGCCGGTGGGCATGCCGCTGCCCCAGATCCCTGATGCCTTGTCCAAAGGCGTGATCAACGGGTGCGTGATCCCCTGGGAAGTCGTCCCGTCCGTCAAGGTTCACGAACTGGCCAAGTTCCACAGCGAGTTCGATCCCGCCGGTGGCGCCCTCTACACCACCACTTCATCATGGCCATGAACAAGGCCAAGTACAACTCACTGCCCCCGGATCTGAAGGCCGTGATCGACAAGAACTCGGGGCTGGAGACATCCGCTTGGCTGGGCAAGGTGCAGCAGGGTGGTGATGTGCCCGGACGCGAAGCCGCCGTCAAGAATGGAAACACGATCCACACCATTCCCGCGGCCGAAGCCCAGGAGTTCCGCCGCAAGGCCCGCCTGGTCGAGGTCGAGTGGATGCAGGACATGGATAAGCGGGGATTCAACGGCAAGCAGTTGCTGGAGACCGCCAAGTCCCTGATCGAGAAGCACGGCAAGAAGGCCTGATACCTGCCTTGCTCACTCGGCATCCCGGGGGTCCGACAAGGACCCCTTTCTGTTTGCCCCCTACACTTCGGGTATGCAGCGCCATCAGATCAAACACTGCCGGGAATGCGGCTCGCCCGTGGTCTATCGACTGCCAGACGATGGGGATACCCGCCAGCGGGCGGTATGCCCCCAGTGCCAGACCATCCACTACGAGAACCCGCTCAATGTCGTCGGCACCGTCCCCTATTGGGGCGACACCGGTGAGTACGTTCTGCTGTGCAAGCGAAACATCGAGCCACGCTGGGGCAAGTGGACACTGCCAGCCGGCTTCATGGAACTGGGCGAGACCACGGCACAAGGCGCCCAACGCGAGACCGACGAGGAGGCGGGAGCCCTCATCGAACTCGGAGAACTGTTCACCCTGATGAATGTGGCGCGCGTGGGACAGGTCCATCTGTACTACCGGGCGCGTCTGCTGAGCACGGATTTCAATCCGGGCCATGAAACGCTGGAAGCGCGCCTCTTTACAGAGGCCACCATCCCCTGGGACGAGATCGCGTTCCGAACGGTTCGGGAGACCCTGGAGTGCTACTTCTCAGACCGGCGCCAGGGCACCTACGGATTTCACGTGCGGGATATCGTCTGAGCTGAGCAACCTGCACGGTGGTCGGACAGAATCTGCTCGATCAGCTGGTCTTTCTCGGCCCATTGGTGCTGCATCCAGCGGCCAATCCTGACCCGCAGAGCCTTGTCCACGCCCGGGTCACCACCGACCAGATCGGCCGGAATGGGGCGCTCCTGCACGCGAACCACCACCGCGCCCACCCGACCACACATCAGGTCCCAGAACGTGGGCGTGCCATCCGGATACACCAGCGTCACATCCAGCAACGACTCAAAGTACTCACCCATCGAGGCCAGTGCCACGCTCAATGCACCAATCTTGGGTTTGAGCAGGTGCCGATAGGGACTGGATTGCTGCGCACGCTTCGCATCGGTGAAGCGGGTGCCTTCGACAAAGTTGATCACCGATGTCGGCAATGTCTTGAACTTCTCGCATGAACGCCGTGTCGCTGCCATGTCGCTGGCCTGGGCTCCCCGGGACTTGCCCCGCTTCATGAACGGAAAGTCCAGCGCCCACCAGGCCAGACCGATCACCGGCACCCAGATCAGCTCCTGCTTCAGGAAGAACTTCAGAAACGGAATCCTCCGGTCAAACACCCGCTGCAACACGAGGATGTCGACCCATGAACGGTGATTGGGTGAGACAAGGTACCAGCCCCGGGCATGCAGGCCCTGCGTTCCGATCACATTCCATTGCACATTGCCCACCGCCAGCATCCACCAGCTGTTGCGACGTACCCAGCCGCCGGCCAATCCATTGAGCATCCTGTCGGCCAGACGACGCACGGCGGGCAACGGCAACACCAGCTTGGCCAGCGCTGGCGGAATCATCAGGGAGAAAGTCACCAGCGTGTTGACCCCGAGGAGAAGGCCGGCAATCACGCCACGAACGGGTGCGGGAAGCAATCGGAACATGAAGAATCCAGAGGACCAGGTGCGAACACCAGACGGACGAAGCGGCGATTCTCTTCTGTCTGCAGTCTTCGGAGCTTGTGCCACATCAAGCCGCATTCATTGGTGTCACCATCCCGGCGTCGCAAAAACAAAAAAGCCCGAAGTCGTGAGACTCCGGGCTTTCCGCGTTTTTGGTCGGCGTGGCGGGATTCGAACTCGCGACCCCTTGCACCCCATGCAAGTGCGCTACCAGGCTGCGCTACACGCCGACAAGACTTAAATTATAGCGTGAAAATTTGGTTTCAGAAACTGAGCGAAAGCATTTCTCGGATTTCCTGAAGTTCCTTGCGCAAGCTCTGCCACTGTTGCCGCTCAGCCTCGAGTCGGCCCGCCTCCACCATCGCCGCACCACCAAACTCCGACGACGGCCACTCGCTGTCAGCCCCATCCATGACCGTATCGGGAAACGCCGAATCACCCGAGTCAACCCCCTCGCCTTTTCGACGCTCGCGCTCGGACTGCGCAAATTCCTGGAGCTTGTTGCGCGCCCCGCTGATCGTGAACCCCTGGTCATACAGAAGTTCACGTATGCGCCGGATCATCAGCACCTCGTGGTGCTGGTAGTACCGCCGGTTGCCCCGGCGCTTCATCGGACGCAGCTGCGTGAACTCCTGCTCCCAGTATCGGAGCACATGCGGCTTGACGCCGCACAAGTCCCCCACCTCACCAATGGTGAAGTAGCGCTTGGCAGGAATGGGGGGAAGGATTTTCTCCATGAAAATCAAGGCGGTAGAAACCGAACCTTGAAATTTACTCGAACAATGGACCTGCTGCACGCACAACCGTCGAAAATCCGTACAAACTGTTGCAGATAACTATCAGGCACGCAAAATGTTGCCGAATTAAGTAAGAAGGCCCGGCATCAGTTGGCCGGGCCTGTTTGGTAAGCGGGACAAAAACACCCACTCAACCGCCCGAAGGCTCTGGGGCACCGCCTGACGCCTGGACCGCGTCCTTGAGTTTGGGGCTGGCGTGGAAGGTCACCACCCGACGGGCTTCGATGGCAACTGGCTCCCCGGTGCGCGGGTTTCGGCCAGGGCGGGCCGCCTTGGTGCGGATCTGGAAATTGCCGAAACCCGAAATCTTCACATCGCCCCCCTCCACCAGGCTGTCCGTGATCAGATCGAAGAAGGCATCGATCATGTCCTTGGACTCGCGCTTGTTTAGGCCAATCTGGTCAAACAGCATCTCCGCCAGTTGCGCCTTCGTCAGGGCAGGCGTTTCCAGGCTTTCGACAGCCAGTTCCATGTGCGTTCTCCGTGAGTGTTGTTATCGATTCGCCCGCTTCAGCGCAGTCTTGCACCGACGTGGGCCGTCAGGGCCTCCACGGTCGACCGAACCGCACCGTCGATTTCTTCGTCGGTCAGTGTAGCGTCATCGCGGCTGAGGGTCAGACGGACAGCCAGACTCTTTTCGTCTGCAGACAGACCGCCGCTGATGCTGCCGTCAGCAAGTTTTCTGGGCCGGTAGACATCGAAAAGAATGGCATCCCGCAGCAGGGCATTGCCGGTCGAGCGAATGGCCTGCATCACTGCAGCATGCGTGACGGCTTCCTTGACCACGATGGCGATATCCCGTTCCGCGGCCTGATGGCGGCTCACGGTCCGGAAGGACGGCACCTGCCGGGCAAGCACCGCGTCAAGGTCTAGTTCGAACAGAACAGGCGCTTGTGCCAGCTCGTAGCCTTGACGCCACTTGGGATGCAACTCGCCCACATGACCTGCACACCGCCCGGCAAGCCACACACTGGCACAACGCCCCGGATGCATGGCAGGATGCTCGGCTGGTCGGAACTCCGGCTGAAGCGGTGCCAGCAAGGCCTGCACGTCTCCCTTGACATCAAAGAAATCCACCGCGCGATCGGTGCAGCCCCACTGCAGGCTGTCCAGTGCGCCATAGGCCAGCCCAGCCACCCGCATCGGCTGGTCAAAACCGGCGACCGTGCTGTCGCTGTTGGAGACACTGGGGTCCTTGAAGAAAACACGCCCCAGCTCGAACACCCTCACCCGGGCCGCCTTGCGGTCCAGGTTGAACTTGAGCACCGCCAACAGGCTGCCCAGCAGAGACGAGCGCATGACACTCATCTGGCTTGCAATGGGGTTGAGAAGGCGCACCGGCTGGGCGTTGCCCGCGAGCTCGCGCTCCCAGCGCTCTTCGACGAAGCTGTAGTTGATCGTCTCCTGATAACCCAGGGCTGCCAGCTGACGCCTGACGGCAAACGCGCCGCGGCGAGCCTCCTCACGCGCCTTGGGCACCACCGGCGCCACCGGCGGGGTGTGCGGCAGGCGCTCATAACCCACCAGCCTGGCCACCTCCTCGATCAGGTCTTCCTCGATCTGCAGGTCAAAGCGGTAAGACGGCGGAACCACCGTGACCACGCCATCCTGCTCGGCCACGGGCAGGCCCAGTCGGGTCAGTGCGTCAACGCACTGCGCCTGCGTGACCGGCATGCCGATCACCTTGGCGGCCCGTGCCACGCGCAGCGTCACCGGCTGCGGAGTCGGCATCTTCACCTGCTGGTCATCGATCGGACCACACACCGTGTCGGGGGTGCCGCAGATGTCGACAATCAGTTGGGTGATGCGTTCGATGTGTTCGACGGTCAGTTG
Source organism: Hydrogenophaga bisanensis (assembly GCF_042665135.1). Taxonomy (NCBI): domain Bacteria; kingdom Pseudomonadati; phylum Pseudomonadota; class Betaproteobacteria; order Burkholderiales; family Comamonadaceae; genus Hydrogenophaga; species Hydrogenophaga bisanensis. The sequence continues at coordinate 169,771 of NZ_JBHTBX010000001.1, forward strand.
CGGATCCACGCCGCGTTCGAAGCGGTGACCGGCATCGGTGGAGAAGTTGAAGCGACGCGAGCGCCCTGCTACCGCTTTCGGCCACCAGAACGCCGCTTCCACATAGACATGACGGGTGTCATCAGACACCGCCGTGGCATCGCCCCCCATGATGCCTGCGAGAGACTCGACGGCCTGGTCATCGGCAATCACACCCACATCACCATCCACCGTGACGGTGTTGCCATTGAGCAGCTTGAGCTGTTCGCCCGGTTGGCCCCAACGCACATCCAGACCGCCGTGGATCTTCTCAAGGTCAAAGATGTGGGAGGGTCGGCCCAGTTCGAACATCACGTAGTTGGAGATGTCCACGAGCGCGGTGACACTGCGCTGACCACAGCGGGCCAATCGGTCCACCATCCAGGCTGGTGTGGCTGCCCGGGTATTGACGTTGCGCACAATCCGGCCGGAAAAACGTCCGCAGAGATCGGGTGCACTCACCTTGACCGGCAGCTTCTCAGCCAAGCCAACCTCGACCGGTGCAAACACCGGCGTCTTCAGAGGAGCGCCCGTCAAGGCAGACAGCTCCCGCGCCACGCCGTACACCGACAGGCAATGCGCCAGGTTGGGGGTCAGTTTGAGGGTGAAAAGCGTGTCATCCAGGTTCAGGTGCTGACGGATATCCTGCCCCACCGGCGCATCTACCGACAGCTCCAGCAGACCGCCGTGGTCTTCCGACAGCTTGAGCTCACGGGCAGAACACAGCATGCCCTGGCTCTCCACCCCGCGCAGCTTGCCCAGCTTGATCTGGAAGGGTTTGCCATCCTCACCCGGGGGCAGCTCAGCCCCTACCAAGGCACAAGGCACCTTGATGCCCACTCGCGCATTGGGCGCGCCGCAGACGATGTTCAGCAGGCCACCCTGCCCCACATCCACCTGGCAGACCCGCAGACGATCGGCGTTGGGATGCTGAACCGCTTCCTTGATTTCGCCGACCACCACCTTGGCAAAAGGCGGGGCGACAGGACGAAGATCCTCCACCTCCAGGCCCGCCATGGTCAGGGTGTCGGCGATCTGCTGGGTGTTCAGCGGTGGATTGCAGAATTCGCGCAGCCACGATTCCGGAAATTGCATGATCAGTCTCTTTTCTGGTCGGGAGCGTGACGCTCAACGGAACTGCGACAGGAAACGAAGGTCTCCATCGAAGAACAGGCGCAAATCGTTGACGCCATAACGCAGCATGGTGAAGCGGTCCAGCCCCATGCCGAAGGCAAAGCCGATGTGCTTCTCGGGATCCAGCCCCATGTTGCGCACCACCGTCGGATGCACCTGACCGGAGCCAGCCACCTCGAGCCATCGGCCAGCCAACGGACCCTGCTGGAACTGGATGTCGATTTCGGCGCTGGGCTCGGTGAAGGGGAAGAAGCTGGGGCGAAAGCGCAGCACCAGGTCGTCGGTCTCGAAGAAGGTGCGGCAGAACTCGGTGAACAGGTACTTCAGGTCCTTGAAGCTCACGTTCTCTCCGATCCACAGGCCCTCGCACTGGTGGAACATCGGCGAATGGGTGGCATCGCTGTCGACGCGGTAAGTCCGCCCCGGGGCAATCACGCGGATCTCGGGCATCGGCTGGCCCGCATCGGTCAGCGCCTTGTGCTTTTTCACATGTTCCAGCGCGTGTCGCACCTGCACCGGGCTGGTATGCGTGCGCAGCAGGTTGGGGGCCCGCTCACTGCCGCCTTCGACGTAGAAGGTGTCGTGCATCGAACGGGCCGGATGATCCTCGGGGGTGTTCAACGCGGTGAAGTTGAACCAGTCGGCCTCGATTTCGGGCCCTTGAGCGACCTCGAAGCCCATGGAACCGAAGATGGCCTCCAGACGCTCCATGGTCAGGGACACCGGGTGCAATCCACCCTGCCCGCGCTGACGACCCGGCAGGGTCACGTCCAGCGCTTCGGCCTTGAGTTGGGACTGCAACTCTGCATCGGCCAGTGCCTGACGGCGCGCGGTCAAGGCCGCTTCGATGGACTGCTTGGCCTGGTTGATGGCGGCACCGCGGGTCTTCTTATCCTCGACCGAGAGGGCACCCATGCCCTTCATCAACTCGGTGATCTGACCCGACTTACCCAGGTACTGGGCCTTGGCATTCTCAAGATCAGCCGGTGTGCCCGCCCGCGCGAATGCGTCGCGCGCGCTGTCAACCAGTGCGTCCAACTCGTTCATGTGTCTCTTTCGCTGATGCAATAAAAAAGGGGCTGAAGCCACCGGGGGTTCCCCCTCCAGCCTCAACCCCTTTGAGCGACGGCGATGACCGCTGACCGGCGACAGCCAGGGTCATCCGTCGTGAATCAAGCGGCGGCCAGCTTGGCTTTGACTTGCTCCACGATGCTGTTGAACGCAGCAAAGTCGTTGACAGCCAGATCAGCCAGCACCTTGCGGTCGATACCGATCTGGGCCTTTTTCAGGCCATTGGCGAACTGGCTGTACGTCAGGCCGCAAGCACGGGCACCAGCATTGATACGGGCGATCCACAGCTGGCGGAACACGCGCTTCTTGGTACGACGGTCACGGTAGGCGTACTGGCCCGCCTTCATCACCGCCTGCTTGGCGATGCGGAAGACGTTACCACGACGGCCGCGGAAACCCTTGGCCAGAGCCAGAACTTTCTTGTGTCGGGCGCGAGCCGTGACACCACGTTTGACGCGAGGCATGTGTGTTCTCCTTGTTCGTCAGTAATTACAGGCCAGCCATGGGCAGCATCTGTGCCATGTGACCCATGTTGGTCTCATGAACAGTCACCGCACCGCGCAGGTGGCGCTTGTTCTTGGTGGTCTTCTTGGTCAGGATGTGACGCTTGAAGGCTTGACCGCGCTTGACGGTACCACCCGGACGAACGCGAAAACGCTTTTTCGCGCTGCTCTTGGTCTTCATCTTGGGCATTCTCATGCTCCTTTTTCATTTGTGCTCGTGAGGCGCTGCGGTCACCTTGCCGCAGACTTGTTGGCCCCGAGCCACTTTTGGTCGGCTTACCTTTCGGTTCACCGGATTCGGTCAGCCGCACAGGGCGACTGCCTCAAGATGGCAGGAAGACTGAACCTGCCATCTCAATTCTGGCCAGTGCCCGCCCTCAAGGGGCAGACTGGGCAGCCGGCTCGGCTGCCTTGGGCGCGCCACCGCCCGCCTTCTTCTTGCCGGGAGCGATCATCATGATCATCTGCCGACCTTCCAGCTTGGGGAACTGCTCCACCACAATGCTGTCGGCGAGCTCATCGCGGATGCGGTTGAGCAACGCCAGTCCAAGTTCCTGGTGGGTGATCTCACGACCGCGAAACCGCAGCGTGATCTTGCACTTGTCACCATCGTCAAGGAAGCGCCGGATATTGCGCATCTTGATGTTGTAGTCGCCATCGTCGGTGCCGGGACGGAATTTGATTTCCTTGATCTCGATCACCGTCTGCTTGGCTTTGGCTTCCGCCGCCCTCTTCTGCTCCTGGTACTTGAACTTTCCATAGTCCATCAGGCGACACACCGGCGGGTTGGCGGTGGCCGCGATCTCGACCAGGTCAACGTCCAGTTCCCCGGCCATGCGCAGCGCTTCCTGCAGACTGACGATGCCCAAAGGCTCGTTTTCCGGTCCATTGAGGCGAACCTCAGGGGCCATGATTTCACGGTTCAGTCGGTGTGCACGCTCTTCACGCTGGCGGCGGTCGCGAAAGTTGGTAGCTATGGTTGTTCCTTTGCGTGGGCAGATTCAGGGATGCCGTCGCGCCACCATCACGGCAGCCAGACGGGCATCACCGCTGCGTTTGTCGATCAAACCCGGGATGAAACGTCAGCCTGGATCAGCTCAGCGAACTTTTCCAGCGGCATGACTCCGAGGTCTTTGTTGCCTCGGGCCCGCACGGCCACCGCGCCAGAAGCCCTCTCCTTGTCGCCCACGACGAGGATGTAGGGCAGCTTTTGCAACGCGTGCTCCCGTATTTTATACGTAATTTTCTCGTTGCGCAGGTCGGTCTCTACCCTAAGCCCTTGTTTTTGCAGCGCTTTCGCCACTTCCTGCACGTAGTCGGCCTGGGCATCGGTGATTCCGGCCACCACCACCTGCACCGGCGCAAGCCAGACGGGCAGCGCTCCCGCGTGCTGTTCGATCAGGATGCCAATGAAGCGCTCCAGGCTGCCCACGATGGCGCGGTGCAGGATCACCGGGCGCTGGCGGCTGCCATCCTCTGCCACATATTCGGCATCCAGCCGCTCCGACAGGTTGAAGTCCACCTGAATCGTGCCGCACTGCCACTCTCGGCCCAGGGCGTCCTTGAGGGTGTACTCGATCTTGGGTCCGTAGAAAGCCCCATCTCCCTCGGAGATCACGAACTCGCAGCCGGAGTGCCGCAGGCTGTCCATCAGCGCCTTCTCGGCCTTGTCCCAGAGTTCGTCCGAGCCGATGCGGGCAGCCGGGCGCGTGGAAACCTTGTAGAGAATCTCGGTGAAACCGAAATCGGCATACACCTGCTTGAGCACCTTGGTGAAGGTGTCGCATTCCGGGAGGATCTGATCTTCCGTGCAGAAAATGTGGCCATCGTCTTGCGTGAAGCCGCGCACGCGCATGATGCCGTGCAGGCCACCCGACGGCTCATTGCGGTGGCACTGGCCGAACTCGCCGTACCGCAAAGGCAGATCGCGGTAGCTCTTGATGCCCTGCTTGAAGATCAGGATGTGACCCGGGCAGTTCATGGGTTTGAGCGCATAGTCGCGCTTCTCGGACTCGGTCACGAACATGTTGTCGCGGTACTTGTCCCAGTGCCCGGTCTTCTCCCAGAGCGTCTGATCCAGGATCTGGGGCCCCTTGACCTCCTGGTAGCCGTTGTCGCGATACACACGGCGCATGTACTGCTCGACCTGCTGCCAGACCGTCCAGCCATTGGGGTGCCAGAACACCAGCCCCGGGGCGTGGTCGTCGATGTGGAAAAGATCCAGTTCCTTGCCGAGCTTGCGGTGATCGCGCTTCTCGGCCTCTTCAAGCATCGTCAGGTACTGCTGCAGGTCCTCCTTGGAAGCCCAGGCGGTGCCATAGACACGCTGCAGCATCTCGTTGCGGTGATCACCGCGCCAATAGGCACCGGCCACCTTCATGAGCTTGAAGTGCTTGAGCTTGCCCGTGCTGGGCACGTGGGGGCCACGGCACAGGTCCTCGAAGGCGCCTTCGCGGTACAGCGACACGTCCTCGTTGCTGGGGATGCTGGCGATGATCTCGGCCTTGTAGTGCTCGCCCAGCCCCTTGAAGTACGCCACCGCTTCATCACGCGGCAGCACGCGGCGCACCACCGGCTCGTCCTTGGCGGCGAGCTCGGCCATCTTCTTTTCGATGGCCACCAGGTCCTCGGGCGTGAAGGGTCGCTTGTAGGAAAAGTCGTAATAGAAGCCGTTGTCGATCACCGGTCCGATGGTCACCTGGGCGTCGGGGAACAGTTCCTTGACCGCGTAGGCCAGCAGGTGGGCGGTCGAATGCCGGATCATGTCCAGGCCGTCGGCATCCTTGGCGGTGACGATGGCCAGCGGCGCGTCCTCCGTGATCTGGTAACTGGTGTCCACCAGTTTGCCGTGGACCTTGCCACCCAGGGCCGCCTTGGCCAGCCCCGCCCCGATGGACGCAGCCACTTCGGCCACGGTGACAGGGCCGGGGAACTGGCGTTGGGAGCCGTCGGGAAGCGTGATGTTGAGCATGATGTCAGGTCCGGAAAACAAAAAGCGCGGTCGAAGCCGCGCTTGAGGGTGGGAAGGAAAAGGCAGGCGCGAACTGCAGGCCTCAGCAGGCCGGAAGGATCTCCGAAGTAGTTCGCGGTGTCATAACCAAGGTGCCTTTCTCGCTCTTGTATCTGGTTCAGCTGCGATTTTCCCACAAAAAAGCCCGGGGCGCGCCCGGGCTTCGTGTCTCCTCGGCCTCTTCGGGCCTGGGGATCAGTGGAACTGCTCTTCTTCGGTCGAGCCGGTCAGGGCCTTCACGGAGGAAGAACCGCCCTGGATCACGGTGGTCACGTCGTCGAAGTAGCCGGCGCCGACTTCCTGCTGGTGCGACACGAAGGTGTAGCCCTTCTCGCGCGCCTTGAATTCCGGCTCCTGCACCATTTCGGTGTAGTGCTTCATGCCTTCGCCACGGGCGTAGGCGTGGGCGAACTGGAAGGTGTTGAACCAGTTGATGTGGATACCGGCCAGCGTGATGAACTGGTACTTGTAGCCCAGCGCGGACAGGTCGTCCTGGAACTTGGCGATCTGCTTGTCGTCCAGGTTCTTCTTCCAGTTGAACGAGGGCGAGCAGTTGTAGGACAGCAGCTTGCCAGGGCAGGCAGCGTGCACGGCCTGGGCAAACTCACGTGCGAAGCCGATGTCGGGCACGCCGGTCTCGCACCACACCAGGTCGGCGTAGGGTGCGTAGGCCACGCCACGGCTGATGGCTTGCTCCAGACCGTTCTTGACGCGGTAGAAACCTTCTTGCGTGCGCTCACCGGTCAGGAAAGGCTTGTCGTTGGCGTCGTGGTCGCTGGTGATCAGGTTGGCGGCTTCGGCATCGGTGCGGGCCAGCACGATGGTGGGCACGCCCATCACGTCGGCGGCGAAGCGGGCGGCGATCAGCTTTTCGATGGCTTCCTGCGTGGGCACCAGCACCTTGCCACCCATGTGGCCGCACTTCTTCACGGCGGCCAGCTGGTCTTCGAAGTGCACGCCAGCAGCACCGGCGGCGATCATGTTCTTCATCAGTTCGAAGGCGTTGAGCACGCCGCCGAAACCGGCTTCCGCGTCAGCCACGATCGGCAGGAAATAGTCGATGAACTCAGGGCTGCCCGGCTCGATGCCACGGCTCCACTGGATCTCGTCAGCGCGCTTGAAGGTGTTGTTGATGCGGCGGACCATGGTCGGAACCGAGTCGTAGGCGTAGAGCGACTGATCGGGGTACATGGTTTCGCTGGTGTTGCCGTCGGCAGCGACCTGCCAGCCCGACAGGTACACAGCTTCCAGACCAGCCTTGGCCTGCTGCATGGCCTGACCGGCGGTGATGGCGCCGAAGGCGTTGACGTAGCCCTTCTTGGCGCCGCCGTTGACCTTCTCCCACAGCTTCTCGGCGCCACGCTGGGCCAGCGTGTACTCGGGCTGCATGGAGCCGCGCAGACGCACCACGTCAGCGGCGGAGTAACCGCGCTTGACCAGCTTCCAGCGGGGGTTGGTGGCCCAGTCTTTTTCCAGGGCTTCGATCTGCTGTTGGCGGCTCAGCTGCGCATTCAGGGCTTTGGTCATGAGAACACTCCGTGAGGTTGATGGTGAGGACTGCGGCGACGGGCTTGGTTTTTCGTGGCCGATGGACGTACTTTAAGTCTTATACAAGACCTCGTGAAGCTCTTATGTCTTATAGAAGACAAAATATTTTCTCATTAAAAATCAATACTTATTCGTTTATATTCCTCAATATGAAATGATTTTTCTTGAATCGAGAAATTTTGGCGCACCGCAGCATTACCTGATTTCATCATTCAAAAACAAAATCTTCCATCATGAAATTCCCCGTGCCTTTGCGACAGCCACCTGCTGTCAACAGAAAGACAGCCTGCGGTCATCAGGCATGATCCAGGCCATGACACGCGCTCTACCCCGCTCCTCGCCATCCCCATGGCTGGCCTACAGTTGTCTTGCCTTAAGCATGTCCCTGGTCGGCAGCTACGTGGCGCTGTCAAAACCACTGGTCGCCGTCATCCCGGTGTTTCTGCTGGCGTGGCTGCGTTTTGGCATCGGAGGCCTGGCCATGATCTCGTGGCTTCGCAAACCTGCCGATGAACCGCCCCTGACGACCAGAACGCGCTGGCTGCTGTTCCTGGAGTCCTTTCTGGGAAATTTCATGTTCTCCATCTGCATGCTTTTCGGTGTGAGTCTCACCACCGCCGTGGCGGCAGGCGTGGTCATGTCCTCCATCCCGGCGGTGGTCGCCATCCTGAGCGCCCTTTTCCTCAAGGAGCAGATTGGAAAGCGCACGGCCGCCGCCATCGTGTGTGCCGCCGCAGGTATCGGGCTCTTTTCCCTGCAGAAGCCTCCGGCAGACAGCAGTACAGCCTCGGGCGGGGAGTTTCTGGGGGTGTCTCTGGCGGTCTGGGGGAATCTGCTGGTCTTTGCGGCGGTCGTCTGCGAAGCGTCTTACGTTGTCATCGGCAAGCGCCTGACCGACGGCCTTGGGCCCAGGCGTATCTCGTCAATCATCAACCTCTGGGGATTTGCACTGGTCACCCCCTTGGGCATCTGGACCGCGTGGCACTTCGATTTCAGCCAAGTGACCCCTACCCTTTGGGGCCTGCTGGTGTTCTACGCCCTCGCTGCCAGCGTATGGACCGTGTGGCTGTGGATGACCGGCCTCAAGACCGTCCCGGCATCCCGTGCAGGGGTGTTCACCGTGATGCTGCCCGTCAGTGCGGCGGCCATCGGGGTGTTGTTCATGGGCGAGACCCTGACGGCATTGCAGATGCTGGCGTTCGGTATCGCGCTGATGGGCCTCCTGCTGGCGACCTTGCCGGGGCGCACCGCAGGCACCGCTTCAAGCTGATGGCTGGTTCAGAGGCACCACAGTCCGGTGGGTTGGGTGATGCCCATCCACAGGGCCCAACCGGACGTGCCCATGAGCGCCAGACCGGCGAGACGAATGGCCCACGCGCCCGAAGCGCCGCCGCGAAGACGCAGGAGCAGCCAGGGACCCGCCGTCAGCGAGACGGAGGTTCCCAGTGCGAACAGGGCCATGATCAAGGCACCATCCAGGGCGCTGGCTGACAGCGAGGCCATCAGCAAGGCCGAATACAGCAGACCGCAGGGCATGAGCGCCCAAGCCACGCCCAGCACCACGGGCGCTTTGGCCCCCAGCCGGACCAGCACCGGCCGCACTCGGCGCCAGACGCCTTGGGCGAGGTCGTCGATCCAGGCCGGCTGCCGAGCGCGCAGCACCAATGCCAGGCCCAGCAACAAGGCTGCCACATGGAACATGGTCCAGACGGGACGGATGACGGAGGTATTCGTCCCCAGCCAGGCCAGTCCCTGCACCGAACCCGCGGCAAACGCACCCATCAGCGCGTAGCCCAGCATCCGGCTGACCTGAAACGTCCAGAGTGCACGGGCACCTTGCTGCCCCGCCGCACGGCTGATGCCGGCGCAGGCAGCACCGCACATGGCCACACAGTGCGGTCCGCCCACCACACCCATCACCAGTGCCGTCATCGCCATGGAAGTCTGCATGGCGTGACTTTAAGGGCCCAGGAACACCAGCGCAGCCGGCAAGGTCACCGTCAGATGATCTTGGAAAAACGGGCGCGGTCGATGTCGGACTGAAGGTATCGGTCAAACACCATCGCAATCGCTCGCACCAGATACCACCCGGTGGAAGTGACCTGGATACCCTGGCCGTCGACCGTGACCAGCCCGAACTCGGACAAGCCGGACAAGGTCTCGAGTTCGCGCGCAAAGTAGGACCGGAAGTCGATCAGGTGCCCGAGTTCGATGGATTCGAACTGGACCGAACCCTGGCACATGATCGACATGATCACCGAACGGCGCAGAAGGTCGTCACGTGTGAGAGCCAATCCGCGCACGATGGGCAGACGCCCCTGATCGAGCGCGTCGTAGTACTCCTCCAGCGTCTTCGCGTTCTGACTGTAGGTGGCTCCGATGCGGCCGATGGCCGATACCCCCAAGGCGATCAGATCGCAATCCGGCTGGGTGCTATAACCTTGGAAGTTGCGGTGCAGGCGGCCCTGGCGCTTGGCGACCGCCAGCGCGTCGGTCGGCAAGGCAAAGTGATCCATGCCAACGTAGACATACCCGGCGTCGCTCATGGCGTCCAGCGACATGGACAGCATCGACAGCTTGTCGCCAGGGCTGGGCAACTCGGCGGCGATGATCCGACGCTGCGGCTTGAACCGGCTGGGCAGGTGTGCATACGCGTAGAGCGCGATCCGGTCCGGTCTGAGTTCGCTGACCTGAGCGAGGGTCCGGCGGAAGGACTCGGGCGTCTGAAGAGGCAAGCCGTAGATCAGATCCACATTGACCGATTCGAACCCGATCTTGCGGGCGGTTTCGACCAGCTTGAACACCTGCTCGGCCGGTTGCACACGATGAACCGCCTTCTGGACCGCCGGATCGAAGTCCTGCACGCCAAAACTGAGCCGGTTGAAGCCCAGTCGCGCCAGTGTCTGCAACCGCTGGTCGGTCACCGTGCGGGGATCCACCTCGATGGAGTATTCCCCCCCGGGCACTAGCGTGAAATTGCGGCGCAACATGGTCATGAGGTCTTCCAGCTCGGGGTCCGAGAGGAAGGTGGGTGTGCCGCCCCCCAGGTGAAGCTGGGACACGGCATGGCCCTTGCCGAAGTGCTGGACCTGAAGCTCGACCTCGCGGCTGAGATAGCGAAGGTACTCGGCCGCCCGCTCGTGGTGCTTGGTGATCACCTTGTTGCAGGCGCAGTAATAGCACACAGACTCGCAGAACGGAATGTGCACGTAAATCGACAGCGGCAGCGCCATGGACCCGGCCGCACGCTGTTCCAGTGCCTGGATGTAGTCGCTTTCAACAAACGCCTCCACGAACCGATCAGCGGTGGGATAGGAGGTGTAACGGGGACCGGGCACATCGAACCGCTTGAGCAGTTCGTCTGAAATGGCATGACTCACGGAAGATTCTCCAAACTTGTCTGGAACTGTGCACGAACGCATGCCTGCGCCCCTTGATCTTCATCAAGCGCCTGGCGACTACTGGGGAAACCACCGTCATCAAATCCGCGCCAGCACTGTGTTTCTCGACACCCGACAATCCTTTGGGTTAAGCTTGCGCGCGAAATACTCGCAAAAAGCATGGACATCCAAAGCATCAAAGTCGCCTGTTCGAGTTGCAACCTGCGGGAGTTGTGTCTGCCGATGGGCCTCAACGCGGACGAAATCGACAAGCTCGACAGCGTCATCAGCACACGCCGGCGGATCAAACGCGGGACGTCACTGTTCAACACCGGGGACAAATTCACCTCGCTGTACGCGGTCCGTTCAGGGTTCTTCAAGACCTGCATCACCACGGCAGATGGCCGGGATCAGGTGACCGGCTTCCAGATGACGGGCGAGATCATCGGCCTGGATGGCATCGTCAACGATCGGCACTCCTGTGATGCGATCGCGCTGGAGGATGCCGAAGTCTGTGTAATGCCTTTTGATCAGGTGGAGGAACTCTCCCGCGAGTTCACCACGCTCCAGCACCACGTGCACAAGATCATGAGCCGAGAGATCGTCCGCGATCATTCGGTGATGCTGCTGCTGGGCAGCATGCGGGCGGAAGAGCGTCTGGCGGCCTTCCTGCTGAACCTGGTGCAGCGCCTGCACGCGCGCGGGTTCTCCCAGTCGGAACTCATCCTGCGCATGACCCGCGAGGAGATTGGCAGCTATCTGGGCATGAAGCTGGAGACAGTCAGTCGCACCTTCTCCAAGTTCGTGGAGGAAGGCATCATCGAGGTGAAGCAGCGCTACGTGCACATCAAGGACACGGACGCCCTGCGAAAGATTGTCAACCCTCAGCCCTGCCGCTGAGTCGAGGGTTTGCCGAGGCGCAAGCAACGCGCCCCGGTATCAGTCAGTTGCAACCGTTGCGGGCGCAGTCCCTGGGTCGTTCGTCGGGCGGCACGGGACAGCGGTTGACCTCAAACGGGGACATCGCAAGCATGGTGGTGAGTGTGCTGGACGCCATGGCAAACACCCAGAAGACAAAGAACGCCAAGGTGTACACCGCCTGACGGGACATGGCCACCGGCTCGCCGAACCAGTGGAGATCACCCGGGTCGACCACCGCGAACACCAGCATTTCCATCACACCAGCGACCAGAAAAGCTGGCCAGGCAATCCACATCCATCTTTGGGCTTTTCCCATCGTCTGCTCTCCTGACTGACTGGTGAACGGATCCCCGGCATTCATACGGTGTGCGCCCAAGTCTGGGCGCACGAACCGTCACTTGCCCGCAGGCACCACCGGCGACGCGGCGTGGTTGCGCGCCTGATGGGCGGGCTGCATCCGGATGAGCGCCTCTTCCCGCGCCTTGCCTTCCAGATCCTTGGCGGCCGCCAGGTCCCGCTCGTACACGACCTTGTCCAGCACGGGGTCGGGGTTGCGCACCGCCAGGATGACCGTGGCAATGCCCGCCACGACCACCAGCAGCGGACCGCCGACGACCAGCCACATGTGCGGGACACGCCACCACGCGGTCGGCACGGGATGGCGGCTTGACGGAGCAGAATCTGACGACATGACGTGGTCCATGGAGTACCTTGGGAAGATCAGTTTAGCGGGGAACCAGAAACACGGCCTTTTCGACCACCTCGTCCACCGAGTCGCCGGTGGAGCGGATGGTGAACCGGATGGGGTGTGAGCCCGGTGATGCCGCATTCGGCGGAATCTGGACCGCCATGGGAGCGGAGCGAACCTCAGTGGGCAACACCTCCACCTCGGTCTCCGACGCGATGGCAATACCGTCCAGTCCTTCCACCGTGACACGGTAGACCTGCCTCTCCTCGGTGGCATTCATGATCTGGAGACGGAAGACGTTCTCGATGCGGCCGTGCTCGACCATTCGAGCCAGGGATCCGCGATCGCGAATCACGTCCACCTTGAGGGGGGTGCGCAGGAACAGGCTGGTAAATACCGCGATGGTGATGACCGCCAGAATGGTGGTGTACACCAGCACGCGGGGACGGAACGCGTGCCGGATCATCTCCTGGCGAGTCCATCCCTGGGCCATGCCGTTCTGCGTGGAGTATTTGACCAGACCGCGGGGATAGCCCACCTTGTCCATCACCTCATCGCAAACATCGATGCAGGCGCCGCAACCGATGCACTCGTACTGAAGGCCGTTCCGGATATCGATCCCGGTCGGGCACACCTGCACGCACAGCGAACAGTCCACGCAGGAACCCAGTCCAAGCGCCTTGGGATCCGCCTTCTTGGAACGGGCACCTCGCGGCTCGCCGCGCGCCTTGTCGTAGGTCACAATCATCGTGTCCTTGTCGAACATGGCGCTCTGGAATCGCGCATACGGGCACATGTACTTGCACACCTGCTCACGCATCCAGCCGGCATTGCCATAGGTGGCAAAACCGTAGAAAAAGACCCAGAAGGTCTGCCATGGCCCCAGGGACGCGGCCAGGGTCAATGTGGCCAGTTCCCGGATCGGGGTGAAATACCCGACGAAAGTGAAACCGGTCCACAGGGCAAACAACACCCACAGGAGGTGTTTCAGGCCGCGCTTGCCGAACTTGCTGGGCGACAGTGGCGCCTGGTCCAGACGCAGGCGCGCCGAGCGGTCGCCTTCGACCTTTTTCTCGATCCAGAGAAAAATCTCGGTGTAGACGGTTTGCGGGCAGGCGTAGCCGCACCACAACCGCCCCGCCACCGCGGTGAACAGGAACAGGGCCAGCGCGGAGATGACCAGCAGTCCGGTCAGGTAGATGAAGTCCTGGGGATACAGGACCAAGCCGAAAATGAAGAAGCGGCGCGCTTCAAGATCGAAGAGCACCGCCTGGCGGGCATTCCACTCCAGCCAGGGCAGGCCGTAGAAGACCAGCTGCGTGAGCCAGACCGTGGCCCACCGCCACTTGGTGAACAGGCCGAACACGGAACGGGGCTGGATCTTCTTGCGCGAGGCGTACAAGGAGACCATCACCTCGTCATCGGCAGGCACACCGGCGGGCGGTGCGTCTGACGATGCGGAAGCCGTGGGCTGTGGTGTCAACGCAGGGTCGGCAGCTGGCTGGGTCACTTAAGGTCCTGGCTGGATCGGGACGTCAGGAGACGTCCGGTTTACTTGGCCTTGTTGGACAAGCCCCACACATAGGAAGCCAGCACATTGATCTGGGCTTCGTTGAGCAGGGCGGCCTGTGCAGGCATCTGGTTGGTGAAGCCGTTGGTCACCGCGCGAACGATGGCCTCTTCACCCCAACCATGCAGCCAGACACCGTCGGTCAGGTTAGGTGCACCCATGGCCTGCATGCCCTTGCCATCCGGTCCGTGGCAGGCCGCGCAGGCACCCCACTTGCCCTTCCCTTCGGTGGCGCGCACGCTGTCGTGCGGGCTGCCGGACAGGCTCAGAACATAGTGAGCCAGGTTGCGAACGTCTTCCGGGCCACCCACGGCAGCGGCCATGGGAGGCATCACGCCGGTGCGACCTTGCGCGATGGTGGTCTTGATGTAGGCGTGGTCCGAACCACCCAGCCAGTCGGTGTCCGCCAGGTTGGGGAAGGACTTGCCACCACGCGCGTCAGAGCCGTGGCACTGGGCGCAATAGTTCATGAACAGTCGCTCACCAATCGCCATGGCTTGAGCATCGGCGGCAATCTGCTCCGGCGCCATGCCGTTGTACTTGGCGTACACCGGAGCGATGGCTGCATCCACCTTCTTGACCTCGGCCGTGTGCTGACCGGTTGAAGACCAGCCCAGGGCACCCTGAAACTTGCCGAACATCGGGTACATGGCACCGTACACCAGGCCAAAGATCACGGTGATGATGAACAGGTACACCCACCACTTGGGCAGCGGGTTGTTCATCTCCTTGAGGTCTTCATCCCAGACGTGACCGGTGGTGTTGTCGGCATGGGTAGCCGCCTTGGTCGTGCCGCTGATCCAGAGCAGCACTGCGCAGGCAAGAATGCTGACCAGGGTGGCAATGGCAACATAAAGGTGCCAGAAATCGCTAGTGAAATCGCTCATGATGTTTCTCTTTGTCGTGCCGCGGTTCAGTCTTCCTTGAAGGGCAGCTGGGCTGCCTCATCAAAGTCGGGCTGGTTGCTCTTGGACCAGGCCCAGACCACGATCCCCACGAAGGTCAGAAAGCTGACCGTGGTGACGATGCTTCGCAGGTCATTGATGTCCATGCGACCTCCGTTATTGCTGTGCCACCTTGGCGGCGCTGCGGGCAGTACCCAGAACCTGCAGGTAGGCGATCACAGCCTCCAGCTCGGTTTTGCCTTTGACTTCGTCCACCGACTTGGCGATCTCTTCGTCGGTGTAGGGAGCGCCGAGGGTGCGCAGCACTTCCATGCGCCTGGGCAACTCTTCAGCTTTCACTTGCTTGTTGGCCAGCCAGGGATACGCGGGCATGTTGGACTCGGGCACCACATCGCGCGGGTTGTTCAGGTGCACACGGTGCCATTCATCGCTGTAGCGACCACCCACACGGTGCAGATCAGGACCGGTCCGCTTGGAGCCCCACTGGAACGGACGGTCGTAGACGAACTCGCCAGCGACCGAGTACGGACCGTAACGCAGCGTCTCGGCCTGGAAGGGACGGACCATTTGCGAGTGACAGTTGTAGCAGCCTTCCTTGACGTAGACGTCGCGACCGGCCAGCTGCAGTGCGCTGTAGGGCTTGAGTCCCTCGACCGGCTGCGTGGTTGACTTCTGGAAGAACAGCGGCACGATCTCCACCAGACCGCCCACGGCCACCACCAGGGTGATCAGGACGATCATGAGGAAGTTGCTGGTCTCGATCCGGGCGTGGCCGGTGAGTTTTTCGTTGCTAGCCATGTTGTTCTTCTCCTCAGGCGTGGGCAGGGTTCACGGCCACCACAGGCGCGTTGATGGCGCGACCCTGGCGTGCAGTCATGACAACGTTCCACAGCATCACGATCATGCCGCTGAGGTAGAGCAAGCCACCGAGCAGACGGATCACGTAGAACGGGAAGGTGGCCTTGACCGATTCGACGAATGTGTAGGTCAGGCTGCCGTCGGGGTTGACCGAGCGCCACATCAGGCCTTGCATCACACCGGCAATCCACATGGCGGCGATGTACAGCACGATGCCGATGGTGGCGATCCAGAAGTGCAGTTCGATGGCGGGCACCGAGTACATCTTCTTCTGGCCGAACAGGCGTGGGATCAGGTAGTACAGGGACCCCATGGACACCAGACCCACCCAACCCAGGGCGCCGGAGTGCACGTGGCCCACGGTCCAGTCGGTGTAGTGCGACAGCGCATTGACGGTCTTGATGGACATCATCGGGCCTTCGAAGGTGGACATGCCGTAGAACGACAGGGACACGATCAGGAAGCGCAGGATGGGATCGTCACGCAGTTTGTGCCAGGCGCCCGAGAGGGTCATGATGCCGTTGATCATGCCGCCCCAGCTGGGGGCCAGCAGAATGAGGGAGAACACCATGCCGACCGATTGGGTCCAATCCGGCAACGCGGTGTAGTGCAGGTGGTGTGGGCCGGCCCACATGTAGGTGAAGATCAGGGCCCAGAAGTGGACGATCGACAGGCGATACGAGTACACCGGACGCTCGGCCTGCTTGGGGATGAAGTAATACATCATGCCCAGGAAGGCGGCGGTCAGGAAGAAGCCCACCGCGTTGTGGCCGTACCACCACTGCATCATGGCATCCTGAACACCGGCATAGGCCGAATAGGAGTGCGTCAGGCTGGTGGGCAGCTGAATGTTGTTGAAGATGTGCAGCAGCGCCACCGCGATGATGTAGGCACCGAAGAACCAGTTGGCCACGTAGATGTGCTTGACCTTGCGGATGCCGACCGTGCCGAAGAACACGATGGCATAGGCCACCCACACCACCGCAATGAGCAGGTCAACCGGCCAAATCAGTTCAGCATATTCCTTGCTCTGGGTCAGACCCATGGGCAGGGTGATCACAGCACTGATGATGACGATGTTCCAACCGATGAAGGTGAACCAGGCCAACGCGTTGGAGAACAGCGGTGTGTGACACGTCCGTTGGACAACGTAGTAGCTGGTCGCAAACAGCACGGAGCCCCCGAACGCGAAAATCACCGCATTGGTGTGCAGCGGTCGCAGACGACCGTAGGTGATCCATTCGATCCCCATGTTGAGTTCGGGCCAGGTGAGCTGGGCCGCAATGATCACGCCCACAAGCATGCCCACCACACCGTAGATCACGGACGTGATGGCAAACCAGCGGACCACGCTGTCGTTGTAGACCGCCGGGTGGCCGGTCTTTGTTGTCACGGACATAAAGAACTCCTCATCAATGTCACTGCCGGGAGTGTGCGTATTGCCTTCTCCCACCGCCTTGACTTAAGTCAATCACCCTTGAGAACCCGCTCAGCCTCGCGCTCGATGTTGTCAAACTGCCCCGACTGCAAGGCCCACCAGAAGACCCCGATGATCAAGAACACCAGCACGATGGACACGGGGATGAGCAAATAAAGAATATCCATGAAGCACTCACTTCAAATAGAAAACGGCATCAAGCCGCAGCGCGACCCGGTTGACGGGCCAGGCGTGCCGCGTTGGCAATGACGAGAAACGAGCTGCCCGCCATCCCAAGACCCGCCAGCCACGGGGGCATCCAGCCCACCATGGCCAGCGGAATGCTGATGGCGTTGTAGACCGCAGCCCAGATCAGGTTCTGCCGCACGATGCGCATGGTGTCTCGGGCCTGCTGAAGGGTGTCGACCACATCCATCAGCCGCCCCCCCTGGATCACATAGTCGGATTGCGCCTGCGCCAGTGCCGCCGCATGCCCCAGGGCGAACGAGGTGTTGGCCCTCGCCAGCACGGGACCATCGTTCAGACCGTCACCCACCATGGCCAGGGTTCTGCCGTTCTGTTGCAGCCGAACCACCTCCGCCAGCTTGTGCTCAGGCGTGGCACCAGCAATGACCTCATGGATCCCCAATTCGCCAGCCACCAGTCGGGCCGCACCTTCGCGATCGCCGGAAAGCAAAAGGGTGCGAATGCCCTGCTGGCGCAGCGCACTGACTGCCGTGATGGCATCCTCGCGCAGCTGCTCCTCCATTTCGAAGGTGGCCAGCCAGCCTTGCTCGTCAGACAAGTAGGCCCGCGGGCCATCAGACGTGCCCACGGTCACCACGCCAGCCCAGGCCGCCGAGCCAAGGCGGACATGGCCGTGGCGCTCAAAAGTGGCCGCCATGCCCTGCCCTGCCTGCTCGGTCACCTCGCCAGTGGGCCTGGTCGGCGTGACCGACTGCTGACGGGCGGCCTCGACAATTGCCTTGGACACCGGATGAAGCGAACCCTGCGCCAGCGACGCGGCCAAGGCCAGCACCTGCTCGCGGGCAACACCGTCGCGCATCGAGAGCTCTCGCACCTCCAGCCGATCTCGGGTCAGGGTGCCTGTTTTGTCAAACACCACCGTGTTGATGCCCGCCAGCGTCTCAAACGCCTGGAGCCGTCGGACCAGCACGCCACGGCGGGCCAGCGCTCCGGCAGACGCCAGCATGGCCGACGGTGTGGCCAGCGACAGCGCACAGGGACAGGTCACGATCAGGACCGCCACGGCCACCGCCACCGCCTTGCCGGGATCGGTCTGCCACCAGAAAGCGCCGGCCGCCAGGGCGCCCAGCACCACCACCACGAGAAAGGGCGCAGCAATCCTGTCCGCCAAAATGGCCAGGCGAGGCTTCTCGGTGGACGCCTTCTCCATCAAACTGACAATCTGCGCAAAACGGGTGTCCCGGCCGAGGCGCTCAATCCGCATCAACACGGGTCCGGCCAGGTTGAAGCTACCCGCCACGACCGGTTCGCCCCTCAGGCGGGTCAGCGGACGTGACTCCCCGGTCAGCAGGGCTTCATCCACCGTGGCCGACTCACACTCGATCAGGCCATCGCCCGGAAACGCCTGTCCGGCCTGCACACGCACGAGGTCACCAGTCCCCAGACGGCGCACCGAGACGGACTCGAAACTGCCATCCTTGCGCTGACGGTCACAGACTTCCGGCAGACGGTTCATCAAGGCATCCAGAGCGCCTGCGGTGCGATCCCTGGCCTTGAGCTCCAGATACCGCCCCCCCAACAGGAAAAAGACAAACATGGTCAGGGAGTCAAACCAGACCTCATGGCCCCAGAGACCCGTGGGATCAAACGTGGCGGCCGAACTGACCAGAAAGGTCACCAGAATGCCGATGGACACCGGCGTGTCCATACCGATACGGCCTTGGCGCAGATCTCGCCACGCGCTGCGAAAGAAAGGGCCGCTGGCAAAAGTCACGACGGGAACACTCAGCACCCAGCTGGCCCAGCGAAGGAGCTGGTCGATATCGGGTGGCATCTCCCCAGGCTCGGCCACGTAGGCAGGCCATGCATACATCATGACCTGCATCATGCAGAAACCGGCCACAAACAGGCGCCACAGCATCTGGCGCGTCTCACGCAGGCGTTCGCTGATGGACATGGCCTGCTGCATTGGGAGCAGACGGTAGCCGGTCCGCCCCACGATCTGGGCGAGCTCGGACATCCGCGTGCTGGCAGGATCCCAGCGCAGGGTCAACCGGCGAGTGGCAGCATGGACCTGCGCGCTGTGCACACCGGGCAGGCCCTGTAACGCACACTCCACCGTGTCCGCGCAGGCGGCGCAGTACATGCCCTGCACCATCAGCACGGACTCGGCCGTGGTCTGACCGTCTTCCTCATGGAGTTCGGTGAACTCCTTCTGCTCGACCGGGTCGTCCAGCACCTGGAAGTCGTCAGTAACGGTGAGCGGGCCTCGATGAGCGCCGAACAGGCCAGCGCCTTCGTCGGCCGACGAAGCTGGAGCAAGGGACCCCACCGGGGGCGCGGTGGCTGCCTGGTTCATGCGGCGAGGGTAATCGACAGGGTGGCTCATGCGGTTGACATAAATCAAGCGTACTCAGGCACGCCTTGCGTAGGCTATTGTCTTTCCAACAACTATTGGCAGGAGAAACCCATGTACAAGCGAATCCTCGTGGCCACCGACGGCTCGAAACTGTCCAAGATGGCGGTCGACCACGCCATCGGACTGGCCGACATCACCGGCGCCGAGGTGGTTGCCCTGAAGGTTGTCCCTCGCTATCCGCAGACCTACTTCGAAGGCGGCGTCGCACTGGCGGCGTCGGAAGTCGCCCGTATCGAGAAGCAATGGCAGGAAGAAGCCATGGAGGCGGTCAACGCCGTCAAGGCTGCCGGCCAGAAACGGGAAGTCAAGGTCAAGCCGGTCACCGCCAAGTCGGACCTGATTGCCGAAGCCATCATTTCGGCCGCCAAGCGCAACAAGTGCGACCTGATCGTGATGGCCTCCCACGGTCGCAAGGGTCTCAAGCGGCTCCTGCTGGGCAGCGAGACCCAGCAGGTGCTGACCCATTCGCACATTCCGGTGCTGGTTCTGCGCTGAGCCTGGGACCGGGGCTGTTCAGCGGAACAGCCCTTGGTACGTTTCCCGCAAGAGGTTCTTCTGCACCTTGCCCATGGTGTTGCGGGGCAATTCGTCCACAATGAAGCAGTGCTTGGGCACCTTGAAGTTCGCCAGGCGTGACTTGAGGTCCGCGATCAGCGCCTGCGGATCCGGTCGTGCACCCGACCTGGGAATCACCACCGCGACACCCACTTCCCCGAAATCCGGGTGCGGCACCCCGACGACGGCACTCTCCGCCACCCCGGGCATTTCATTGATACAGCCTTCGATCTCGGCCGGGTAGACGTTGTAACCACCGGAAATGATCAGGTCCTTGCTCCGGCCCACGATGGTCACATAACCATCGGCATCGATGCGACCCACATCGCCCGTCCGGAAGAAGCCGTCTGCGGTGAACTCCTCGGCTGTCTTCTCCGGCATCCGCCAGTAGCCACCGAAGACGTTGGGTCCGCGCACCTGGATGCCACCGACCTCACCGACGGGCACCACCGCGCCCGTATCATCCATGATGCGAAGATCCACCCCCGGCAAGGGAAAGCCGACTGTGCCTCCACGACGCTCGCGGGCATCGCCGAACCGGGCATCGGAATCACAGGGGTTGGAGGTCAGCATGATGGTTTCACTCATGCCATATCGCTCCAGGATGGTGTGCCCTGTGCGGCGCTCCCACTCCCTGAACGTCTCGATCAGCAGCGGTGCCGACCCGGAAATGAACAGCCGCATGCGCGCCGCCTGCTCACGCGTGAGCGAAGGTTCGCCCAACAAGCGGACGTACAGCGTCGGCACCCCCATGAACACCGTGGCGCGCGGCATCAGACGGATCACGGCCTGCGGATCGAAGCGGTTGAGCCACAGCATCGGACTGCCGTTGATCAGCGCACCGTGAATCGCGACAAAGAGGCCGTGGACATGGAAAATGGGCAACGCATGGATCAGCACGTCATCGGGCTGCCAGCGCCAGTAGTCCTTGAGCACGAGGGCGTTCGAGAGCATGTTGCCATGCGACAGCATCGCGCCCTTGCTTCGCCCGGTCGTGCCGCTGGTGTAGATGATGACCGCCAGATCATCGGCCTTTCGATGCACCGGCTCGTGCACGTCGGCATGGTGGGCGGCACGGTCCAGCAGACTGCCGGTCCGGTTCTCGCCCAGGGTGAACACATGGCGGGTTCCCGCCGTGAACGCGATCTTGGACACCCATCCGTGATTCTGCGGACTGCACACCACCACCGATGGTTCGGCGTTACCAATGAAGTACGCGATCTCCGCGCTCTGGTAGGCCGTGTTGAGAGGCAGATAGACATACCCCGCCCGCAGCGTGGCCAGGTAGAGGATCAACGACTCCACGGACTTCTCGACCTGAACCGCAATCCTGGCACCTTCGGGCAGATCCAGCGAAACCAGCAGATTGGCCATCATGGCCGTGGCCCGCTCAATGTCGCGCCAGCTGTAATGCAGTCCCGCCCCAGGGCCATCGATCACCTCGACGGCCGTGCGGTCCATATCGGCTGGAAAGCATTGACGAAGGAAGGAGAACAGGTTCTGGTTGTCCATGGATGAAGGCGAATCAGCGAAAGACAGGAGGTCGTTTTTCCATGAAAGCGGCCACCCCTTCCCGGTGCTCCGGGTGGGATGCATAGTCGTAGGCGCGAGCCAGCAGGGCCTCCATGGGCGCTCCCGCCGCCAGTGCCCGCAGCGTCTGCTTGTTGCGGCGGGCCGCCAGTGGGCTGAGCTGGCTCATGCCCTTGAGCAAACGCTCGACATCGTGGCCGAGATCGTCCTCGGGCACCACCCGGTTGAGGAATCCGCGCTCTTTCATTTCGGTGGCGGTCAGCACGGCAGCGCACAGCAGCATCTCCCGCGCTGTCAGGTCACCCACCGCCCGCCCCACCAGTTGTGCCTCTCGGGGCGCCATCGGGAAGCCCAGCCGGGCAATGGGGGCGCCAAACTTCGCCCCTTCCGTCGCCAGACGCACATCACAGGCACTGGCAATCTCCACGCCTGCGCCCATGCAATTGCCCCGGATCGCCGCAATCACCGGAATGTCACATTCAAGCACGGCCTGCAATCCACCCCAGACCTCGTCTTCGTGAAAGGACCGCAACTGCGCCTGTTCGAACCGGAACGAGGGATACTCCGAGATATCCCCGCCAGCACAAAAGTGGCCGCCCTCACCTACCACCACCACGGCCACCAGCGAGGCTTGCTGGCTGAGTGACTCGAACACCTGGCGCAGGTCGCGCCACATGCTTCGGGACATGGCGTTGAACCGGGGAGGATTGTCGATGCGCACCCACGCGACGCCCGATTCGACGTCACAGCGGACCATACCGCTCATGCCCTGCCCTCCGATCGCCTGGTGGCCCACCACCACAAACCTGCGCCGGCCAGGATCATGGGGATGCACAGCCATTGCCCCATGCTCATGCCCAGCGACAGCAGCCCCAGGTGGGCATCGGGCTCACGGAAAAACTCGGCGATGAAGCGGAACACGCCATAGCCCAACAGGAAGGCACCACTGACCTGACCCGTGGCCCGCGGCCGGCGGGCATACAGCCAGAGCAGGATGAACAGCAGCAGCCCCTCCATCAGGAACTGATACACCTGCGACGGATGCCGGGGCAGATCACCGGCCCCACGGAACACCATGCCCCAGGGCAACGACGGATCGGCCACCCTCCCCCACAGCTCACCGTTGATGAAGTTGCCGACCCTGCCGGCCGCCAGCCCGGTTGGCACGCAAGGCGCGATCAGGTCCATCACCTGCAACCAGGGACGCCGGCGCGAGCGTGAAAACCACACCATGGCCAGCAACACGCCGAGCAAGCCCCCATGAAAACTCATGCCGCCTTGCCAGACCGCAAAGATCTCCAGCGGGTGCGCCAGGTAGTAGGCCGGCTTGTAAAACAGGCAATAGCCGATGCGTCCCCCGGCAACCACCCCGAGGACACCCAGGAACAGGATGTCCTCGATGTCTCGTCGCGACCAGGGAGAAGGCGTGGCAATGGAGGCGAAGGGCTCGTGGCGCAGGCGACGCGTGCCCAGCCAGAAGAACAGCCCAAACGCAGCCAGGTAGGTCAGGCCGTACCAGTGCACGGCGAGCGGGCCCAGCTGCAAGGCCACGGGATCGATGGCGGGATGTTGGATCATGCCCCGCATTGTGCCGGAGGGTGAGGACACCCTGCCGGCCCATCATGTCAGCAATCAGCCTTGCAACTGGGAGAGATCGCGCACGGCACCCTTGTCGGCCGATGTGGCCAGCAAGGCATAGGCCTTGAGCGCAGCGGACACCTTGCGCGCCCGGGGCTTGGCCGGTTTCCAGCCCTTGGCGTCCTGCTCAGCCCGACGGCGGGCCAGCTCATCGTCGCTCAACAGCACGTCAATGCAGCGATTGGGAATGTCGATGCGGATGCGGTCGCCGTTGCGGACCAGGCCGATCGCACCGCCCGCAGCCGCCTCGGGCGAACAATGCCCGATCGACAGGCCCGAGGTGCCGCCGGAGAAGCGCCCGTCCGTCAGCAGCGCGCAGGCCTTGCCCAAGCCCTTGGATTTGATGTAACTGGTCGGATAGAGCATTTCCTGCATGCCGGGCCCTCCCTTGGGGCCCTCGTACCGCACCACCACCACGTCGCCCGACTTGACCTCATCGTTCAGGATGTGATCGACGGCTTCGTCCTGGCTTTCGACCACATGGGCGGGCCCTTCAAACACCAGCAGGCTGTCGTCCACGCCCGCGGTCTTGACGACACACCCGTCCAGCGCGATGTTGCCGCGCAACACCGCCAGGCCGCCTTCCTTGCTGAAGGCGTGCTCGTACGAGCGGATGCAGCCAGCGGCACGATCTGTGTCCAGGCTGGACCAGCGGGTGCTCTGGCTGAAGGCCACCTGGGTGGGAATGCCCGCCGGTCCGGCCATGTAGAAGGTCTTGACATCGTCGGCCGGTTGGCGGGCGATGTCCCATCGGTCCAGCGCGTCCTTCATGCTCGGCGCGTGCACCGTCGGCACATCGGTGTGCAGCTTGCCCGCGCGATCGAGCTCGCCCAGGATGGCCATGATGCCGCCAGCGCGATGGACATCCTCGATGTGGTACTTGTCGGTGTTGGGCGCGACCTTGCAAAGTTGGGGCACGTGCCGGGACATGCGGTCGATGTCCTCCATGGTGAACGGGATCTCGGCCTCCTGGGCAATGGCCAGCAGGTGCAGGATCGTGTTGGTCGAGCCTCCCATGGCGATGTCCAGCGCGATCGCGTTCTCGAACCCCTTGATGCCCACGGCACGCGGCAACAGGCGCTCGTTCTCCTGCTCGTAGTACTCGCGGCACATCTCGACAATGCGGCGACCTGCGCGCTTGAACAGTTGTTCCCTGTCCGAATGGGTGGCCAGCACCGTGCCATTGCCCGGCAGGGCCAGGCCGAGGGCCTCGGCCAGGCAGTTCATCGAATTGGCGGTGAACATGCCCGAGCAAGAACCGCAGGTGGGGCAGGCCGAACGCTCGACTTCGGCGACCGTGGCGTCATCCACCTTGTCATCAGCCGCCATGACCATGGCATCGATCAGGTCGATCTTCTTGATCTTGACGGTCTGCTCGCCGGGCACGGCCAGCCGCACACGGCCAGCCTCCATTGGCCCCCCGGAGACGAAAATCACGGGGATGTTCAGCCGCATGGCCGCCATGAGCATGCCGGGGGTGATCTTGTCGCAGTTGGATATGCAGACCAGGGCATCCGCACAGTGCGCATTGACCATGTACTCGACCGAGTCGGCGATGACATCACGGCTGGGCAGCGAGTACAGCATCCCATCGTGGCCCATCGCAATGCCGTCATCCACGGCAATCGTGTTGAACTCCTTGGCCACCCCACCAGCTGCTTCGATCTCACGCGCCACCAGCTGCCCCAGGTCCTTGAGGTGCACGTGCCCCGGCACGAACTGGGTAAATGAGTTGGCGATGGCGATGATGGGCTTGGAAAAGTCCCCATCCTTCATGCCGGTGGCCCGCCAGAGGGCGCGGGCGCCAGCCATGTTGCGGCCGGAGGTCGAGGTCTTGGATCGGTAGGCAGGCATCGTGAGGCTCGGTTGGGAGAGATGAAATGGCTGACGGAAATTATCTCCGACCGTCCGGGGCAAAGCACCAATGGGCCTGCGGGCAGTCCGGACTCAAGGCTGACGCGGATCGGCAGGAAAGCTTCTCAACGCCGGGGGGTCTTGGAGCGAAGACCAAGTGACTCGCGCTGCTTGTCGATACGCTGCTGCTTGCGCTGCTCCATCTTTTCGGCGGCCTTGCGCTTGGTGTAGCCGGTGGTATCGGCCCAAGCCCACCACAGTGCAGCGCCGGCATAGGGTGCCAGCACCCACCACCAGGACCAGTTGGCCACGAAACCGATTTCCAGGTACTTCAGGAGTGTCAGAACCACACCAATGACCAGCAAATACATCACAACCTCCGGTAAAGCGCGGGTGAAGCCCGCAAGAATCTGTGTACGTTTCCCGACAGACGTCACGTCTGGCTAGAATTGACTCCGTGAGTTTTTCACTTCCACCCCACGAGGTACCTTCGTATGAAACGCGCTTTGCTGATTATGGCCGCTGTGGCCGCTGTCTCCGCACCCGCCATGGCCGACGAAGCCCTGGCCAAGAGCAAGAACTGCATGGCCTGCCATGCCGTCGACAAGAAGCTGGTGGGTCCGTCCTACAAGGACGTGGCCAAGAAGTACGCCGGTGACGCCAAGGCCGCCGACATGCTCGCTGCCAAGATCCAGAAGGGCGGCTCGGGTGTGTGGGGTGCGATTCCCATGCCCGCGAACCCGCAGGTCAACGATGCGGATGCCAAGAAGCTGGCCGCCTGGGTGCTGGGCCAGAAGTAACACTTCTCCGCCCCGACGACAAAAAGCCCGCTTCACAGCGGGCTTTTTGCTGGGCGCTTGCGCCCGTAGACCCGAAGGCCACGGGCCCCCTCTTCCTCAGTTGGTCTTGGCCAGCTGGTCCAGAATGGCCGGGTTCTCCAGCGTGGACGTGTCCTGGGTGATGGTCTCGCCCTTGGCGATCGAACGCAGCAGGCGACGCATGATCTTGCCCGAACGGGTCTTGGGCAGGTTCTCGCCGAAGCGGATGTCCTTGGGCTTGGCGATCGGGCCGATCTCCTTGCCCACCCAGTTGCGCAGCTCATTGGCAATGGCCTTGGCCTCGTCGCCGGTCGGCAACGGACGCTTGAGCACCACAAACGCCACAATGGCCTCACCGGTCAGATCGTCGGGACGGCCCACCACGGCGGCTTCGGCCACCAGGTCGGACTTGGCCACCAGGGCCGATTCGATTTCCATGGTACCCATGCGGTGGCCGGAGACGTTGAGCACGTCGTCGATGCGACCGGTGATGCGGAAGTAGCCGCGGTCGGCGCTGCGCACAGCCCCATCACCCGCCAGGTAGTAGCCCTTGAGCTCTTCGGGGAAGTAGCTCTTCTTGAAGCGCTCCGGGTCGCCCCAGATGGTACGGATCATGGAGGGCCATGGCTTCTTGACCACCAGGATGCCGCCGGCGCCATTGGCGACATCGTTGCCCGTCTCGTCGACGATGGCGGTCATGATGCCCGGCAGCGGCAGCGTGCAGGAACCCGGTACCAGCGGCGTGGCGCCGGGCAGCGGGGTGATCATGTGACCACCGGTCTCGGTCTGCCAGAAGGTGTCCACGATCGGGCAGCGCTCACCGCCCACATGCTTGTAATACCACATCCAGGCTTCGGGGTTGATGGGTTCACCCACCGAGCCCAGAATCCGCAGGCTGGACAGGTCCCAGTTCTTCGGGTGGACCTTCTCGTCGGTGTCGGCCGCCTTGATCAGCGAGCGGATGGCGGTGGGCGCGGTGTAGAAGATCGTGCACTTGTGTTTCTCGATCATCTGCCAGAAGCGACCGGCGTTCGGGTAGGTCGGGACACCCTCGAACACGATCTGGGTGGCGCCGGCCGCCAGTGGGCCGTAGGCCACGTAGCTGTGACCGGTGATCCAGCCGATGTCGGCGGTGCACCAGAACACATCGCTGTCCTTCAGGTCGAAGGTCCAGTTCATGGTCAGGTTGGCCCACAGCAGGTAGCCGCCTGTGCTGTGCTGCACGCCCTTGGGCTTGCCTGTGGACCCCGACGTGTACAGGACGAACAGGGGATGCTCGGCACCGACCATTTCGGCCGGACAGTCGGTGGACTGTCCCGCCATGGCATCGGCCATGGTGATGTCACGGCCGGCCACCATGTTCACGGCGGTCTGGGTGCGCTGGAAGACGATCACGGTCTTGATCGACTCGCAGCCGCCCATGGCGATACCCTCGTCGACGATGGCCTTGAGCGGCAACTCCTTGCCGCCGCGCATCTGGTAGTTGGCGGTGATGACGGCCACGGCGCCGGCGTCCTGGATACGCTCCTGCAGCGCCTTGGCCGAGAAGCCACCGAACACCACACTGTGCGTCGCGCCGATGCGGGCGCAAGCCTGCATGGCCACCACACCTTCGATGGTCATGGGCATGTAGATGACGACACGATCACCCTTCTTGACGCCGCGGGCCTTGAGGGCGTTGGCGAACTGGGAGACCTTGGCCAGCAGTTCCTTGTAGGTGACCTTGGTCACGGCACCGTCGTCGGCTTCAAAAATGATCGCGGTCTTGTTCTCGACCGGGGTGCCCATGTGGCGGTCCAGGCAGTTGAAGGAGGCGTTGAGCTCTCCGTCCTCGAACCATTTGTAGAAGGGCTTGTTGGACTCGTCGAGCACCTTGGTGAAAGGCTTGTGCCAGGTCAGGACCTCGCGGGCACGTTTGCCCCAGAACCCTTCAAAGTCCTGCTCGGCTTCGGCACAAAGGGCGTTGTAAGCATCCATCCCGGAGATGCGGGCGGCCTTGA
Source organism: Hydrogenophaga bisanensis (assembly GCF_042665135.1). Classification (NCBI taxonomy): domain Bacteria; kingdom Pseudomonadati; phylum Pseudomonadota; class Betaproteobacteria; order Burkholderiales; family Comamonadaceae; genus Hydrogenophaga; species Hydrogenophaga bisanensis. The sequence goes on from NZ_JBHTBX010000001.1 coordinate 197,815, forward strand.
CCGTCGCGTCGCTGGGCTCGAACACGCGGTTCTCGACCAGGGTGGATTGGATGGCGGACGAGGGTGCGGACATGTGCAGTCTCCTTGGTGTATGGGATTCGACGAACTGTGCGAATGTGCGCAAGGGCTCTTACGAGCCACTTACATGGAAAGCACACACCGCGCTGTCACGCGTGCGAATGGCGCGTCCTACAATAGCTGCCGTCCGGCATTCAAGCCATCGCAGCCCGCCTCTCCCCCCAACATGACCCAACCGAAACCTTCCGTCAGCGGTGCGCGCACCCTGCCGAACCTGATTTTTGCCAGCCGATGGCTGCAACTGCCGCTGTACATCGGCCTCATCGCTGCACAGGCCATCTATGTCTTCCACTTCTGGGTGGAGCTGGTCCACCTGATCGAGGCCGCCTTCGGCAACCAGGACGCACTGCAGAAGCTGGTGACCAGCATCGGCTACAAGTCGGACGTGCAGCTCACCGGCCTGAACGAGACCATCATCATGCTGGTGGTGCTGGCGCTGATCGATGTGGTGATGATCAGCAACCTGCTGATCATGGTCATCGTGGGTGGCTACGAGACTTTCGTCAGCCGCATGAACCTGGAGAACCATCCCGACCAGCCCGAGTGGCTGAGCCATGTGAATGCATCGGTGCTCAAGGTCAAGCTCGCCACGGCCATCATCGGCATCAGCTCGATCCACCTGCTCAAGACCTTCATCAACGCGGCCAACTACGACGAGAAGGTGCTGCTGTGGCAGACCGTGATCCACGTCGTTTTCCTGCTCAGCGCGATGGCGATTGCCGCCACCGACCGCATCATGCATCCCGTGGCCGAAAAGGCCGACCATTGACTCAAATCACCGGCCTGGCGGACGGCGTCTGTCGGGCCCAACAACGGAGCCCCACATGACCACCATCCGCCAGGAAGACCTGATCGAATCCATCGCTGCCGCGCTGCAGTACATCAGCTACTACCACCCGGCCGACTACATCCAGCACCTGGCCCGCGCCTACGAACGCGAGCAGAGCCCGGCCGCCAAGGACGCCATCGCGCAGATCCTGACCAACTCGAAGATGAGCGCCCTGGGCCACCGCCCCATCTGCCAGGACACCGGCATCGTCAACGTGTTCCTCAAAGTGGGCATGAACGTGCGCTGGGAAGGCTTCACCGGCAGCCTGGAGGATGCGGTCAACGAAGGCGTGCGCCGTGGCTACAACCACCCGGACAACCAGCTGCGCGCCAGCGTGGTGGCCGACCCGCACTTCGCCCGCAAGAACACCAGGGACAACACCCCGGCGGTCATCTTCACCGAGATCGTGGCCGGGGACAAAGTGGACATCACCGTGGCGGCCAAGGGCGGCGGTTCGGAAAACAAGTCCAAGATGATCATGATGAACCCCAGCGACTCGCTGGTGGACTGGGTGCTCAAGACCGTGCCCACCATGGGTGCCGGCTGGTGCCCGCCGGGCATGCTGGGCATCGGCATTGGCGGCACTGCCGAGAAGGCCGTGCTGCTGGCCAAGGAAAGCCTGATGGACGACCTGAACATGTACGAGCTGCAGGCCAAGGCCGCCAAGGGCGAGAAACTCGACCAGGTCGAGGAACTGCGCCTGGAGCTTTACGAGAAGGTCAACGCCCTGGGCATCGGTGCACAGGGCCTGGGCGGCCTGACCACCGTGCTGGACGTCAAGATCAAGATGTACCCGACCCATGCGGCCTCCAAGCCGGTGGCCATGATCCCCAACTGCGCCGCCACCCGCCACGCGCACTTCGTGATGGACGGTTCCGGCCCGGTGTACCTGGAAGCCCCCAGCCTGGACCTGTGGCCCAACGTCAACTGGACGCCCGATACCGAGAAGAGCCAGCGCGTGGACCTGAACACCCTGACCAAGGAACAGGTGGCCAGCTGGAAGCCGGGCCAGACCCTGCTGCTCAACGGCAAGATGCTCACCGGCCGCGACGCCGCGCACAAGCGCATCCAGGACATGCTGGCCAAGGGCGAGCCACTGCCGGTGGACTTCACCAACCGCGTCATCTACTACGTCGGCCCGGTCGACCCGGTGCGTGACGAGGTGGTGGGTCCGGCCGGCCCGACCACCGCCACCCGCATGGACAAGTTCACCGACATGATGCTGGAGAAGACCGGCCTGATCGCCATGATCGGCAAGGCCGAGCGCGGCCCGGTCGCCATCGAGTCGATCAAGCAGCACAAGTCGGCCTACCTGATGGCGGTCGGCGGCGCCGCCTACCTGGTGTCCAAGGCCATCAAGGGCGCCAAGGTGGTGGGCTTCGAAGACCTGGGCATGGAAGCGATCTACGAGTTCGACGTGGTCGACATGCCGGTGACCGTGGCGGTGGACGCCGGCGGCACCAGCGCCCACATCACCGGCCCGGCCGAGTGGGAAAAGCGAATCGCCAGCGGCGAGTTCAAGGGCATCCCGGTCGCCAGCGCTTGAAGACCGTCTGCGTGTTCGACAGCGGGGTCGGCGGGCTGAGTGTCCTTCGCGCCCTGCTGGCCGACATGCCGGAGGTGCGGTTCATTTACCTGGCCGACAGCGCCCATGCGCCCTATGGCGAACGGGGAGCGGACTGGGTTCGGCAACGCAGCGAGAGGATCGTCAACCGTCTTCGGGAATCCTTCGCTCCCGATGCCATCGTGGTGGCCTGCAACACGGCCACCGCGCTGGCCATTGACCATCTGAGACAGGCTCACCACGATCTGCCCTTCATTGGCGTCGAGCCGGCGCTCAAGCCCGCTGCCCTGCAAAGCCGCACCGGACAGGTGGGCGTGATGGCCACCCGGGGTACCCTCGGCAGCGAGCGCTTCGCGGCCCTGCGCCAGCGGCTTGAGCACCATGGACAGCCACCGGTCGATTTCCATTGCGTGGCGTGCGACGGGCTGGCGGATGCGATCGAACGGGACGACCAGGCAGCCATCGAGACCCTCTGCAGACATTATGTGGGCGACATCATGGGCATGGCACCTGCTGGACAACCGGTTGACACCCTGGTCCTGGGCTGCACGCACTATCCGTTTGCGACCGAGCCCCTGCGAGCCTCAGCCGGCCCTGGGGTTCGGCTGGTGGAAACCGGTGTGCCCGTGGCGCGCCGCACCCGCGAGGTCTTGCGCCTGACAGCGTTGTCGCCGACACGGCCGGCACAGTCGGCCACCCTGTTGACCACAGGTCAACCGGCGGCACTGGCCCATCTGGCCCAGCGTTGGCTCGGTCTGCCCCTGCAGCCACAGACCTGGGCCTGCTGACCCCCACCACAGGGACTGTTCAAGCAAAGACTTTCTCACTACATTTCAAGGAGGCCACAGCAGGTGGCTGGCTTTGAAAACAAGGGGAAAGCTCATGGCTAGGAAAGCGATCGAAGATGTCGAGGGCATCGGCCCCGCCATTGGGAATCAGTTGCGTCTTGCGGGAATTGCGGACACGGACGCACTGCTGGCTGCCACCCGCAAAGCGTCCCAGCGCAAGGCACTGGCCGAAAAAACGGGTCTGAGTGCCAGACAGGTGCTGCGGTTCGCCAACATGGTGGACCTGTACCGCGTCAATGGCATCGGCTCGGAGTATGCCGAACTTCTCGAAGCGGCCGGCGTGGATACCGTTCCCGAACTGGCCCGCCGTCGCCCTGAGAATCTCTGCAAGACCATCGCGGCCCTGAATGCGGACAAGGCACTCGTGCGCCGCCTGCCGACCGATGCCGAAGTGGCAGGCTGGGTGCAACAGGCCAAAAAGTTGCCGCGGATGCTGGACTACTGACCACCGTCAAACACCTGCGCATTGCGTTGCCCCCGCGCCAGATTGACCGGATACAGCAGCAGGAGCCCAAGAAGGAACATCACGGCGGTCACCAGGATCGCCATGCGCTGGTTGCCCCCGGTCACCAGCGTGACGAGGCCATAGGTCAACGGTCCCAGGATGCTGGCCAGCCGTGTGGCAAATGTCCAGAGGCCGTAGAACTCTGCCAGATGAGAGGCCGGCGCCAGAAGTCCTGCCATGGCGCGACCGGCCGACTGGCTCGCCCCCATGCAGACACCTGCAATGGCAGCGGCGTACCAGAACCCCTCCTTGGTCGTGGTCACGGCAGCCAGGACGCAGGTGAGTGTCCAGCCGATCAGGGTCAGGCCCAACGCCAGCTTGTGCCCGATGCGGTCCTGCCCATAGCCAAAGACGAATGCCCCAGCCGCTGCCGCAATGTTCAGCACGAAGATCAAGACCATGGTTTCCTGCGGCGCGAACCCGATGACCTGCTCGGCATAGATGGCCGCCAGCGCGATCGTCACCGCCACGCCGGCCTGGTAAGCCACGGCGCAGCCCAACAGCCACATGAAGTCCGGGAACGCCGTAGCACGCCCCAGGCTCTGGCGCAACTGGTGCCATGAGGCCAGCCCACTACCGCGGTGGCGCTGCTGCGCGGCCCTGCCCAGTGGCGGTCGCTCATGGACCAGCAGCAGGGTCACCATGGCCGCTGCACCGAACACGGCGGCCGTGATCCACATGGTGATTGGGACAAACTCCGAAGCGGGTGCACCTTGCGCCTGCGCCTGCAACACATAGGCCAGACTCAGACCCAGGGTGAGCATGCCGCCCAGGTATCCGAAGCTCCAGCCCCAACCACTGACCCTGCCCAAGGCTTGAGGGCGTGCCAGTTCCGGCAGAAAGGCAGCAATCAGGGACTCTCCCCACGAAAAGCACAGGTTGGACAAGATGATCAGGATCACGGCCATCGCCAGGGCACCGGGCTTCACAAACCCCAGGCCTGCAGTGAACAGCACGCACCCCAGGGTGCTCAGCATCAGCAGCCGTTTCTTGGCACCATGCTGGTCCGCCCACGCGCCCAGCACAGGAATGCTGAGCATCACCAGCGCATTGGACGCGGCCAGCGATGCGGTCCAGGCAAAGGTGGCCCAGCTGGCCCCGCCGGCCACCGCACCGACAAAGTAGGCGGCAAACACCGCCGTGAGCACCACCGTGGTGTAGCCGGAGTTGGCGAAGTCATACATCGCCCATCCGAAGACTTCCCGCTTTTGGACGCCGGGGTTGAGCGCGTCGGAAGAGAACAGTGCCATGGCATCTCCCGGGCGCAGAAAAGGCCCGATGCCGGCAGTCTAGCGCCTGCGGATCGACGGCGCTGGGGTCAGTCAGTGGAGGTGGCGAGGCTTGCGCGGCCCACCGTGGCCGGACGGGCCGTGCCCTCTGGGCGGCCGACCCAGTTGCATCGAGCTGACCAGGTCGTTGAACCGGCGGTTGAACAGCCCGTCGATGGCGGACACGACCTCCCCCAGTTCGGAGGCGTCGAAATGACGCTCCATGAGGTGGACCACATCCTCGACCAGCAGGTCTCGCTGAACCTGCATGATGGCCGCCGGGGTCGGTCCGACAAAGCACATCATGAAATCGTCACGCGCTTCCGCCTCTTCGGAGGCCTCATCCTCGTCGAACTCGGTGTCGTAGAAGGACACCTCCAGGGGTGCTCCCGTGGCAGCGATGTCGTTGAGGCCCATGCAGGCTTCCTCGATCACCTGGCGGAAGTCCTCATCGCCGGGCACGGTCCAGCAGATCTGCAGGAGGTGGGTATGAGCGTCGAAGCGGATGCCGGGCTCGTCTTCGTAGCTGCTTTCCGCCGCCGCTGCCAGCGAGCGGCCACCGGCGTACTGCCACAGCGGCTTGAGTGCTTCCTGGATCTGGTCATACCCGACATCCTCGCGCAGCGGCACGTCCCCATGGACGTGGATTTCGAAAGGGGCATTGAAACGGGTCATGGAAACTCACTGTACCGGCGAAACCGGAAAAAGCCTAGGGCAGCGCAGTGCTGGTGCCTCGAACCGGAATCGAACCGGTACGACCGGTTAGGGTCGGCGGATTTTAAGTCCGCTGTGTCTACCAATTTCACCATCGAGGCGGATCGGTGATTGTCGCAGGTCTGCCAGCGCCTACCGCCGGTGCGAGGGCAGAAACGAACAAGGGAAGCCGAGGCTTCCCTTGTGGATGAATGGAGCGGGAAACGAGGTTCGAACTCGCGACCTCAACCTTGGCAAGGTTGCGCTCTACCAACTGAGCTATTCCCGCAACAACTTTTCATGCCGGTGCGCCACCGAGGTGGCTGGAGGCGCGATCCGGAGTCGAACCGGACTAGACGGATTTGCAATCCGTTGCATAACCGCTTTGCTATCGCGCCTCATGCAACGCACCGGCAAAGCCAGCGCACCGCATCCGACAAAAAAGGGAAGCTTGGCTTCCCTTTTGTGGAATCTGGAGCGGGAAACGAGGTTCGAACTCGCGACCTCAACCTTGGCAAGGTTGCGCTCTACCAACTGAGCTATTCCCGCATTTTCTGACAATCACTAGTGTTCGTCAGAAGCTGAAATTATAGCGTAAAAATCCGCCCTTCTTCAAGACCCCGAAAATTTTTCGATCAGTGTTTCACCGCATCGGACGATGCCGCCGGGGTCGACGCGGCAGCGGCCACCTGGGCAGCCACCTCTTCGTCGGTCAGGGGCACCGGTTGGCGCTCCAGAGCGATGGAAAGCACCTTGTCGATCCACTTGACCGGCACGATTTCCAGGCCCTGCTTGACGTTGTCAGGGATCTCGGCGAGGTCCTTGACGTTCTCCTCCGGGATAATGACTGTCTTGATGCCGCCGCGCAGCGCCGCGAGCAGTTTCTCCTTGAGGCCGCCGATGGCGGTGACTTCACCCCGCAGCGTGATCTCACCGGTCATCGCCACGTCGGCCCGCACCGGAATCCCCGTGAGCGAAGACACCAGTGCCGTGGTCATGGCGATGCCCGCGCTCGGGCCATCCTTGGGGGTCGCTCCGTCCGGGACGTGAATGTGGATGTCGCGCTTGTCGAACATCTCATCCTTGATGCCCAGCGCGCGGGCGCGGCTGCGCACCACCGTGCGGGCGGCCTCGACCGACTCCTTCATGACGTCGCCCAGCGAACCGGTACGGATGGTGCCGCCCTTGCCCGGCATGATGGCCACCTCGATGGTCAGCAGATCGCCACCCACCTCGGTCCAGGCCAGGCCAACGACCTGCCCCACCTGGTTCTGCTGCTCGGCACGGCCATAGGTGTACTTGCGCACGCCCAGGAAATCGGGCAGGTTGTCGGCGGTCACCACCACGGTGGGCTCGTACTTCTTGAGGAGCAGACCCTTGACGACCTTGCGGCAGATCTTGGAGAGTTCGCGCTCCAGCGAGCGCACACCGGCCTCACGGGTGTAGTAGCGAACGATGTCGCGAACCGCGGACTCGGTGACCTCCAGCTCGCCATCCTTGATACCGTTGTTCTTGAGCTGCTTGGGCAGCAGGTAACGCATCGCGATGTTGGTCTTCTCGTCCTCGGTGTAACCCGAGAGGCGGATGACTTCCATCCGGTCCAGCAGCGCTGGCGGGATGTTCATCGAATTGGACGTGGCCACGAACATCACGTCGGACAGGTCGAAGTCGACCTCGACATAGTGGTCGGCAAAGGTGTGATTCTGCTCGGGGTCGAGCACCTCCAGCAGCGCCGAGGACGGATCACCGCGGAAATCGGTGCCCAGCTTGTCGATCTCGTCGAGCAGGAACAGCGGGTTGCGCGTGCCGACCTTGTTCAGGCTCTGCAAGACCTTGCCCGGCATGGCCCCGATGTAGGTGCGACGGTGGCCGCGGATCTCGGCCTCGTCGCGCATGCCACCCAGGGCCATGCGGACGTACTTGCGCCCGGTGGCTTTGGCGATGGACTGGCCGAGTGAGGTCTTGCCCACGCCTGGAGGCCCCACCAGACAAAGGATCGGCGCCTTGACCTTGTCGACCCGCTGCTGCACCGCGAGGTATTCGAGGATACGGTCCTTGACCTTCTCCAGACCGTAGTGGTCTTCGTTGAGCACGTCCTCGGCATGTGCCAGGTCGTGCTTGATCTTGGTTTTCTTGCTCCACGGCAGACCAACCAGGGCGTCGATGTAGTTGCGCACCACGGTGGCCTCTGCCGACATGGGCGACATCAGCTTGAGCTTCTTGAACTCGGCCTCAGCCTTCTTGCGAGCCTCGGCCGGCATCTTGGCGGCCTTGATCTTCTTCTCGATCTCTTCGAGGTCAGCCCCCTCTTCGCCTTCGCCGAGTTCCTTCTGGATGGCCTTGACCTGCTCATTCAGGTAGAAGTCGCGCTGGTTCTTCTCCATCTGGCGCTTGACGCGGCCACGGATGCGCTTGTCGACGTTGAGGATGTCCACCTCACGCTCGAGCTGCTCGAACAGGTTCTCCAGCCGCTTGGTCACCGGATCGAGGTCCAGCACCACCTGCTTGTTCTCCAGCTTGAGCGGCAGGTGGGCTGCGATGGTGTCGGCAAGCCGACCCGGATCGTCGATGCTGGAGATGGACGTCAGGATCTCGGACGGGATCTTCTTGTTGAGCTTGACGTACTGGTCGAACTGCTGCATCACCGCCCGGCGCAGGGCTTCGAGCTCGGTGGCCCGCACGTCAGCCCGCTCAAGCGAAGGATCGATCGGGTCGACATGGGCGATGAAATGGCTCTCGCCTTCACGAATGCCCAGCACCTTGGCGCGCTGCAGGCCCTCGACGAGCACTTTCACCGTGCCATCGGGCAGCTTGAGCATCTGCAGGATGGTGGCCACACAGCCCATCTCGAACATGTCGTCGGTCGAAGGCTCGTCTTTGGCGGCGGCCTTCTGGGCCACCAGCATGATGCGACGCTCGGCCTCCATGGCCGACTCGAGCGCCTTGATGCTCTTGGGCCGGCCGACGAACAGCGGGATCACCATGTGGGGGAAGACCACCACGTCGCGCAGGGGCAGCAGTGGCAGATCCACCGGGATGCTGGGCAATGGGGTTTGTCCGGACATATTCAACCTCGACAAAAACGGCAGTTGGGGCCGGAGCCGTCCGAATCAAGCGGGCGGCTACGCCAACCAGGGGCTGGCACCATGCAGATGGCGCTCAGCCGTACCTATCTCAGGCCTGCTTGGCCGCTTCGCGGAACACCAGCAGGGGCGCCTTGTTTTCCTCGATGGTGGATTCGTCCACCACCACCTTTTCCACATTGCTCATGCCTGGCAGATCGAACATGGTATCGATCAGCGCGTTCTCGAGAATGGACCGCAGGCCGCGGGCACCGGTCTTGCGCGCCAGGGCCTTGCGGGCAATGGCCTTGAGGGCCGCCGGACGAACCTCCAACTCGACGCCTTCCATGCCGAGCAACTGGGCATACTGCTTGACCACGGCATTCTTGGGTGCCGTCAGGATTTCGACCAGTGCGTCTTCGCTCAGTTCCGCCAGGCTGGCGATCACGGGCAGACGCCCCACCAGTTCGGGGATGAGGCCGAACTTGATCAGGTCCTCGGGCTCGATGTCGCGGAAGGCTTCGGTCAGGCTGCGCTGGTTCTTGCTGCGAACGACGGCACCGAAACCCATGCCGGAGGCTTCGGTCCGGTTCTCGATGATCTTTTCGAGCCCGGCGAACGCACCACCGCAGATGAAGAGGATGTTGGTGGTATCGACCTGCAGGAAGTCCTGGTTGGGGTGCTTGCGCCCGCCCTGGGGCGGCACGCTGGCCATCGTGCCTTCGATCAGCTTGAGCAGGGCCTGCTGGACACCCTCGCCGGACACATCACGGGTGATGGACGGGTTGTCGGACTTGCGGGTGATCTTGTCGATCTCGTCGATGTAGACGATGCCTTGCTGGGCACGCTCGATGTCGTAGTTGCAGCTTTGCAGCAGCTTGGCGACGATGTTCTCGACGTCTTCCCCCACGTAGCCGGCTTCGGTCAGTGTGGTGGCGTCCGCCATCACGAATGGCACGTTCAGCATACGGGCCATGGTTTGGGCCAGCAGGGTCTTGCCGGAGCCGGTCGGGCCGATCAGGAGGATGTTGCTCTTGGACAGCTCAACACCGTCCTTGTGAGCCGCCTGCTTGTGACGCAGCCGCTTGTAGTGGTTGTAGACGGCCACAGCCAGCGCACGCTTGGCGGCTTCCTGGCCGATGACGTAGTTGTCAAGGTTGTTCTTGAGCTGGGCGGGGGTGGGCAGCTCGTCTCCGGTGCTCTTGACCGCATCCAGACCGGGGAGTTCGTCGCGGATGATGTCGTTGCACAGGTCGATGCACTCGTCGCAGATGAACACGGAGGGGCCCGCGATCAGCTTCTTGACCTCGTGCTGGCTCTTGCCGCAAAAGGAGCAGTAGAGCGCTTTCTCACCGGTAGCGGCTTTCTTGTCGGCCATGGATTGGGGTCGTGCGTGTCGGAAGGGAAACCGGGTTCAATGATAGAACAAGGACAGAGGCTGCCGATCAGCAGAAAAGACCGGCATCTGCGCGGTCTTTCGACTGACAGGACAGCCTGGCAAGAATCAGGCGGCCGACGCGCGGCGGTCGATCACCTTGTCAATCAGGCCGTATTCGGCCGATTCGGCGGCACTGAGGTAGTAGTCGCGCTCGGTATCGCGCTCGATCTTCTCCAGCGGCTGGCCGGTGCGCTCGGCCAGGATCTTGTTGAGCTGCTCGCGGGTCTTGAGGATCTCGCGGGCGTGAATCTCGATCTCGGTGGCCTGACCCTGGGTGCCGCCCAGCGGCTGGTGGATCATGACCTTGCTGTTGGGCAGTGCGAACCGCTTGCCCTTGGTACCGGCGGCCAGCAGGAAGGCGCCCATGCTGGCGGCCATGCCGATGCACAGGGTCGAGACGTCCGGCTTGATGAAGTTCATGGTGTCGAAGATCGCCATGCCGGCACTGACCGAACCACCCGGGGAATTGATGTAGAAGGAAATGTCCTTGTCGGGGTTTTCGCTCTCCAGGAACAGCAGCTGCGCCACCACCAGGTTGGCCGACTGGTCGTTGACCGGGCCGACCAGGAACACCACGCGCTCCTTGAGCAGACGCGAATAGATGTCATAGGCGCGCTCACCGCGGCCCGATTGCTCGATGACCATGGGCACCATGCCCAGACCCTGGATGTCCATTGCGCTCATGCGTTTCTCCATGTATTGATGCATTGCCATGCCGCTACTGTAACCAACCTCGACATTGACCGGCTCGGGGGCCGGAATGACCAGCCTGCCAGAGGTGGCGGCAAAGCCGCCATGTGCAAGACCAGCGACAAAAAAAGAGGGCGGGTTGCCCCGCCCTCTTTTTGCGACCGGCGATCGCCTGGGGCGATCAGGCCTGACCCATCAGCTCTTCGAAGCTCAGGGTCTTGTCGGTCACCTTGGCCTTGGACAGCACGTACTCGGCCACATTGTTCTCGATCACCACGGCCTCGATCTCGGCCATGCGGCGGTTGTCGCTGTGGTACCAGCGAACCACGTCCGCCGGCTTCTCGTACGAGGCAGCCAGCTCCTGGATGTGCGACTCGATCTGCTCGGGCTTGGCGTGCAGTTCGTTGGTGCGGACCAGCTCGGCCACCACCAGACCCAGACGCACGCGACGCTCGGCCTGCTCCTGGAACAGCTCGGCCGGGATCGGTGCCTTGTCGGCGTCCTTGATGCCACGCTGCTTGAGGTCGGCACGGGCACCTTCGACCAGGCGGTCGATCTCGGCCTGAACCACCGACTTGGGCAGGTCGAGCTCGGCCTTGGCCACCAGGGCGTCCATGGCGGCCTGCTTGTTGCGGGCCATCACGCGGAACTTGACCTCGCGCTCCAGGTTCTTCTTGATGTCGGCACGCAGGGCCTCAACGGTGCCTTCGGCCACGCCCAGGGACTTGGCCAGCGCTTCGTCCACGGCCGGCAGGTGGGCCGCCTCGATCTTGTGCAGCGTCACCAGGAAGTCGGCGGTCTTGCCGGCCACGTCCTTGCCGTGGTAATCCTCAGGGAAGGCCAGCGGGAAGGTCTTGGACTCGCCCGCCTTCATGCCACGCACGGCATCTTCAAACTCCTTGAGCATCTGGCCTTCGCCAACCAGGAACTGGAAGCCTTCGGCCTTGCCGCCTTCGAAGGCCTCGCCGTCGATCTTGCCGGCGAAATCGATGGTGACGCGGTCACCGTCCTGTGCCGGCTCGTCCTTGGCGCGTTGGGCGAAGGTGCGGCGCTGCTTGCGCAGGATGTCCAGGGTGCGGTCGATAGCGGCGTCGCTGACCTCGGCGGTCACCTTCTCGACCTCGGCGGTGGCCAGGTCGGCAATCTTGACTTCAGGGTAGACCTCGAACACGGCGTCGAAGGACAGCTGGCCTTCGGGGGCGCCTTCCTTCTCGGTGATCTGGGGTTGGCCGGCCACGCGCAGCTTGGCCTCGTTGGCGGCCTGGGCAAACGCCTCGCCCACCTTGTCGTTCATGACTTCGTAGTGCACGGAGTAGCCATAGCGTTGAGCCACCACGTTCATGGGGACCTTGCCAGGACGGAAACCGTCCATCTTGACCTGGCGGGCCAGGCGCTTGAGGCGGCTCTCGACCTCGTTCCTGATCACGTCGGCAGGCAGCGTCAGCGTGATCTTGCGCTCGAGCTTTTCCAGGGTTTCAACGGTGACGGTCATGTCAATCTCCAAAAGGATGTCGGCCTGCCAGACTCTCTGGCCGACCGGTAAGGATCTGTTCCACGGTACCGTGGTGCGCGGGGGGGGACTCGAACCCCCACACCATTGCTGGCGTCAGGACCTAAACCTGGTGCGTCTACCAATTTCGCCACCCGCGCGCCGGTTGCCAGGGCATTCTCTGCCGCGATCGGATCGCAGCACGTCACCATGGGCACCGTTTGACGGCAACCTTCTATTGTAGCTGCTGGCGGCGCCCTCCTCAGGCGCTCAAGCGCCGCCGAAGCAGGCGCACGGCACTGCCGGGCGTGGTGAAGACCGGCAGTCCGGTCATCTGGGTCACGGCGGGTGCTGCACGCGCCATGCTGAACTGCGCCAGTGCGATGGCATGACACCCCTGGTCCGCCAGCTGACGGGCCGCCTGAACCACGAGGGCATCGTGCGTCGCCGTGTCCCCACGGTTGAGCGCATCCATGGCCTGGGCCACCAGCCCGGTTTTCAGCTCGACCGAGGCGGGAAACTCGGCCGGCATGGAGGCCAGTGTCGGGGCAAACGAGGCGATCAGCCCCACCGGGCCCGCCACCGAAGCCACATCGGCGATCATGGCCTCGTTGGGCTTGAGCACCGGCATGTGCGGGCGCCGGGCCGCCGCAGCCTCGATGCACGGCCCGAAGGCCGAACAGGTGAAGAGGATGGCCTGTGCACCGGTGCCCTCGGCATAGGCGGCCAGGGTTTCGAACCGCTGGTGCATGACCGCGTCCAGCCCCCTGCCCTGCCGGGCCAGATCCGCCGACAGGCTGTCGTCCAGCAGGTTCATGCGGATGGCCTCGGGCCAGGCCCGTTCAAACTCGGCGTTGATCGGCTCGACCGAATGGGCCAGGGCGTGGATCAGGGCGATGCGGGGTGTCGTCGTCATCGCTGGCTTCAGGCCTTGGCCGACCGACGTCGCTGGAGGGCAACGATGCCCGCCAGCAGCAGCAGCGCAGGAACGAAGAACCATTCCTTGGCGGGTCGGTCGGAAGGCATCTCGATCGAGGTGATGCGGAAGCTCTGCTCGATGCCGAGCTTTTCGGCCGTGCTGCCGAACTTCACCCCCATGACCATGAGCGCATCGCCGTCGGCCATGACGGTCAGGCCGGCGGTGGCCAGCCGTGCCTTCACATCACCGGTCTCGCCCAGCGGCAGCAAGACCCCCTTGCGCACCTCATCGCCGTCGATGTTCATGCCCTCGATCCAGACGCGCTTTTCGGTGCCCGCCGGGGCGGCCTCGATGGCGGTGACCATGGCCTGGCCTTTGAGCTCCTCGAAGGGGGGCTTGATCATGTCCATCCAGAAACCGGGCCGGAACAGGGTGAAGCAGATCAGCAGCATGAGGATGGTTTCGTACCACCGGTTGCGGGCGAAGAAATAGCCTGAGGTGGCTGCCGCAAACACCAACATGGCCACCAGGGCCGAGCCCATGGTCAGCGCCACATGCAAAGGGCCATCCAATCCGATCAGCAGCAGCTGGGTGTTGAAGATGAACAGGAACGGCAGGATGGCCGTGCGCATGCTGTAGTAGAACGCGGTGATGCCGGTCTTGATCGGGTCGTGCTTGGCGATGGCAGCCGCCGCGAACGAGGCCAGGCCGACCGGCGGCGTGACATCGGCCATGAGACCGAAATAGAACACGAACAGGTGCACGGCGATCAGCGGCACGATCAGCCCACTCTGGGCCCCCAGTTCCACGATCACCGGCGCCATGAGCGTGGACACCACGATGTAGTTGGCCGTGGTGGGCAGACCCATGCCCAGGATCAGGCTGATGACGGCCACCAGCACCAGCATGAGCATCAGGTTGCCGCCCGAGAGGATCTCCACCACTTCGGTCATCACCAGGCCGACACCGGTGAGCGAGACGGTGCCGACGATGATGCCGGCGGCGGCCGTGGCCACGCCAATGCCGATCATGTTGCGGGCCCCGGTGACCAGTCCGTCGATCAGATCGTGCCAGCCAGCCTTGAGGTGATCGCCGAAACGGTGGTCGCCCCGGAAGTAGCCAATGATCGGCTTTTGGGTCAGCATCACGAAGATCATGAACACCGTGGCCCAGAAAGCCGACAGCGCGGGCGACAGGCGCTCGACCATCAGGCACCAGACCAGCACCACGACCGACAGCAGGTAATGCAGGCCGGACTTCACGGTGGGGCCGGTCTCGGGCAGTTCGAACACGGGGGCATTCGGGTCGTCCAGCGGCAGTTCGGGCTGGCGTGAACCCAGCCACAGCAACCCCACATAGATGGTCATCAGCCCCAGTCCGATGGCCACCATGGCGGCGTCGCCCAGCAAGGACTTCAGGAAGCCGATGACGTAGTAGGTGATGCCTGCCAGAACGATGAAACCGGTGACCGTGGTCAGGAAGGAGAGCAGACGCTGCGTGCCAGTGCTGTTGCCACGGCGCGGCAGCCCCTTCATGTCGGCCTTGAGGGCCTCCAGGTGGACGATGTAGAACAACGCAATGTAGGAAATAATGGCCGGCAGGAAGGCGTGCTTCATCACCTCGACATAGGGGATGCCCACGTACTCGACCATGAGGAAGGCGGCAGCGCCCATCACCGGCGGCATGATCTGGCCGTTGACGGAGGAGGACACCTCGACCGCACCAGCCTGGTCACCACGGTAGCCCACCCGCTTCATCAGCGGAATGGTGAAGGTGCCTGTGGTCACCACATTGGCGATCGACGAACCGGAGATCACACCCGTGGCGGCCGACGACACCACGGCCGCCTTGGCGGGGCCACCGCGCATGTGCCCCAGCAGGGCAAAGGCCGACTTGATGAAATAGTTGCCTGCGCCCGCCTTGTCCAGCAGCGAACCGAACAGCACGAACAGGAAGATGAAGCCGCTGGACACCCCCAGCGCCACACCGTAGACGCCCTCGGTGGTCAGCCACTGGTGGGTCATGGCGCGATCCAGCGAAGCCCCCTTGTGTGCCAGGAGATCGGGCATGTAGGGACCCGCGAACGTGTACCCCAGGAACAGGATGGCGACCACCACCATGGGCAGCCCCAGCACGCGCCGGGTGGCTTCCAGCAGCAGGACGATACCGACCACTGCCGTCCAGACGTCCATGCCGGTGGGCTGACCGGGACGGGTGGCGAGCTCGCGGTAGAAGACGAAGATGTAGGCGGCGGAGAATGCACCCGCGAGCGCAAAGATCCAGTCCAGCACCGGAACGCGGTCACGCGGTGATCGTTTGGACGCCGGGTAGGCCATGAAGGCCAGGAACACGGCAAAAGCCAGGTGGATGGCCCGGGTCTGGGTGTCGTTGAGCACCGGGATCAGGTTGGACACCATGTAGGGCAGCGGCGAGGCGATCCACAACTGGAACAGCGACCAGGCCAGCGCGATGCCCATGAGCAGGCGGGCGACGGCGGGGCCTGGCTGGCGGCCACCGGTGTCGTTGTCCTCGACGAGTTGGTTGACGTCGATGTCCGCGACGTTGGATTTGGCGTTCACGGGAGGTTTCCTTTGGGAGTCTGGTGAAACTCGTTCGGCTCGGATGCACCGTCAGGGATGGCGGCGGCGCATCAAAAAAGCCCCATGCTGGCCGACCAACATGGGGCGTGGACTCAGGCGGACGGGATTACTTCATCCAGCCCTTTTCCTTGTAGTACTTGACAGCACCGGGGTGCAGGGGTGCCGACAGGCCCGCCTTGATCATCTTTTCCGGCTGCAGACCGGCAAAGGCAGGGTGCAGCTTCTTGAAGTCCTCGAAGTTGTCAAAGACGGCCTTGGTGAACACATAGACCTCGTCCTCGGACTTCTTGGCCGAGGTCACGACCGTGGCCAGCACGCCGTAGGTGTCGAGCTGGGCAGCCTGCGAGGGGTAGGTCTTGGCGGGAATGGAGGCCGTTGCGTAGAAGGCGTTGGCAGCCACCAGCTTGTCCACTGCGGCGCCCGTGACGTTGACCAGCTGCGCACCGCAGGTGGTCATGGGGTCCTGGATGTTGGCGCTGGGGTGACCCACTACGTAGAAGAAGGCGTCGATCTTGTTGTCGCACAGGGCAGCGCCGTGCTCGTCGGCCTTGAGCTCGGAGACCGCGGCAAAGTCGCTGCCCTTCATGCCGGTCGCAGCCATCAGTTCGTCCACCGACGAGCGGGTGCCCGAGCCGGGGTTGCCGATGGCCACACGCTTGCCCTTGAGGTCCGCCAGGGACTTGATGTTGGCTTCCTTGCGGGCCACCAGCGTCAGCGGCTCGGGGTGCAGCGAGAACACGGCGCGCAGGTCGCCCACGGCCTTGCCTTCAAACGCCTTGACGCCCTTGGCGGCGTTGAACTGGGCGTCGGACTGGGCCACGCCGAAGTCCAGGTCACCGGAGTTGATGGTGTTGATGTTGGCCACGGAGCCTCCGGTGGATTCCACCGTGCAGCGATAGCCGTGCTTGGAGCGGTCCTTGTTCACCAGACGGCAGATGGCGCCACCGGCCGCGTAGTACACACCCGTCACGCCACCGGTGCCGATGGTCATGAACTTCTGCTGGGCCTGGGCGGGTGCCACGGGCGCCATCATGGCGGCGGCAGCGGCCACGGCGCTCAGGTAGGCGGTGATCTTCTTCATGTTGGTCTTCTCCTGCAGGGGTCTGCGTGGTTGAACAAAAGCCATCGTCCTTTTGGGCGACCGGCCTCGAAAGGCATCAATCGTAATGCAAGCTTCACGTAAGCCCTTTTCCTGCCCCCTCGGATTTTCCCTAGAGGGCCATGAAAAATCCTCATGAAGTCAGGCCGATGTCAGATACGACACGGTCCAGAGACCGACGCAAGCGGGTGACGATCTGATCGACCTCCCCCTCGGAGCTGATGAACGGGGGCGCCAGCAGCACGTGGTCGCCGCAGCGGCCATCGACGGTACCGCCCATGGGATAGATCATCAGGCCCTCTTCCATGGCGG
Source organism: Hydrogenophaga bisanensis (assembly GCF_042665135.1). Classification (NCBI taxonomy): domain Bacteria; kingdom Pseudomonadati; phylum Pseudomonadota; class Betaproteobacteria; order Burkholderiales; family Comamonadaceae; genus Hydrogenophaga; species Hydrogenophaga bisanensis. The sequence continues at coordinate 215,209 of NZ_JBHTBX010000001.1, forward strand.
CCGACTTCAGCCTGGCATGGAGCTTCAGGGAGGGCTCGAACCACTGACGGATGGCACGATCCTGCACCAGTTCCAGGCCCCAGAAGAGACCCCGTCCCCGGATGTCGCCCACGTGGGGATGATCCCCCAGTTCGTGGCGCAGACGGGACGCCAGGTAAGCCCCCCGGTCACGCACCTGGGTCAGGAGGTGGTCACGCTGGATGACCTGCTGAACAGCCAGCGCCGCCGCACACGCCACGGCATGCCCCAGGTAGGTGTGACCGTGCTGGAACAGCCCGCTGCCCTGGCGCATGGTTTCGACGATGCGGCCCTGGGCCAATACGGCGCCGATGGGCTGATAGCCCCCGCCCAGCCCCTTGGCCACGGTCAGCAGGTCCGGCACCACACCTTCCTGCTCGCAGGCGTGCAACGTGCCGGTGCGACCCATGCCACACATGACCTCGTCCAGGATGAGCAGGATGCCATGCCGGTCGCACAGGTCGCGGATACCCTTGAAATAGCCGGGCACCGGCGTGAGCACGCCTGCCGTCGCGCCACCGACGGTCTCTGCCACAAAGGCCATCACGTTGTCCGGCCCCAGTTCCTCGATGGTCCTGGCCAGTTCGGCCACCAGCCGCTGACCGTAGGCCTCGGGCGTCTCATCGGGGAGACGGCCCCGGTACTCGTAGCAGGGCGACACATGGGTCACGTCGATCAGCAGCGGACGGAACTGCTCGCGGCGCCATTCGTTGCCACCCACCGCCAGTGCGCCCAGGGTATTGCCGTGGTAGCTCTGGCGTCGGGCGATGAAGTGGCGACGTTGGGGCTGGCCGATTTCGACGAAGTATTGCCGGGCCATCTTCAGGGCCGCCTCGACCGCCTCGGAGCCACCACTGACGAAGTACACGTGGCTCATGCCGGCGGGTGCGGAGCCGACCAGCAGGTCGGCCAGCTGCTCGGCCACCTCGGTGGTGAAGAAGCTGGTGTGGGCATAGGCCAGCTGATCGATCTGGCGGTGCATGGCCGCGATGACGTCGGGATGACCATGGCCCAAACAGGACACCGCAGCACCACCGCTGGCGTCGATGTAGGAACGGCCTTCGGCATCACGCAACCAGATGCCTTGCCCGCTGACGGCCACCGGAGGACGTTTGGCAAGCTGGCGATGAAAGACGTGGGTGGACTGCGACATGGGCTTAACCTGTAGAAGCGACAGCCGAAAGTCTAGGCAGACCCGGCGGCGGCCGGAAATGCCAATATCGGGGCGATCCATGAGTTCCGGTTATGAGCGGCGGCGCGTTTGGCATTTCCCAGGCCGAGTGGGCCCGGCTAGAGTCAGCGCTCATGAATGCCTCTTCTTCTCCCGGACATGTGGTGGTGATCGGCGCCGGCATTGTCGGCCTGAGCACCGCCTGGCAACTGCAGCGCGATGGCTGGCAGGTGACCGTGATTGACCGTGAGCAGCCGGGGGCTGGCGCCAGTGGCGGCAATGGCGCCCAACTGAGCTATTCGTACGTGCAGCCGCTGGCCGATCCGTCCATCTGGCGCCAACTGCCGAAGCTGCTGCTGGCAGATGATTCGCCGCTGAAGTTCCGACTGCAGATGGATCCGCACCAGTGGTCCTGGGGAATGCGCTTCCTGGCCGCCTGCCGGACAGGCGTTTCAAGGGACACCACCGCGCGCCTTCTGGCACTGGCGGCAGAGAGCCGGCAGGCGTTTGAAGCCATGCTGGCTCAGGAAGAGCTGTCCTGCGATTTCTCGACCACGGGCAAACTGGTGGTCTACCCCGACGCGGCGTCATTCGACAGCGCACGGCGGCAGCTTGACCTTCAGCGTGCCCTGGGCGGACAGGCTCAGGCCGCCCTGTCGCCATCGCAGTGTGTGGACGTGGAGCCGGCGCTGGCGCACTACGCCCAGCGATTCGCCGGCGGCATCCACACCCCCAGCGAGTGCGCGGCCGATTGTCTGAAGGTCTGTCTGGGCCTGTATGAGCGCCTCAAGGCACGCGGCGTGCGGTTCGAGCTCAACCGGCAAGTGACCAGACTGCTGAAACGGGGCGACCGCGTGGTGGCCGCCGTCACCGACGCGGGCGAGATGGCCGCTGACGCCTTCGTGCTGGCGGCGGGCACATCGTCGGCCCGTCTGGGACGGGCGCTGGGGCTGGACGTGCCGGTGTATCCACTCAAGGGGTACAGCGTGACCCTGCCGGTGGGGGATACCCCGGGACAGGCGCCCAAGGTCAGCGTGACCGACATTGCCCGCAAGGTGGTGTTTGCCCGCCTGGGCGACCGCCTGCGTGTGGCGGGGATGGCCGAGCTGGTGGGCGAGAACCGTCAGGTTACTGCGGAGCGGATCGACTCGCTGCTGGCCACCACCCGGGACGTGTTCCCGCAGGTGGACACCAGCGCCGATGCCGCCCCGTGGGCTGGCCTGCGGCCGGCCACACCCACCGGGCTGCCGCTGGTGGGCAGGGTGGCGGACGCCCCCGTCAACCTGATGCTCAACGCCGGGCACGGCGCGCTGGGCTTCACACTGGCCTTTGGCAGCGCGGCGCGCCTGGCCCGGGAACTCAGGCGGCCGGCCTGACGCCGATCTGCTCCAGAGCCTGCTGCATGCAGCGGGTGAAGAACCGAGCGGTCGTGGAATTGGGGCGCGCGGTGGGTCTGAGGGCCTGCACCGGCACGTCGATGGCGGGATCGAGCCTGAGCACATCCACCCGCGACAGGTCGGCCGACGCGGCGGTGCAGGCATCGACCATGGCCACCCCCACCCCATGCTGGGCCAGCGCCAGCGCCACGTGGTAGGTCTGGACGGTCATCACCACGTCCAGACCTGTGCCACTGTCGCGCAACGCCGCCGCCAGCAGCATCCCCAACGGATCCTGACCGTCCAGCGCAATGGTGGGCAGGCGCGCCAGCTGGGTCAGCGTGATCTGGCCGCTGCGCACCGCTCTGGCCGGCAGCAACCCCTTGGGCACCACGCAAGCCACGTGATGCAGACCCAGTGATTCTTGCGTCAGCGCAGGGTGCGGCACTGCGCTGAACACGTAGCCGATATCGGCCTCCTGCAGGACCAGGGAGGACACGATCTGAGGAGAATGGAGCGCCTGGTGGTGAACCAGCACCTGAGGGTGCTTCTGCCGGAAAAGTTGCACCGCGCGGGGCATCACCTCGTAGCTCAGGGCCAGCACCGTCAGGACGCGCAACTCACCCTGGCTGCGACCCGCGCGAAGGTTGGAGGACAACCGCTGGACTTCATCGAGCTGGGCGAACAGGCGCTCCACATGCGGATAGAGCGTCTGCGCCTCGACCGTGGGCCGCAGGCGCCCGCCCACACGCTGGAACAGCGGAAACCCCAGCTGCAGCTCGGCGTGCTGCAGCGTGCGGCTGACCGCTGGCTGGGTGACATTGATCATGCGCGCGGCAGCACTGACACTGCCGGTGAGCATGACGGCGTTGAAGACTTCGATATGGCGCAGGCGCATGCCCGCCATTGTGCGTCAGCGCAGCTTCAGGCGGCAGGCTCCCGGCGGACGCGGAACCAGGCGGCGTACATGGCGGGCAAGGCCAGCAGCGTCAGCACCGTGGCCACGATCAGGCCACCCATGATGGCCACGGCCATCGGCCCCCAGAACACGCTGCGCGAGAGCGGAATCATGGCGAGCACCGCGGCGGCGGCGGTCAGCACGATGGGCCGCATCCGGCGCACGGCCGACTCCACCACGGCCTCCCACGCGGGCACACCCCGGGCGCGGTCCTGCTCGATCTGGTCAATCAGGATCACCGAGTTGCGCTGGATCATGCCCATCAGGGCAATCACGCCCAGGAGGGCCACGAAACCGAAGGGTCGGTTCAGCGCCAGCAGCGCGGCGGCGACACCGGCCATGCCCAGCGGGCCGGTGAGGAACACCAGCAACGAGCGGCTGAAGCTCTGCAGTTGCAGCATCAGCAGGGTGAAGACGATGAACAGCATGACGGGCATGCCCGCCGCGATGGACGAGGAGCCCTTGCTGCTCTCTTCCACTGCGCCAGCGACCTCGACCCGGTAGCCCGACAGGCCCCGCTGCGGCCAGGCATCGCTGATGGTCTTGAGTTCGGGCAGCAGCTGCGCAGTGACCGTCGCGCCCTGAATGCCTTCGGCCACATCGCTCTGCACGGTGATGGCATAGTCGCGGTTCTCGCGCCACATGACACCCGGCTCCCAGTCAAACACCGGGCGGGCAATCTGCAGCAGGGGAATCGACTTCCCGCTGGCGGTGGGCAGGTAGGCATTGGCCAGATCGGTGATCGCATCGCGCTCGTCCAGTGGCTGGCGCAACACGATGTCGATCAGCTTGTCCCCCTCTCGGTACTGGCCGATGGTGGTGCCGTTGAGGATGGTGCGCGACGCGTGGGCAATCGACTGGCTGGACACCCCCAGGGCGCGCGCCTTGTCCTGATCCACTTCCAGACGCACCACCTTCACGGACTCGTTCCAGTTGTCGTTCACCCCACGGGTGTGCGGGCTCTGCCGCATCACCTGCTTGATTTCATCGGCCAGGGTACGCAAGGTGGCCGGATCCGGCCCGACCACCCGGAACTGCACCGGATAGGGCACCGGCGGTCCGTTGGGCAGCAGCTTGACGCGGGTGCGCACCTCGGGGAACTCGGCCGCCAGCAGGTTGGGCAGATCGTGGCGCAGCGATTCGCGGGTAGGCAAATCCTTCGGCAGCACAATGATCTGCGAGACGTTGCTCTGCGGAAAGATCTGGTCCAGCGGCAGGTAGAAGCGCGGCACGCCCGAGCCGACCCACACCGAAACGCTGCTCACGCCGGCCTGTTGCTGCAGGCGCTGCTCGATGTGCCGGGTCACCTCATCGTTGGCGGCCATGCTGCTGCCCTCGGGCAGCCACACATCCACCAGAATCTCGGGACGGTTGGAGTCCGGGAAGAACTGCTGCTGCACCTTGCCCATGCCCAGCATGCCGAGCACGAAGGTCAGGATGGTCAGACCGATGGTGATCCAGCGGTGCTCCACGCACCAGTCCACCATGGCGCGGAACCGGTCGTAGAAGGGGCCATCGAACACCTCATCGGCTGCGCCGACATGCGGCTTGACCTTCAGCAGCTTGACGCCCAGATAAGGCACGAACATCACCGCCACGATCCACGAGATGACCAGCGCAGCGGCGGTCACACCGAAGATGGCAAAGGTGTACTCACCCACGGCGGAGTTGGCCATGCCGATCGGCAGGAAGCCCGCAGCGGTGATCAGCGTGCCGGTCAGCATGGGCATGGCGGTGGCCTCCCAGGTGAAGGTCGCTGCCCGCACCATGGTGTAGCCCTCTTCCAGCTTGCGCACCATCATCTCCACCGCAATGATCGCGTCGTCCACCAGCAGGCCCAGCGCGATGATGAGGGACCCGAGAGAGATCTTGTGCAGGCCGATGCCCCAGTACTTCATGATCAGGAAGGTGATGGCCAGCACCAGCGGAATGGTGATGAGCACCACCAGGCCCGGACGGGTGTCCAGGGTGTAGGCCTTCCAGAAGCGCCAGGCCGGGACGCTGGCGTCCTTGCGGTGCAGCCCCAGACTCAGGAAGCTGACCGCCAGCACGATCACCACGGCTTCGATCAGCACCTTGACGAACTCGTTGACCGAGCGCGAAACCGCCGCTGGCTGGTCCTGCACCTGCACCAGCTGCATGCCCACCGGCAGCGAAGCCTCGATGGCCGGCATGGCAGCGTTCAACGCCTTGCCCAGGGCAATGATGTCGCCGCCCTTGGCCATGGAAATACCCAGTGCGATGCTGTCAAGACCATCGTGCCGGACCAGGGTCTGCGGCGGATCGACATAGGCCACGCCGATGTCGGCGATGTCACCCAGCCGGAACTGGGCACCGCTGGCGGCGCGCACCGGCATGGCACGCAACTGCTCCACCGAGTTGAAGGCGCCAGCCACGCGCACCTGGAACACATCCTGCGGGGTCTGCACCCCGCCGGCGGACTCCACCGCGTTCTGCTGCCCGATGGACGCCAGCACCTGCTGCAGATCCAGGCCGAGCACGGCCAGCCGCTTCTGGGAAATCTCGACGTAGAGCTTTTCGTCCTGTACGCCGAAGAGTTCGACCTTGCTCACATCCTTGACGCGCAGCAGAGACTGACGCACCCGGTCGGCGGCCTCCTTGCGCTCGGCGTGGGTGAAGCCCTCGCCCTGCAGGGCGTAGATCACGCCATAGACGTCCCCGAACTCATCGTTGAAGAAGGGGCCGACCACCCCTTGTGGCAGGGTGCCACGGACATCGCCCACCTTCTTGCGCACGGTGTACCAGAGCTGCTCGATCTGCTGCGGCGGCGACGAGTCCTTGAGCTGGAAGATGATCAGGCTCTCGCCCGGCTTGGAGTAGCTGCGGATCTTGTCAGCGTACGGCACCTCCTGCAGCGTCTTCTCGATGCGATCGGCGACCTGGTCGGCCATCTGCTGCGCCGTCGCGCCCGGCCAATAGGCTCGAACCACCATCGCGCGGAAGGTGAAGGGTGGGTCCTCGTCCTGCCCCAGCTGGAAATAGGAAGCCACGCCCAGGACCATCAGCACGATCATCAGGTAGCGTGTCAGCGCCGGGTGATCGATGGCCCATTGCGAAAGGTTGAAGCCCCGCGTGCCGCCCTGGCTGGCGTTGTGATTCGGTTGTGCTGCCATGGATGACCTCAGCGTGCCGCCTGGGCGCCAAGGGATTCGGCCTGCGCGCGCGATCCGTCAAAGCGCACCACCTTCTGACCCGGTGACAGCACGTGAACACCGGCGGCCACGATTTCCTCGCCCACCTGGATGCCATCGGTGACGACCACCTGGTTGCCGTCGGCCGCCTGCACCTTGACCGGGCGCGGCTGCACCGTGCTGGCGGCGGCATCAAACACCCAGACCACGGTGTCCTGACCGACCTTGGCCAGCGCAGCGCTGGGCAGGCGAATCGCCTGGACCTGGTTACCGGACGCCGCAAAGCTCACGTTGGCTGTGGCGCCCAGGGGCGCCGCCACCTCGGGCGCCAACGCCACCCGGATCTGGTAGGTGCGGCTGGCGGTATCGGCGCTGGCAGCCACCTCCCGGACGGTGGCCGGGAAGGCTTCAGGACCGGCGGCCAGGATGCTGACTTCGACCGCCTGACCGGTGCGTACCGACGCGACCCGGCGCTCCGGCACGGCGAACACCACGTCCCGCGGACCGTCCTGAGCGACCTTCACCACCGGCGCACCGGCGGCCACCACCTGACCGGGCTCTGCGGCCACCGACACCACCACGCCGGCAGCACCGGCACGCAGCTGCGCGTAGCTGGCCTGGTTGCCCTGGACGCCGGCTTGCGCGAGGGCCTGCCGCAGGCTGGCCTCGGCGGCATTCAGGGTGGCGCTGCGGCGCTCGATCTCGGCCCCGCTCACAAACCCCTTGTCACGAAGATCCTGATACCGCTTGAGATCGGCCATCGCCAGGTCACGCTGCGTCTGCGCGGCAGCCACCTGGGCCTGGGCGGCCTCTGCCGCCAGACGAAGGTCGGCCGGGTCAAGCTCCACCAGCAGCTGCCCGGCGAGCACACGCTGGCCCACCTCCACATGCCGGCGCAACACCTTGCCGCCCACCCGGAATCCCATGGCGGACTCGACGCGGGCTTTGACCTCGCCCGCGTAAGCTTCCTGCGCCGACAGCGCAGACGGAGCCACCGCCATCAGCTTGACGGACCGCACGGGCTCGGCCGGTGGCGGCGTCTTCGAACAGGCGGCGAGTCCCGCAGTGAACAGGACGGCGAGCGAGAGGCGCAAGAACTTCATGGCGAGCAGGTCCCCATCAATGAGCATGAATGACGGTCGGTCTGTCGTTGCGATCACCCGGGAGGCATGACAATCGCGCTTGCGGCGGCGCAACACATCGCTGAAAATTACTGACTGACCGGTTAGTAATCAAATTGTAGTTCAATTGCGTGGCCGTTGTGCGCCAGTTGGCAATGCCTTCACTCCTTCCCAAACTTCATGTCCATGCGGCCAGATGCCCCACCCGGAGTTCGCACCAGTCAGCAGGTGCAGGCCACCCTGACAGGCGCCGTGGGGCACTACGAGAACTTCCCGGTGGCCTCGTGGCTGTGTCCACCGGCGCTGCGGCCGGCCGTCGTGGCGATCTACCACTTTGCACGGACGGCGGATGACCTGGCGGACGAAGGCGACGCCCCTGCGGCTTGGCGCCTGGACCAGCTGTCGGCCATGCGCGCCGAGCTGCGGGCTGCTGCCGCAGGCACCACCGCAGGCGGTCGATGGCCAGCGGTCTTCAACCCACTGGCCACCACCATCACCACACACCGGCTGCCGGTGGATCTGCTGGACGACCTGTTGTGTGCGTTCGAGCAGGACGTTCGCCACACCGAGGCACAGCATCGCTACGCCAGCCAGGCCGAGCTGCTGGACTACTGCCGGCTGTCGGCCAATCCGGTGGGCCGTCTGCTGCTGCATCTGTACGGGATCGATGACGAGGTGTCGCTCCGGCAGAGCGATGCGGTGTGCAGTGCGCTGCAACTGATCAACTTCTGGCAGGACATCTCACGCGACCATGCGCGCGAACGCCACTACCTGCCCGGCGATGTGCTCGCTCGCCATGGGGTACGACTGGAAGACTTTTCGCCTCTGGTGGCGGATGAAGCGGTCCGGCAACGGTGCGCGGCCGCCGTGGCCGAGTTGTGCACCGACGCCCGCTCGCTCATGAACACCGGCGCCCCGCTGGCGACCCGGGTGCCCGGACGTGCCGGCTGGGAACTGCGGCTGGTCGTGCAGGGCGGCCTGCGCATCCTGGATCATTGCGCATCGCTGGACTTCCGGACGTGGCTGGCCCGACCCCGCCTGCGGGCCACGGATCTTCCCCTGATGCTCTGGCGTGCCGGCCGCATGCCCTCCTCGCCTCTTGTCTAGATACGTCACACAAGGTCATTCGCATGAAACGCATCACCGCTGCCCTGCTGGTTCTGGCCCTGACCCCGATCATCCATGCCCAGCCCGCTGCATCACCCGCAGCGGCGGAGTCCTTGCCGCAGGTCCAGACGGCTTCCGTCAAGGACGTGACGGTCTATCCGGAGCGGGAGGCGCCGGCGGTCGTCCGGGCACGCAACACGTCACGACTGGCAGCCGAGACCGCGGGGCAGGTGCTGCGCTGGACCGCCGAAGCCGGCACCAGCGTACGTCGCGGACAGGTGCTGGTGCAGCTGGACCCCCGGGATGCCGATCTGGCCCTGCAACAGGCACAGGCGGCCCTCCAGTCGGCGCAGACGCGTCTCAAGCTGGCCGGGGAGCAGCTGCGCCGGGCCCGCGAACTGGTGGCCCAGGGATTCATCTCCCGCGAGGCCCTGTCCCAGCGCGAGACCGAGACCGCCCTGGCGCAGGCCGATGCGGCTTCCGCGCGTGCGCAGCTGGCATCCGCCCAGCGGCAAAAGGACAAGACCACGTTGCGTGCGCCCTTCGACGCCCAGGTCAGCGAACGTCTGGTCCAGGTTGGTGAAACGGTGGCCCCAGGCACACCCGCCTATGTGCTCGTGGAAACCGGAAACCCCGAACTGCAGGCCACGATCGGCGCATCGGATGCCCAGAGTCTTCAGGAACGCCCCGCTGCCGAGTTTCTGGCCGATGGCCGCATCTTCCCGGTGAAGGTGCTGCGAGTGGGATCGGTGGTCCAGAGTCCGGCGCGCACCCGCCTGGCGTGGTTCGGATTCCCGGAGGCTGCGCCCGCCCCAGGCACCAGCGGTACCCTGCGCTGGCGGGAGAGCCAGCCCCATATCGCCCCGGCCCTGATGGTTCGCCGTGGCGGCACCCTGGGCATCTTCGTGATGACCCAAGCGCAGGGGGCGCAATTTGTGCCGCTGCCCGGGGCGCAGGAAGGTCGGGCCGCACCGCTGCCTGCCGCTGTGGGTCAGGACGCAAGGGTAGTCATCCAGGGACAGTACGCCCTGAAGGACGGCCAGCAGCTGAAGACAACCCACCCGGCAGCGGCCGCCGGACGCTGAACGGGGAGAAGCACCATGCGATTGCTGCGTTCCCTGCTGACCAACCACCCCCTGGCCAACATCGCGTTCGCGGTGGTCATGATCATGGGCGTGATGGCCTACCTGGCCATGCCGCGCGAACAGGACCCCGAGATCAACTTCAACTGGGTCAGCGTGACAGCGGCCCTGCCCGGCGCCAGTGCCGAGGAGGTCGAACGGCTGGTGACCAATCCGCTGGAGGATGCGATCAAGGGCGTGGCGGACGTGCGCTTTGTCGTGTCCAACTCGCGGGAGAACTCGGCCAGCATCCTGGTGCGTTTTCGTGAAATCAGCGAACGCAACTTCGACAAGCGGATGAATGACCTGCGCCGGGAGATCCAGAACAAGGCTTCCAGCGAATTGCCCGCCAGCGCCGAGGACCCCCTGATCCTGGAAATCACCACCAGCAACGGGTTTCCGACCGCCGTGCTGATGCTGACCGGTCAGGCCGACGACGAAACCTTGCGCCTGAACGCCCGCCGAATCCAGGACGATCTGGAGCGGATGGCCGGCGTGGATCAGGTCTATGCCTCGGGCCTGCGCAACCCGGAGATCCTGGTCAGCCCGGACGTGCAGGCGCTGGCCGGCCGGGGCCTGCTGCTCACCGACGTGGCCGACGCCCTGTCGGCCTGGTGGCGCGACACCAGCGGCGGTACGCTCAAGACCCAGAACGGCGCCTGGTCGATCGGTGTCCAGGGCGTCAACACCGACCCCCAGCAGCTGGCCGACCTGCCGGTGCGCGCCAGTCTCAATCCTGAGGTCGTGGTTCGCCTGGGTGACGTCGCCCGGATCGAACGAGCCCGGGCGCCCGCGGCCCAGTACGCCGCCACCGGTGGCCAGCCGGCCGTGTCGATGGCCGTGACCAAGAAGTCCCGCACCAACACGCTGGACCTGGTTGACCGTCTCAAGGCCTATCAGGACCAGCAGAACGAGGTGCTCGCCAGCGCTGGCCTGAAGCTGACCCTGGCCGACGACCAGACGATCGCCACACGCGAGGCCATCGGCGTGATGCAGAGCAACGCGCTGTTCGGCATGGTGCTGGTGCTGCTGATCTGTTGGGTCTTCCTGGGCTGGCGTATCGGGGTCCTGGTGACGCTGGGCATCCCGTTTTCGCTGCTGGGCACCTTTGCCGTGCTGGGAGCGCTGGACTACACGGTCAATGTGTCGATCCTGCTGGGGGTGGTGATTGCCCTGGGCATGCTGGTCGACGATGCGGTGGTGGTCGTCGAGTCGATCTACTACCGGATGCAGCGGGGCCAGGAGGCACTGTCAGCCAGCCTGGATGCAATTGAGGAGACCTGGAAACCCGTGCTGGCCTCGGTCGCCACGACCATGGCCGCCTTCCTGCCGCTGATGCTGCTGCCGGGCATCGTCGGCAAGTTCATGTTCGTGATCCCCTTTGTCGTGACGCTGGCGCTGGCGATCTCGCTGATCGAGGCGTTCTGGATGATGCCGGTTCATGTGGGGGTCATCGGCGTGCGCTTTGACCGTCCCTCGCGGATGCAGGCCTGGCGCGAGCGCTTCAACCGTCGCTTGCGGCTGCGCTACGGTCAGGCCCTGGGCTATGTGCTGAGGCGGCCACGCCGCTTCACAGCACTGGGCATGGCCTGTGTGGCCGCCGCCGTGGCCCTGCTGGCCACCGGGGTGATCCGGGTCCAGTTTTTCGCCTTCGACCCGGTCCGCGCCTTCTACGTGAACGTGGACATGCCCCAGACCGCCTCCCTGGAGGAGACACTGGCAGAAACCCAGCGCGTGGAGGCCGCGGTGCGGGAGCAACTGCGCGGCATAGGCGCGGATGGCGAGGCCCGTGCCGTGACCTCCACGGCAGGCCTCAAGTTCACCGAGACCGAACCGGTCTATGGCGACTTGTATGGGCAGGTCTTCGTCTCCCTGAATCCGCGCCAGCCCGGTGCCCGCGAAGTGATGACGGTGGTGGAAGACATGCGCCAGACCATCGAATCGCTGCCGGGTCCGGGGCGCAAGAGCTTCACCGTGCTCTCGGGGGGACCGCCTGCCGGCAAGGCCATCAGCATCAAGGTGCGGGGCGACGACTTCGACCGCATCCAGGCCGCCGCAGACGACCTCAAGGCCATCGTGGCCAGCATCGAGGGCACCAAGGACGTTCAAGACGACAACCTGCCGGGCAGGGCCCGCCTGCAGCTGCAACTGGACCACGCGGCCTTGCGTGAAGCCGGGCTGAATGCCGCCCAGGTGGCGCGCATCGTGCGCCTGGCGGTCGACGGCGAGGTGGTGGCCTTCACCCGGGACGCGGGTGACCGCATCGAGTTGCGGGTGCGATCAGACCAGGCCCTGCGCGGGCCGGATGAACTGCGCGCCGACCCGGCGGCGCTGCTCGACGAGCCGGTGGCGCTGCCCAACGGTCAGACGACCCGTCTGGGCAACCTTGTCACCGCCGAGGCCAGCCCGGGCCGCGGCTTCATCCGCCACTACAACTTGCGCCGCACCATCACGGTGGAAGCGAACCTGGACAAGGAAGTGACCGATACCCGCGAGGCCAACACGCGTATCCAGGCCGCCTGGGACGACATGCGCGCGCGGCATCCCGGCATCGACCTGGACTTCTCCGGCGAGCTGGAGGACATCGAGGAAAGCCTCTCGGCCATGCAGCGCCTGTTCCTGCTCGGTCTGGGCCTGATCTACCTGATCCTGGCGGCCCAGTTCCGTAGCTACTGGCAACCCCTGATGATTCTGGTGACGGTCCCGCTGGCCTTCACCGGCGTCGCCTTCGGCCTGGCCATCTCGGGCAACCCGTTGTCGCTGTATACGCTGTATGGCGTGATTGCCCTGACGGGCATCGCGGTCAACTCGGCGATCGTGCTCATCGATGCCGCCAACGATCGCCGCTCGCGCGGCATCAACACCATCCACGCCATCGTCCAGGCTTCGCGCCGGCGGGTGGTGCCCATCATCATCACGACCACGACCACCATCGGTGGGCTGTTCTCGCTGGCCTTCGGTCTGGGCGGCAACAGCCTGCTGTGGGGACCCGTGGCAGCCAGCATCGTGTGGGGCCTGGCGGTATCGACGGTACTGACGCTGTTTGCGGTCCCGCTGATGTACCTGATGTTCATGCGCGGGCGGCAGGCAACAAGGGCGGCGGCCTGATTACACTCGGGACCCAAACACCTGAGACATGAGCCCCCAAGAATACGCCCAGCAAAAAGCCGCTGCCTCTGGCAGCAGCTTCTACTACGCCTTCCTGTTCCTGCCAGCGCCGCGCCGTGCGGCCATCACCGCCTTCTATGCCTTCTGCCGTGAGGTGGACGACGTGGTCGACGAGGTGCAGGACCTGGGTGTGGCGCAGGCCAAGCTGGGCTGGTGGCGGCAGGAAGTGGCGCAAGCCTTCGCCGGCAAACCCAGCCATCCGGCCATGCAGGCCCTGATGCCTCACTGCCCGGTCTACGGGATCGAGGCCCGGCACCTGTTGGCCGTCATTGATGGCTGCCAGATGGACCTGGATCAGAACCGCTACCTGGACTTTGCCAACCTGCAGCAATACTGCCATCTGGTGGCAGGCATCGTCGGCGAGGTCGCTGCCCGCATCTTCGGCCAGACAGAGGCTGCGACCACCGAGTACGCCCATCGCCTGGGCCTGGCTTTCCAGCTCACCAACATCATCCGTGACGTGGGCGAAGATGCAGTGCGTGGGCGCATCTACCTGCCGGTCAATGACCTGCAGCGCTTCGACCTCAAGGCCCATGAGCTGCTCAAGCGCGGTGCGGTGCCCGGCAGCGATCCGGCCGATTTTGAACGGCGCTTCCGCGCGCTGATGGACTTCCAGTGCCAGCGCGCCCTGCGTACCTACGACGAGGCCCTGGCCCTGCTGCCCGCGGCTGACCGCCAGGCGCAGAAGCCCGGCCTGATGATGGCCAGCATCTACCGCACGCTGCTGCAGGAGATTGCGGCCGACCCCATGCTGGTGCTCACGCAGCGCGTGAGCCTGACGCCGCTGCGCAAGTTCTGGCTCGCCTGGAAGGTGCAGGCACTGGGTCGCCTGTGAAGGTCTGCGTTGTCGGCGGGGGCTGGGCGGGTCTGGCGGCGGCCGCACAGGCCACCCAGCAGGGCCACCAGGTCACCTTGATCGAAGCCACCCGGCACTGGGGTGGTCGGGCGCGCGCTCTCACGCTACAGGCAACGGACGGAACGTCCTTGCCGCTGGACAACGGCCAGCACATCCTGATCGGGGCTTACACCGCCACCTTGGGCCTGATGGAGACCGTGGGTGTCGATCTGTCCCAAGCCCTGCTGGACTTGCCACTGGGACTGCCTTACCCGGATGGCCAGGGCATGAGCACGCCCCCCTGGGCGGCGCGCTGGCCGGCCCCCCTGGATGCGCTGGCGGCCATGTTCACGGCGCGGGGCTGGTCATGGCATGACCGCCTGGCCCTGATGCAGCGCTCACTGCGCTGGCGGCTGTCGGGCTTTCAATGCCCGTCCGGGGACACGGTCGCCGATGTGTGCCGCGGTCTGCCGACCCGGCCCATGCAGGACCTGATCGAGCCCCTGTGCGTCTCCGCGCTCAACCTGCCCGCTGCACAGGCCAGCGGTCAGGTGTTCCTGCGGGTGTTGCGCGATGCGCTGTTCGGTCAGGGGCATCGCACCCTGCGTCCAGCCCATCTGCTGATCCCGCGCCAGGACCTGGGGTCGTTGATGCCAGCGAAGGCGGTCGACTGGCTCAGGGCGCACGGGGCAACCACGCAGACGGGTACCCGTGCCACTGCGCTTCGGCCCGGCCCCGGCGGCTGGGACATCACGCTTCGGGCAGACGGACTGGAACGCACCGGCCATGCCGATCAGGTGGTTTTGGCTACCTCTGCCGAGGTTGCGGGCCAGCTGATCAGGGGCGCGGCAGCCAGCATGACGCATGGTGAGAAGTCTTCCTTGCAGGCCTGGGCCGATCAGGCGCTGGGGCTGCCCCACACCGCCATCGCGACCGTGTACGCCAAGGCACCCGGCGCGCGCCTGAGTGCGCCGATGCTCGCCTTGCGCCCGGCATCCGGTGAGCCCGCCTTCTCGGCCCAGTTCGTGTTCGACCGGGGGCAACTCCAGCCCGACGACCCCGGCATGCAGGGCGTGCTGGCCTTCGTCGTGAGCGCCAGCCCCGACGACCGGGCGATCCTGGAGGCTGCGGTGCTGGCGCAAGGTCGACAGCAGCTGGGAGTGGACCGGCTGGAGCCGATTCGCACGGTGATTGAACGTCGCGCCACCTTTGCCTGCATCCCCGGACTGGTCCGGCCCGCCGCGCGCATCACCGATGGCCTGACCGCGGCGGGCGACTACGTGGAGGGCCCTTACCCCGCCACCCTGGAAGGAGCGATCCGCAGTGGTCAGCACGCCGCATCGCTGCTGTCGTCGGACCACCGCTTGCCCTGAAGACTTTCCCCCTGCATGATGGCGCTGACTCCATGACCGAATTGCCCCGCCTCCTTCCTTCGCAACTGCGCCTGACCGTGGACCCGGCCAGCCTGGGTTTTGCCGACACCAGCGAACTGCACGTGCAGTCCCTGCCCTGGATCGGCCAGGAAAGGGCCGAACAGGCGGCACGCTTCGGCCTGTCAATGGACAGCCCCGACTACAACCTGTTCGTGCTCGGGGAGGTCGGCAGTGGCCGTTCATCGCTGTTGCGCGAACTCACCCAAGCGGTCGCCGCCGACCGACCGGTTCCACCCGATCTGTGCTACCTGCACAACTTCGACAATCCCGAACGTCCCCGCGCCTTGCGCATGCCTGCTGGCCAGGGTCGCGAGCTGCGGCAACTGATGCAGCGCCTGTGCCGCACGCTGCAGACAGAGATTCCCCAGCGCCTGGCGCGCGACGACTTCAAGGCCGAAAGCGAGCGCCTGCAGGATGCCTACAAGGATGAGGAGAGCAAGGCGTTTGCCGAGCTGGAGCAGTTCGCCGAGGAGCGGCATTTCAACCTGTTCCGGGAATCCGGCCATCTGGTCTTCACCCTGGTGGGCGACGGTGGCAACGCGCTGACCGAAAACGAGGCGCGTACCTTGCCCCGCGAACGGCGGGCCGAGATCAGCCAGGCCGAGATCGAGGTGCGAGAGCAGATCTCGCACTTCCTGGAGAAGACGCGTCCCATGGCACGGGTGATGAATGAGGCCCTGGCGGCCCTGCGGCGACAGGTCATCAAGCCCCTGCTGGACCATGAACTGCAGGAAATCCGCGTCAGCCTCAAGAAGCAGATCAAGGACAGTGTCAAGCTCGGCGGCTACCTGGAGCAGGTGGCCCACGACATCCTGGAGCACATCGAGCTGTTTGAGCCACAGGAGGCCGACGACGAGGAACGGCAGATGGCGCTCGAGTCGCTGCTGGCACAGTACCAGGTCAACCTGGTGGTGGACAACAGCCCCTTGCGCGGGGCGCCGGTGATCGTGGAGGACAACCCCACACCGCACGCCCTGTTCGGCAGCGTCGACTACCAGGCCGAAGAGGATGTCCTTCACACCGATTTTTCCCGCATCCGCGCCGGCAGCCTGCTGCGTGCCCACGGCGGCTACCTGATCCTGCAGTTGCGCGACCTGCTGGCCGAGGACCTGGCCTGGGAGAAGCTGCGGCGATTCCTGCGCAGTGGCCGGGTCCAGATCGAGGAGCCTGGCATGGGGCTGATGCCGATCCCGGCGGTTTCCTTGCGGCCTGAATCGGTGGACGCCGACGTCAAGATCGTGCTCATCGGCTCGGTCACGCAGTACTACGAGCTGCAGGAAGCCGACCCCGAGTTCGCCCGGCGCTTTCGCGTCAAGGTGGATTTTGCCGAGAGCTTCCGCGCCACCGACGACACGCGCATGGCCACGGCACTGTTCGTGGCCCATACCTGCAGGCGCCGCGGCCTGCCGCCCTTCACGGCGGATGCGGTGGCCGCACTGATTGAGGACTCGCATCGCCAGACCGACGATCAGTCGCGCCAGAGCGCCCTGTTTGCGCGTACCGAAGCGCTGGTGGTCGAAGGATCTGCCCTGTGCCGCGACAGGGGTGGCAGTGTGGTGGAGGCGCGGGACATCGCCGCAGCCCTGTCAGCTCGGCGCCTGCGCCACGACTACCCCGAACAGCGGCTGCGCGAGTCGATTGCCGAGGGCGAGCGCCTGATCGAACTGGCCGGCAGCCGCATCGGGCAAATCAATGGCCTGACCCAGATCGACCTGGGCGACTGGCGCTTCGGCCTGCCGGTACGGGTGAGCGCGCGCACCCACGCGGGTGGTCAGGGTCTGCTGAACATTGAGCGCGAGGTGGAGATGTCAGGGCCCATCCACGACAAGGGCGTGCTGATCCTGCACAGCTACCTGATTGCGCTCTTCGGTCACCTCGCACCGCTGGCGCTGAATGCCTCCGTCGTGTTCGAGCAGGAGTACAACGGCGTCGAAGGCGACTCCGCGTCGTGTGCGGAGCTGTTCGCCCTGCTCTCTTCCCTGTCGGGCGTGCCCTTGCGTCAGGGCATTGCCGTCACCGGGGCGCTGAACCAGCACGGCGAGGTGCTGCCGGTCGGTGGCGTCAACGAGAAGATCGAGGGCTGGTTCCGCGTCTGCGAGGCGGCCGGGCTCGATGGACAGCAGGGCGTGCTGCTGCCCCGGCGCAACCTGCGCCACCTGATGCTGGATCAGTCCGTGGTCGATGCCGTGGCCGCCGGGCAGTTCCACATCTACACCGCCTCCCATGCGGGTGAAGGTCTGGCCTTGCTGACCGGCATGCCCAGCGGCATCAGCGATCCGCTGGCCACCCACGGCCCCTTCCCTGCCGGCAGTGTGCTGGCCCGCTGCGAGGCGCAGTTGCGCCAGTTCCGGGAGGCCTGCCGGCAGGCCACCCGCAGCCCGGGCACCAGCAGCGACTGACGAACAGCCTCGTCCTCTGGGGAACCTTGACGACCCGGTGGGCTCCCACCGAGGTCTTGTTCACCAGAGTAGGAGACCTGCGCGCCATGACTCGCACCCGCCTTTTCTTGCGCCAATGCTTTTCGGCTGCCACCGCATCCCTGCTGGTGCTGCTCAGTACCCAGGCCACCGCCCAAACCATGGTCAGCGTCAAAGCCGGCACGCTGAACATGCGCGAAGCCCCCGGGACGAACAGCCCGGTTCTGTGGAAACTCAGCCGTGGCTATCCGCTCAAGGTCGTTCAGCGGCAAGGCCAGTGGATCAAGGTCCGGGACTTCGAAGGTGACGATGGATGGGTGGCCCGCTCACTCACCTCCACCACCCCATACCATGTGATCAAGTCACCGGTGGCCAACCTCCGCACTGGCCCCGGAACGGGCCATCGCATCAAAGGGCGCCTGGAATACGGCGAGACCGTGCGCACTGTCGCGAAACAGGGGTCCTGGGTCAAGGTCAAGCATCAGGAGCTCGGCCAGGGCTGGGTGGCCAAGCGTCTGCTCTGGGGCTGGTGAGTCACCCCAAGGCCTTGGCCTGGTGGTAGGCGGGACGCTCCATGCAGCGCACCACCCATTCGTGCACCAGGGGGTGCGCATCCATCAGTCCCCGAGCGGGACGTGCCCAGTTGACGACGCTGGCAACGCACAGGTCGGCCACAGTGAAGCGCTTGGCAGCAAGCCAGTCCTCACCGGCCTGCTGCTGCCGCTCCAGATGGTCTTCGAGCACCCGCATGGGCACCTTCAGCCGCTGCTCGGCGGCTTCGGCCAGTTCCGGCTTTCGCCGATCTGCCGGCATGGCCACGCGGTGCATCAGGACCGTGAGGGCATCGGCCTCCACTTCGTTGACCACCCAGAAACTCCAGCGCAGGGCCTCGGCGTCCTCGCGCGCGCTGGAAGGCGTGATCCCGGCGCCGTCGGCTTTGCCGAGATGACGTGCCAGATACAGGGCGCAAGCCATGCTTTCCCAGACCACCACTTCCTGCCCCTCGGTCTGGCGATCCACCACCACAGGGATGTGCCCGTTGGGGTTGAGGGCCAGGAACTCGGGTGTGCGGGTCGCGCCGCCCTGGTACGGGGTCGGGACATGGTCGAAGCTCAGGCCCAGTTCGGTGGCCACCCACAAGGGGCGGATGGCGCGGGAGGCGGCGATGCCGTGGATGGTGATGCTCAAGATGTCTCCTGTTTTCAGATGGACAAGGCGCGACAGAGATCGCGCAGATCGTTGATGGTGATGTGGGGCTGAAGAGGCTCGTGTTCCCAGGGATGGTCGGCACGGTTGACCCAGGCCAGTTGCATGCCGGCCCGCAGGGCGCCGACGCCGTCCAGATGCGCATCGTCGCCAATGTGCAGTACCTCCTCCGGCATCACGCCAGCGGCATGGGCTGCCGCGTGGAAGATCCGGGGGTCGGGCTTGCCGATACCAAATTCACGCGCACTGATGGACGCCCGGAAGTGCTCGCCAATCCCCACGCGATGGACATCGGCGTTGCCGTTGGACAGCGCCACCACCGGATAACGGGCGCTAAGGCGCTCCAACGCCGGCAGGGCGTCCTCAAACAACTCCACCCGCTGCCGTTCGGCAAAGAACACCTCGAATGCCGGTTCCGCCAGTGCCGGGTCATCGCCAGCCTGCTCAAGCAGCACGCGAATGCTCTCGCGCCGCAAGGCACTGAGGTCATGAGCCAGATCCGCACGCTCACGCCCCACCCGCTCCCGCACGGCACGCAGGGTTGAACGATCGGTGGCCAGTGCTGCCGTTGCCGGGGCGTGCTCGCCCAGCCATGCCTGCAGCACCTGTTCGGCACGGGCGATGGTGGGCCAGATGGGCCACAGGGTGTCGTCCAGATCCAGCGTGATGGCCTGCACGCGATCAGGATCAAAGGTGGGAACTGGATGGGGTCCGGGGGTATTCATGTCTGGGAGAGAATAGCGCATGGCTTTCAACACCGAACCACGATATTCCCATGGCCAGGCGCCGCGTACGGCTGTTGTGCTGTGCAACCTGGGCACCCCCGACGAAGCCACCGCGCCCGCCCTGCGCCGCTACCTGGCCGAATTCCTCGGCGACGGCCGTGTGGTCGAAATTCCCAAGGCGATCTGGGCGCTGATCCTGCACGGCATCATCCTGCGGGTGCGTCCAGCCAAGTCGGCCGTCAAATACGCCAGCATCTGGACAAGCGAGGGTTCTCCGCTCAAAGCCTGGACGGAAAAGCAGGCCACCCTGCTGCGCGGCTATCTGGGTGAACGCGGGCATCAGGTCACCGTGCGCTACGCCATGCGCTACGGCAACCCGTCCATGCCGGCCGTGCTCGACGAACTGAAGGCCCAAGGCGTCACACGCATCCTCATCCTGCCCGCCTATCCGCAGTACAGTGGCACCACCACGGCCAGCGTCTTTGACGCGGTGGCGCACTGGGGCCTGAAGACCCGCCACCTGCCCGAGTTCCGTTTCATCAACCGCTACCACGACGACCCGGGCTACATCGAGGCCTTGGCCAAACGCGTCAGGCAGCACTGGATGCATCAGGGCCAGGGCGATCACCTCATCATGAGCTTTCATGGTGTGCCCGAGCGCACCTTGATGCTGGGTGACCCTTACCACTGTGAATGCCACAAGACCGGCCGCCTGCTGGCCGAACGCCTGGGGCTGTCCAAGGACCGTTACACGGTCACCTTCCAGTCGCGCTTTGGCAAAGCCAAGTGGCTGGAGCCCTACACCGAGCCCACGCTGGTGGCCAAGGCACAGGCTGGCCTCAAGAGCGTGGATGTCATCTGCCCCGGCTTCACCAGCGACTGCCTGGAGACGCTGGAAGAAATCCGCATGGAAGCGCAGGAAGCCTTCAAGCACGCCGGCGGACAGCAGTTTCAGTACATCGACTGCCTGAACGACAGTCCCGACTGGATCCGGGCCCTGACCGACCTGACTGAGCGCCACCTGCAAGGCTGGCCGACGCAGCAGGCCGATGACCCCATGGCCTGGACCGAGAGCCGTGCCCGCGCCTTGGCCATGGGCGCCAAGGACTGAGCCTCAGCCGGCCAGGAAGCGGCTCACCAGGTCCACCTGATCAGGCACATTCAGGGCGGGTGCATGGCCACAGCCGGCGATGGTCACCACCAGCGCGCGCGGACCACGATCGCGCATCGCTTCGGCGGTGTCGGCCAGCAGCAGATCCGACTCTGCCCCCCGCAGGCACAGCACCGGGATGTCAAGGCGGTCGTACACCGGCCAAAGGTCGTAGTCCTGCGGGTGGTGGATGAACTGCTGGACCATCGCCGGGTCGTAGTGCGGCGTGACACGGCCATCGGGCAGGCGCCTCGTCGAGCTCTCGGTCAGCAGACGCCACTGTGCATCCGGCAGGTAGCCGTAGGGTTTGTAGACCGTGCGGAAGTACTGCTCCAGCTCGGTCACGGTGGCGAAAGCGGCCGGATTGCCTGCGTAAGTCCGGATGCGCTCGATGGCCGCGTCCGCCAGCTTGGGGCCGTTGTCGTTGAGGACCAGGCGCAGAATCCGGCCGCGCAGCAGACCATCGGCCGCCACCATGCCGATGGCACCGCCCATCGATGTGCCCACCCAGTGGAATCGTTCCAGACCCAGCTGATCGACCAGCGAACGCGCCAGCTTCGCGTAGAAAGCCAGGCAGTACTCGTTCTGGGGCACCGGACTCCATTGCGACAGGCCCCGTCCGATGGTGTCAGGACAGAGCACCCGGTAGCCCAGCGACGCCAGATGAATGGCCAGCGGGTCCATGTCCCGGCCCGTACGAGCCAGTCCGTGCCAGGCCACCACCGTGCCCTGTGCCGGCACGCCGGCCGCCGGCGCCCAGTCCATGAAATGGATCTCGCGCCCCTCGCACAAGAGATAACGCGACAGTGCCGTGGTATTCATCGCAGCTCCTTCAGACGGGCCAGCACGGCGCGCTCGCGCAGCTTGCCGACGATGCCGGTGGGAAAGTAGTAGACCGACAGCACGAACAGCAGGCCCAGCCAGAGCAGCCAGCGGTCCGGGGTGAACAGGGCGGGCAGCAGCGGAATACCTGCAGTGGCCTCGCCGATCAGGCGCAGCAAATCCTGCAGGTAGCTCTGCGCCACCACGAACAGCACGCTGCCAATCAGCGCGCCATACAGCGTGCCCATGCCGCCGATGACCACAATGAGCAGGATGTCCAGCATGATCTCGAAGGACAGCGATGTATCCGGCCCGTTGTAGCGCAGCCAGAGCGCCAGCAGGCACCCGGCCAATGTGGCGAAGAGGGCTGACAGCACGTTGGACAAGGTGCGGTAGACCACGGTGCGGTAACCGAGCGCCTCCGCTCGGAAGTCGTTTTCCCGGATCGCCTGCAGCACTCTGCCAAAGGGCGAGTTCACGATGCGAAGCAGTGTCAGGAAGATGGCCAACACACTGCCGAAGATCAGGTAGTAGGTGATCAGCCGGCCATTGAGGTCCACCTCGGCCCAGGGCAGCACCAGCGGGTCTTCCCGCAGCATGAAGCCCGGTGACAGCAGCTCGGGCACCCGGAAGGTCAGACCGTCCTCGCCACCGGTGAATTCCGACAGCTGCGACGCCAGCGTCAGGAAGGCTGAGGCCACCGCCAGCGTGATCATGGCAAAGAAGATCGCCCGCACCCGCAGCGAGAACAGCCCGATCAGCAGCGACAGCAGCACCGAGACCAGCAGTGCGGCCAGCACCCCGATGAAGATCGCGCTCCAGGAGGCTTCCTCCACCGAACTGAGCGAAATGGCCACGCCATAGGCGCCGATGCCAAAGAACATGGTGTGTGCAAAGCTCACGATGCCGGTGTAACCCAGCAGCAGATCGAAGCTGGCCACCAGCGCCACGAAGATCAGGATCTTGGCCGCCACGTTCAGGGCCTTGACGCCCGGGAACAGGAAGGGGGCAAAGGCCAGCCCCAGGACCAGGATGAGCAGCAGCATCGCCAGCCAGCGGCTGCGCGGCAGGTCTTTGGAGAGCAGTCGTTGCAGCATGTTCAACCTCTCAACGGCTGGTCACCGGGTAGACGCCCTGCGGCCGCCACAGCAGGATGGCGACCATCAGCGCGATGTTGGAGAACAGCGCCACCTTGGGCACCAGAAATCCGGTGTAGTTGGCCATCAGGCCCACCAGCAGCGCACCGATCAGCGCGCCCAGCGTCGAACCGAGCCCGCCGATGATGATGACGATGAAGATCAGCACGTTGACCTGTGCACCCATCTGCGGGATCACGCTCTGCTGGTACAGCCCCCACATCACACCACCCAGCCCGGCCAGCGCGCTTCCCGCCACGAACACCCCGACGAACAGACGCTTGATGCGATAGCCCAGCGACTCCACCATCTCCCGGTCCTGCACACCGGCGCGGATCAGCAGGCCCACCTTGGTGCGGTTGAGCGTCCAGACCATGGCGGCGAACACCGCGGTGCCCACCAGCACCGCCACCAGCCGGTACTTCTCCACCGCAGCGTCCCCCAGCAGCACGGCCCCGCGCATGGCCTCGGGCAAGGGCAAGGGAATCTGCTCCGGGCCCCAGATGACCTTGATCATTTCCTCGCCGATGATCATGCCGCCCATGGTGATCAGGATCTGCTTGAGGTGCATGCCGTAGACGGGGCGGATGATGAAGCGTTCGAACACCAGTCCCAGCGCACCAGCCACCGCCATCGCCACCAGCATGGCCGGCAGCAGCGCCAGCAGGTTCAGCCAGAGGCTGTCGGCGGCCGTGTAGCTGCCCATGCTGGCCAGCACCGTGGTGGCCACGAAGGCGCCCAGCGCGATGAACACGCCATGGCCGAAGTTCAGCACATCCATCAGGCCGAACACCAGCGTCAGGCCCGAGGCGATGATGAACACGATCATGCCCATCGCCAGGCCTGCCACGGTCAACGTCAGCCAGGTCGAGGGGCTGCCCACCGCTGGCAAGGCAGCCAATGCCAGCAGCGGCACCAGTGCCATGGGCTTCCAGTCAAGGTCTTTGAATGAAGTCACTGATGCGCTCCCAGGCTCAGGCCGAGCAGTTTGCTTTGCAGCGATTCGTCCGCCGCGAGTTCAGCCATGGACCCGCTGTGCACCACGCGCCCGTCGTCCATGACGGCCACGCTGTCGCCCAGCTGCCTGGCAAAGTTGAAGTTCTGCTCGACCAGCAGGATCGTGGTCTGCGCGGCCTTGAGTTCGCGGAAGGCCGCGATCATGTTCTGGATGATGGCCGGCGCCAGCCCCTTGCTCGGTTCGTCAATCAGCAGCAGTTGGCGCGGCTCGACAATGGCCCGGGAGACCGCCAGCATCTGCTTTTGCCCGCCGCTGAGCTTGCCGGCCGGGTGGTTCCAGAACTTCTTCATGGCCGGGAACAGGCCGAAGATCCATTCGAGCCGCGTGGTGTCGATGTCGTCGAGCGTGCGCGCACTGCGCGCGGCCAGCAGCAGGTTCTCACGGACCGACAGGTCCGAAAAAATGCCCATGCTCTCGGGCACGTAGGCCACACCGCTGGTGGCGATGTCGGGGGTCTGGCGGGCAGTGATGTCCTGCCCGGCCAGTGTGATCCGGCCCTGGCTGGCGTGCCATAGGCCCATGATGGTGCGCAGCGTGGTCGTCTTGCCCGCGCCGTTGCGGCCCAGCAGCATGGTCAGCTGCCCCTTGGGCACGACCAGATCCACGCCATGAAGGATGTGATAGGCCCCGATGTGGGTGTGCACCCCTTCGAGCTTCAGCAGCACTTCGCTCATGCAGCCACCTCCTGGTCCCTCTCTTCGGGGTTGATGCCGAGGTAGGCCTGTTGCACCACCGGCGAGGCAATCACCGCTTCCGGCTCGCCATCGGCCACCAGTTCGCCGTTGTGCAGCACGATGATGCGGTCGGCCAGTTCGCGCACCACATCCATCTTGTGCTCGACCAGCAGAATGGTTTTGGTGCGATCGGCCTTGAGCTGGCGGATAAGGTTCAGGATCACCGGTACCTCGTCCACACTCATGCCGGCGGTGGGCTCGTCGAACATGAACACCTGCGGCTCCAGCGCCATCAGGATGCCGACCTCCAGCTTGCGCTGGTCTCCATGGGGCAGGCTCGATGCAAGCGCATCGCCCTTGTCCGACAAGGCAACGGCTTCCAGCACCTCATCGGCGCGCACCACGAGGTCACGCCGGTCGCTCCAGATGCGCCACAGGTTCAGCCCGGCTCCCGCCCTGGCTTGCACCGCCAGCCGCACGTTCTCACGCACGGTCAGGTTGGGAAACAGGTTGGTCAACTGGAAAGCCCGCCCGAGCCCTGCCTGCGCCCGCGCCGGCGCGCCCCGCGCCGAGATGTCCACCCCATTGAGCTTGACCCGCCCGGCCGTGGCCTTGATCTGGCCCGAGATGAGGTTGAAGTAGGTCGTCTTGCCCGCACCGTTCGGGCCGACGATGGCGGTCAGCGTGCCCGGCTCGAACGCGCAGGACACAGCATTCACCGCCACGTGCCCACCGAAGCGGACCGTGAGATCAGTGGTTTCAAGCATCAAGTTTCTCCACGCGCAGCGCAAGTGCGCGAGCAGTTGCGGCCCGTGCCGCAACCTTCCAGACATGCCGTGGAACCGGCTATGCCGGGCCACAGGCATGGTCCCCCTGTCAGGGGGAAGCCGCGTCAGCGGCGCAGGGGGTCAAGCGCTTTCAGCGCTTGTTCCTGATCGGCACGTTCATTTCCTCGGGCTTGATCTCCCGCACCAGCTCCGGCACACCCCAGGGGAAAGCAGGATCCACCTTGATCTTGAAGTGGTACATGCTCTGCATGGCCTGGTGGTCTTCTTTGCGGAAGGTCATCGTGCCCTTGGGCGTCTCGAAGCTCATGCCCTCCATGGTCTTGATGAGGGTGTCGGTCTTGGTGTCGCCGTTGGTCTTCTTCAGCGCCGTGACCACCGCCATGGCCGAGCTGAAGCCACCCGCAGTGAAGAAATCCGGCGGCGACTTGAACTGCTTGTAGTGCTCGGCCACCAGGGCCTCGTTTACCGGGTTCTTCGGGATGCCGAAGTAGTAGTAGGTGGCCCCCTCCATGCCCGGGAAATTCTTGTAGTTGGCCATGGCCGGCAGGATGTTTCCGCCCGTGGCGATCTCGATGCCATAGCGCTTGAGATCCAGGTCAGCGATCTTGAACGGGTTGCCCGCGCCTGCCCAGATGATGAAGATCACCTTGCGGCCCGGCTGGTCCTTGAGCTTGTCGATCAGGCGCTGGGCACCGGCGGTGAAGTCCGTGGTGTTGGTGGGCAGGTACTCTTCATGCACCAGCTTGGCGGTCTTGATGGCATCCTTGAAGGCCTTGACGCCATCCCGGCCGAATGCGTAATCCTGCGCCAGGGTGGCAATCACCGTGCCAGGCTTGTCCAGCGCCACCGCGTTGGAGATGGCGTCCTGGCTGCTGTTGCGGCCGGTGCGGAAAATGTACTTGTTCCACTTGTCACCGGTGATGGAGTCGGCCACGGCGGGCTCCACCAGCAGGATCTTGCGGTATTCCTCGGCCACGGGCAGCAGGGCCAGGGCCACACCCGAGCTGGTCGGGCCGATCGCCAGATCGGCCTTGTCGTCGCTGTACGCCGCGGCCAGCAGGCTTTTGCCCAGGTCAGGCTTGCCCTGATCGTCCTTCTCGATGACGACGATCTTCTTCCCGCCCACGGTCATGGTGCCGCCGGTGGCGTGATTCAGGCCCATCATGAGACCGGTCTGGGTCTGCTTGCCATAGGCCTCCAGCGGACCGGTCTTGCTGTAGATGTGCGCGATGCGGATCTCACCCGATTTGGACTGGGCGAACGAGAGGGTAGCGGCCGTGCAGGCAAGGGCCAGCACCGCAAGACGGCGGGTGGTCTGGATCATGACTTGTCTCCTGTTGGGGTGAATCTGCTGACGCGGTGCGCCATGCCTTCATTCATCAGCAGAAGTCATGCCAGCTCAAAACCCGTTGAATTTCAAAGATTCTTTCAGAGATCGAGGTTATATGTCTGATTTCTAGACACACATTTGTGTTCAGGTATGTTTATTTTTCAGACATATGTCTGATTTTCAGACATCCAACCCCATTCATGCAACTTGTCATAGAAACTGGCGCGCGACATGCCCAACAAGCGGGCAGCGGCAGCCCGGTTGCCCTGCGTCTGTGACAGCGCGGTCTTCACCGCCCGCTGCTCTACCGCTCGCACCTGTTCAGCCAGCGTGAGTCCGGGCCGTGCGACCGGATCTGCCGAGGCGGCAGCGTCGTCCATGGCCGACGACAGTGGCGGTTCGATGCGATCGAGGCCGGCTTCCCGCAACACCTGCTCCACCGCAGCGCGCGCGATGCGCCCGGACTCGCTGCGAAGCGCCAGCTGTTCCAGCACGTTGCGCAACTCACGGATGTTGCCGCGCCAGGTCTGGGCCTGCAGCAGGGACATGGCATCCGGCGCCACCTCCAGCTGCGCCTGAGCACCACGTGCGGCAATGTCCTCGCTCAGGGCCTCCACCAGCAGCGGGATGTCATCACGACGTTCCCGCAGGGGAGGCACACGCACCGGCAACACATTGAGGCGGTAGTACAGATCCTCACGGAACTGGCCATCGCGCACCAGCCGCTGCAGGTCTCGCGATGTGGCCGCCACCACGCGCACATCGCAGCGCACGATGCGGTTGGAGCCCAGTGGCTCGATCTCGCCGTCCTGCAGGGCCCGCAGCAACTTCACCTGAACCGCCATGGGCATGTCGCCCAGTTCATCCAGGAAGAGCGTGCCGCCATCGGCCAGCTTGAACTTGCCGTCCCTGCCCTTGCGGTCGGCACCGGTGTAGGCCCCGGGCGCCACACCGAAGAACTCGGCCTCCATAAGGGCCTCGGGAACCGCAGCCATGTTGACGCTGACGAACGGGCGCCCCGCACGGGGTGATGCTGCGTGGATGGCGTGCGCCAGCAACTCCTTGCCGGTCCCCGTCTCTCCGAGCAACAGCACCGGACTGGGCGACTGTGAGGCCCGCCGTGCCTGCCGCTTGACCTCCTGCGCCGCCGCGCTGGTGCCCACGAAGCTGGCAAACGTGTACTTGGCCCGCCGCTGGCTCGCCAGTTCCCGGCGCGCCTCGTTCAGATCCTGCTCCAGCCGCGCAAATTTCGTGATCAGCGGCTGCAATGTCGTCTCCGGGTGATCGAAGAGCACGATGCCCAACACCCCGATCACCTCGCCGCCGTCATCCCGCAGGGGAATGCGCGAGACCACAAACGTGCCGGCACGGTTGTTCAGCAGATCAATCAGGATCGGCTTGCCCGTGGCCAGCACCTGATGCATCTGGGTGTTCTGCACCACGCTGGACACCGGGTGTCCGACGAAATCCTCCTCCCGCTCGAACCCGAGTGCCGGCAGGAAACGACGGTACTGATCGTTGATCCAGACCACGCGGGCATTGCGGTCCACCAGCATCATCCCTTCGCTGGCGTTGGCAAACAGGTCGAACATCGACCGCGCAGCCAGCTCCAGAATGCTCTGCGCGTCGCGCGGTAGTCGGTTGTCGGCGCTCATGCCCGCATGTTAGCGCCGACCACCGGGCCTCAGGCCCTGCGATGCCAGGCCAGCACGCGTGGCGTGATGAGCACCAGGGCAATGACCACCAGCAGGGTCGCGGACAGGGGCCGCTCCACGAACACCATCCAGCTGCCCTGCCCGATCGACATCGCATTGCGGAACTGCGCCTCGGCCAGCGGCCCCAGGATCAGCCCGACAATGACCGGGGCGACCGGAAAGTCGAATCGCCGCATGGCCACGCCCAGCAGGGCCAGACCGTACATCAGGAACAGGTCGAAACTGCTCTGGCGCATGCCGTAGACCCCCACCGTGGCAAAGATCAGGATGCCGGCGTACAGCGGTGCCTTGGGAATCTTCAGCAGCTTGACCCACAACCCCACCAGCGGCAGGTTGAGCACCAGCAGCATCACGTTGCCGATGTAGAGCGACGCAATCAGCGCCCACACCAGGGCCGACGAGGTCTGGAACAGTTGCGGTCCCGCGTTGATGCCGTAGTTTTGCAAGGCATTGAGCAGGATCGCGGCCGTGACCGAGGTCGGGATGCCCAAGGTCAGCAGGGGTACCAAGGTGGCGGTCACGGCCGAGTTGTTGGCCGCTTCGGGGCCGGCCACTCCCTCGATCGCCCCCGTGGTGCCGAACTCCTTCTGGTGCTCGGGAGCGGCCAGTTTGCGCTCGGTGGCGTAGCTCAGGAAGGTCGGGATCTCCGAACCGCCGGCAGGAATGGTGCCGAAGGGAAAGCCGATGGCGGTGCCACGCAGCCAGGCCGGCCACGACCGGCGCCACTCGGCACGGGTCATGTGCGCACGGTTCATCCGGTTCATGCTGGTGACCGACCGTCCCTCATACAGCGCGTTGTAGAGTGCTTCGGACACCGCAAACAGGCCGACCGCCACCAGCACCACCTCCACGCCGTCCATGAACTCCATGACGCCGCCGGTGTAGCGCACCTGCCCGGTGATCTGGTCGATGCCCACCAGCCCCATGGCCAGGCCCGCAAACAGCGCGGTCAGACCACGCAGCGTGCTCTGCCCCAGCACGGCGCTGACCGTCGTGAATGCCAGCAGCATCAGGCAGAAATACTCCGGCGGCCCCAGCGTGACCGCAAACTCGGCCAGGA
Organism: Hydrogenophaga bisanensis; assembly: GCF_042665135.1. Classification (NCBI taxonomy): domain Bacteria; kingdom Pseudomonadati; phylum Pseudomonadota; class Betaproteobacteria; order Burkholderiales; family Comamonadaceae; genus Hydrogenophaga; species Hydrogenophaga bisanensis. The sequence continues at coordinate 244,710 of NZ_JBHTBX010000001.1, forward strand.
AAGGGGCGAACAGCGTCACCAGCACCGTGGCAAAAGTGCCGGCCACAAAAGAGCCGATCGCCGAGGTGGCCAGCGCCGCGCCCGCCCGCCCGCTCTTGGCCATCTTGAAGCCCTCCAGGGCCGTCACCATGGTCCCGGTCTCACCCGGCGTGTTCAGCAGGATCGAGGTGGTCGAGCCGCCGTACATGGCCCCATAGTAGATGCCGGCAAGGAAGATCATCGAGGCGGTGGGCTCCACCTGCCCGGTGATCGGCAGCAGCATCGCCACGGTCACGGCCGGCCCTAGGCCGGGCAGCACGCCGATGGCGGTACCCAGCGCACAGCCGGCCAGCGCCCACAGCAGGTTGACAGGTGTCGCCGCGGTGGCAAAACCACCGAGCAACTGGTTGAGGATGTCCATCATGTCACGGCCCCTTCAGATCCATCCCGTGGCCGTCAGGCCCGGCAGGCTCACCGCCAGCACCTTGGTGAACAGCCAGTAGGTCGGCGCAGCGATCAGCATGCCGGTCACCACATCGCGCACCACCTGCATCAACCCGCCACCAGCCTTGCCCTCGCTGATGCGCAGACCGCGCACCGCGAGCACAAAACAGAGGGCACAACTGAGGATGAAACCGATGGTGGTGATGAGCGCCGCGTTGCCCAGCACACCCGCCGACACCCAGGCCATGGCATGCCAGTCCCCGCGGGGCGCACCCGACGGCTCCTCCATGTCACGGTAACCGCCGGTCAAGGCCTCCCACACCAGCAGGGCTCCGCAGATGGCCATGGCCACGCAGACCACCCAGGGAAGGAAGTCGGGCCCAACGCCGGCATAACCGGCATCCGACGGAATCGCGGCAGCGCCCCAGGCCAGCAGCCCGGCCACCGCCAGGGCAGCCAGCCCCATGGCCACCTGCCCCGGCCGGTGATCCGGACGCGGTGCGGCCGGTGGTGTCTCGTGTGCCTGCATCATGGGGTCAGACCATGCCGGCGCGGACCATGGTCGCACGCAGGGCAGCAAAGTCGCGATCCACGAACTCGTCGAACGCCTTTCCAGTCAACAGGGCCGGGGTCCAGTTGTTCTTGGCCAGCGCGTCCTGCCACGCCTTGCTCTTCGTGGCCTTGATGACCATCTCGGTCAGCGCATCGCGCTGGGCGGGGGTGATGCCTGCCGCACCATACACGCCGCGCCAGTTGCCGATCTCCACATCGATACCCTGCTCCTTGAGCGTCGGCACATCGATGCCCTTGATGCGTTGGCCCGAAGTGATGCCGATGGCGCGCATCTTGCCGCTCTCGATGTAGGGCTGGAACTCGCTGAATCCACTGCCCCCCACCGTGACGTTGCCGCCCAGGATGGCCGCCACGGCCTCGCCGCCCCCACGGAAGGGTACGTAATTGATCTTGGAGGCAGGCACGCCCACGGCCTGGGCAATCTGTGCGGCCGCAATGTGCTCGGTGGCGCCACGGGAGCCACCGCCCCACTTCACACTGCCCGGATCCTTCTTGAGCTGCTCGACCACATCCTTCATGGTCTTCAGCGGCGAACTGGCCGGCAGCACGAACACGTTGTATTCGGTGGTCAGACGCGCAATCGGTGTCAGCTGGGTGATGGACACCGGCGGCTTGCCGGTGATGATGCCGCCCAGCATCACGGCCCCCATCACCATCAGGGCGTTCGGATCACCCTTGCTGCCGTTGTAGAACTGCGCCAGACCGATGGCACCGGCCGCACCACCCTTGTTCTCGAAGCTCACATTGGACGCCACGCCGGCATCGCGCAAGGCCTCCCCCAGTGCCCGACCAGTGCCATCCCAGCCGCCGCCCGGGTTGGCGGGAATCATCATCTTGACCGAAGCGCTCGCCCACGCCGTGTGCGGCAACGCACCGGCAGCGGCCAGTGCCGCCAGGGACTTGAGGAAAGTATCACGACGCATGCATGTCTCCTTGGTTGGGTAACGTGTCCGATCTTCCTGTCAGGCGCTGTCAAACGGCTGTCCAAACACCTAGGGGAAACCCGAACACGCACCACGTCAACACAGGTACCGATAATCGTCGTCATGAAGCTTCTACTGGTGGAAGACAACTCCTTGATGCGAACCACACTGCAGCGCACCCTGGAGAGGCGCGGCATGCAGGTATTCGCCTGCGATGACGGCGCCGCCGCGCTGTCGCAGTGGCGCTGCTGCCAACCCGATGTGGTGCTGCTGGATCTCAGTCTTCCCGGTCGTGACGGCTTGCAGGTGCTCGACGACGCCCGCGCTGCGGGGCTCACCACGCCCGTCATCATCCTCACGGCGCGAGGCACGGTGGGCGACAAAGTCCTCGGACTCAATGCCGGCGCCGACGACTACCTGCCCAAACCGTTCGACCTCGACGAACTGGAAGCCCGGGTGCGCGCCCTGGCCCGCCGCTCCAGCGGTTCGGCAGTGGTGCCCGGCGATCCGCCCCAGGGCTGGTGCGGCATGCGCATCGATCCCGACAGCGGTGCGGTGTATCACGACGGGCAGCCGCTGGAGCTGGCGCCCCGGGAACTGGCCATGCTGCGCGCCGTCCTGACCCGCCCCGGACAGGCCATTGCCAAGGAGCGGCTGTTCGAGCAGGTGTTTGCGGGCGAGGACCATGTCCAACCGGAAGCGATCGAGGTGGTCGCCTACCGCCTGCGCAAGAAGATCGCGCACACCGGCGCGCAACTGGTGACCCTGCGTGGCCTTGGCTACCTGCTGCGAACCGCGCCGGCATGAAATCCACCGCCGCCCGGGGCCGGAGCCTGTCGCTTCGGCGCACCTTGCTGCTGGGCATCCTGCTGCCGGTGTTCCTGTTTCTCATCGTCAACACCGTGGTGCTGTACCGCCAGGCACTCTCCTCGGCGGACACGGCCTATGACCGCACGCTGCTGGCGACCGCGAAATCACTGGGCGAACAGCTGGACGTGGTGTCGGGCGCCTCCGGCGCACAAGTCCGGTCGACCTTGCTGTACTCGGCGCTGGAGGCCTTCGAGGCCGACAACCGCAGTCGCCTGTTCTACCGCGTCAATGGCTTCCGTGGCGTGATGGTGTCGGGCTTTCCCGATCTTCCCCCGGTTCGCGAACACCTGCCCGAGCAAAAAATCTACGCCGCCCTCGTGCATTTCTACGACGACCTCTACCGGGATGTCCCGGTTCGCATGGCCGTGCTGCTTCAGCCGGTGGCCGGTGCGGCGGGCCAGGGCATGGCCACCATCCAGGTGGCCGAAACACTGGAGCTGCGCCAGACACTGGCACGCCAGATCCTCATCGACACCCTGTGGCGACAGGCAGGCCTGGTCATGGTCATTGCGCTGGTGGTCGTGCTGGTGGTCCAGTGGGCCACCAGACCCGTCAGGGCCATCAGCCAGGTACTGGCGCAACGCAGCGAGAACGACCTGCATCCGCTGCCCGTGGACGATGCACCGTTGGAACTGCAACCGCTCATTGCGGCCACCAACCAGCACATGCAGCGACTGTCCCATCTGCTGGAGCACCAGAAGCGATTTGTACGGGATACCTCCCATCAACTGCGAACACCTCTGGCCGTGCTCAAGACCCAGGTGCAGTCGGCCCGCCGTGGTGACATCGAACCTGGCCAGGCCCTCCAGGAGATCGCCCGCACCGTCGAGGACGCCACCGAACTGGCCAACCAGATGCTGGCCCTGGCCAAAGTGGAACAGCTTCGTCAGGACAAGGACGTCCCTGTCAGCGATTGGGCCGACATCGCCCGGCAGGTGGCGCTTGACCTGGCACCGCTGATGGCGCAGCGTGACCTCGACTTCTCCATCGAGACCGAGGCCACGCCGGTTCACTCCCACACCTGGGCCCTGCGCGAACTCACGCGCAACCTCTTGCACAATGCCATCGGCCATTGCCCGTCGCAAGGGACCCTGGGGATGAGCCTGCGAAACGTGGCAGGCATGGCCGTACTCACCATCAGTGACAGCGGTCCCGGCATTTCCGACGCATTGCGGGTGCGGCTGTTCGAGCCCTTCTCCACCGAGCGCCCGCACACCGGCTCACACCAGGGTGTCGGGTTGGGCCTGACCATCTGCCATGGCATCGTGCAGTCGCTCCATGGCAGCATCCACCTTGAAAACCGGCGTGACCGCGCCCAAGTCCAAGGCTTGAACGCGGTGGTGAAACTGCCACTGGCCCCCTCCTCCCCTCCCTCGTCCCCGACCGCATGAGCAAGCTGCCTTCCTCGCCCTCCAACGATGCCGCCCGGGTACGGCTGGACAAGTGGTTGTGGGCCGCGCGGTTCTTCAAGACACGGGGACTGAGCAGCGAGGAGATCGACAAGGGACGCATCCAGGTCAACGGCCAACCCGCCAAGCCGGGCAAGGAGGTTCGCGTCGGTGATCGGATCGACATCCGCACCGGTTACGTCACCCGCACCGTGGAGGTGGTGGCGCTCAGCGGCGTGCGAGGGCCCGCCCCGGTCGCCGCGCTGCTGTATCGGGAAACCACCGAGTCGGTGGCTGCACGGGCGATGGCGGCCGAGCAGCGACGCCTGGCACCCGAACCCGCACTGAGTCTGAATCAGGGTCGACCCAGCAAGAAAGACCGTCGCTCCATCGAAAGGCTCAGACAGCCCTCAGGATGTCAGTGGAACGAGCGCTGGAGCGCGTCGCTGGACGACTGAACAGCGCGGGGTCCTCAGCGCCGCCGCAACCCCAGCCACATCACCGCCCCCACCACGATCAGGCCACCGGCCACCTGCATCAGCGCAATCGTCTGACCCAGCAGCAACCAAGCCAGCACCAGCGCAAAAATGGGCTCCACATTCATGATGGCCGAGTTGCCCACCACGCCCAGGCGCGGCAGTACGGTGAACATGATGGTGAATGCAGTGCCGTACAGCACGGTCAGGCCCGCCAGACCCCACCAGCCCACCGTTGCCTGAGGCAACTGCAAGCCCCCCTGAAAGCCGACCCCCACCAAAGCCAGCGCGGCAACAATGCCCATGGTGCATGCCGTGCGCAGTCTTCCATCCAGCCCGGCGGTGCCGTGCTGAGTCAGCACGAGCGCGCAGCCGAACGTGGCGGCAGCCACCAGGGCAAAGGCCACGCCCGCCCCGATGCGCCCCCAGTGCTCGACGGCCCCCAGACCGGATGTGGCACCCGCCACATCCAGAGCCATCGCCAGGCCGAGCAGCATCACCGGCATGACGCGCAGCACGAGAGGATCCGGCCGCTCGCCATACAGCGCACGTGCCCACAGCGCGGTCCAGAGGGGATAGGAATTGAAAGCCAGCAAGGCCAGCGCCACCGGCAATCGGGCCACAGCCGAGTACAGACAGAGACTCTGCACCGCCACCAGCAGTCCGATCAGCCACAGCGTTCGGCGCTGGCCCGCAGGCACATGCAGGGCAGCCCCCGACAGGCGCAGGATCGCCAACACCACCAGCGCCGTCACACCGCTGCGAAACGCCACGGCCGTGGATACCGAGACCCCATGGTCAAAGGCAAAGCGTGCGGCGACGTGATTCGCGCCCATCATCAGAGCGATCAGCAGCAGTGTCGCGAATGCGGGTCCCGACAGTGGGCGGACAGCGTGGGAGGTGGCCATGGAGACAGTGATCAGGTAAAGAAAAACCCCCAAGCAAACAAGTCACTTGGGGGTTTCTGATTGGCGGAGTGAGAGGAGTTCCCATCATCGCCAAAAAGCCTCATAAAACCTTGTGATCTTGGATTAGGTTGAAAAGAATACCCCCAAAAATACCCCCAGAGCTGAGCCGCTAGGGACTATCAGGACAGCCGTTCGTCCTTGCACCGTTGATTCAAAGGCAACTTGGCCTACCTCTGCCGTGATGATGCAAAAATACAACATCAAATACAGGAGCTCGAAATAATACCTTCCTCACAGAGGAAGTCATCCAGGTTTTCTTCGAGCAGCGTGCCCCGAACTGCTCAACAAGCCCACGTCCCTTTGCTGCATCGAGCCCGACTTTAGCGGTGCTGTCCAACTTTGCCCACCGATGTTCAAACGAGGCGACATCGCCACACGCCACAGTTTGATTCGTTCGTGGAGCTGACCTACTCCCGCCAGAAGACAAGCTTCAACAAGCAAGATGGCTCTACAGAGCCTTGATTCGTAAGCGTCCAGCAAACCCACCTTGACCGCGGTCCGCCGAACTTAGCGCAGCTTGCGGATCGCCATGTTGGCCGCATTGATGCTGAAGGTGTTCTGATCGAACGGGCCGCCCCACCAGCGCCAGTAGTCGGCGTGCTGCTCATGATTCGGGTCGCGCATGGCCTGCAAGAAGTTCATGTAGCCCGGTGGCCCACCCACATCTTCGGGTGGGCAGGCGTTCTCACCGGCCAGGCACATTGGCCAGTCGTTGCGTCCTTCTTGAACGGGTAGATGTTTCTCCACCGTGATCCGGTGATCCCACCCGTCGCCAAAGTCGTAGCTGTAGGCGAAGGTCTTGACCAGCTCGCCCAACACCTGGCCGATGGTGAACTTGCGCTCATCGAGCATCGCGCTATTGCCGATCCACTCTTCGTCGGGAACACCGTAGTGCTGCGATCCGATGTGCCAGTCGTGCAGGTGGCTGTTAGTCCAGCCCATTACGGCCTGCACAACCCGATCAAGCTTGCTGAGCTTAAGCGTATTGGGCACGAGGATGCGTCGCCAGATCAGCGGCTCGATGTGCTGCAGCTCGATGCGCAACTGGTAGACGGTATGGACCTGTACGCGCTGGAATTTGTTACTCATGCCGCCAGTGTCGCAGCATCAGGCCGGGCCCTCTGCCAGCGATGTGGCAGCAGTTCTGCGATGCGGCTGGCCTTGTGCGTGGGCAGTCGCGTGAGGACGTCCTTGAGGTAGGCGTACGGGTCATGCCCGTTCATGCGCGCCGACTGGATCAGGCTCATGACGGCGGCCGAGCGCTGGCCCGCGCGCAGGCTGCCGGCAAATAGCCAGTTGTTGCGCCCGATGGCAATGGGCCGGATCTGGTTCTCGATCCAGTTGTTGTCCGCCGGCAGTTGCGGGTCATCAATGAATCGTGTGAGCGCCACCCAGCGCCGCAGGCTGTAGTCCAGCGCCTTGGCGGTTGCTGATCCGTCGGGCACCTGGCGCCGTTGCAGCGTCATCCACTCGTGCAGGGCGTCCAGGATCGGCCTTGTCTGCTGCTGTCGAACGATTTGCCGTTGTTCGGCGCCCAGCTCTTTGACCTCGCGCTCGATGTCATAGACCCGGGTGAACTGCTGCAGCGCGAACCCGGCGATCTGGCTTTGGTTGGCCGCGTGCAGATCGAAGAACTTGCGCCGGGCGTGGGCCAGACAGCCCACCTCGGTCACGCCACTGGCGATCAGGGCCTTGTAGCCGCTGAAGTCGTCGCAGGTCAGGCTTCCCTTCCAGGCCCTCTCGGTATCGTGGCCCAGGAAGCGCCGGGCGTGCTCGCCCGATCGAGACTCGCAGAAGTCGTAAACCACGGCTTTGATGCTCTCGAACGCCCCCGGCGCATAGGCCCATAGGTAGGCGCGGTGCGTCTTGCCATCGCCGGGCTTGAGCATGGCCACCGGAGTCTCATCGGCGTGCAGCACCCGGTGACTGAGGATCTCGGTCTTCAGGGCATCGACCAGCGGCTGCAGACGCACCCCGCAGGTGCCCACCCACTGCGCCAGGGTCGAGCGCGGGATGGCCAGGCCGGCGCGGCCGAAGATAGCCTCCTGCCGGTACAGCGGCAGGTGATCGGCGTACTTGCCCACCAGCACCTGGGCCAGCAGGCCGGTGGTGGGGATACCTTTGTCGATGACGTGCGCCTCGACCGGCGCCTGTTGAATGCTCTGGCACTGGGCGCAGGCCCACTTGCCGCGGACATGGCGCTCGACACTGAACACGCCGGGCACATAGTCCAGCTTCTCTGCTACGTCCTCCCCGATGCGTTTCATCTGGCAGCCACACGAGCAGGTGGTGGACGCGGGCTCGTGGCGGATCTCGCGCCGAGGCAGGTGCGCGGGCAGAGGCAAGCGCTTGGCTTGCTTCTTGGTGGTCGGCGTTTGCGCCTGCGACAGCACGTCGATCTCGCTGGCCACGGCCGCCAGGTCCGCTTCGATCTCGTCGTCGAGCAGGCTCTTCTGCTCAGGGCTGAAGCGCTCTGATTGGGCGGCGAACTTCATGCGCTTCAAGAGCGCGTTCTCGTGCGTGAGCTTGTCGATGAGGGTCTGCTTGAAGGCAAGCTCCTGGTCCTTGGCAGCAGCGGCTTGCAGCATGGACAGCAGCGCCGAGCGCAATTGCTCGGGACTCAGACTATCCAGGGATTGCGGCTCTACGACCATGGGCATGACTGTGCCAGTGCCGGTAACGCCACGCCATTGGCACATGCACCGATTGGCAGGCAGCAGGCCTGCGATCAGATTCAGAGCACGGTGATGAGGCCACCATCGCCCAGGCGCTGCCAAGGCAACCCGAGCACCAGAGCGTCGAACTGCGAGCGGCTGAGCATGGTGGTCAACGCTCCGTCACGCGGCCAGACGAACTTGCCGCTGTTCAGGCGCCGCGCCGCCAGCCACACCCCAATGCCGTCGTGTACCAACACCTTCATCCGGTTGGCTCTCCGGTTGGCAAACAGGTAGGCGTGATGCGGGCGCGCAGCACCGAAGACCGCCACCACGCGGGCCAGGGCCGATTCCGTTCCGGCGCGCATGTCCAGCGGCTCGGTTGCCAGCCACAGGGCATCAATACGGATCATCGCAGCAACTCACGCAGTGCCTGGGCGCATTGAGCAGCCGCCGTCACCGGCCAGTTAATCGTGATGGTGGTACCGGTACGCTGCAGCTCGATACGAATGAACTCGCCCTCCGCGCCCGAGGCAGCCCCTGCCGTCTGAGCAGCGCGAACATCGCTGACGCCCGTCGGAACAGGTAGGGCAACAAAGGCCGGCGGTTGCTGCTGGATGTGTGTTCCCGTCAAGCGATCTTCGCGTAACCAGCGGTGCACCATGTTCGGGTGCAGGCCGTGACTCAAGGCTACACCGGCCACAGATGCACCAGGCCCACGGGTTTGAGTCAGTACCAGCGCCTTGAAATCAGCGCTGTACTCGCGCCGCAGTCGGCGCTGTCCATCGATCAATCGTTCCATCGTCCCCACGATCTCCTTCGTGGGGACGATCGTCGATTACCGTCATCGCCTCAAGATGGGTTCACCGGACGCATACCTTGATTCGACTGTAGGTGCAAATATAAAAGGCTGGTATCAGGCTGATAACTTCGAGTGGCGAAGGTCTCCTCCGGGTCAAACCGCCAGTCCAAGTGTTACAGAAGCGGTCTATCAAGCTGCGCAAGCCATGTTGCGAAACGCATGACCGTGGTATCCCGCATAGCTGCCACTTGGCCTACTGAACTTCATCAAACTGAACAACCGCTTCGAGGCAACCGCCGTGGGTCTCCTTGGCCGCGTTCATCGACGGCAAACGCTGCACTCCGTCCTTGGCACCATAGTGTCATGGTTAAGGCTGAACGGAGTCAGTCGCAGCCGGCGGGCCAGATGACCGCTGCTGCCCACAAGGGGCATTCGGCATTCGACATTGAGAAGGACCGTTGACCTTCGAAGCGTGGCGCTCGCAGTCAATCTGCGGCGAGTTAGCGGGCAACGAACGCGTGCATCTGGGACGAGCGGGTGCTTCCGCTGCACTCCTGCCTGTCGTAGTGGCTATGTCGTTTCAAGGCTGGGTGCAGACAGCCAGCTCCGGTATCCCTATGACTGCTCTGTCCGACAGCGGTCAATTGAGCGAAGGCTAAACGGATGAGCGCCGCCAGTCCATGCCGTATCAGGCGAACGCCAAGGCAGTGTTCCTGTCCTCTAATGGCAGCTTCAACCTAAGGCTGCTGGTGGCTGCATTTTCGGACCGCCCACACTTCTTGGAATGCTTTCAACCAACCTGACCATCAGCTTGCCTATACTTATCAGGTGGGTCTCTTGCTTGACATCTCATGCCCAACGATATCGAGTTTAAGGTTAGCGCTGCAGTCAACTATGGCCTCGCGCCCCTTCCCTTCATCGCGCAATTCGCTGCCCCGGCTGCGCCCGTTCCCGGGATTGTGAATCTGCCTGATCCGGGACAGGTTGCGGGTGTGGCAGCCCTTATCGCTGCAGCGCTCGACGGCGGCTACGGGTCTAATCTAATCCCACCGATGCCGATTCTGGGGCTGGCCGATCAGTTGGCCCTGCAGCAGTTTCTTCAACGTCGCCTTGATTTGACGCTGTCTTTGCTCCACCAGGATGCCAACGGCGACTGGGTTGCACAGCCCTTCGCGTCCATCCTGGATGCGACTGCGCTGTCAGACGAGAGTTATGCGCTGGGCATGCTTTATGCTCGCGTCGCGACGGAGGAATGGGCCACGGCCAGCGGCTGGGGCGCCCTCCAACACTTCTGGCATTTCAACGTTCTTAAGCACAGCGCGATGAATTTCAACGCACTGGGTTTGCTGCAAGTGATGAACCCTGACTTTTTGGTGCGCCACGGCAACGGCAATTGGGCCTGCGTAGAAGCCAAAGGAACGTGGGGCGGACTTAAACACGCAGAGCTGAAGGGTGGGATGCTACAGGCCGAGAAGCTTCAACAAATCAGTTGGGTAAACCCGGTTAACGGCGCCTTGGTTCAGGCGATTCCAGTGGACGCCGTCTGCACCATGGCCTACTTCACCCCGACGCTGGAGGTCTTGCACCTCGATCCTCCCGGCAACGCCAAAGCCCTAGCCGCGTCCGATGGTGCAGCTCCGATATTCCTCTTGGAGGCAGGGCAGTTTCTAGGTTGGATCGAGGCTGGCCATCAGCTTCGGGCGCTGCTGGGCGGCGATGCGGATGCGTCGTGGGATGAAGAATTAGTCTGGGCGTCTTGGCCCGATCACCCGGAGATTCAAATCGGAGGTCCCCAAGCACTGCTCTCCGCAAGCCACGCGCTTGCTGTTGGCGTCGAGGTGCTGAGTTGGCTCGTGCCAAGGCTAGGTCGGTGGCGTCGTTCAGCACTGCGACAGCCTGAACGAGAGGCACAGCGGGTAATCCCCCGTCTGCGGCGCTTAGCTACCGAAGCACGGCGGCTGGCCAGTTCAGAGAAACGCGCGCAAGGGGCCTGGCTACGGTTGAGCCGACTGTTGCAGAAACTAGGACAAGACGGGCACGCAGATCTGAAATGGACCGATGTGCTGGTAGAAGTCTGGGCTGCCGACCTGCTGATCGAACTGGCTGCACCGCCCAACAGACCCTTCAGCAGTCTGCGCAGACTTCACGATTGGCTGAACGGTACCGTGAGCGCGTCGCGTGAGAGGTGGCAGTTGGACGCGAACTTGCCTGCTTCGGGTATGCCGCCCACGCCCCGTTCCATTCACAGCACCAGTCATGGGCTGCTTGTGGTGGCGCCAGGGGACAATGCTGCTCCTCGCGGCCCAGCCATCCCCTGACGTTCGTAACTGGACCGCCGCTTTGATGAAGCCCGGCCAAACAGCGGTAAGCGTGAGCATGACCCGCTCGGGGGACCACCCTGATCCGCTGCACATCCGTCCTCCAGCCTGACTGCTTCAGGCTGATCTGAGTCATTCGTTCCACGCGGTTCAATGAGGCACGAAGATCACTACCGGACTTTCGGCGGTTTGCGGCTCGTATGGGCGTCATACCACCGATACCGGGCACTCGATGTGCGGGCCTGGTTATCCAAATGTGAACGACTGGTCTTGTGCTGAACGTTCTGACACTGCCGATCTAAAGCAATAACGCAACCAGGTGGCCAGTCACACTCATTCCGAGAATAACCCCGAGAAGTCTGAATTCCAAAAAGGGCTCTCTCGCTTCGGGAAGACATAGGCGGAGCCACCGCTGTCGGTCACGCCACCGGAAGCAGGGCGCAACGCCCCCTTGCTTATGAAGCCGACTCCTACAACATGATCGCGGCTTTGGCTGGCCAAAAAGTCGCTGACTCGCACACGAAGTGCTGTAGGCAGTTGATCCCCCGTCGAATCCTGCTGAGCCAACTCCATCAAAGACTCAGCCTCAAGTCCTTCAAGGCCAACCAAGAACATCCCTGCTCGTTCTCCGGAGAGCTGTTTACTGGCCGACTTCGACAGGGTGTCGAAGGCATAGGTCAGCAGTGAGTCGTCCTGTGCACTCTGAAGCACAAAGACTATCGCACCTCCACTCTTGCGACCAACGATCATTGCCTGCCGATTTGTAGTGTCGGTGATCGAATCAATGCGATCCCTTGAGATCGTAGGGAGGCCATCTTCCCCGAGTTCCCCCAGAAGAGCGGGATCAAACTCATGGATTCGCAAATTCGCGCCTTCCAGTTGACAGTTGCTGGAGCCTGAGAGCACATTGCGCACTACCGACTGTGCTAGTTTCCTCCTGTCTGTGAAGTTCCCTGGCATGCGCCCATCAAGAGTGAGCACAGCAGCAACGCCCGCTTTTAACCCTTTGCCAAGATCATTCAGCTGGGGCGCAACAAGTGAGCAGAATTCCAAGGCCTCTCGCCTGTGTATCTTGCGTCCCTTGTCGTCAGAGATTGACTTGCACTCAATCTCAAGCCCTTGTGGCCCCAGTCTTGGAACCACCAAGTCCATGGTGCCGCCCCCAATCATTTCTGGCCATTGAACGCCGAGGCCCCGGCGAAGGAAATGGGTTGCGGCCGTGAGCTCCAGACGCAGTCCCCTCATATCGTCCGGGTTCTTCAAGGCACCATGAACACGGCGCACCAGTTGGGCTCGTTGGGCACTTCCCGATGCTTCTGCGATGGATAGAATCTGTGCGGCAAAAGCCATGCACGGGTACAACGGGCTGCAATCCACCTGATGCACGGGGAACCGACCAAACCTCTTCGTGAGTTCGGTCGATGCCTGAAGGCTGAAAGCGATCTCATTCTCTTGAGTCAGGTGTTCTTTCAGCAGCCGATTGCCCTTGATTTCGGCCTTGAGAAGATCGACGCGCTTCCTCCAGTGCTGGGCACCAATCAGGTCGCTGAAACGTTCAAAGACCGATGGGATATCCCCGGTATGTAGCTCGACCTGCACGTCTCCCTCCATTCTTCGCAGACCTACATTCTGCAGATCTGCATTAATTGACAACAAGAACCTACTACCTTAACGTCCGCCTAGAGCACTTGGCTTTGGTCGTGAGGAAGTGGGAGAGGGATGAATCCAAGAAATCTTGTTGAACTGATATCGGAAGTACGGCCGCGGTCGGCACTGTTCACCACCTATACCCTCAGTCTAAGTTTCATCGAAAGCGCGCTACTTCCCACGTTACGGCAAGCGGGCTGCAAAGAGGTGGCCATCCTGGTAGACGCTGACGAGCTCGACGAAAGCCTTGTCGAAACGCAAGCACATGGGGCCGGACGCACGTACCGTTTGGCTGCGGTACAGGCGCCTGGAAGAGGCGTCTTTCATCCCAAGTTGGCCTACTTTGCGTGCAAGGACCAGGACATTCTGACGGTAGGCAGTGGCAACCTGACGACGCCGGGCCAGCATCGTCAGCTAGAGTGCCTCGATTCGGTTTCCAACCTAGACTACCCGGACGTCTTTGCGGACCTTGCCGACTTCGCCTCGCGTCTGGCGTACATGATTCCAAGCGAATCACAACAAGCGGTTACTCTGCTCAAACTACTGGAGAAGAGAGCGCGCACGGCAAGTGGCGCGTCCTCACGCCTGACGCATGAACAGCAAGCCGCGGTACGGCTTGTCCACACCCTGCAAAGCCCTGCCAGCAGTCAAATCACCGAATTTTGGCGGCAACAAGGCGTTCAGGCTAACTCCTTGGTTGCCCTGGCTCCGTTTCATGCGCCCGACGCCGGCCCAGTGCAAAGGTTAGGTAATGCCCTGGCTGTGCGCAAGATTCAAGTAGGGCTGGACCCTGTCACGCTAATTGCGCCATTAAGGCAACCGGGAAAACCAGCAAACGATGCAGCCTGCAAGTTCTCTTTCGTCGTTCCGCGTTCTGCCGACAGGGAGCGGCACCTGCACGCCAAGATATTTGAAGTGCAAGCCAAGGGGATGGCCTTGGTCGTCACTGGCTCCGTCAACGCCACCGAGCAAAGTCTCGAATCCAAGAAGAACATCGAAGTCTCTCTGGCTCGGGTGCTTCCGAAGTCTCCATTCGAATGGGAGGATTGCGTACCGCAGGAATTCGTCCCGAACAAGTATGAGCCGGCCGCACGCGACAATAACCGGGCGTACATGGACGCGGTGCTCAATCAGGAAGGTTTCGTCCAGGGCTCGGTCTGGAGCACGCGCGCCTTGCCCGTATCTGCCCTTGCTACCGTCGATCAGTTCCCGGAACAACCGCCATGCCCTGACGTGCCTGTACGGCTAAATCCGCAGGGGAGATTCTCATTTCGGCTTCCGTCAGGCGTTGATCTGATCGGCTCGGTCCAATTGAACCTCCAAGGCCCTGGCTTTACCGCACGCTGCTGGCTCAGCGTCGAAGATGAGCTGTCAGCGACCGACCAGCAACGACGTGAGAAGCAGGCAGTACGACGCATCCTTAGAGGAGAGTTCAAGAACGATGACTTGCTTGAGCTACTACAAATCTTTGTTCGCGCGGCTACGCCGCTCGCGCAGCGGCCCGTGTCGCCCCCAAGAGCGGAGCGGAAGGATGAAGAATTGGCTGGACGAGACGAGCCTTTCTCCTTCGCCGGCTGGGCCGGGTCGTCCGCACAACTGCGGCAAGGAGCCGCAGGACTGGCAGAGGGACACCACGATGCCTTACGAGCCTTTGTGCATTGGCTTAATTCCAAGAAGCAAGCTCCAGGCAAGGAGCCTGGCACCCACGTGCACGCCAACACACCGCATGCGGAGGAAACGCCTCATTTGCATATAGACCTGCCCCAGGACGATAACGCAGCCCAAGATCTGATTGACCAGAAACTCGCAGAATGCCTGCGCAACGTGCTGGAGAAAATTCCGGTGCTGTTGCGTGACCATCCTGCGATAGCGGAAGGTCCCGTCCTAGCGTTGGTGGCCGGGTCGCATGCTTTTAACTTGTCTCTAGAGTCGCCTTGGAATGACGATCGGGCGTACCAGCGACTCAGGCATTGGCTGGAAATCTACAGTGAGTTTGAGTATCCGCACGATGGGCGTTCGGACTTGTCAAAGTTTGCGCTTGGGGCTGCCTGCCTCATCGTGGCCATGGCCAAGGAACGTGGCTTGACGGCGCCGTACTCCGCGCTCAAGGACCTGCTGCTGCGGTTTGATGGTGGGTTGCGCAACAATGCGCCCTCGCAAAAGGACATCGAGGATGTACTCCAAAAAGAACTCTTTCTATACGTCAGCGAGTCCATGAAAGCCGCGGCTGTCTTGGCACTCAGGGAGCTGTGGCAGGCTAAATCATTGGATGAACGTATTGAGGAGCTTGTTGAGCATGCGCTGCAGCCCGAATACAAGGCGAGCGACGAGGATGAAGCGACGTTCCCAGGTGGCGTTCAGGCCATACGCTTGATTCAGCGCACGAATCCCAATCGGCGCTACCACGGTCTGCTGCAAACCGAGCGCGAACTTAACAGTCGAGGATGCCCCCACTGCTTTCAAGCCTTCAGCGAGAACGTGCTGGGCAAGTTGCGGGCCAACCACATCATCGTGTGCCCGAATTCGAGCTGCCGAAAAGCTATTTTCTATTTTTCGGACGAACTGACGGCTCAACGAGTCAGGGAGCGACTCAATAATGCTTGAGGGACCCATCTTTACCGCGCCCTTGAACTCGGGTATCTCAGGTGATGATCCATTGGGCACAGCCCCGGTCAATGAACGTTTGTACAACGCCGTCTTCCCTGGCATCAACAATTTTGTCCGATATGTCCGCGTTTACAGCGCCATGTGCTGGGTCGTCTATCAAGTGGAGAAATATCTGGAGTCAAAAGGTGCCAAGCTCACGAAGGCGGAGGCGACGCAGCTGGCCCGCAATGCCTACGAAAAAGTACAGCTCGTGCTTATATGGGTGAACAAGCACAAGAACTATATGAATCTTGCAGGCAGCCAGCGAATCTTTCCACAGGGAAACGTGAAAGTAGAGCTGGTGTTCGACCATTTCTCGAACAGCACAGTCAGCCTATTCGATGCCGGTACCTATGGCCCCAGTCTCACCAGCGGACTTGGATTTCTGGAACGTAGATCCAACGGTACCTTTGGATGTACCGAGGCAGGCAAGGGCCTAGCGATGGCCTTCGACGAGCACGCCCATTCATTTGCGAAGTACAAATGGTTGGCCGATGTCACCCGCCTGACCACGACGCGCAACGAAGTGTTTCAGCTGGAGGAACTGTTCGATCTAGGGGGCGCAACATCGGCGGAACAGCAGGCGTTCCTCGGGAAGTTCTTTCCGGCCGGCGCTATGCCTGTAGAACAGTTTGACCGTTACCGCTGGTTCGCGATCCATCTGGTACTTCGAGCTCTTGATGCCGCATCCAAGTCAACTGTCGGAAAAGCGCGGAATGGATTTGTGGACGAGCAGACCGTGCGAATTGCCATGGCGACAGCACGAGCCCCGGGCGGAGAGCCATTCAGCATCAAAGGGGTCGAGACACTGCAGTCGTGGTGGATGGTCTTGCAATTGCGCCAGTTGCACAGATTGGCAATTGATACGCTTTTCACTGTGGTCGAAACCTGGCTGGCTGAGGAACGGGATCCGGATAACAACAACTCGATAAACGAAATCGTGGAAATCATCGGGCGTAGTTGCGAGCCTGAGCTAGAAAATCCGTTTCTTGCCAAAGTCTCAAAGCTGCATGCTCACTTTCGTAAAATCCAAGGGGATGAACCAACTCTGTATGCCGCCGCCAGTGTGCATCAGGAAGTCAAAGAAGCGGATGCCTTTGGACTTATCAACGACTTGCTGGCCTGCTCTTATGAGTTTTCGGAAGAAGGTGGGAATGCCGCTGTGGTCCTAGCCTACAAGGCCCTGGTATTTTGCGCACTTGAGGCGTCCAACCTGCTCGGGAATCCTCTGTGCGAAAGGACGTTGCGGACCGCGGACACCGACATGACCTCGATGATTGCTATGACGCACGCGGTAAAGAAATTCGCCGAGCTAAGTCCGGCAACCTTCATGGGCTATATCGTCAAGAACTGGGTAATCCTTCGCCACTTCCAGATTGCCAGCAGCCGCGCCCAGACGACAGGTGACGGGAAGAATCGTTTCCGGTTTGTCATCGGGGACCGCGGATTGGAACGCTATTCCCCTGCGATTGGCATCAATAGTCCTTCTTTTGCCCAAGATAAGCTGGAGCACATACTCTTCCTATGCTGGCAAAGCGGCCTGCTGGAAGAACGCCAAGAAGGCAAAGAGCACTGGTACCGGTTGAGTGGCGCGGGGCGCGCAAGGGTAAAGGAACTATGAGTCGCCCTGGGATACTAGACGTTCATGAGTCTCATGCGCTGCGCAGCCACTTTCACCGGTCCTGAATAACCGCAACGTGTCGGGAATACCTGTTCGCAACCGCGCGCAGCAGACCTTCAGATGCCACTGCGATGCAGCGCACACATCAGCGTCAGCTGTTCATTTCAAACCGGCGAACGAGCCCACTAGGGTTAGGAGCCCCGAACGACAACTTCGGGAAATCAACCGCGAACTGACGGTATGACCGTGATGGGCAGCATTCGCTGCACTCCTGCCTGTCGTAGTGGCTATGTCGGTTCAAGGCTCGAAGCAGCCGGTCGATTCCTGCACAAGATCATGAATGACATCTTAAGCGCTTGGACCGCCCGCTCAGAGCAAGTTCAAATCTTTTGAATGGCCCGCATGCAACATAGATGTCCTACCCGTGCCCATCGTGGGCAAAGAGGTCGGGTGCTACCCTTTACCAGCTGATGTTTACATTATATGGTGCAGGTGCACCCACGATTTTTCATTCATGACCCAAATCTAGAAAGTATTGAAATTTACTTATGCGAAATATTGAATGCTCTACGATTTATTTGCATGACACCAACGAGCTGTCAACATCCGATGAATATGTGACACAGAAGATTCAAGTGATAAAGGCGCTACGACACTTTGAGTTCAAGGTGTTTGGTGCAAGCAAAGAAACCACATCCTACTTTACTCGGCGACAACTAAAGAGCTCTGCCTGCGATACTGAGATTTTATCGATCGAGGCAAAACAGTTTATCTTTGGGATCCCCTCAGCAGACAGACTTGATTCGGAAAATCTGATCAATTTCTTTCGTAGAGAAGGTGTTGAGATCGTGCCGGTATACTGGGGAACGCAGGAACACAAATTTTCAGACATCATGAGCATTCGCATGAATGAAGGCGGAAATCATTTTCTTCTTCTGAACATGAATGCATTAGCCACGAATTATGACTATATGCTGGCTTTAGGATTTGGGCACTACATCGCGATAGAATGCATGCAACCAAGCGAACTTGACGAATTTTCAGAGGATCTAGCCAGATATCTATTAACCGCCTACAATGCACCATCGCAGGGTTCAGAAATTTCCAATGGAAATGAACAAGCCAATGGAAATCTATCGCAAAGCTTAGTGGAGATGTTGTGCGGAATGAAAACCCCAGATGCAAACACCATCAAGAACATGGCTCGCATGCATTTTGGCACCCGATTTTTCGATGCAATTAGCTCAATCCAGTGGCATAGCGAGCCATCGCCAAACAACACGGCATCTACAATGGCGAACAAGATTGCTTCTGCGCTTTGTATGGATGCGGCAGATGCAATGCTTTACTCAGTTGAGCCCGGTTTCACAATTATTTAGCGGATCGCGAGCCGCCATGATCCCAAGTCAAATTCCGGATGAGGCATCTTGGAGGGCTGCAATAGAGCGCCCAATCTTCAAGTTAATACGGGGTACCAGAGAACAAGTGGGTGATGGTTAAGTAATCTGGGGTGATAAAATTTATCGCTTGACTGAGTCGAAATCCAAGATTGTTCTGATGAGTAATATCATGACAACTGACACTGATCCAAGAAACTTCATTAAAGCCTTATCCTTGCCCGTCGTTCGGCCCTTCATCTCGTGGGAGAAGGTGATTAAATCCGAGCAATTTTTAAGCTCGATTCAATATTATGACGATCACTTTGATCGCCACCGCGATACAGGCCCTTTCGAGAGGTTATTGGCCCTGCTTGATGATACAAAGTACAGGGATTTGCTTGCAAACTATTTGCGAGTGCGTCACAGCGTGCAAGTGTCAAGAGAAAACGGAAAAGTCAAGGTGTCCGTTTTAAAATCAGCTTCAGTGGTTGCAAATACGCACAAGGAAATGACTTTTGCCAAGTTTTCGTCCGACTCAAAACCTGCTTATAAAGACAGGGTATCAAAGATACGAAATTCCGAAAAAAATAATTTTAAAAAGAACTACGTCGATGCTTTGGATCATCCTGCGAGACTTCCAGGCAGTTTCGGGCATGGACGGCGCAAATAATTCTTTACCTGAGTGCCTTGCGCCTTGTGCCGTGTGATCCAAGCTTGGCACTGATTATCGAAAAATCCGACCTTCAAAACGCAGACCCCTCGCAAAAGGGCAATACTGCTATTGCATGCCCTGATTTTCCTGGTATTATGAATTTCAAGTGACAATTGCTTTTTTGAAGGCGGATTCATAGATGGCTTGGGTCGGGATGATGCGTGCTGCGCCCTCTTCCAAGCTTCCCGAAAACTCGGTTTAGTGGCCACCGTCTCGCTTCGGGCGTTGTAGGTACTGCGGCAGATCTTCAGGTCGGTCGCCCAGTGGGGCACCAGGCCAAACAGGCCAGTAACGCTTCCCGATCAGGCACTGCGTCATCCCCCGAGTCTTTTTCCCCTGGGGCGGCGGATCAGCAGGCCGGGGTATCCCGGCCAGAGATCGGTTTTGCCTAAGTCGGCCGGTGGCACCACCTGGAACACCTTTCGCAAGACCTAGGAGTCCCTCACGCCTTCGTAGTGACTGCACATGGTTCCATCCTATGCGCGGATGCACGCCGGTTTTTTGTAAGGCGATCCCCAAGGGATGGGCTTGGCTTCTATACTGTTATTATGTCCAGTATTGTAGAAGCTCCCCCGTTGTCACCCCTGTTCCCTGGTGCGGCGTCAGAAAGCTGCAGCCCACCGAGGCCCTTGGCCGAATGCGTCCTTCCCGCCTTCCAACTTGAGTCCCGGATTCGGGCAGGTTTTCCGTCGCCGGCCGAGGATTTCCAGGCCAAACGCATCGACGTGCTCGAACACCTGATCAAGCACCCTCAGGCCACCTACAGCATGACGGTGCGGGGTGAGTCCATGCGTGAGGCGGGCATCTTCGATGGGGATGTGCTGCTGGTGGACCGGGCGATCAAGCCCAGCCACGGCCAAATTGTGGTGGCGGTGGTCGATGGGGACTTCACCTGCAAGCAGCTCTGGCAACGCGGGGGGCGGCTCAAGCTCAAGGCGGCCAACCCGACCTTCGCCGACATCGTGCCCACCGAAGGCCAGACGGTCGAGGTGTGGGGCGTGGTGATCGCGGCGATCAAACAGTTCAAGCGCTGAAGCTGGCGAACCTGGTTGCGTGTGCTGCATGGATTCCCCGCTGTATGCCTTGGTTGATGGCAACAATTTCTACGTCTCTTGCGAGCGTGTGTTCCGCCCCAGCCTGAACGGCAAACCGGTGGTGGTGCTCTCCAACAACGACGGTTGTGCGATTGCCCGCTCCAACGAGGCCAAGGCGCTGGGCATTGCCATGGGGGCGCCCTGGTTCAAGATCCGGCATCTGGCGGAATCCCAGGGGCTGGTCGCACTCTCGGCGAACTTCCCGCTGTACGGAGACCTGAGCGACCGCATGATGAGCCTGGTGGCCGGGCTCGGTCACCGGCAGGAGATCTATTCCATCGACGAGTCGTTTGTGGATCTCTCGGGCATCCGGGGTGATCTGGTCCAACGCAGCCGGGTGATCCGCGAGCGGGTGTTGCAGTGGGTGGGCATCCCCTGTTGCATCGGCATCGGGCCGACCAAGACCCTGGCCAAGCTGGCCAACCACATCGCCAAGACGGCCGAACGCAAACCCGGCAGTTACCCCGCCGAACTGGCACAAATCTGCAACCTGGCTGCACTGGAGCCAACAGCACGGGATGCGGTGCTGGCGGCCACACCGGTCGAGGAAGTCTGGGGCGTGGGCCGTCGCATTGCGGCGCAGCTAAAAGAGGGTGGCATCCTCACGGTGCTTGATCTCGCCCGCATGGACCTGGCCACGATACGCCAGCGCTGGTCGGTGGTGCTGGAGCGCACGGTGCGTGAGCTGCAGGGCCAGTCCTGTGTGGATCTGCAAGACGCGGCACCAGACAAACAGGAAATCGCTTGCACCCGGTCGTTTGGTCGCCCGGTGACTGCACTGAAAGACCTCAGCGAAGCCGTCAGCGAGTTCGCCAGCCGGGCGGCCGAGAAGTTGCGGCGCCAAGAAGGTCTCGCCAACCAGGTGCTGACCTTTGTGCGGACCAGTCCGTTCCGGCCTGATCCCCAGTACAGCCGGTCCATCGTGGTGCCGTTACGAAGACCGACTGCCGACAGTTCGCTGATCGCCGATGCGGCCCTGACCGGCCTGCGCTCCATCTACAAGCCGGACTTCCTGTACGCCAAGGCCGGGGTGATGCTGATGGCGTTGCAACCGGCTTCGGTGCACCAGGGTGAACTGGCGCTGGAAGAAGGGCCTGGAGAGGGACGGGACAAAGGCCGGTTGATGGGCGCCCTGGATGGGCTCAACCGCCGCTATGGCCGGGGCACGGTCCTGCTGGGCAGTACCGGTCTGGAGGGAGATCGCAGGCGCTGGTCGATGAAACAGGAGCGGCGCACGCCGCAGTACACAACGCGATGGGAAGACATGCCTGTGGTGCGGACGTGAAGTACACCAAATGATGGGCACTGCTGTGCATCAGGCTCAATTTTTCGTAGACGTTTCAAGCGAGCTGAATCGATAATGGTTCCGGGCCGGCCTGAACAGTCGGCCCTCCTCCCTGAAAAGTCGTGTGACAGCGACTTTGAATTTGCCCGGCCTTCGCGCCGGGTTTCTTTTTTTCAGCGCGCCCAGCACACAAAGACCTCGCACGGTGCGGATGTGCTGGAAAACAGCCCAAATCCAGCAGCACCTCGTCGGCCTCGGCCGGATGGTACTGCCCGGTCACATCGCGGATGAGCAAGCCGCCCGAACCAGCGGGCACCGACAGGAAGAAATCGAGGGAAGAGAACAGATCGTGCTGCATGACCAACTCCGGTGATCGGGCGGGATTGCCCGAGACCGGAACCGGCACACCGCAGCGCAGCGGTCACAGGTTCGAAGACGGCCGAGAGGCCGCCAGCGCCCACAGGGCGCGCAGACCTTGACGGCGAGAACGGTGTGCAAGGATGAAGGGAACAGCAAGCCAGCCCCACCACAACTGCAGGCGTGAGAATGGCAAGCGCAGCGCGCAGGCCGGGGGCTTGCCCTTGGCCGGAGGCGTCAGGGATCGAAGCCGAATGGCCGCGACCTGGCACGGGGCGCAGCCCGCAGAGCCCGACGGCGGTACGCCGGGACGCACACATGGCCCAACGCCGCCAGCAAAGGCGATTGAATTGAACAAATGCAACGCAAAAAGCGGGGGCAACTGGGGCAAAATGTGCGAAACATACTCAGCAGCATCGCCCTTCTTGAGAACTCGCGGTGAATTCCTGAACTTTCCGTAGGAATCCCCACTTAAAGGATCAACCCCAAATGAAGAGTGAATATCCATCCAACGATGAAGCAAATAAATCCTTGGTGGATGTGGTAGCCAAGTGGCCGGACGTACACATCTCGGATATCGACATGACCTTTGACGTCAGCTGTCCACTGTGTCGTCATAGCTTTCAAATCTCTGACTGGGTGCTCATTGGGAAGGATCAAGAACTGAGAGGCCATCTCTGCCAATGTGACAAGTGTTCAGCGATTGACTACCGTGCTTTTGATGGCGATGAGTTGGCATTTAACTGTGAATGTGGAGGGACATTGCGCCAAGACCAATCACTTCGCTGTCCCAAGTGCTCATCAAGCAAGCTAATGCTGAGGAAGCACTTTTTGCACATCGTCTGAATTCTCGCGAGCATGGAACACATGCTCACTGCCTGTTGACTGATACCTATCTCGGGATAGCAAGGTTGTTCAGGGAACAAGCTATCAATCCTTTCTCGGGTTATGAGCACTGCTACCAGAACTGAAACCACTGCCTGGGCCTTCCGTACCCGGTTTCGCCGGGGCGCTTTCGGCTGGAAAGGCACTCAGCTGGCTATCGGCCGCATCAACGAAGCCCTGACCGAAATCAGAGCCGTGGCCCGCCACGATCCCGCCCGTGCCGCCGAAGGTGCCGTGCTGCTGCTGGAAAAGCTCTCCCCTGCCCTGTGCCAGATTGACAGTTCCTCGGGCGCCCTGGGCAACGCCACCTACGCCGCGGTCCAGGAACTGGCGCCCCTGATCAGCCAAGCACCCGTGAGCACCAAGGTGCGGCAGCAATGGCTGGACCGCCTGTTCGAGGCCATTCAGGAAGACGATCCCCCCTCCATCGAATCCCTCGGTGATCACTGGGGCGATCTGTGCGCTACAAAAGAACTGGCCTCCGTCTGGGCTGACCAGCTCCTGCCGACCCTGAAAAACGTCCTGCGAGAGCGCAAGCGCGGCACCTACGCCTTCTTCTCCGGCGCCACCCTCTGCTACAGCGCCCTGTTCAAAGCCGAGCGGCACGATCAGATCCTGGAGTTGCTGGACATGGACCCGCACCCGATCTGGCCCTACCTGGTCTGGGGCGCCAAAGTGTTGGCAAGCCGAGGCCAGATCGATAAAGCCATCGCCTACCTGCGCGAGCGCGCAGGCAGCACCACCAGCGAGACATCCTTCGCCCGTTTTGCTGAAGAAGAACTGCTCAAGGCCGGTCGCCGCGCCGCAGCGTTCAACCAGTACGCGCTGCTCGCCAATCAGGCCAACACCCACCTCTCGACCTTTAGAGCCCTCACCAAAAAGTACCCGGAACTCGCCAAAGACAAGCTGCTGAACCACCTGATCGCATCCACACCCGCTGAGCCCGGCAAGTGGTTTGCCACCGCCAAGACCCTGAAACTGTTAGAGCAGGCAACCCGCCTGGCTTGGGCCTCACCTTGCGACCCCAAGACCCTGAACCGGGCCGCACGTGACCACCTGAAGACGCAACCAGACTTCGCCATGCAATGTGCGCTGGCCTCTTTGCACTGGATGTCGATGGGCCACGGCTACGAACTCACTGGCCTGGACGTACTGGAGGCCCACCGATACGCCATCGAGGCAGCAGCGGCAACCCAGCAAACTCAACAAGCCCGAGCGTCCATCGAACAAGTGCTCGCATCCGACAGACCCATGGCAGCCTGGATGCAGCGATCGCTGGGCATCGGTCGGTAGCCAGCCTAGCAAGGGAGGGTTGGTTTCCCATCAATGGGCTGCTGCCGGTTTCATCTTCCACCTTAACAAGGTGTCTTTGAAACCGGCAGCAGCCCAGTTCGTTACCATTGCTGACAAACATCGGGATGTCAGCGTCGTCCCGGGTCAACACGAACGCAGGGATATGCATGCTCACAGGCGAAATCCGTAACCAAGTCGACTCTATCTGGAACGCCTTCTGGTCCGGCGGCATCTCTAACCCGATGGAGGTACTGGAGCAAATTACCTACCTCCTGTTCATCCGCCGTCTAGATGACGCGCACACGCTGGAAGAGAGCAAGTCACAGCTGCTGAAGATTCCGATGACTCGTCGGGTCTTCCCGGCGGGCAAGGACGCCAAGGGGCGCCCCTTCGATGACCTGCGTTGGTCACGCTTCAAGAACTTCGCGCCCGCCGAGATGTACCAAGTGGTGGGTGAACACGTCTTCCCCTTCCTGCGCGAGATGGGGGGTGATGGCTCCACTTACAGCCAGCACATGAAAGATGCGCGGTTCACGATTCCCACCCCGGGTCTGCTGTCCAAGGTGGTGGACATGCTGGACCACGTACCTATGGAGGACCGGGACACCAAGGGCGACCTCTACGAGTACATGCTGGGCAAGATTGCGGCGGCCGGTCAAAACGGCCAGTTCCGCACGCCGCGACACATCATCAAGCTCATGGTGGCGCTGACAGCGCCGACGCCCAAGGACGTGATTTGTGACCCTGCCAGCGGTACCTGCGGCTTTCTGGTCGCAGCCGGCGAGTACCTCCGCGAACAACACCCTGAGCTGTTCAACGACGGTTCGGCTCGCGCGCATTTCCACCATGGCATGTTCCATGGCTATGACTTCGACAACACCATGCTGCGCATCGGCAGCATGAACATGGCTTTGCACGGCGTCGAAAACCCCGACATTCGCTACAAGGACTCACTGGCACAGGACCACGCGAGCGACGAGGAGAAGTACAGCCTCATCCTGGCCAACCCACCCTTTGCCGGCAACCTGGACTACGAGAACACGGCCAAGGACCTGCTGGCCATCGTCAAGACGAAGAAGACCGAGCTGCTGTTTCTGGCGCTGTTCCTGCGGCTGCTCAAGCCGGGCGGCCGCGCGGCGGTGGTCGTTCCAGACGGTGTGCTCTTTGGCAGCAGCAAGGCCCACAAGGAGTTGCGCCGGATGCTGGTGGAAGACCACAAGCTCGACGGCGTGGTCTCACTGCCGGCCGGCGCCTTCAAGCCCTACGCCGGCGTGTCCACCGCCATCCTGCTGTTCACTAAGACCAACTCCGGTGGCACCGACCACGTGTGGTTCTACGACATGCAGGTCGACGGCTGGAGCCTGGACGACAAGCGCCAGCCGCTGCTCGACGAGTCCAAGCTCGGCCCGACGCCGGCCTCAGCGCTCACGACGGCTGAACATGCCAAGAACAATCTGCCCGATGCGCTTGCGCGCTGGGCACAGCGAGACGGCAACGAGAAGATTCGACCGCGCACAGCACAGAGTTTCTGCGTGCCCAAGGCCGACATTGCCGCACAGGGCTACGATCTGAGTCTGAACCGCTACAAAGAGGTGGTGCACGAGGCTGTGGCGCATGAATCGCCGACGGCCATCCTGGCGAAGCTGAAGAAGTTGGATGCGGAGATTCAGGCTGGGATGGCGGAACTAGAGGGGATGCTGAAGTGAGCAGCTGGCCTCGCGTTCCACTGGGAGACTTGGTGGTTGAAGAGCGACCTCAACGGAGCGAATCTGATGTGCTCGTCTGGAATCTCAACCTGGACCAGATAGAGCCCGATACTGGTCGCGTCTTGGAGCGCGTTCGAATACCTCAATTTGACCTTGGCCCATCGACGTATCCATTCGCGGCTGGAACGGTCCTGTACTCGAAACTTCGGCCATATCTGAACAAGGTGGTTGTTGCCGATGAACCGGGCTTTGCCACGACAGAGCTTGTGCCGCTGCGCTGCATGCCCCAGAAGGCTGTGCCTTCATACATCGCCTACTTTCTGAGGTCAGCCGAGTTCTTGAGCTTTGCAAACACTGTCGTAGCTGGCGCCAAGATGCCGCGAATGGTGATGAGCGAGTTCTGGAAGTATCAGGTCCCGCTGCCTCCAATCCACGAACAACGCCGCATCGCCGCCATCCTCGACAAAGCTGACGCCCTGCGCACCAAGCGCCGCGAGGCCTTGGTCCAACTCGACCGCCTCGCGCAGTCGATTTTTCTGGAGATGTTTGGGGACCCCTCAGCTAACCCCAAAGGCTGGGAGCGCAGGCGACTGGATGAACTGGTCGTTGAAGGTGACTCCATCAACTACGGAGTTGTTCAACCCGGAGAAGATGTTGAGAATGGCGTCCCCCTTGTTCGGGTCAGCGACCTCGTGGCTGGCGAAGTCCAACACGATGCTCTCAAGCGCATCGCGCCGCAGGTTGAGCTGGCGTATCAGCGGTCCCGTCTGAAGGGGGATGAGATTCTGGTGAGTTGTGTGGGCTCTGTGGGTGTCGTTGCGCTAGCGAGCCAGCGAGAACGCGGCTTCAACATAGCGCGGGCGGTGGCGCGAATCCGGATAGGCGAAAGGGCTGACAGGGAGTTCATTGCTGCTCAGCTAGGCACGCGTGCAGTCCAGCGCTACTTCACCCAAGAGCTACGAACAGTCAGCCAGCCAACTCTCAACATCAAGCAGATTTGCGAGACTCAGCTGATTTGCCCTCCGCTGGAGCTGCAGCGAGAGTTCGCTCACCGTGTGCGTGCCGTGCGCGAGGTCAAAGCGCGACTGGCAGAGAGCGAATCACAAACGAAAGCCCTCTTTCAGTCTGTACAACATCGAGCCTTCCACGAAGCGCTGTAAGCATGCAGCAGCAGAACATCCCCATCGGCAAGGGCTACGAGACCGGCGAAATCAACGAAATCGCTAACATGGTCTTCATCACCGGCCAGACCAATCGGCGCATCAGCAACAAAGAGGCTGTGAACTACCTGCGCGAGGTGGTGGCCAAGCAGGGGGAGGAAGCCCTGCAGAGCCATTGCGTGCCCGTCGACGAGACCTTGTGGAGCACCGACCGCTACCGCGACTTCCTCAAACTGCGGCGAGAAGCGCTGGCACACAGAATGAATGCGTTCATCAGGGAGAAATCAGGCACATGAGCAACTTCGCCTTCCTTCAGTCCGAATGGTCCCCGCTTTTCGAAGCCGCCACCAAGGCTGAGGGACTGGCGAACGCCGATGCCCGCGCAGCCTGCTTTTACACGCGCCGCACGCTGGAGCTGGCGGTTGCATGGATGTACGCGCACGACACCTCTCTGCGACGCCCCTATCAGGACAACCTGAGCGCCTTCATCCATGAGCCCAGCTTCAAGGCCACGATAGGTGACGCACTGTTCACCAAGGCCCGGCTCATCAAGGACCTTGGGAATCTCGCCGTCCACAGCACACGCAAGGTAGCCCCGACCGATGCGGTCAACGCCATCCGGGAGCTGTTCCATTTTTGTTTCTGGCTCGCTCGCACCTATGGTCGCACCCAGCGCCCCGCGCCGGGCCTGGGTTTTTCCGTCAG
The DNA here is from genome assembly GCF_042665135.1 of Hydrogenophaga bisanensis. Lineage (NCBI taxonomy): Bacteria > Pseudomonadati > Pseudomonadota > Betaproteobacteria > Burkholderiales > Comamonadaceae > Hydrogenophaga > Hydrogenophaga bisanensis. The sequence continues at coordinate 272,595 of NZ_JBHTBX010000001.1, forward strand.
CTTGCTGCCAGTGGCGACGGTTGTTGCGCGGCAATCTGCTGAACAGCTGCAGAAGCTGGAAAGCAGCCTCAAGGAACGCGACGAAAAGCTGGCCGCGGCCTTGAAGGACAAGGCGGCCCTGTCAGATGAGCTCAAGAAGCTCCAGGAAGAAGTCGCCGCCGCCAAGAAGGCCAGCGCAGCGATACCCGACACCCACGACTACTCCGAGGCCGAGACCCGCAAGGCGTTCATTGATGTACTGCTCAAGGAAGCGGGCTGGAACCTGAATCCGGCGGTGAACTTCGAAGTGGAAGTCACGGGCATGCCCAACAACGAGGGCAAGGGCTATGTCGACTATGTGCTCTGGGGAGACGACGGCAAGCCACTGGCCTTGATAGAAGCTAAGCGCACAACCAAAAGTCCAAGCGTCGGGCAACAGCAGGCGAAGCTCTATGCCGACTGCCTGGAGCAGAGGTACGGCCAGCGCCCAGTCATCTTCTATTCCAACGGCTACGAGCATTGGCTGTGGGACGACACCGCTTACCCGCCGCGTTCGGTGCAGGGCTTCTATAAGAAGGACGAGCTGGAACTGGCCGTCCAACGGCGCAGTAGCCGTAAGAGTCCAGCCGAGGTGGTGATTGATTCGTCCATCGTGGAGCGTTATTACCAGACACGCGCTGTGCGCAAGGTTGGCCATCATTTCGAAGTTGACCGCCAGCGCCGCGCGTTGTTGGTGATGGCCACAGGCTCGGGTAAGACCCGTACGGTCATCGCACTGGTTAAGGTGCTCATGGAGAGCAACTGGGCCAAGCGAGTATTGTTTCTCGCAGACCGAGTGGCCTTGGTTAACCAGGCGGTTAACGCCTTCAAGACTCACCTGCCCGATGCATCACCGGTGAATCTGGTCACCGACAAGCACACCGACGGCCGAGTGTTTGTCTCTACCTATCCCACCATGATGGGTTTGATTGACGATGTAGCGAGTGGGCAGCGCCGTTTCGGTGTGGGCCACTTTGACCTTATCGTCATCGATGAAGCGCACCGTTCTGTCTACCAGAAGTACGGGGCCATCTTCAATTACTTCGACTCGCTCTTGGTCGGCTTGACCGCGACACCGAAAGACGAAATCGACCACAACACTTATGGCCTGTTCGGTCTAGAAGACGGTGTGCCGACCGACGCTTATGGCTTGGACGACGCTGTGGCAGATGGCCACCTGGTCCCGCCGGTGGCCATCTCGGTGCCGCTGAAGTTTCAGCGCGAGGGCATCCGATATGCCGACCTGTCCGAGGAAGAAAAAGCCCAGTGGGACGAGCTGGAGTGGGATGACGAAGGCAACGTGCCCGACGAGGTGAACGCCGAGGCCATGAACAAGTGGCTCTTCAACGAAGACACAGTGGACAAGGTGCTGGCCACCCTGATGGTGCACGGCCAGAAGGTGGCCGGTGGCGACCGGCTGGGCAAGACCATCATCTTCGCGAAGAACAACTCCCACGCCGACTACATCGCTCAACGGTTCGACGCCAACTACCCCCACTACAAAGGTGCATTTGCTCGGGTGGTGACCTACAAGACGGAGTACGCCCAGAGTTTGATTGACGACTTCTCTAAGCCAGAGAAGGCGCCACACCTCGCCATTTCGGTGGACATGCTGGACACAGGCATCGACGTGCCGGAAGTGGTGAACCTGGTGTTCTTCAAGGTGGTGCGCAGCAAGACCAAGTTCTGGCAGATGGTCGGGCGCGGCACGCGTTTGAGGCCAGACCTGTTCGGGCCTGGCGAAAACAAGAAGAACTTTTTCATCTTCGACTACTGTCAGAACCTTGAGTTCTTCAGCCAGAACGCGGACTTCAAAGAAGGGCCTGGGTCAGAACCACTGAGCACACGCGTGTTCAAGGCACGCCTGGAGATGGTGGCCGAGCTGGATGCCCGGATATCCGACGGCTCCACGCCCGACAAGCCTGCAGGTGACGTGGCGCCCAAGCCATGGGACACGAGCCTCACGCTAAAGGACGTCCGGGAAGCAACCGCTGGTCTGCTGCATGAGCAAGTGGCCGCGATGAATCTAGACAACTTCATTGTTCGGCCAAAGCGGCAATATGTGGAGCGCTACGCCAAAGCGGATGCTTGGCAATCGCTATCTGCCGAAGCCAAGCATGAGCTGGAAACACAGATTGCGGGTTTGCCCACGGCGTTGGTCGATGATGACGAAGAGGCAAAGCGCTTTGACATGTTGATGCTGCGCATCCAGTTGTCGGTGCTGCAGGCCGGAGCTGACTTCGCCAGCCTCAAAGACAAAGCACAGAAGATTGCCAGCGCCCTCGAAGAGCAGATGGCCATCCCCGCCATCAAGTCGGAGATGGTGCTGATACAGGCGGTAGCCAGTGACGAGTGGTGGGAGGACATCACGGTGCCTATGCTGGAATTGGTCCGAAGGCGGCTGCGTGCACTGGTCAAGCTCATCCCCAAAGGGCAGAAATGGGTCGTCTACACGGACTTTGAAGACGCCATTGGCGAGTTGACCCCTATCGACCTGCCCCAAGTGACTGCCGGTCTGAACATGGCCAAGTTCAAGGAAAAGGCGAGGGTGTTCCTGAAGGAGCACGAATCGCATCTGGCCCTGCAGCGCTTGCGACGCAACCAGCCTTTGACGGCTATGGACCTGGGTGAACTGGAGAAGATGCTGCTGCAGGCGGGCGGAAACCAAGCGCTGATTGCGGAGGCCAAGGAAAAGAGTAAAGGGCTCGGCCTGTTCATTCGCTCCCTGGTCGGCCTGGACCGTGAAGCAGCCATGCATGCGTTCAGCGAGTTCTTGCAAGGCAGCACTGCTACCGCCAACCAAGTGGAATTCATCAACCTCATCGTTGAGGAACTGATTCAGACCGGAGTGATGGAGCCAGGGCGCTTGTTCGAGTCCCCGTTCACGGATGTCAGCGCACACGGACCTTTGGGGGTGTTTCCACCGGCAAAGGTGACAGCGATTGTTCAGGTTTTGGTAGACATTCGTGAACGTGCGGTGGCCTAGTATTTTTCAAGAAGTTCAAATCTGGTTTCCCCCCTCAACAATATTGAATCTCACAACCAATCCAGGCATTGAAGTAACTATTCTCAAACCAAACAGGAGCACATCATGAGTACACCAAAATCCACTTCGGGCGACTATGTCATCAGCGTCACCTCGATTACATCCGCCCCTCCAAAGCTAGTGACCTTCAAGGACAGAAGGCCTGTTGTTGCATTGGCATTGGTCACAACATCATCCTCCATCAGCTTCGGAGGGATGCAGCAACAAAAAATTATCCCAATCACAGAAACTGAAATTGGATGGGACCTGCTAGGAAAAGAGTTTGACGAAGTAGAGGACGGGGTTCAATTCGATGACGAATGAAGTATCCACCGACCTAAACCACCCCTAGCTGGACAGCTGCCAGGCCTGTAAAACCATGCAAGTCTCTTGTGTCTACGCAAGAGCAGCGTACTGTACAAGCTTGACGCCTGATGCACCTCAAGCATCAGGCGTCAAGGGTTTTTATTTTTCCCTAGCCGTTTTGTCTTTCACCGAGCGAGAGGTTCTATGAAATTTACAGCAGGTCAACTCACACTTAATGCCTCCAAGGCAATTTGAAACTGCAACTGATGTATCGTTAAAACGTGGTTTCCACCAGCTAACGCATAGAACAACTCAAAAATGAAAGCGCCGACTAAATGTCAGGGATTCTAGAAACCGAAAAATCCGTTGAGCAGATAGAGCCCTCAGGTCTCTTCTCAGGCAAAGTACCTATTGAGGTAGCACTCAACGAGTTGCGCCTGCGTTTGCTTGATATGACCGGACGAAATCGTTTGGTCAATTTCAAGCACAGCCCTGGTAAGTCTCTGCAGTTTGTGCACAGCACCATCGACGGTGCATTCAAGCGGCTTGTTGACCAGGGCAACCGAGTCGCCATCACTCCGCTGCCTGACCCTGAGAGAAGTGAATGGGTCCATAAGAATGGTCGGCTTGCCAGGCCCGAACCAAAGGAGTGGGCCAACCGCCTCGGGATATCAACAAGCTATTTGCTGACAGAGCCTAAAGCCGGGACAGAGCGACTAGCCCATCCCATCAGCGCGACAGACTTGCGGACCCTCTATTTCCCTGAAGACCTGGGCAAGCACTGCCGTAAGCTTGAACGTGAGGCCAAGCTGGCCATCGAGGAAACTGGCGCCAACATGCTCTACTTGGTAGCAGGTTTTCTGGAGTATCCGGAGAAGCCCGCCAGCGAGAAGCTGTACCAGGCTCCGCTGCTTTGCGTACCGGTGGTGATGTCCAAGGTGGACGAAGGGCAGTATTCCAACTTCTACCTGAGTTATACGGGAGAAGAGCTATCGGACAACTTGTCACTGCGGGAGAAGCTCAGGCGGGACTTTGGTTTCAACCTACCAGAGTTCGACCCAGAGGGAGATGAGTCCGCGGAGGCTTACCTCAAGCGAGTCGCCAAGGCCGTGGAACGTCAGCCCGGGTGGAGCGTCAAGCCGATGCTTTCACTGACACTGCTGTCGTTCACGAACATGCTTCTGGTCCGTGATTTAGACCCTAGCAAGTGGCAGCAAGAGGGACTTTTCAACTCACTGCTAGAGCATCCACTGGTCAAGCAAGTGTTTGAAGGTAAGCCCTCCAATGGGGATACTCAGTACGCGAGCGAATACCCTATTGACGAGCACCCCAAGGGCGACTTGCCTCTTATCTTTGACGCCGACAGTTCGCAGCACAGTGCTCTCATAGATGTCATTGAAGGCCACAGTCGCGTCATCGAGGGGCCTCCAGGCACAGGCAAATCTCAGACCATCACAAACCTGATAGCGGCAGCTATACAGGCTGGGAAGAAGGTCCTGTTTGTTGCCGAGAAACTGGCTGCACTGGAAGTCGTGAAGTCTCGACTAAACCAAGCAGGCCTGTCCCCATTCATCCTAGAACTGCACAGTAACAAGACGAACAAGAAGCGTGTGCTGGAGGACATTGCCGCCCGACTAAGCATGCGCGTCGCACAGGCGAACGAACTCCCTGACCTTCTTGCACGTCATGAAGAGAAGCGAAAGGAACTCAAGGCCTACGCAGACCTGATAAACACCAAGGTCGGAAACGAACTGGACCTCACGCTACACCAAGTGATGTGGCGTGCAGAGAGACATCGCCTACAGGCAGGACCGTCTGCAGAAGCAGTGCAGGAGTTGGACTACTTTGCTGCCCCACGGACGAGTCAAATTCAGTTTGCAGACATATGTGACCGCCTTCGGCAGCTCGCCACACAACTTGGTTTGATTGGGTCCTACGGACCAGAGAGCCCGCTTTGGGGGTTCTTTCCTAAAGAGCTTTCTCCAGAGCAAGACTTAGCGGTTCAACGTGTCCTTAGAGAGTACGCAAGCCGATTCAAGACTTTCTCCGAAGCTATCAAGGCTGCCTCTGACCTCTTGGGCGGTGGACAACTCAACATGAGTGCAAAAGGGGCAGAGAACCTGCTGACTGTCCTCGACAACATCGCCCCAGCCAGAGCAGAGGAAGTCGACTTCGGCAGTCTGCCAAGACTGTTCCCAGGCGATGACCCGACGGGGCACAGGAGTCTGGCTACCTTGCAGAGCATTCAGACTCAGCTTTCTCAGATAGCTGACCTAAACAAGCAAATTACCCTGTGTCTTTTCAAGGCTCAGCCAGTCGATGTCAACACGCTAGAGTCAGCCAAACAGCGCGTCGAGGAAGCAAGAATTTTTGGTCTGGAGGAAGCGTTGTGGCCCAGCCTTGAGCACACGCACAAACGCTTCTCGGAAGCAGCCAGGGCGGCTGAAGACGCTCTTAGAAAGCTGCGTCAAGCAGCCTCAGCTGCCGGGATTCCGCTTACTGAGCAAGTCAGTGAAATCGCCGCGCTAAAAATTGCTGCGGAAGTTGCTAACGATGCCCCTTTAGAGGCGCTGAACTTCCGACATGCTGGGCTTGACCTGCCGACTGCGGTAAGCAAACTCAAGTACGCCATCTCCAAGAGCGAACTGCTTGAGACTACAAGAAGCCGAGCAGACTCTCTGATGTACTTGGATGCTATGCCCTCAGAGTCTGAGCTTTCTGAGGCCATCCGCACATTCCGCGAAGGTGACGCGTGGTATCGCATTTTTCAAAGTAGATGGCGTAAAGCCAAGCGGTTGCACAAGATTCTGTCCCGCAACAAGGGCGGCAGGACAGGTGCTGATTGCTTGAAGGACCTCGAACTTCTGGTTCAGCTCCAAACCATCAAGAGTGAACTCCAGGGCGACCACTCTTTAAAAGAGGTTTCTGGTAGCTGGTTTGAGGTTGAGAAAACTCCCTTTGGTGGCCTGCTTCAAGTCGCAGAGTGGCTTGCACGTTCTCGCGTCAGTCTTGAAGCAGCCAACGTGCGCCCGGTGGTTTTTGACCCACTGACAGCAAAGCGTTCAGTGCTTGAGTCGCTTAGAACCGGAGCACCTGAAATATTCCAGTGTGTTTCATTGCTTGATAGGCTGCACTCCTCAGCAAGCGAGACATTAAAGAACGCTCAACCCCGTGTTCTTAAGAGCGCGGACTCCCCAGCGTGGACTCTTCGCATTGAGACCTGGGAACACGCCGCAAAAGTGGCGTTGGCTGGGTACAGCTTCGCCAAGGAAAACCTGCGGAGTGGTATCTCGCTAAAGCAAGGTTTGCGTGCACTGGAGGCCAGTCAAACTGTCCCCAAACTAGAAGCCGAACTTGAGGCAAACGAAGGCGCTAAATCGCTGATTGGCTCTTGCTTCCGTGGCTCTCAGACAGACCTGGAGCCGCTTCTCGCCGCCCACACCTACGGCTCTCTCGTGAAGAAAGCAGGGCTGCCCAAAGTCATCGAGAAGGTCCTGATTTCTGAGCAATGTGTTGAGAACTACGCTTTTCTAAAGCAGTACACAGAATGCATCGACCAGGGTTGGCAGGACAGCATCGACTTTGGAACAGCGATGGCTTCCTTCGCAAAGTTCGAACCAGCATTGTGGGTAGACCCTACGAACAAGGCCAGTTCTGTCTATGCAGCGGAGCTAGCTGACAAGACACAAAAGGCAGCCGACAGTCTCGGTGGGTTACTTGGTTGGGTCCAGTACGTTGCGGCTCGTGAGCAAGCACTAATGTTGGGCTTGGACGGTTTCGTGCAACAACTCGAACGTGGTGCCGTCTCGCCAGACAAGCTCGTGCACGCGTTCACCTATCGCTTCTATGCAGCAATCGCGAAGAATGTGTTCGATAGGGTCCCAGCGCTAAAACAGTTCAGTGGTGCTCGCCATACCTCTGTGCGTAGAGAGTTTGCAGAGCTAGACAAGAAAATCATCGAGCTCAGAGGCCTGCAAGTTGCACGAGCATGTAGAGAGCGCAGTCGTCCGCCCGCTGGCCAGCATGGAGTGCGCGTCGATGACAAGACGGAAATGAAGCTGCTTGAACATTTGATTCCGCAGCAGCGTCCACGTGTGCCTGTCAGACAAATGATGCGAAGAGCCGGCAAGGCCATCCAGGAGCTCAAACCCTGTTTCATGATGGGCCCTCAGGCGGTGGCCCAGTTCCTTGAGCCAGGGCGCTTCCACTTCGACATCGTTGTGATGGACGAAGCTTCTCAGCTCAAGCCTGAACAGGCTATCGGTGCCATTGCGCGTGGGTCCCAACTCGTTGTAGTTGGTGACCCCAAACAGCTGCCGCCAACGTCATTCTTCTCCCGTATGTCGGTGGTTGACAGCGAGGGCGAAAGTGAGGGCATGGGGCAACTGGCCACCTCTGATGCAGAGAGCATCTTGGACGTATGCATTTCACACTTCCAACCTGTTCGTACGCTACGGTGGCACTATCGGTCGAGGCATGAGTCACTCATCGCGTTCTCTAACCACCACTTCTATCGTGGCAACCTTGTAGTGTTTCCTTCACCCTTTCCTAAGGGGAAGGCTTTGGGTCTTAGCTACCACTACGTAAAGGAAGGGGTTTACGAGAACCAGATGAATCATGCAGAGGCCCGACGGATTGTTGACGCTGCCGTAGACCACATTCTTAACAGAGCCGAAGATTCTCTGGGTATTGTGACGCTAAACGTCAAGCAGCGAGACCTCGTCGCAGAGCTGCTTGAAGAGCGACTACGCAACGTCCCACAAGCGGCTCGTTTCAAGGAGACATGGGAAGCCGAGGGCATGGGACTGTTCGTCAAGAATCTGGAGAACGTGCAGGGCGACGAACGTGACTGCATCTTGATATCCACGACTTTCGGCAAGGCCAAAGACACCGAGGTCGTACGCCAAAACTTCGGCCCTATCAGTCGCGAAGGCGGGTGGCGAAGGCTTAACGTGCTCTTCACAAGAGCGCGTAAAGCTGTCGCGGTGTACAGCTCGATGCGCCCTGAAGACATTGTTTCGGATAGTCGGACACCAGAAGGCTCTCGTGCTTTACGCAACTACCTTGAGTTCGCTCGTGATGGGGTACTGCCAGTTGACAAGCACACGGGACTCCCTCCAGATAGTGACTTTGAAATTGCAGTCATGGATGTGCTTCGCAGCAAGGGCTATGAAGTGACGCCCCAGCTTGGCGTCGCAGGCTTCCGAATCGACCTTGCCGTTCGCCATCCTCGTTACTTGTCCGGATATCTTGCGGCGGTCGAGTGTGATGGTGCTTCTTATCACTCAGGTGTTTCGGTCAGAGACAGAGACCGCATCAGGCAAGAGATTCTTGAGAGCCTTGGCTGGAGGGACAAGATTTGGCGCATTTGGTCAACCGACTGGTTCCGCAATCCACTTGCCGAGACTCATCGCATGCTTCAGTTTCTTAAGGAGCTGGAGGCTAAATCTCTTGATGAATCTGTGACTGAAGACACTTCCGTCCTCAGTGCTCACGAAGCCGTGTCAAAACCCGCAGGAGCTACTGAGACTGTGGCTCCCTCACCTAACCAAACAGAGCTTCTTTTTAAAGAAGCTGGATCCGACACACTGGTTTTCGATGAGGACGAAGAGGACCTTGAAATCGAGATAGGAGATTTGGTGACTTTTGCATATGAAGAGTCACCTGAACAAGATGTTCGTGTACGGGTCACTGCGCGACAAACCGACCTCGGAACGGGACTGGTCGCCCACAACACTCCATTGGGAGAGGTCCTCATGGGTGCCACCGTGGGAGAGACTGTTGTGCTCAGAGTACCAGGACGCGCCCCACAGACATTCGTTATCAAGGCTATTAAGAGAGAAGGTGCAACATAGGTCGCTGAAAAACGCAGACCTTACGAAGTACTCGCTTGATGGAGATATTTACTTTGAGTAGGCCAGCGAGTGGGGCTATCTTGTCACAGCGTTCTATGAATAATCAGTGTACGGTCCATTTTGACGGTACGGGTTTGCCACTCGTCCAAACCCTGGTCTTTTCTGAGTCGGTCCGTCGATAGCAAGGAGATCACATACGAGAGCCCTTCCCCACCCAACCTGTGACATCCCACGGTCGCTGTGTGGCAGCCTGCTCTCCAGATCAACTCATGGGGTTCTGCCATTCTGGCTTGACCTTGCCGTCCTCGTCGAAGAAGCCTCCGGACTCGCGCCGGCGCTGGAAGTGGCTCTGTGTTGCTCTACGGAATGGAGTCGCCGGCACGCTGGGCGTTTCGGGTCGAATCCACAGCCGTCGATCTGCTCGAAGAGGAGGACGATGTGGAATTAATCGAGCGACCGTGGGTGGTGACATGGCGCGCCGCCCTCAAGCAACTTGACATGTACCCAAGGACGCAGCTGGCGCCGCTGAGCGTTCACCCGGATTTCAGAACCCGGGTAATGAAGGCTCTGCAGACTCGCCAGGAAAAGGGAGTTCCAGTGGGCTGGAACCAGTGGAGTGAGGCCCTCAAGATCGACATTGATTTCTAACGAAAGGACCAAGCATGAGCATTGCAGCCATAGTGAAAGCCGCGCAGTTCGCCTCAGAAAAGCACAAGAACCAGCGGCGTAAAGATGCCGATGCATCTCCGTACATCAACCACCCCCTGGCTCTTGCCAATGTACTGGCCACGGAGGGCGGCATTGACAACCCTGATGTGATCTGTGCGGCGCTGCTGCACGACACCATCGAGGACACCAACACCACCGCAGATGAACTCTCAACCCACTTCGGATCGAAGGTCGCTTCTATCGTGCTCGAGGTGACCGATGACAAGAGCTTGGACAAGGCGGTTCGAAAAGAGGAGCAGGTTCGGCACGCGCCACACATTTCTCCCGAAGCCAAGCTGGTCAAGCTCGCCGACAAGATTTGCAACCTGCGGGATATCCTTGCATCGCCACCGGCAGATTGGGGTGCTGATCGAAAGCGAGCGTACTTTGACTGGGCAGCCCGTGTGGTCAACGGCCTGCGTGGGGTAGATCCAGGACTGGAACGCACGTTCGACGACCTGCTGAAGCGCCAGGCTGATTTGGCCTGACGGCAGACCGCCATGCGTATTGAGCAGAACATCGTCGCAGCTTGGGCTGAGCAGTTGGCAGAAAAGCTGAATCAAGACGTTATTGACGCCCTGCAGAAAATGGATTCTGCCGAGATGCTGTCCGGCGATTCAGGACTGAAGAACGTCTGGGAAGAGGTCTGCGTGCAGGTGCAAGGCGAGCAGTCTTTCTTTTGGGACACCTATGTCGAAACGATGGAGAGCCTGTTGGCAGGCCATACCGAATCGTTAACTCCAGCTGCGCGCATGGCATTGTGGGCGGTGACCAATCCAGGATGGGACTACATCGCAGATCACCACGCTGATGAAGAAAGTGCGGCAGAGGTTCCGGTGGACATGGATGCCATCATCGACATGTTGAAGGACAAACTGTTGGCTACTGCGGCTGACTTCTCCAATCAAAGAATCGAACGGTTTCTTGCTCGTCATGAGGATGGCTACGACGAACTGGACGAAGAAGACGAAGACGAAGACGAAGACGAAGACGAAGACGCCAGCCTAGACGATGGTTCCGAGCCCACAGGCGAAACTGCTGCTACCCGCCAAGCTGCGATTGGCTCTGAGGGCTGGTTCTTTGATTTGCGACCAGGCATCACGGACCCAGTCTTCTTTATCATCACGCGCCAACAAGTTGAGGCTGAGGATACGCAGAGCTCGCTGGACTTTCTCCGATCTCTGGTGCCCACCGACAACCCTCAGCGTATCTGGTCCAACAAAGGGCGACTGTCGTTGAGGATCAGTGGGTATGACGCGGATCCGCGTGAGTTATTCGAGATCCCCGAAGTCAGACGTTACCTGCGGTCCATTGACGAGCATTGGCCGTTCTGGTTGTTCTTTCTCAATCAGGTGGATGAGTCGATCATGTTGGTGGCAGCCTGTTTGTCTTCGACAGTGGAAGTCGCGCCTGGCTTGGCACACATTGACCCGGCGGGCTTGCAACGATTTATGGAGCGAGCGTTCTCCGCTGTGAACTTCATTTTTCAGAGCTGCGGCTTTCCGGAGTCAGAAAACGAGGCGCTGTCGAGGAACGTAGAGCAGTTGTTCTCGAACAGCTTGGCTGATCCGTCCCGAGATGGCTAGGAATAGCATTTGCCAAGTGTGGCACAGCCCGGTGCATCGGTAGACTCCGTGACACCCTCGCATGGCATAGACGCCAACCGCGTCCGCAAGCAGCGTCGCCTATCGATGTGGTCCGAGATTGAAGCTACAAGTCCGACGTTTGTGCCGGGTACCTTGCCCGCGCTCAGCAGAACACCGACTACAGACATCGGTGTCAACTTGTGCCGTGGCGACATAACTATCTCGTCGATTTGGCCAAAGTGCGCGTCCAAGCCCTGAGCAGCATGGTTGCGTGAGTTACTCAACTCAATCGCATCGCCGCCCTGCGGCTAGCCACCAAGGCCCTGGACGTACGTGCCGAAACAAACACTACTCTGTCAAGCGTGGTGACTCTCTTGAGTGCTGTCCACCTGGGCTACCGGGGGGGGTAGATGCCTACTTGACCAGCGTGCACATCGTGCACCGGGGCAAGGGCCGACTAACTCAGCAGGCCCAATGCTATGAGTGATTTACATATATCTGTAAACACTCACAAATCATCCACACCAGCATTGGAGCCAATCATGCCAGCCAGTATCCCAGTCCAAATCGAGCAAAAGCACTTCCGAAGCATCAACCAAGCTCGCCTCTACTTCCGGGACATCCTGCACAAGTACGTTCCTGGACAGCAAGTCAACGAAGATGATCGGGAGGAAGTCATAAACCTCATGATGGGCAGTTCCTTCCCATACCCGATAGCAAGTACACCAAACATCTGTGTCGTCAAAAGTCGCTATGGGCGAACCTGCTTTTCGAGCCTTGGGAAAGACAAAGTACCGCACAACGTTTCCATCATGCACTCATTGAGGGAGTGCGTAAAAAACACCCCTCACCAGCCCACCAAACACACTGCTTGATTCAAAAAAATCTCAGGCATATATCACGACCATGAACCAACCCAGGCCACTTCCGTGGCAACTCTTTCCCGATGTTTTCACCCACAGGCCCCGAAAGGGGCCTTTCATTTTCCTCATCCGATTTCCCCCAACCTCCCCCTGAACAAGGAGTTCATCACCATGCAAGACGTCCCATCCCCACTGGATCACCTAACTGCTTTTGTTTTGGTCTTTGCCCTGGGCGCAATCTCGGCTTATCTGTGGAACGCCAGCCTGTGCATGCTCAGGGCCGCACCCGACGCCTCACCACCGGCCCGACATGCAGCTAGCGCAGATGAGCATCAGGACACGTAACCCGTCCATCACCCATGCGTACGTTCTCGCATCCCTCCATGCACCCGGACACCTCCTGTCCCCTCTGCCACTCACCTGATACAGCCCCCCGGTACATCGCCCGACGTGTCGGCGGTGCACTGGGGGCTATGGCCGGCGCGACATCAGGAGCGATCTCAGGCGGCCTTGGCGGCGCCTTCGCATCGGACGCGGACAGTAGTGGCTGGCAGGTCGCGCAAACCGTGGCAGGCGCCCTGATCGGAGCACTGGTCAGCTGCACCTCGGGCTGCCACATCGGGGCATCACTGGGTCAGGCATTGGATGACACCGTGTTCCAACGCTGGTCTTGCCATTCCTGCGGTTTCAGCTTCGGTATAGGCAGCCGCTCGCAACTTGACCATCCCGATCCTCAACGTGACGGGTGGTCTGGCATGGACGATGAACCCTCGATCTCTCCCGAGATGTAAGCACTTCACCACCCTTGGCTTTCCGCGCCGTTCTCGTCACCACTCTCGACCCACCACAGGCCTCTTTGGAGGTCTTTTTCGTTTCTGGGCCTAGCTGCCCTGCTTCCTCTTAACCCCCTCCCTTTCAGAAAGGATTTTTCCTCATGGCTCACCAAATTCACTCCATGGCCTACTCCGGCGAGGCCCCCTGGCACGAACTGGGCAACCAGTTGCCACCCAAGCAATCTATCGACGTCTGGGCTGAGAAAGCCGGCATGAACTGGTCCATCTGCCAGACCCCCGTGCGCTACATGGCGCAAGAGGTCGGCACTCTGGGTTCAATCATGTCCTTCGATGAGCAGAAGGTGCTGTACCGCAGCGATACCAAAACACCGCTGTCTGTGGTCAGCGACCGGTATCAAGTGGTCCAGCCAAAAGAAGTGCTCGAGTTCTACCGCGATCTCACAGAAGTGTCCGGCTTCGAGCTGGAGACGGCCGGTGTTCTCAAAGGCGGCCGCAAGTTCTGGGCTCTGGCTCGCACGGGCAAGGAAACCGTGCTCAAGGGCAATGACCTGGTCAAAGGCTATTTGCTGCTGGCCACATCGTGCGACGGAACGCTGGCGACCACCGCCACCCCCACCTCGGTGCGTGTGGTGTGCAACAACACACTGGCGGTCGCACTCAATGGTGCAGCCCAGGCGATCAAGGTACCGCACAGCACCAGCTTCGATGCCCAGGCTGTCAAGCAGCAGTTGGGTGTCGCCGTGACGCAGTGGGACAGCTTCATGTATCAGATGAAGACGCTGGCCGAACGCAAGGTCAAGACACACGAGTCGATGAACTACTTCCTCAAAGTGCTGTGCCAACCCGATCAGAAAACCGACGCGAACGCACGCCTGACCAATGAGCGTGCTCTGAAGAAGGTGCAAGCCCTCTTCGAGGGGAATGGGCGCGGAGCGGAGATGTCGGCTTCACAAAACACGGCCTGGGGAATGCTGTGCGCCGTGACGGAGTACATCGATCACGAGCGTCGAGCGCGCAATGCCGAGTACCGGCTTGACAGTGCCTGGTTCGGTCATGGTGCAGCCATCAAGCAGCGAGCACTTGACCAGGCGCTGCAACTGGTGAGGTGAATCCGCCCATCTGCGTAAATCGGCGTCATAGAGCCCCATCCGGCAAGTCAGCACCGGATGGGGAGTTCTCGTTCACTGGCCCGAAAGGGCTTTTTTCCTTTTCTGGGTTTCCTTTTGTCAGTCCCTGACATCTCGTGCACACGGCTGTGCCGGATTCAATTTCACTCTGGAGGATCTCTCTCATGTCTGTACCCGCCCCCAAAATTCGCCCTGCCCGTGCAAGGCCTGCCCTCAAGCTTGTCAAAACCCAGCAACTCCCAAGGGAAGAATGGCTTCAGGTTCGCCAACAAGGTATCGGCAGCTCCGACGCCGCTGCAGCGGTCGGGCTCCATCCGTACAAATCACCTCTTCAGCTATGGCTTGAAAAAACAGGCCGGGTCACCTCGGGCACCAAGCAAGCCGATTCGAGCCATGCAAAACCCAGTCTCAGCGAGATGCCTGAAGACGGTCCGCTGTACTGGGGCACCCTTCTTGAACCGCTGGTAGCAGCGCACTACACCAAGCGAACAGGCCACCGGGTGCGACGTGTCAACGCGGTCCTGCAACACCCGGACAAACCTTGGATGCTGGCCAACATCGATCGAGAAGTCATCGGTGCATCAGACGCTCAGATCCTTGAGTGCAAAACAGCCGGCATTCAAGGATCGCGTATGTGGAGTGACGGTGTTCCCGAGTATGTCCAGTTGCAGGTGCTTCATCAGTTGGCCGTGACAGGCAAGCAAGCAGCCGATGTGGCCGTCTTGCTTGGAGGCCAGGAGGTACAGATCCACCGCATCCACCGCAACGAAGACATGATCTGTCATCTGATGGAACTGGAAGAAGCCTTCTGGCGCTACGTACAAAAAGATTGCCCACCTCCTGCGGATGGATCGGGGTCATCGGCCAAAGCATTGCTGTCGATGTTTCCTACCGATCAGGGAACCACACTGGATCTGTCCGACGATCTGGTGATGTCTGCCCTTTTCTCCGATTACCTCGATGTCCGACAGCAACTGGAGCGATTCGTGGCACAGGAAGCGCAGCTTCGACAGAGTCTGCAGCAGCGCATGGGTGATTCGACTCGTTTGCTCTTCGGGCAAGGCAGCGTGACCTGGAAGAAGGTGAAGGATACACAGGTGATCGATGGCGAGAGCCTGGCCCGAGATCACCCGAATCTGGTGGAAAGCTACCGCAAGCCTAAGGCTGGCGGGCGGCGGTTCTCAGTGCAGGTGCGCGAAATCGGTACTACTGATGCCAACCATGACGAAGCGCCTATGCCGGCAAGCTGAAGCCTTCACGACGCTGCACCAGTAGCACTTCACACAACTTGACCCCGGACCTTCACAGTGAAGGCCGGGGTTTTTTCTTGATTCACCAGATGGGCCATGACAACGCTTCCGGCCCATCACCCAGGAGAAATCCACCATGCTCAAAGGATTAGCCTTAACCCCTCCCGTCATCGGCCGCATCAGCATCGGTCGTGTCGTTGAACGCGACGGTAAGCGCCTTCCCGAAAAGGACGATGGTTTCACCATCACCACGCAGATTCAGAGCAAGGACGGCTGGATCAAACACCCATTGGATGCCAGCCTGCGAAAGAGCCCGGATCAGAAACTGCGCAGCATTCCGGTGCGCTTGTTGTTTGACGATCCTGACCTAAGTTTCCGAGCCAACTACACGATGTTTGACCGAAGCAGCGGACGTCCATTGTGCGTGGGAGATGGACAGAACTGCCGGCGAGCCACTTCTGCAGGCTTTCAAACCCTGCCCTGCCCCACACCGATGAGTTGCACCATCGGGATCGAAGGGCACTGCAAGCCCTACGGCCGCCTGCATGTGCGCATCGGCGGTGACGATGAACTCGGCTGCTTTGTGTTCCGCACCACCGGGTTCAACAGCATCCGCACCCTGATGACACGCCTGCGGTACTTCCAGGCGGTCTCGGGCGACAAGCTCTCGTGCATGCGACTGGAGCTCAAGCTCAGAGGCAAGAGCACCGCGCTCTCGCACCGGGCACCGATCTACTACGTTGATCTGACCATCCCCCAGGGCTCAACCCTCGCTGACATCGTGCGCGAAGCCTGCGAAGAACAGGAGCGGCGGATCGACAGCGGCCTGCGCCAGGACCTGCTCGAGCAGGCTGCCCAAGAGGGCCTGGCGTTGGGCGCGTTCGAAGAGTCGGACGAAGAAGGTCTGGCGGTGGTGGAAGAGTTCTATCCGCAAGACGGCGGATCGGACCCGCTCGGGTCAGGGTCGAGCGCCTCGGGAGAACAGACCTCCGCACCGCATCGGAAAGAAAACCACGCCCTGGCGGCCAAACTGCGCCAGCGCAATCAGATGGTCAATGCAAAGCCTGAGTGATCCAGCATGCGATCGCTGTTCACCGCGTGATCCAGCACCTTTCCTTTGACCATGACCGCAGAAGCTCACCTCGATCAGGTGGGCTTCTGCACATGGTCGGGGATATTTTTTTCTCAACGCACACCTGCTGAAATCAATCAGACCGTCAATGGTATGCGTCACAAGTCTGCACATGCCTGAACACAAGAAATCCTCCAGAAACAAGCATCAATCCAAACAATCTTCCTTTGCAAGCAGGCACACATGAATCACAATATTATTGCATTGAATGAAATAAACAATAGAAAGAATAACAACAAAGAACAGACACTCAACAAAAACAAGAAAGAAACAAAGACAACACACCCATCTTGACTCAGGAAAGAATTTCCTCATCCATGAATACCATGAAACCAATCACGAACCACATATCAAAACAACAACACAGAGAATACCCATGCCAAACAAGAAAGACATCATGCAAACCTACGTCAACCTGGAAGCAGATCACCACATCGAATTTTCCACCAAGAAACGTCAAAAAATCATCACGATTCATGATTGCGATCTTCCTGCATCGGCACTATCAAATGCAGAAACCATCATAGACGATATCAAATCATCCAACGATCTGGCCTTTAATGAAGAACAACTCTTGAACAATCATCTGAAGATCGAAAACAAGAAGCTGGCAAACCACTACCACGCAATCAATCGATGCTTTCATGCATACTCGCAGAAGTACGTTTACAGCCCGAAAGTGGCTGTGTTCTATGAAGCATGTAAAAAGCTCAATCTCGACCCTGAGTGGATGAGCTTTGACAGACCGCTGGATATCTGCCTACCTGATGGAAAAACAACCTATGCACACCTCTTCAACGAATTCATCAAGATCATCCGGCACATGTGCAAGGCAGGAGAGTTCAGACGAGGACTGCAGAGGCATGAACGCAATGTGTTGAGAAGGAAAGCAAGAGCAATAAACTGGGAGAAGATGCTCTTTGAGTGGAAATCAAGGCACCTGATCCTGTCCCTGACGCTCAGTTACAAAGAGGTATTCAGATCAGAGATCACGCTCGATAACGTTCAACACCATCTCAAACGCTTGCTGAACAACAGGAAAAGCAACACGCTTCTGAAGGGTATTGAGGGATATGTTTGGAAGATCGAGGAAGGAGAAAAGACGGGACTACACATCCATATCCTGATCGCCTATAGTACGACCACGAGTCATGATATCTATATCGCAGACAAGATCGGTGAGTATTGGGAAGCAATGATTACCGACGGAATGGGTCAGTACTGGAACAGCAACAGGTCAAAGATCAAACAGAAGCAGTTGGGGCATGGTAATGGTGTCGGTCAGATCAACCACCATGACACAGAAAAACGTGAGGCCTTGAGAAAGAATCTTGCATACCTGATGAAATCAGATCAATATCTAAAGCAAAAGAACTGCACCAAGACCCGTGTAGTAGCGATGAGTCGAATACCAGAGAAGCCAAGTGCAGGCAGGCCTCGTGTTCGTGAAGCGTCAGCCAAGCATAGCCATGAACGAACTATAAATAATCATATAGACCATGATTTGATCAAGGTAGACTGCACTCAGAGCCACCAAATGGATGCAAGTTGAGCATCCCATCAAGCACCAAGAGACCACGGTATTCATAAAAGTCCATATGGTGGACTGGAAACAATGGGAAACAAAAAACCCCCAGACCCACCACCGGACACAAGGTCCAGAGGGAGTTGGGGGCGTCAAGGCATGTGATTCCTGCGATTAATCGCAGAAATCACACCCGGATTGGAGTATAGGCCCCATGATTCTCGAGGCCTAGCCTAGATGAGCTACGATGACTGGCTCGGAGACTCATTGATTTTGGTACATGAGTGAGGGTTGCTGCATCACAGGTTGCATCTGATAGGGATTTTTCCAGATGAACACCTTGTGCTTTTCATCGCGGCAAAGTCCGACCTTACCTTCCCTTATCAACGCGGCGAGCGCAGGCTCAAAGCGCTCGCTGCCTCTCACAGGTCCGCGCCTGAGGATCTCATTTTTCGGAACATACAGCATGCCGGAACTCCAGTGCGCACGGTGCAAATACTCGTCGAGAGCTTTGCTGTCATTGATCCACGCCGGTGGAGGTGGAGGCGGAACAAACATCGCTCGATAACCGTTCGCGTAGTACTCGACAAAAGTTCGAGCACGCTCCACAGTGTCAGCAGTGATCTTCCCCGGCTGGTTACCGATGACATGAAAGAGAGCAGCGATGCGAGCGATATGCTCCGACGCCTTGGAGAGGAAGTCAGAGATGACGTGTCCGCTGTTCATGGGCCGCATCTGAACTTCGTAGCTGTTACCAATATCGAGCCAGCGCTGCGCAGCATCTGCATCGAACTCCAAGAGGACCTCATCTGAGCGCGACTCTTCCCGAGCATCACCCTGAAGCAAGATTTCTCTGATCCTGTCATGGAATGCATCGAGCCGATGCCTGGCTGGCACACTTGCGTCTCGCCATCGGTACCCTTGTTGCGACTGAGGTGCACTCACCAAGCATCGCGCCATGAAGCCCGATCCGCGCAAGGAGGTGTTGGAACGCTTGTCCATGAACTCCTGCAGGACACTGGGCTGCACCATGACCGACATCGTCAGTCGTGGATCTTGAGCATCGAACCTCACTCCATTGGCGCGTTCCAACTGAAGGACACTGCCACTCCAAGCAGAGTTGAACACCCCCACCTTTTCCTGGAACCTGTCATTGAAGATGATCTTGCCCTCATCGCAGATGATCCCCAGCGATCGGCCTGAGCCATCCAAGGCTTCAAGTACCGCACGCTCCGAGATGTCTTTTTTCAAGAACGTGGGGCACTTTGGCCTCGTTGGCTCCGTCTCGTAGTGCCGCTGCAAGCGTTCCATTGCGTCCGCGTCTTCGGCATCGTTGGCCATCAGCAAGCGCTTCTTGTTCGCCCAAATTGCGTGCTGAGCTCGATAGTGTTTCTGCTGTACATCGTGTTGCTCCCGCGCAGATGCTTCGTGTTCACGAATCGGCTTCAACGCCTGTTCGTCGGCTGGTGACTTACCATCACCGCTCAAGGCTACGGTCAGCAGGTACAGGCCAACCGGGCGCGCACTTTGGGTGGAAGGCAACACCACCTTGACGCTGCGCTGAATCGCCACCGACATGGCCGTAAGAACAGACACTCCAGCCAAGCCATTTGGGACCTTCGCCAGGTTGGCAATGTCCTCAACGGCACCTCGGGCGATGTCTGGCAACGCAGTGATCGGGTACGGATCGAAGGGATCGGTATACATCATGCGGCACCTCCACCAGATCGATTGTCCTGAGCCTCTTTGAGCAAGATCTTGAACGTCCCGGCACTCAGCGTAAGCCCGAACTGTGCGAGGATGCTCAACACTTGTTTTTGCGGGACACGTCGTGCCATCGCACCTTCGATCATGGGAAGCAACTTCGCAAAGGCCTCCTTCCTCAGAGTGCTCTTCGTTGGAACGGCCTGTTCAAGGGCTTTCTGCGCACCTTCGAAGTCGATTTGGGTTAGATCGCTCATGCTGCACCTCCCTTCTTGAGGCCGTACTGCCACGCCTCAACATCCTCTCTTGCCAATTTAATTTCGAGCTCCAAGTCAAGATCTTTGACAGGGCAAAGGAAGAAACGATCGTTCGCGCTCTTTATCGCATCACTCTCTGCCACAGACAGAAGGCAATGCGAGATTGGACATGGCAACGTGATCGGACGCTGATCACGGCGCATACCCTGACAGACAAGTGACGTAATGGACATTGCAGCACTCCTACCCACGGGGCGTGGAGCGAGAATGTTCCGCTCGACATTCAGAACTTGCATCACATGTAGATATGCTGCAAAAGAGTAGGAAGATTCAAACACGGCGCACCTCCCACTTCCTTTCAGCACTCGCGCAATCGGTTCTTGCAGTTGCGACTGCAGAGGTCTGAGTGCTTTGTGCGCGGCCTCTTGATGTCTGGACCCGAGCTTCAATCCAAGCCTGAACTTCAGACTCGAGAAAACCGACAGCACCACGCTTACCAGGGCAAGCACTCAGGTTGAAAGGCTGCGGAAAGGTGTGGTCGTAGCTCGCAGATCGGGGATTGAGCCTGTTATAGATGGACGAACGACAAAGGCCCGTCAGTGCGATCAACTGCTTCAAACGCAGTATCTTCAGGGGTGATGAGTTAAGCATTATTGGCTCCAAATGAATTTGAGAAGCCAAGTCTGCACAGTCCTAGCAACAAAGAAAAGAGAACACCCTTCTGGTTTTGATAACTCTATTCCATCAAGCGTTGAGAGCGAAGCATTTTATTAATTAAGGATAAGAAGGTGCAAACCAGAGGAATCAAGCTCGCATGGAACGCCTGAGGCTACGAAATCACTGACGCCCAAGGGCATCGCCTGAGGGGACTACTGTCCAGAAAAGCGGGTGATCCGTTTTGAAGCGCGTGGATATCCTCGTACTCGTCAACGGCGTAGCATGGGTGCTGCATTCGGAAGCCGGACGGACCGACCAGTCTGAGCGTCATGGCAGTACAAGACGGTGCACAGGCACTTCTCCCATTGGACCGCGACAGGAATCTGGGAGCAAGTGTTTGCCATGCA
Organism: Hydrogenophaga bisanensis; assembly: GCF_042665135.1. Taxonomy (NCBI): domain Bacteria; kingdom Pseudomonadati; phylum Pseudomonadota; class Betaproteobacteria; order Burkholderiales; family Comamonadaceae; genus Hydrogenophaga; species Hydrogenophaga bisanensis. Next base: position 293,809 of record NZ_JBHTBX010000001.1, read on the forward strand.
AGCAAAGGACCAGGGTAACGCATACCTGCTGATCGATAGCAGCATCGTTCAAGCGCATCAACCAGCCGTCAAAACCAACGGGGGCCATGACTGCAGTTCTGGAGCGTTCCCTAGGTGTGTTGAGTGCAAAGATTCACAGGGTCATTCCTTGAAACTGACCCTCACGGCAGGACAAGTGAACGACATCACTTGTCTGCAAGGCTTTTCACCTACGCACGCTCTAGCAGACAAGGGCGGCAAGAGCCGTACCTTGGTTGCGTTTGTGAAAGTTTGTGGCTCAAAGCCTGTTACTCTGGCGACTGCATAAAACAAGCCCTTCGACGTTAAGCACTCCCGTAAGCGCAACGCCATCGAACGATGCTTTTGACGTTACAAACAACGCCGGCACATCACCACTCGTCAAGACCGTATGTACGCCAACATTTTAGCCTTCAACTGGCAGGCGGACGTCCTTTTGGCACGTTTTCCGGACGAATTAACGTCGCGGCATGCTTGGCCAGTGTTTGGGGCATTTGATAATTTCTAACCAGCCAATCCCTAATTTCATCCTGCTTTGGCCTTTTTGCACCATTTCTATCCGCAACCCCAAAATCAGTCCAAAACTCTCTAGATGCTTCAATCATGCCAATTAGAAATTTTGAATGACAAGACTCCACATTCTGAAAATTGCCCTCACGCAAGAGATCTCTTAAATACTGAACCTCCTCCGCTGGAACAAATAGTGAATTTTTGCCCACCGTCACACCTGACTTCTGGCCGTTGCGCAAAAAGGACCAACAACCCCAGTCCTTCAACCAGTCTTCTCGCCTGGCATTCAGGCTGAACTCAAGGTTCTGATTCAGCGGCTCTTTTGCCTCAGGAGTGTCGGATTTCAGAGGGATGGATGACAGGCCACGCGTTGGACTTAATGACATCGCGATCTTCACATCCAAAAGATCTACCTCGTCCTTGAAGTGAAGATCAAAGCATGCTTCTGATGGGAAAACCAGAAAATCCGGCTGATTATGTTTTTCAACTTCTTCGACGCTTCCAACATATCTAGCAACCTTACGCACCTCGACGCCTGCTGGGCGATGAAATATCAGGAAGGTTATTCTATGATGAGCAAACTCGATCAACTCGTCATCAGAAATCCCCAACTCTTTAGCAGCATCATTCAACGGAACCAGCCAGCGACGATAACTTTTAACAAAAACATCACTAGCAAGCTCTTTATCAGAATGATCCTTCTTTCTGAGAGCATCAAAGAAATGATGCCCCTTCACAGTTTCTGGAGTAGGATTGCTTTCCAACTTCGACATCAGCTCCGAAAAGGGGATCTTTTCACCACTATGGGATTTACTGTTCATTGTAGATCCAATTGCTTAAAACACGAATATCAAAATTAACACTGCTAGACTAACGCAATCGCAAGTTACAACATGCAATGATTTTGCATAATCCAGATTTACTTAGATACTTCATCACCTAAATGCAGCGCACCTTAAGTCTTCTGTAACCTGGTCGTACCTGAAGTGAATCTCATGCTTTGTGAGTAGCTGAAATAAGTGATTTCTATCCCACACGCTTCGGCAGTGCAATCACGTCTGCGCCCCTACGTATCTTGTCTAAATGATCGGCCCAGGCGACCATCATGGCGCGGCGCGGCTCCAGGTAGGTGGCGTGGTTGTAGGCAGCGGCCACCTGGTTGCGCTCGCTATGAGCCAGTTGCAGTTCTATCAGGTGGTGCGGATGGCCGTGCTCGTGCAGGATGGTCGACGCGACTCCCCTGAAGCCGTGGCCTGTCATACGACCTTTGTAGCCCATCCGGGCCAGCGCCATCAAGATGGTGTTGTTACTCATGGGCTTGCTGTGATCGCGCTCGCCCGGGAACAGCAACTGCTTGTGCCCCGAAAGGGTCTGCAGAGCCTGCAATACCTCCACCGCCTGGGGTGCGAGGGGCACGATGTGCGGAGTGCGCATCTTCATGCGCTCGGCCGGGATTCGCCATTCGGCCGCCGTCAGGTCGATCTCCTCCCAGCGGGCACCGATCAGCTCGCCCGTGCGCACGAAGGTGTAAGCCATCAGCTTCATTGCAAGACGCGTGTAGGGTGCGCCGGGGTATGCCTCAATCTTGCGCAGCAGCTCGGGCATCTCTTTCGCGTCTAGGCGGGCATAGTTTTCTTTGGCGCGGGGCTTGAGGGCGTCAGACGGACGCACGTCGGCCGACGGATTTCGCTCGATCAGACCATGGGCCACGGCATAACGCAGGATCTGAGCGCAGGTCTGCAAGGCCCGCTTGGCCATGTCGAGGGCGCCGCGGGCCTCGATGGCCTTAGCCATTGCCAGCAATTGCGGTGCGGTGATGCTGGCAATGGGCCTTGCACCCAGCTTGGGGAACACGTCTGCCTCTAGACGGCGGATCACGTAGTCGGCGTGGCGTGGGCTGCGGGGGCCTTTCCAGTGCGCCCACCATTGGCGGGCCACCACCTCAAAGGAGTCATCCGTTGCTACCAGGGCGGCTACCTTGTCGGCCTTGCGCAGCTCCATGGGATCGGAGCCCTGGGCCAGCAACTGGCGAGCATTGTCACGGGCCTGGCGAGCCTGCGCCAGCGTTACGCCCGGGTACTGCCCCAGAGGCATCAGCTTCTCCTTGCCAAGGTGGCGGTATTTCCAGCGCCACAGCTTGGAGCCTGTGGGGTTCACCAACAGATACAGCCCATGGCTATCGCTGAGCTTGACGGGCTTAGGGCCTGGCTTGGCCTGTCGGGCGGCAGTGTCGGTCAGTGGCATGGTTTCTCCCCTGGCGGGCGGAAAAACACGATACCCCCAACCCGCCGCGCCGATACCCCCGAAAATACCCCCGCAGATTGCTGGCTGTCAATGAACCCCTCTGGACACCCATGTAAAGAAAAAAGCCCGCTTCCTAGGGGAAAGCGGGCTTTTCAGGTTGTCTTTTGGACTTCGGTGGAAGTCTTCGGACAGGTAGTTGGCGGAGTGAGAGGGATTCGAACCCTCGATGAGGCTCTACACCCCATACTCCCTTAGCAGGGGAGCACCTTCGGCCACTCGGTCATCACTCCGGAACTGCATATTATGCCTCAACTTTTTGGCCGTTTGAGCAGCCGCTTCGGCAAATGTGCAACCCGTCTCAGCGGGCGATGGTGTCGGCCGTTTGATCGAGGTCGAACTCGCGGTGCAGGGCGCGCACCGCCAGTTCCATGTACTTCTCGTCGATCACGACCGAGGTCTTGATCTCCGAGGTGGAAATCATCTGGATGTTGATGCCTTCATCACTCAGGCACTTGAACATCCGGCTGGCCACACCCACGTGGCTGCGCATGCCGATGCCGACGATGGACACCTTGCAGATACGGCTGTCACCCACCACGTCGGCAGCCCCCAGAGCCGGTACCACCTTGCCCTTGAGCAGGTCCACCGTTTTCTGGAAATCGTTGCGGTGAACCGTGAACGAGAAGTCGGTCTTGCCATCCTTGGAGAGGTTCTGGATGATCACATCCACCTCGATGTTGGCCTCGGCCACGGCACCCAGGATCTGGTAGGCAATGCCCGGCTTGTCGGGCACACCCAGCACGGAAACCTTCGCTTCGTCGCGGTTGAAGGCAATGCCGGAAACAACGGCTCGTTCCATATCAGCGTCTTCCTCAAAAGTGATCAGGGTGCCAGAAGTGGCCTCTTCGTTCAAATCGATGTCCCAGGGCGTGAAGCTCGACAGGACGCGCAGCGGTACCTTGTACTTGCCGGCAAACTCCACCGAGCGGATCTGCAGCACCTTCGAACCCATGCTGGCCATTTCCAGCATCTCTTCAAAGCTCACACGCTCCAGGCGACGTGCTTCGGGCACCACGCGCGGGTCGGTCGTATAGACGCCGTCCACGTCGGTGTAAATCAGGCACTCGTTGGCCTTGAGGGCGGCGGCCACGGCCACAGCCGAAGTATCGGAACCACCGCGACCCAGCGTGGTGATGTTGCCGCCATCGTCAATGCCCTGGAAGCCGGTGATGATCACCACCTTGCCGGCATCCAGATCGGCGCGCACGCGGGCGTCGTCGATCGACTCGATACGCGCCTTGGTGTAGGCATCGTTGGTCTTGATCGGCACCTGCCAGCCGGCGTAGCTCACCGCATCCAGGCCTTCGGCCTGCAGGGCAATGGCCAGCAACGCGGACGAGGCCTGCTCGCCGGTAGACGCCAGCATGTCCAGTTCGCGGCCGTAGGCCTTGCCCGGTTTCTCGGGCGCCACTTCCTTGGCCAGGGCCAGCAGACGGTTGGTCTCACCGCTCATGGCGCTGGGGACCACCACCATCTGGTGGCCGGCCTTGTGCCACTTGGCCACGCGACGGGCCACATTGCGGATGCGCTCGGTCGACCCCATCGAGGTGCCGCCGTACTTGTGAACAATCAATGCCATCGGAATGGTCGCGACGCGGGCCGCGAGGAGAAACGGTTGGAAATGGGTGTCTGACCGCTCGCCGGGATCGGGCAAAACCGGTAGATTATAAGGGTTGACCCTCACAGGGTCCGATAGACCAGATGGTCATCCGCCCGCTCTACCCGGCCACCGGCGGCCCGCAGCTGCAGGCGGTGGCCTCGGGTGCGGCAAGCATCGACCTGATCAAGCAACTCCGACAACTGCGCCTCGGTAGGCGCTGCACCAGCCTCCTGCTTGAGCCAGTGGCGCAACACGTTCGACTGACGGGCTCGGGACAGCGCCTGCAGGGCCGACAGCCTGGGCGGGACCCCCACGGTCTGCAGATCCTCGAGAGCGAGCTCATCCAGCAGAACCTGCGCCTGTGCCGCGTGGCGGGCGCTGCGCGCCAGCGCCTGACGAAACCCCGGAAAGCACGCCTGCCAGGCAGGCATGAGAAGCGAACGGATCCGGTTGCGCGTGAACCGTGGATCCGTGTTCGACGGATCATCCACAAACGCCAGACCCTGCTCAAGCACCCAATCGCGCAAGGTCGCTGCAGGAATGCCGAGAAAGGGCCTGCCGAACAGCGCACCATGGCGCACGAACCGCTCGGGCATGCCAGCCAAGCCTGGCAGACCGGCACCCCGACTCAAGGCCAGCAACAAGGTTTCGGCCTGATCGTCGGCATGCTGACCCAACAGGACCACCGACACATCGGCCTCGCGAGCCATGCCTGCCAGCGCCAGGTAACGCGCCTGCCGGGCGGCATCTTCGGGACTCTGGCCGGGAGCATGCCGGGCATCCGTGCGGCCAACCTGCAGAGGCACGTTCAGCCGGGAAGCCACCTCCCGCGCGGTGGCCTCGAAGCCATCGGCCGCGGCCTGCAGGCCATGGTGCACGTGCAGCGCCACCACCTGACCGGGCCAGACAGACACCGCTGCCGCCAGCAAGGCGGTCGAGTCCGCGCCCGCGCTGTAGGCCACACCCACCTTGCCGGAAAAGTCAGGCGGACACCATCGGGACCGCCATGCGGTCAGGGCGCCAGCCCCGGTATCCGACAGACGGGACATCCTGTGCTGCGTCGCCAGGCGCCGCGTCAGCGCTTTTCGCGCGCCTCGGCCTTGGTGTCGGTAAATCGACCGTAGCTGTCCAGGCGCTGGTAGCGGCGCTCCAGCAGTTCCTTGACCTTCAGGTCGGACACCTGGCGCCAGGCATCGTTGAGCGCGCGCTTGAGGAAAGCCGCCATCTGCTTGTGGTCACGGTGGGCACCGCCCACGGGCTCATTGACGATCTTGTCCACCAGACCCAGGGCCTTGAGCCGATGGGCCGTGATGCCCAGGGCTTCGGCCGCATCGCTGGCGCGATCGCTGGTCTTCCAGAGGATCGATGCGCATCCTTCGGGGCTGATCACGGAGTACACCGAGTACTGCAGCATCACCACCTGGTCGGCCACGGAGATGGCCAGCGCACCGCCGGAACCGCCTTCGCCAATGATGGTGGAGATGATCGGCACCTCCAGCTGGGCCATTTCGTAGATGTTGCGACCGATGGCCTCGGACTGACCGCGCTCCTCGGCGTCGATGCCCGGATAGGCACCGGGCGTATCCACGAAGGTGAACACCGGCAACTTGAACTTCTCGGCCAGTTTCATCAGGCGCAAGGCTTTGCGGTAGCCCTCGGGCTTGGTCATGCCGAAGTTGCGCAGGCCGCGCTCCTTGGTGTCGCGGCCCTTCTGGTGACCGATCACCATGCAAGGCTGCCCGTTGAAGCGCGCCAGACCACCCACGATCGACAGGTCGTCGGCAAAGTGGCGGTCGCCGTGCAGCTCCACGAAGTGCGTGAAGATCTCGCGCACATAGTCCAGCGTGTACGGGCGGTCCGAATGCCGGGCGATCTTGGTGATCTGCCACGGGGTCAGGTTGCTGTAGATATCCTTGGTCAGCTGCAGGCTCTTGTTGGCCAGCTGCTCGATCTCCGCAGAGATGTCGACCGCCGATTCGCTCTGCACATAACGCAGTTCTTCGATCTTGCCTTCGAGCTCCGCGATCGGCTGCTCGAAATCCAGGAAGTTCTTCTTGCCCAAGATGTTTCTCCGGGTCAGTAGGCCACGGGGGCCGGGTCCAACGAGCGCCAAATATACCAAGTCGCCACGCTGCAGAAAGGTGCCCATGAGGCGGCCACTTCGCGCATCTCGCTGCGACTGACCGGTTCCCCGGAAAAGTAGCATTGGCTGATGCCGTTTTGCAGGCCGACGTCGTCCAGCGGCAGCACGTTGGGTCTCATGAGGTGAAAGATCAGGAACATCTCGGCCGTCCAGCGGCCAATGCCGCGAATGGCCACCAGTTCCTTGATGATGGCCTCGTCGTCCATCTCGACCCACTGGTCGACATGCACCTGATCGTTCGCGAAATGCAGGGCCAGGTCGACCAGATACTCCACCTTGCGGGCAGAAAGGCCGGCCGAGCGCATGTCATCGACCTTGAGCTTGAGCACATGGGCCGGGGTCATCTTGCGGGGCAGCTGTTCGAACCGGTCCCAGACCGATTGCGCGGCCTTGACCGAAATCTGCTGCCCCACGATGCTGCGCGCCAGGGTCACGAAAGCGTCCCCCCGGGACTGCAGGTAAGCGCCCGCATGCTGGGGGATGAGCTTTTTCATCACCCGATCGCGTTTCATCAGGTGACGACAGGCCTCCTGCCAGTACAGGGGCGCATCATCGCCCACCGGCGGCAACTGGGACGCTGCCGCCATCAGGCACGCTCCCAGGTGGTGCCGGCAGGGCCGTCCTTGAGGACGACGCCCTGGGCCAGCAACTCCTGGCGGATGCGGTCGGCCTCGGCAAAGTTCCTGGCCGCCTTGGCTGCGGCACGGGCGGCGATCTGCTCGCCAATGGCGGCCTCATCCAGCCCACCGGCGGCGCCACCGGCCTGCAGGTAGGCCTGGGAGTCCTGCTGCAGCAGCCCAAGCACACCGCCGAGCGCCTGCAGCAAGCCAGCCAGCGCAGCGTCACGCGTGCGGTTGACCTCGCTGGCCAGGTCAAACAGCACGGCCACCGCTTCGGGTGTGCCGAAGTCTTCGTCCATGGCCGCCTTGAAGCGTGCCGCGAAGGGCTGGCTCCAGTCGATGGTCGGAGGCACCTGGCCCCGCACCGCCGCCAGCGCCGTGTAAAGGCGCTTGAGGGCCGAGCGCGCATCATCCAGGTGGGCATCGCTGTAGTTCAGCGCGCTGCGGTAGTGGGCACGCAGCACAAAGAAGCGCACCGTCTCCGCGTCGTACTTCTCCAGCACCTCGCGGATGGTGAAGAAGTTGCCCAGGCTCTTGGACATCTTCTCGTTGTCCACCCGCACGAAGCCGTTGTGCATCCAGAAACGCGCCAATGGCTGCCCGGTGGCCCCTTCGCTCTGGGCAATCTCGTTCTCGTGGTGCGGGAACTGCAGGTCGGCGCCGCCGCCGTGGATGTCGAAGCTCTCGCCCAGCATCTGGCAACTCATGGCCGAGCACTCGATGTGCCAGCCCGGCCGCCCGCTGCCGTAGGGACTGTCCCACTTGGCCTCGGCCGGCTCATCGGCCTTGGCCGACTTCCAGAGCACGAAATCCAGCGGGTCCTGCTTGCCGTCGTCCACCGCCACGCGCTCGCCCGCACGAAGGTCGTCCAGCGACTTGCCCGAGAGCTTGCCGTAGCCCGCGAACTTGCGGACCGCGTAGTTCACATCGCCATTGGCGCTGCGGTAGGCCAGGCCCTTCTCTTCGAGACGGCGCACGATGTCCAGCATCCGCGGAACGTACTCCGTCGCGCGGGGCTCATGGGTCGGCCGCTCGATGCCCAGTGCGTCGGCATCCTGGTGCAGCGCATCGATCATCCGGTCGGTGAGCGAGGTGATCGTCTCGCCGTTCTTCACGGCGCGGGCGATGATCTTGTCGTCGATGTCCGTCACGTTGCGGACATAGGTCACGCGGTAGCCGCTGGCCTTGAGCCAGCGCTGCACCACGTCGAAGGCCAGCATCGAACGGGCGTGGCCAAGGTGGCAGAGGTCGTAGACCGTCATGCCGCAGACGTACATGCGCACGTGCTGCTTTTCCAACGGCTCAAACGGCTCCAGCCGCCGGGTCAGCGTGTTGTAAATGTGTAGGGTCATGGAAGGGTGAGGGAGGGAGCGCTGACGCATTCGGAGGCTGCCCCTCAGATACAATGCCTTCAGTATATCCAGCCTGTCGGAGGCTCCCCGTTGCCGTCCGGCGGCGCACGTCATCCTGGCAGACGATCCGCACCGTCCCTGAAAACACGAGGCACCATGTTCACGACCGAGCGCTCCACCCGTTCCCTGCAAGGCCCGCTTCTGCCACTTCGACGGCTGTCGGCCCTGGCGGCCGTGGTGGCGGCCTTGTCTGCTCCGCTGGGAGCCACCGCACAGACGGATGCCTATGCCGAGGTCAATCGACTGGTGAGGGCAGGACAGCTCAATGATGCCCTGGCCAAGGCAGATCAATACCTGGCAGGCAAGCCCAAGGACCCCCAGATGCGGTTCCTCAAGGGCGTGATCCAGACCGAGGGCGGCAAGACGGCAGACGCGATCACCACCTTTGCCAAGCTGACCGAGGATTACCCCGAACTCCCGGAGCCCTACAACAACCTGGCGGTGCTTTACGCCGGCCAGAGCCAGTTCGACAAGGCCCGCGCCGCGCTGGAGATGGCCATCCGGACCAACCCCAGCTACGCCACCGCGCATGAGAATCTGGGAGACGTGTACGCCAAGCTGGCCAGCCAGGCCTACAGCAAGGCACTGCAACTCGACGCCAACAACACGGGGGCTGCGCCCAAGCTGAGCCTGATTCGCAACCTGTTTGCGGGCGGCAAATCGGCGGTTGCGCCCGTGGCAGCCCCTGCCGAAGTGGCCAAGGCCCCTTCCGCCGCTGCGCCTGTCACATCTGCACCCACCGCGGCCCCGGCCGAACCAGCCAAAACCGCAGCGGCGCCGGCAGCCGCTGGCCACGACGCCGTCGAGGCGGCGGTTCAGGCCTGGGCCAAGGCCTGGTCTTCGAAGGACATGAAAGGCTACCTGGGTGCCTACGCGCCAAATTTCACCCCGGCAGGGGGCCAGTCTCGGGCCGCCTGGGAGTCTGAACGCCGTGCGCGCATCGTTCCCCGCAACCGGATCGATGTCGACATCGACGACCTCAAGGTCAGCGTGGATGGAAATCGTGCCGTGGCACGGTTCAGTCAGGCCTACCGGTCTGACGCCGTCAACGTCACGAGCCGCAAAACTCTGGACATGGTCCGTCAGGGTGATCGCTGGCTGATCGTGCGCGAATCCACCGGGTCCTGATGCCCTCTCCCCGGCATTTCCAGCGGGGACACGCCAGTTTCCCCACCGCCTTCGACGAGCCACGGCCGTTCAAGCGCAGCCATCTTCTCGTGGCCTTGGCGCTGGTGCTGGGTGTGGCTGCGGGTGCTGCACACTGGTGGTCGACCATGCACCGTGAGGCAATGGTGACCACCGCGATCGACCTCGGGTCAGAGGCACCGGTTGGCACCGCCATCCGGTCAGGTCTGATCGATGCGGCCTATGCCCGAGTTCAACCGAGTTCGACCGTGCCAACCGATGGCCTCAGTCGCGCTCCCCTGACCGACGACTTGCTCCACGAGGTCAAGCCCCTGCTGGGCCAGGCAGAGGCGCGCCTGATTGGCATCTACCAGCACATCCGGCAGGCAGAACATCGTCAGGCATTGCAGGCGGCCGAGGCGCTGGTGCGCGACCATCCCAACTTCCAGCTGGCGCAACTGGTGCTGGGCGACCTGCTGACCTTGCAGACGCGCCCTGTCCGCACCCTGGGTGACGTGCCCGATACCAGCGCGCTGGCAGCTGCGGACCAGTTGAAGGCCCTGCGCGAGGAGTCGCGCAGACGCCTGGCCGCCCTGACCGAGCGTCCACCGGCAGGCCACCTGCCCAGGCAGTTCCTGTCGTTGGCTCCGCAAAGCAGACATGCCATCGCGATCGATGCCTCGCGTTCCCGCCTGTACCTGTTCGAGAACCTCACCCCGGCCAATACCAGCGAAGAGCACGCGCCAGACTTGCGACTGATCGCGGACTACTACATCTCGGTCGGCCTGCAAGGCATTGAAAAACAGGTCGAGGGCGACAAGCGCACCCCGCTGGGTGTCTACTACATCACCAGCACCCTGGACCCGGACAAACTGCCCGACCTCTACGGCGTGGGCGCGCTGCCCATCAACTACCCCAACGCCCTCGACCTGCAGCGCGGAAAGACCGGCAGCGGCATCTGGCTGCATGGCACCCCCAGCAACCAGTTTGTCCGCGCCCCGCAAGCTTCAGACGGCTGTGTCGTGCTGTCCAACCAGGATCTGAGCCGCATCCTTCGCACCGTGCAGATCCGTACCACGCCAGTGGTGATTGCAGAGCGGCTCGAATGGGTTTCACCGGACGGACTGGACGCCGACCGGGAGGATTTCGCCAAGGCCCTGGAAAGCTGGCGTCAGGCACGCAGCGCCGGTGACGAAGCAAGCCTGAGGGCCTTGTACTCCGATCGGTTCCGACAGTCCGGAAAGGACCTTGAACAGGTGTGGCCGCGTTTGGCCGCCGAGTTGCGCAACCCGCGGCCGATCGAACTCAAGGACACCAGTCTGCTCAAATGGCGGGACACCGAGGAAACCATGGTGGTGACCTTTGGGGAGGTGGCCGCCGGCCAAAGCCGGGGTGTCACCCGGCGCCAATACTGGGCCCGGGAAAACGGCCAGTGGAAGATCTTTTTTGAAGGAAATACCTGATGTCGACCCCCCGTTCGCTGAAGATGCGTCGCCGCACCGCGGCCGTGTTCATGGCCCTCACCTCCACGGCGCTTGTTCTTCCAGCCTGGGCTCAGGCGCCAGCCGACGCCACCCGTGTGCGGCTGAACACCAGCGCAGGTGACATCGTGCTGGAACTCGATGCGGCCAAAGCCCCCAAGACGGTGGAGAACTTCGTTCAGTATGTGAAGGACAAGCACTACGACGGCACGGTTTTCCACCGGGTGATTGATGGCTTCATGATCCAGGGTGGCGGCTTCACCGCCGACATGACGCAAAAGCCCACGCGTGCGCCCGTCCCGCTGGAATCGCGAAACGGCCTGACCAACGGCCGTGGCACCATCGCGATGGCCAGGACTTCGAACCCCAACTCGGCCACCGCCCAGTTTTTCATCAACGTGGTCGACAACGCCATGCTCAACGCCCCCAACCCCGATGGCTACGGCTATGCCGTTTTCGGCAAGGTCGTGACCGGCATGGATGTGGTCGACAAGATCAAAGCCGTTCCCGTCGGAAACAAGGGCGGACACCAGAACGTGCCGAACACGCCCGTGACCATCATCAAAGCCACCCTGGAGAAATGAACATGGCCAACCCCAAAGTCGAACTGCACATCGCCGGCCACGGCGTGATCACCCTGGAACTGGATGCGGACAAGGCACCCGCCTCTACCGCCAACTTCCTGTCCTATGTGAACAAGGGTCACTACAACAACACGATCTTCCACCGTGTCATTCCTGGTTTCATGATTCAGGGCGGTGGCTTCGAACCGGGCATGAATCAGAAGCCCACGGACAAGCCGATCGCCAATGAGGCCAACAATGGCCTGAAGAACGAGACCTTCACCGTGGCCATGGCGCGCACGAACGACCCGCACTCGGCCACGGCCCAGTTCTTCATCAACGTAACCAACAACGCCTTCCTGAACCACACCGCACCCTCCGCCCAAGGCTGGGGCTATGCGGTGTTCGGCAAGGTGGTGGGCGGCACCGACATCGTCAAAAAAATCGAGGGTGTGGCCACCGGCCGCAAGGGCTTCCACGACGATGTGCCCAAAGAAGACGTGGTCATCGAGAAGGCTGTCGCCCTCTGATGAACGGGGCACAGCGCCCCTGCCCCACCCCACCGGGGCCAACCGACCGCTTCGCCCAGTTGCGCATACCTGCGCACTGGCAAGCGGTCGAATTCATTTCCGATGTGCACTTGCACGCCGGCGCAGCGGCCACCGCGTCTGTCTGGCTGGACTGGCTGCGGGACCAACACACCAACATTGACGCTCTGTTCATCCTGGGAGACCTGTTCGAGGTCTGGGTGGGCGACGACGCACTGGATGCCAGCGAAGCGGTCTGCCCCGAGGCGCCATTCCTGCGAGCTTGTGCCGACGCCCTCGCTCGACTGGGTGAACGCATTCCGGTCTACTTCATGGCCGGTAACCGTGATTTCCTGTTGGGCCGCCAGGCCGCCGATCGCTGCGGGATGATCATCCTGCCCGATCCCACGGTGCTGCACTGGCGGGAAGATGCCTGGCTGCTGAGCCACGGCGATGAACTCTGCCTGGCCGACGTGCCCTACCAGACTTTCCGCAAGGAAGTGCGCAGCCCCGCGTGGCAGAAGGCCTTTCTGGAAAAACCGCTGACCGATCGCGAAGCGATTGCACGGGATCTTCGGCAGCAGAGCGAGTCGCGCAAACAGCAGCAGGGCCACAACCCCTCCCTTTGGGCTGACGTGGACTCTGCCGCGGCGGTGCAATGGTTGCAGGATGCCGGGGCGCGCGCGCTCATTCACGGCCACACCCACCGTCCCGCCCGGCATTCGCTGGCCACTGACTTGGAGCGATGGGTGCTGGGAGACTGGGACGCCGAGGCCACGCCTGCCAGGGCAGAAGTGCTTCGCCTGGACCCGAATGGACTGCACCGTCTGCCGTTGAAGCGGACCTGACTGCCCCCACCTGCAGGCCATGTTGGTGACCGCACTTCAAGCCCTGCAAACCTGGCTTCCCCGCCGCTGGCGCTCATCTCCCGAGATCGAGCCGGCGCTCTGGCGTCGGGTGGTCGACGCGCATCCGTTTCTTCTCGAACTGGCGGCACCGGATCAGGATCGGCTGCGGACGCTGGCCGGTCACTTCCTCCAGGAAAAAGAGTTCCATGGAGCCCATGGCCTGCCCGTGGATGACCACATGGCGCTGACCATTGCCGCACAGGCCTGCCTGCCTCTGCTGCACATGTCGCTGCCTTCCGGACGTGCCCCCAGGTCAGCCGCCGAGTTGCTGGTCTGGTACGACGATTTTGTGGGGATCGTGGTGCAGCCTGGTGCGGCCCTGGCCCAGCGCGAGGTGACCGACAGTGCCGGGGTGGTGCACCGCTACCGTGAAGCCCTGGCCGGAGAAGCCATGGATCGCGGTCCGGTGATGCTGAGCTGGGAAGACGTCATCCACGCGGGTGGCGCCGCCGAACGCGGCGCCAATGTGGTGATCCATGAATTTGTTCACAAGATGGACATGCGCGATATGGCCATGGGACAACATCCGGATGGAGTCCCCCCACTGTTCTCGGGGTTCTTGGGCACCGTCAGCGAAAGCGCGGCACGGCTGCACTGGCAGCAGACCATGACCGCCCAGTTCAACCGTTTTCGCGAGATGGTGTCGATGGCCGAACGCTTCGGCGAAGAAGCTCCGTGGCTGGACGACTACGCGGCGACCAATACCGCCGAGTTCTTCGCCGTCACCAGCGAGGCCTATTTCGTTCACCGCGCACGCTTCGGGCAGGAATTTCCGGAACTCCTGCCGCTGTATGACGGGTTCTACCGCAGCGCGGCCATACGCCAGGCGGCACCACCGGCCTGATCAGCGCCGTACCAGCACCTTCAAGGCCGCCAGCAGTCGCCGTGCCGCCGCGGCATCGTGCGCCGATGCCAGCACCCGTCCCACATCCTGGGCCCAGGTTTGAGCAGGAGCCGGATCGTTGCGACGTGTGAGCAGCTGCAACTGCAAGGCACGGCGAGCGTCCAGATGCTCCGCCGGTGTGGGCAACTCAGCGGCCATCTCCAGCCGCAGCAAGGCCTCCGACGCATGCCCTGCTGGCGCATTCCCCAAGGCTTGCGTCCACGCGGTGCGTGCGCTGGCGGGCACCTTTGACCCCAGCGCCTGTGCGGCCGGCATGGCGGCGGCATCCCTCGATTCCCAGGCCGCCAGCAACTGCGTCAGGACCTCGCCGTGGGCCTGTGCCGCCAGGCGCCGCAAGGCGGCCTCGGCGTGCTCGATGGCCTGTCGCTGGGCACGGAAGGCCGCGTCTCCGAGACGGGGGCCGAGCACGCGCGGCTCACGGCCCTCGCGCCAGTCACGCGACTCGCGCCGGCCGCGGTCAGCGCCCTGAGGCTCGCGGCCGCCGCGCACATCACGTCCGGGCCTCCGATCATCGCGGGAAGGCGCCACCGTGCGCGCCTGGCCCGGTCGGTCATCCCCACGCACGGCCACCAGCTTGCGCGGCGCAGGTGCGGCAACAGAGGCATCCGCCGCCGTGGCTTCCTCTGAGTCGGCAGGAGCCTCGGTCGCCACAGGTGCCGCCACCGAGGCGGCCACCTCTGCCGGAGCGCGCATGGCCTCCTCCAGCGCGCGACGGGCGTCGTGGATTCGTCCGGCATCGGCGGCAGCCACCGCCTCATCCAGCGCCTTGGCGGCCGCCAGCACACGCTGATCGTGGGCGCTCACCGCCGACGCCGCCTTCTCACGCTCGACACTCTTGCGGGCAAACGCCTCGTCGATCGGTTTGCGGAACGCATCCCAGAGTTTCTGCTCCTGCTTGCGCTCCAGCGGCACCGCATGGGCCTCGGCCTGCCAGCGCTGCTGCAACGCCTTGACGTCGTCAATGCGCCACTGTGGCGCCGTGGACAAGGCTTGTGCTTCCTCAATCAATGCCTTGCGGCGGGCCACACTGGCGGCCTGTTCCGTCTCCAGACGGACGTGGGCATCGTGCATGGCCGCCTTCCACATCGGCTGAAGCTCCGCAAACTGCTTTTCACTCAGGTGCCCGGCTTCGCGCCAACGCTCGGAGAACGCATGCAGAGCCCGGATCTGGGCTTTCCAGTCGCTGTCAGACGCATGGGCCAATGTCCAAGCCTTGACTTCTTCGATCAGCGCCAATCGCGCCGCCCGATGGGCTTCGCCCTGCTGACGGACCTGGGTGAGCCAGGCCTCGACCACTTTGTGGGCCTCGTTACACGCCTCGTCAAACCGCTTCCACAGCGCATGGTTGGGTGCCCCACCCTGATCGGTGGTCTTCCACTGGGCGCGCAGCTGGCGCAGGGTTTCCTGCAGCTTGCGTCCCCCCAGCCGCTGGCCTTCGGGCACCTGGGTCAGCGCCTCAGCCTTCTTGACCAGTTCCTCCCGCAGCTGATCGGCACGCCAGCGCTGCCAGCCTTCCATCTCGCCCGCCTGGGCCAGCAAGGCCTGGGCCTTGCCTTCCACATCCGCGGGCAGGAGTCGTGCGTGAGATTTGAGGTACTGCCTGACATCGGCCGCCGCCTTGGGCGTGGCCTTGCCGTGACCTTGTTCCAGATCGGTGGCCAGCACCTTGAGCAGGGCCTCCAGTTCCGCCACAGCGCGTGCACGCATCGCTTCGCGCTCCGCAGGATCTACAGCCGGTGCCGGAGCCGATTCGCCTCGGGCGGCACGCAGCTCATCGGCCCAAACAGGCACCGCGGGCAACGGTGCGCTGGCATCCTGTTCGGCCGCCACCGCCTGTGCCAGCGCCGCCTCGAAGGCGTCCCACACCAGCAGCAACTGCTGGCGCGACGCCTCGAGCATGGGCGGGAACTTGGGCTCGACACTTGACCAATGCGCCTGGTTGACCAACGTGCCGGACTGCGCCTGCCACTGCTGCACATCGCCGCGCAACGCATCCGCAGCGGCCAATGCTTCGCGCCAGGGTTTGGTCGAAAGGACTTCGATGCGCTGGGCCAGAAGCACCGCCGCCTCGCGTTCCACCTGCACCTGATGCTGCAGATCCTCGATCGCCTTCACCCGCTCGGCCAGAGCCTGCTTGAGACTGGCCAGTGGTTCACGGGACAAGGGAGCACCTGCCCGGGCCGCATCGCGCTGCCATGCCATGGCATCGGCCAGGTTGATGCGGGGCTGCGCCAGCATCGACTCCGCCTTGGCCGCCCATTCGACAGCCGCCTGCTCCTGGGTACGAAGGCGCCGTACCTCGTCCATCTTCTCCTTGAGGGGTTTGGCCGCACCACGATCACGGTGTGACAGTTCCTTGAACACCTCATTCATGAGCTCCCATGCAGGTTCGGAAGCCAGCCACTCCTTCACACGGCTCAGGCGCTCGCCCGACGTGGCGGCAGAGAACACCCCCCCCGTGGCGGCATCCAGCGGGTGTTGGGTCTGGGCGGTCTTGGCACTGGCGGAGGAAGGATTCACAGCGGGCTCGTTGACTGGGGACTGGGGCGCATTCTTGCGCCAGGGCAGCAGGGACATGGGATGGGCAATCCGAACGGAAGGTCAGCGTGGGCCGGCAAGTTGACCGGCACATCCAACCCGTATTGTCACCCGTCCCGGGCGGCCGCCGATCACCACCAGCCACTGTTGTGGGCTCAAAAGCAAGAAACCCCGGCGGGCTGAACCCACCGGGGTTGTTGACGGCGGGCAATCTGCACTGGCCGTCGGGCTGGACGGAGGGAGTTTGATGTCCTTCCGGCCTGGAAGCAAGAGATTGCTCCCATGAATGCCAGGCGGCCAACGTTGGCCTTCTGGCGAAGATGCTTGCGAAGAGCAAGCGCCTTTAGGTTAGCCTTGGCAAGTGGTGCAGGCAAGTCCCCTTCGTCGGTCAGCGATGGGAAATTTCTATGAATTGCCACTCAGCGCTCTGTTCCTGCAATGCCGCACGAAAGCGCTGACCGCACAGCGGATGAGTGCTTTTTGCCGACAGACGGACGACCACCCTCCTGAGATCACGCCCGCCTCCCGACAACCAGCATGATTCCTGAGGTTGCTGCTAGTCTGATCGAAGAAACCCGATTTTTATATATCTATTAATAGATAAAAAGTCGTTTTCTATATTTGACTTGACATTAGTTCGTGCCTAACATCCGCCAGCTTT
Source organism: Hydrogenophaga bisanensis (assembly GCF_042665135.1). Classification (NCBI taxonomy): domain Bacteria; kingdom Pseudomonadati; phylum Pseudomonadota; class Betaproteobacteria; order Burkholderiales; family Comamonadaceae; genus Hydrogenophaga; species Hydrogenophaga bisanensis. The sequence goes on from NZ_JBHTBX010000001.1 coordinate 311,123, forward strand.
GCCCACTAGGGTAAACCCGACACGCTGCCGACTTCGGCTAAGTCGGTGCGCAGAACCACGACGACTGCCACCGATGGCGTCCCAATCCAACCCGCGCGGTGTACCACTGCAAAGGCCATGAAAGGAGCGACGACATGACAGCGCACAACAAGAACAACCCGGCTTCGCACCGGGCCACACCAATCATCCGCACCATCCTGTCCGACATGGCGCTCGGACTGTTCAAGGTCACCCACAGCGGTGCGGCCATGCTTGGCCTGGCCACCGCCATCGGCCTGGTGACGTTGATGGCCAGACCCGATCTGCGCCAGGAGGTCGAGCACCACGCCCTGGGCTGGCTGCTGCAACGCCAGCAAACCCAGTCCCCGGCCGAGCCCGAGTTGCCGGTGGAGCCGCAGGCAGCGGAAAGAGCCACCGCCACCCTGCCCCATACCCTGCCCGCAGAACAGGCCAAGGTCGCGCACTGGCTCAGCCGCAAGTACCGCGTGGCCCCCGAGCCGCTGAGCGTGCTGGTGTCCGAGGCATTCGAAGTGGGTCGAGCCGTCAAGATCGACCCCACGCTCATTCTCGCGGTCATGGCGATCGAATCGCGCTTCAACCCATTCGCACAGAGTCCGGTGGGCGCCCAGGGGCTCATGCAGGTCCTCACCAAGGTCCATACCGACAAATATGAGGACTTCGGCGGCAAGCTGGCGGCGTTCGATCCGGTGGCCAACCTGAGGGTGGGCGCCCAGGTGCTGCAAGACTGCATCCGCCGTGCCGGCTCAATCGAGGGCGGGCTGCGCCTGTACGTGGGCGCGGTCACCACCGACGGCGCCGACTACATCAACAAGGTGATGGCCGAACACCTGCGCATTCAGAGTGTGGCCCTGGGCAAGCCCATGCCCCGCGACTTTCCCAACTTCGCGCCCACCCCCTTGCCGGTGACCGATACCGCGCCGGTCGACAATGTCCCGGCCGTGCCCCAGGAGCAGGAAGCGCTGGCGCCCATCACCGCACCGGGCGCGCCCGTACCGGGTGAGGTGCGCTCCTTTCGTGCCTCCTGAAGAGACCTTGACCCCGGTTCTGGTCAGTCGCGTCCGATAGAATCCGGCTTGTGCGCGACTGGCGATAGGTCCGTTGTCCGACTGGGTCGGATGCCGACGGGCTGACGTGGCCCCCCGGCCCTCTGGAACACCGGGACAACCACTGGGAAGCGCACCGCCCGGAATTGCGGGTGTTCAGCCGTTCGCCTGGGCAGTCCCTGCCACCATTTTCCGGTGCGCGGGGTCCATGTCACCAGAGACTGCCAAACCATGTACGACCGCAACATCCTCATCGAGCAAACTGATCCCGAGCTGTTCGCCGCCATCCAGGCCGAGAACGCCCGCCAGGAACACCACATCGAGCTGATCGCCAGCGAGAACTACGCCTCCCCGGCCGTGATGGCCGCCCAAGGCACGCAGCTGACCAACAAATACGCCGAGGGTTACCCCGGCAAGCGTTACTACGGTGGCTGCGAATATGTGGACGTCGCCGAACAGCTGGCCATCGACCGCGTCAAGCAACTCTTCGGCGCCGACGCCGCCAACGTGCAGCCCCACTGCGGCGCCTCGGCCAACGAGGCCGTGTTCCTCGCCTTCCTCAAGCCAGGTGACACCATCATGGGCATGAGCCTGGCCGAAGGCGGTCACCTGACGCACGGCATGCCGCTGAACATGTCGGGCAAGTGGTTCAACGTCGTCAGCTACGGACTGGACAAGAACGAAGCCATCGACTACGACGCCATGGAAGCCAAGGCGCGCGAGCACAAGCCCAAGCTGATCGTGGCCGGCGCCTCGGCCTACAGCCTGCGCATCGATTTCGAACGTTTTGCCAGGATCGCCAAGGAAATCGGCGCCATCTTCATGGTCGACATGGCCCACTACGCCGGCCTGATCGCCGCGGGCGTGTACCCCAATCCGGTGCCGTTCGCCGACGTGGTGACCTCCACCACCCACAAGAGCCTGCGAGGCCCGCGCGGCGGCATCATCCTGATGAAGGCCGAGCACGAAAAGGCCATCAACAGCGCCATCTTCCCCGGCCTGCAGGGTGGTCCGCTGATGCACGTCATTGCGGCCAAGGCGGTCGCCTTCAAGGAAGCGCTGACGCCCGAGTTCAAGGTTTACCAGCAACAGGTGGTCAAGAACGCCCAGATCGTGGCCGAGACCCTGACCCAGCGCGGCCTGCGCATCGTGTCGGGCCGCACCGAAAGCCACGTCATGCTGGTCGACCTGCGCGCCAAGGGCATCACCGGCAAGGAAGCCGAGGCAGTGCTGGGCCAGGCCCACATGACCATCAACAAGAACGCCATCCCCAATGACCCGGAGAAGCCGATGGTCACCAGCGGCGTGCGCATCGGCACCCCGGCCATGACCACCCGCGGCTTCAAGGACGAGGAAGCCCGCCTGACCGCCAATCTGATTGCCGACGTGCTGGACAACCCGCGCGACCCGGCGAACATCGAAGCGGTGCGCGCCAAGGTCAACGCCCTGACCGCTCGCTTCCCGGTCTACAAGTGATGACACACGGCGGCTGCATCCGATGAAGTGCCCCTTCTGCGGTCATCTGGAAACCCAGGTCGTCGAGACCCGGGTCTCCGAAGACGCGGACTTCATCCGCCGCCGCCGCCAGTGTGGCCACTGCGAAAAACGCTTCACCACCTACGAGCGGCCGGAAGTCAGCTTCCCGGCGGTGGTGAAGAAAGACGGTCGGCGCGTGGATTACGTGCCGGCCAAACTCCGCGCCTCGTTCACCCTGGCCCTGCGCAAGCGCCCGGTCAGCACCGAACAGGTGGATGCGGCGATCGAACGCATCGAAGAAAAACTGCTCAACCTGGGCGCGCGCGAGGTCCCGGCCAACAAGCTGGGCGAGATGGTGATGCGCGAACTCAAGAAGATGGACAAGGTGGCCTACATCCGCTTTGCCAGCGTCTACCGCAGCTTTGAAGACATCGATGAGTTCCGGGCGCTTGTCGATGAGGTAAGAAAGTAGAAAGCGGTCAATACCAAGGGTTTGCTTTCAGTCACAACCTGCGATTGCTTGATCGACGCGCTCAATTCGAGGACGGCCGCGACTATTGATGATAATGCGCCGGGACATGGCGTTTGGCCGAGAAGGGAGGCAGATGGTAAGGGTACCAGCCTGAAACGCGCCGTTGACCAACCTCGTCTGACCAAGTGGGTGGTAGGACACATAAGATCGCACAGGACCATTACCCCAGAGCCGCCAACCGTCCGACTCGATCTTGGTCTGTCGGATCACCTCCTCACCGGTGTCCCTTAATGCGTTGTTATTGATGTCCGCAAATAATAGCCACCCTTGCTCCCATCTACCAATTGGGTGACATGCTGACCCGACTGCTATACACGCAACGACAGGATGACCTCGACGGATAGCCTCGCTTCGTGCGAGGTTCAGGTCAACGAGCAAAGAGTTAGCCAATGCCTTTGATCGCAGATCATCTATCCAAAGACCCACTGAAGGAATAGCAAGAAAACTCATGAAGGCGACGATACTCACCGTCACCACCATTTCAATCAGCGTTACACCTGACAACCGTTTGCGCTCTTCCAACTCGCCCTCCGCCAGAACTGGTGATCTGGAAGAGGAATATAGGATCGGCTTTCAGGCAACTCAATCCCAAAAAAACTAATACAAAAGAGACGCATCACCAACACGGGCGACCATCTGTCCCCACCAAAGGTGCTTGGACGCCCGCCTGGTTGACGCTCATCGCTGCGCATTTATCCAACGCTTGAGATCCCTGCGGAAGAGCAGTCAACGTATAGGTAGTCCCCCCCGCACCGAAAACAATTGCGAAGTTGTACTTCGCGGTACCGGAGCGCGGGCTCTGAGTTACCGGGAGTGTTACCCACGCACCACCGTTCATGGTTCGATCGTATCGGTTGTTATTGGTGTAAACACGCTCAAGAAACTGTACGTTCTCAGCCATGTCCGACTGCGCATCTGCACGGGCGGTTCTCCGGACGTACTCTGCGTAGGAGGGATAGGCCACTGCGGCAAGAATCCCGACGATGGCGACAGTGATCATCAGTTCCACCAAGGTGAAACCGGCTTGTCTGCGTGACATGAACTGATACTCCTGCGGTTTTCTAGGTCAACGTTGACCTGGTCGCTCAAAAGGATTGCTGGGCCCTGGATTGACGATCACATGAGTCACAGCATTGCCAGACAATGTAAGCAGCACCGGTACACCAGGCTTCAGTTGCAAAGCACTGACGAACCGCGCATTTCGGTCAACGATTTGGACATCAGGCGCCACCACATAGGTCTTTCCTGATGCTCTGAGAGTTTGCCCTCCAACTGACCATTGTTCGATGGTGGCCCGCAGATCCTCCTCCGGCCCCTCGTTTGACCATGCAATAGCTCCGGTGCACAAAACAAGTGCACCGACCGAAATCCGCCCAAAAATGCTCATGACAGTTACCCTCAACGTAGCTGACGCCAAGACTGACGCCCTGCGGGACCCGCGGTGTTTCGGCTATCGCCCACCTTGTTGCCGTCACCGCCATACATGTAATCGGTCGCCTTGTCACCAGCCCTGATGGTGGTCAAGGTCTCACCGGTCGTACCGCCCAGGCCACTCGGTGTACCAGCCCCTGTGGTGTCCGAGCTGTCGATATTGCCATCATTGTTCAGGTCAAGGTTGGGTTCAAGGCAGCGACCACCATTGACCAGGCATATATCCATCACAAAGCCATTGCGTCCACTGCCGCAGGGGTCATCGTCAGGGATCAAGGTGGTGAATCTCACACGCTCCTGATAAGCCCCCGAAGGAAACGTTGCCTCACTGATGACCCTTTCCCCCGCTACTGGCAAGTCCAGCCTCCATCCCCTATCGGAGGGTGCAAGGCTGTTCTGGGTCACATACCTGAGACTGCCGGCTGACCATGTCTTTGATCCCACAACCACATCACCTGCGTTCGATGTAATGGTTTGGGAGCGCAGTTGACTGCGGATCACATTGGCAACAGTCGCTGCAGAGTCGTCGAAAACGCCGTAGAAAGTCTGGACCTGGGGAGAAATGATGGAGTCATCACCCACCCGGAAGAAGCTTCCGGTACCGACCGTGACCACCAACTCGCTGGTGGAACCGGGTTTCAACGCCAACTTTGGCTTGGACGTGATCGGCTGGCGGTTACCACTTCCATCAGTGGCGGTAAACACACGTGCGAGCACGGGGGCCGCTCCGTTGGAAGGAAACTGCACGCGCCAAAGGTTTCCCAGGAGGTCCCCTGCATAGACACGACTCAGGTTCAGGTTGTTGACCGGCCAATCAGTCGTCTCCACGGGCCCCATGCCATTGGGCGTCGCTGCAGCACCCTGTGCTGTGTCCACGACATAAAGCAACCGACCCGTCTTCATGTCCACCACCATCAACTTGGCACGGTGATCCGCACTGTTGTAGCCGTTGCCGAACACGGCCGCCCAGCGCCCTGTCGGCAAACGCACGACTTTCGGCTTGGTGACGCCGTAGCCCATGTCACGACAGGCCTTGCTGCCTGCCGCGCCAGTCGGATCAGCAACACAAGGAACATTCGCATATCGGAACTCCCACAACACCTTGGATGCATTGAAGTTTTCCGGATCAGTCACGTCCAGAGCGAACACGGTCCGCCCGCCTGCACCCATGGCACCGACCAAGACCGTCTTCCACGAGCCATCCCAATGGGCGTCCGAAGTTTCTGCCGAACCATCGACAAAGTAGCGATGGTTGTAATCGGATCGCATCAGTTCGTTGATCTGCGCATGAGATCCCGATGCCCCAGGCAAGAGCAATTCACTCGGCACATAGGCAAACAACTCGGAACCGCCGTCCGGATCCATCGATGTTGAGGGCGGGGTGCCGACATACGGCGTTCCTGCATGAAACGCATGCAGCATGCCGCCGTTGGTTCCCACGTAGATCACATCGGGCCGATTTTTGTAGGCAGATGTGGCACGGAAAGCGTTGTAAGTGGATTTTTCTGGCCCCTGGATCAGGCTGTATCCGTAGTCCCTTCTCGACACAAAAAGCGGGTCCGATCCAATAATGTCACCAATCTTCTGGGTAATTGAAGGCGTACCCGCCGATGCGCGCGAACGGAGCCCGGGGTTCTCCACACCACGCAACCATGCAACACGGTCATCCGCCGTGGCAGCCGTCGCAGCGGCACCTGTTGGGTTGATCGCCAGGGCAGCCTGCTGCGCAGTACTCAGGTTGGCCAATTGCAGGGCAACTGCAGAGTCATCACTCGACTTCAGGGTGAAGATCTTGCGACTGCTCTCGGACAAGCCTGCAAGCTTCTCTTCCGCGTCCCATTTCTTGGCTCCGGGATTTCCATCGCTCTGAACCTCGCGAGCCACGATCGTTCCTGACCAGTCACTGCTGCGGAACGATGCGTTGTAAAGCAAGGTATCTGTCTGGAGAACGGCCGAACTCGTCGCCGCCGAGGTTCCGGACCCAGCAACCCTCGCGACAATGTCCTTCAGAACGTCGGACAGTTGCTTGGCAAAGGTGTCCGGGTCGGCGGCTGAAAAGAATCCCCCCCTTGCATTGACCGCCGCATGCAGCAGGTCATCAATCTTGGCTGGATTGGTCGCACTGGGGTCGGCCCAGTTGATGTTCACTGCGGGCACCGCGTCGATGGCACCAAAGGCAGTGGCCGGATCGACACTTCCCGACACCCCCAGCCCGACGCCGTAAGTCACCATATGCTGCCAGAAAGCAGGGTTTCGAGGTGACACCGGAACCTTGTTGTCCAAGCCGGGACGCAAGTCCCTCTTCCAGTAGTACATCGCTACGTCCGCCAGTGTGTCACTTCGGTTATCGGTAAACGGCGTGACTGCACTGTAGGTAAAGGTCTGACTGTTTGGGCCGGTGATGGTCGGCCCGTTGCTCCCGTCGACGTTGGCTCTAGCGCCCGTTGTGCTGGCGGCATCAGAGTTCCAGTAGCCGTCCGTCATCAAAATGGAATAACTCTGACGACAAGTCAGGTGAGCCGTGGTGTTGTTCGTGCCAGGGATCGCACCCCAAGGGCCGGCATTATCGGCTCGTGAAAAGTACTGCCCCACATCATCCAAAGCCCGTCGCAACGGGGTGTTGGCTGGCGTCCAAACACCCGTGTAGAGTTGATTGAAAAACTCGTTCCTGTCCGTACCAGAGAATGGTCTCACACCACGGATGACGGTCCGGGTGGCGACACCGTCGATGGTGGAAGATGCCCTGTTGATGGCGCCGAAGCCCACCCGCATGCTTTCCGCTTGTGTGACGAAGGCTCTGCCAATACCCGCCTGCGAGGCAAGCATACGGGAACGGTAGTAGGTGTACCAATTGGCAAAGTTCTGGATCTCTTCGGCGTAAGTGCAGGAGCCCAAAGCAGCCAATGCGCAATCGGTCCGTTTGGTCCGACCCTCACCCGTGTATGGCAATCCGGTGAAAGGCGCTGGACGGGACGCCTCGGGACGAATTTCGATGCGGGTGTAACTGGCCCTGACATTGACAGCGCCCGCGTTGTAACGGAAGTACACCGCTGGATAGAAGCTGCGGGTGGCAGTTACCGCGTTGCATGTCGTCCAACCGGCGCCGTTGTTGTAGTTGCCGCAATACACCCAGGTGGCGTTCTCGTTGTTGTTGGCCGTCAAGTTGCGTACACCGGTGTTACGAACCGGGTGGTGCGGCGCCGCCGTGATGGAGGCCGCCTCAAACTCTCCTTTGGCCGTGACCACTGCCGGTGTGGCGGCAATGGCCATTCCAGAGGGTTTGGCCCAGGGTTTGTAGGTGACCGAGGGATCGTAGTAGCTTTTATTGATTCGCGGAGAGCGCATCATTGCGGCAAATGCCTGCTCTGCAGCAGTTCCGCCATCAGCCGCCTCCGACCTGAAACTGGGCACACGGTTGTTGTAATCCGTCCCGCCGTAGTTGCCAGCAACCCGCGGAAATATGTAATAACCCGTGTTACCAATCGCCTCGTCGGGCGTGACCTCCCAGTGCATTGATCCGGAATCATCCAGAACGAACATGATGTTGGGGTCGGCGCTTGACGTCAGGAACAAGGGAGTTTGCGCCATATTTACCTGAGCAACAGCCGAACCCAGACACAAGCCGGTCGACAACCCGAAAGCCATCTTCCGGATCATGATCGACCATACCCTGAAATAATTTTTTTCTTTAATCATGTTCTCACCTTGACCGTATTAAGGACAACTCGCATGCCACCACGAATCAAACACGATGAAACGCACTTAGTTTGGAGGTTCAAAACCAGTTTGAAGGACAATGGGACTCGAGGCCTGCCCACCAACAGATCGCGATGTCACAGGATAGATCAGACGAAACTTGGGTGGAATTTCAAGACCAATGCGCACATATTGCGGTGGACCGATGTGAAATGAAGGATCTTGAGCCAACAGGGCATCAAATCCAACCAGAACACCTGTTTGATTGACTACCCCATCCCAGTCACGCAAATCTCCGACGATTTCAACACGCTCAGAGTCGTAGGGCCCCTGCCGCTCAGCCACGCGAAGGGCAGATTCAGCGGTTTGAAAGGCAAGATTCCGCTCCCGCATGTTCGAAGCCATTCGTTCCTGCGCCAGATTGGTCCTCATGGCCTGAATACCCAACATTGTGAGAACCACAAGAATAATCAGACCGACTATCAACACAGCCCCTCGCTGATCCCGGGCCGATCTGGATCCGGATAACGAGCGGTTTCGCCTAGATGTTGAGCTCATAACCTTGACATGAGAAATTGAAGACCTCAAGGCGCCCTATTTCGCAGGGTGACCGTCGAAGAGAACGGACGATTCACATTGCCATCAGCAATCGTCAGATCCACCTTGATGGCCACAATGCTGGTAGGAGCTACAGTGGAGGGATCAGTCACGTAGTTGGTTGCAGAGCGTGTCGCATCACCAACACCGTAGCGAAGCTGCATATCGGTCACACCACCAGCGATCGCCACTCCGTTACGCTGCAGTTCGCGTGTTGCCGGGTTGACCGTGTATTGAGTCCATTGGCGTCGCATCACCACAGACCCAGGACGATATTGCCTGGTCGGTGGCGGGTTCAATGTAAGGGTGTTTCCCGCAACAGCTTGCACAGCCACCACTTCAGTGAACACGCAGTCGCTGACCAGCAGCAAGTCCCCGGGATTAACCGTCCCCAATGCTGCAACAGATGTAAGCTCCATTTCGTTTGGGGCCGGCATGGATAACAAGGCGGTGGACTCTGCGCTACCCGCGACAAGAGTCACGAGATCTGGTGTCCCCGCAGCATTATCAGTTCCCGTGATGGTCGTCGCGTCGTCAAACGATACGTCCATCTGCAAGGGTGGATTGTTGATTGGTGCGGAAATGTGCTGAAGGAATCCAAGATTCCCGCACCCGGTATGACCAGCCATACGAAGGTCTCGCCCCATCAGTTCCAATGCGATGCGACCAGACTCTTGAACGGTCGAGTACGACTCCTGATGACGATGTGAGGCTCTGCTACCTGCGAAAACATATACCACCGCAATCAAGATAACGAGCCCCAAGGCCATGGCCACCATCAGCTCGACCAGTGTCAAACCACGTTGCCGAGTGGGCAACAGACCAAGGGATCCTGGCCGCGAGGAACGTTGCATTTTCATTGGGGATTCACCTCAGCACGTACCACGACGCAGTCACGTTGATTGACGCCTCCGGTCGCTAAACGCGCCTCGGCCCAGTTGACTTCAATCACGAAGGTTGAAAACGGACTCCCCGCATGATTTACGCCGCACTGATCGACGTAAGCCGTGCCGGCCGCGACCCGGGATACCTGACCTTGACCAGCAGGCAGCACGTTCTCAATACAGCTCTTCCACTGATTGGTCTCTGCCACCGCATTGGCAACAGCATTCGCCTGCGCAGGCAGGGCGACCTGGCAAGCGACGGCGGCAGCACCCAAGGCCCCATCGTATGCGTTGGCAAAGGTGGTGGCGTAGCCGCAAGGTCCGGGTAGGTCTGGCGTCGGGCAAGCGGCCAGATTTGATCTCATCCGATCAAGCTGGTCGTAGGCAAGTGCCGTTCCCTGAGAGCGAAGATAGGCGCCGTGGTTGAACTTGGAACCGTTGTATTGCAGCCCAGCCAACCCAACCAAGCCGAAAGACAGCAACACAACCGCGACCAGTATCTCTACAAGAGTCGCCCCCCGCTGGCCACGGCAGGAATGCCCAGCCCGGCGCCTGCTTGTGAATATGCGATTTCCCACAGGTTTCATATCCGTTAAATCATGGGCAGGCATTTGCCGAGGTAGCCACGCGACCACCGGCGGATACCCCAACGAAACGCTGATAAACATCCAGCGTCAGCTGGAAGCACCTAGCCGCGGTCACATTGCCCAGCGGCGTGTATGTCACCGTGCCGGGAACAGCGATAGCCACCCCTTCCCTTGCAGGGGGCCATACCCTCAAAGGCCCACCCGCATTTCTGACAACCCACCCGTTGGTCCATACCCCAGAACAGGTGGCCTGGTCGTTGGTTGAGCAAACCATGACATTCGCTCCCGTTCTGATCGACTCACTGCGAGCGAACTGTAAAGCGGCAACAAGTTCATTGGTCACGGCGGTGACCCGATTCTGGAGAATCATGGCCCTGAACGAGGGCACTCCGACCGCCACCAGTATCCCCAAGAGAGACACAACGACCATCATCTCGATGAGCGTGAACCCCTTGCAATTGAGCGAGGCGTCCGGATGACTGACAGGTTGCATAGGGGAGATACCTCAATACTACTTAGGTTGGACTATATGACGTCGAAGCACACCCAGGGACGTCATCAAGACGAATGGGAGCGGGGCGCAGACGGGCGGCAGCCAACAGGCAAGCACTACCCTCGCATTGTTTGACAGTGTGGCACACGCCAACTGCCAACATGGCCCCCTGCAGCAAGGGCAGAATACTGGGCAGATACACGAATGAATGCCCATGCTTGCCGCTCGAGCCGAGTCCCCCACCCCTATCTGGTCGCGCCTGGTTGCGCTATCAGCTCAATCTATCGGTTTGAGCGAACCCAATCCCAGGGTGGGATGCCTGCTGCAAAGTGACCTTCAAAGCGTCCAAGCACACGGCCACACCCAACAAGCCGGCGGCCCTCACGCTGAGGTCATGGCCTTGCGTGCAGCGCGAGACCAGGGCCTCGATGTGCGGGGCGGCACTGCCTACGTCACGCTGGAGCCCTGCTCTCACCACGGCCGCACCCCACCCTGTTGCGACGCCCTGATTGCTGCCGGGGTGGCCCGGGTGGTGGTGGCCACGCTGGATCCGAACCCACTGGTGGCCGGACGAGGGGTTGAGCGGCTGCGGGCGGCAGGGATTGAGGTGGAGGTGCTGCCGCACGATCACGAGGTGGCGCGGTCGGTGCGGGAGTTGAACATCGGCTTCTTCAGCCGGATGATTCGTCGCACACCCTGGGTACGCATGAAAATGGCGGCGTCGCTGGATGGCACGACCGCCCTGCCCAATGGGGCCAGCCAGTGGATCACCGGGGAGGCCGCACGGGCCGATGGACATGCCTGGCGCCTGCGCGCCTGTGCGGTGCTGACCGGCATTGGCACGGTGCTGGAAGACGACCCGATGCTGGACGTGCGGGCCGTGCCGGCCACCCGGCAGCCGCATCTGGTCATCGTGGACAGCCGGCTGGAGACGCCGCTGGATGCCCGTCTGTGGGCCGCACCGGCTGGTGGCCTGTCGCGCCGCATCCTGATCTATCACGCCCTGACGGAAGACCAGGCCAGGGCACGGACGCCTGCGCTGGAGGCACGCGGTGCTACCTTGGTGGCCCTGCCCGGTTCGGGTGGCAAGGTGGATCTGGCTGCCATGTTGCGCGATCTGGCGCAGCGGGAGGTCAATGAACTGCATCTGGAGGCGGGGCACAAGCTCAATGGCTCCTTCCTGCGCGAAGGCCTGGTCGATGAGGTTTTGCTGTACCAGGCGCCCTTGTTGCTGGGATCGGGTGCCGGCCTCTCCAGCCTGGGGCCGCTGGAGCAGCTGGATCAAGGCATCCGGTTGCGGTTTCAAAGCGTGAACCAGGTGGGGGACGACCTGCGCATATTGGCCCGGGTGCAGGGGCGGGATGCGTTCCTGGACTCACCGATGAACGTGCAGACCGCGGGGTGATGGCAAACCCTGCGACAATAGCAGGATGTTCACCGGCATCATCACCGCGGTAGGGCGTATCGCCGCCTTCCAACCCCTGGGGTCCACACCGGACCACGGCAAGCGCCTGACCATCGAGGTGCCGCCCGGCTATCTGGACGATGTGGGCCTGGGCGACAGTATTGCCCTCAATGGTGCCTGCATGACGGTCACCACGCTGGACCTGCCCTCTTCCCGTTTCACCATCGACATATCCGCCGAGTCGCTGGCCCGTACCACGGGCCTGGCCGAGAGTGGGCGCAGGATCAACCTGGAGAAGGCGCTGCGGGCCAACGATCGCCTGGGCGGTCACATCGTCTCCGGGCACGTGGACGGCATCGGCCACGTCACCCGCTTTGCCCAGGTGGGCGAAAGCTGGGAACTGTGCATTCAGGCCCCGCTGTCGCTGGGCAAGTACCTGGCTTACAAGGGCTCAATCACGGTCAATGGCGTGAGCCTGACCGTCAACCGCGTGGCGGACAGCGCCGACGGCACCGAGTTCAGCATCAACCTGATTCCGCACACGGTGCAGAGCACCGCGCTGGGCGACCTGTTGGCGGGCGCTGCCGTGAATCTTGAAATCGACACCGTGGCCCGCTACGTGGAGCGCATGCTCACGGCGGGTCAGACACCAACCAAGGAAACCGCATGAACGCGCCCCAAGCCCTGGCCCCGGTGGCCATCTCCCCCGTGGAGGACATCGTTGCCGACATGCGGGCCGGCCGCATTGTGATCCTGGTGGACGAGGAAGACCGCGAGAACGAAGGCGACCTGGTGCTGGCCGCCGACCATGTCACCCCAGAAGCCATCAACTTCATGGCACGCTTCGGTCGCGGCCTGATCTGCCTGACGCTGACCAAGGAGCGCTGCGAGCGGCTGAAGCTGCCGCCCATGGTGCCGCGCAACGGTACCAAGATGGGCACCGCTTTCACGGTGTCGATCGAGGCGGCCGAAGGCGTGACCACCGGCATCTCGGCCGCCGACCGTGCCCGCACCGTGCAAGTGGCGGTAGCCGCCCAAGCGAAGGCCGATGACCTGGTGCAGCCCGGACACATCTTTCCCCTGCAGGCCGTGGAAGGTGGCGTGCTGATGCGCGCCGGCCACACCGAAGCGGGCTGCGATCTGGCGGCCATGGCCGGTTGCACACCGGCCGCTGTCATCTGCGAAATCATGAAGGATGACGGCACGATGGCCCGTCTGCCGGACCTGCAGCTGTTTGCGGCCGAGCATGGCCTGAAGATCGGCACCATTGCCGACCTGATTGAACACCGCAGCCGCACTGAAAGCCTGGTGCAGAAGGTGGGCACACGGGCGCTGAACACCGCCTTTGGCGAGTTCACGGCGCATGCTTTCCGCGACGGTCCCAGTGGCTCGCTGCATCTGGCCCTGGTCAAGGGACAGTGGAATGCCGAGCAGAGCGTGGATGTGCGCGTGCACGAACCACTGTCGGTGCTGGACGCGCTGGAGGTGGGCCGCTCGATGCACAGCTGGAGCCTGGAGGCGAGCCTGCGCCACATCAGCGACAGCGGCGCTGGCGTGGCCGTGCTGCTCAACTGCGGTGAATCGGCCGAGCAACTGCTGGCGCAGTTCGAGGGCACAGCGCGCTCCGCCCAGGCGCCCGAACGCGGGCGCATGGACCTGCGCACCTACGGCATTGGCGCGCAGATCCTGCGCGAATGCGGTGTGCAGAAGATGCGGCTGATGGGCAACCCGCGCCGCATGCCCAGCATGACCGGGTACGGCCTGGAAATCACCGGGTTCCTCGGCCGCAACGCCTGAGCCCCACAAACGAACAGAAGAAACGGATTCCCCATGTTTGGCGCAGACAAAGGCTCATCGAACCTGCTCGATGGCAAGAAAATGGTCATCGGCATCGTCCAGGCCCGGTTCAATGAAGGTATCACCAATGCCCTGTACGAGGCCTGTCATGCCGAGTTGCTGGCCTTGGGCGTGCAGGAAAAGCACATCACCCGCGTGACGGTGCCGGGCGCCCTGGAGGTGCCCCTGGTGCTGCAGGCCATGGCCGAGCGCGACGAGTACGACGCTCTCATCGCCCTGGGCTGTGTGATCCGCGGCGAGACCTACCACTTTGAACTGGTGTGCAATGAGTCGGGCGCTGGCGTGACGCGCGTGTCGCTGGACACAAACACCCCGATTGCCAATGCCATCCTGACGGTGGAGAACGTGGCCCAGGCCGTGGCCCGCCAGGAAGAAAAGGGGCGCGACGCGGCCCGTGTGGCCATCGAGATGGCGCATCTGGTCGAACAGATCGGCTGAAGGACGCGGGACTTATGACCACAGCCAATCCGGACGGCGCCAAGAGCCGCAAGGCCTCGGACAAGTCGGCCCGCACCCGGGCACGCGAGTTTGCCCTGCAGGCCCTCTACCAGTTCATCGTCGGACGCAATGATGCCGGCGAGGTGGACGCGTTCACCCGCGATCTGAGTGGCTTCCACAAGGCCGACAGCGTCCATTACGACGCCCTGCTCCACGGCTGCGTGGCGCAGACCGCCGAGGCCGACGAACTGATCAAACCCTTCCTGGATCGGTCGCTGGCCGAGATTTCGCCCATCGAACGCGCCATCATGTGGATAGGGGTGTATGAGCTGAGACATTGCCCGGACGTGCCGTGGCGGGTGGTGCTCAACGAATGCATCGAGCTGGCCAAGAGCTTTGGCGGCACGGACGGCCACAAGTACGTCAATGGCGTGCTGCACCAGCTGGCGCCGCAACTGCGCCCTGTCGAGGTAGCCGCCTCCCCGGCGCGTGACTCAGCCCGCAGCGGTGCCCGCAAGGGCGGCAGCGACGCTGCCTGAGGGTGTCGCCGATGCGCATCACGCAGCGGGCCCAGCGGGTCGAACCTTTCTATGTCATGGAACTGGCCAAAGCGGCACAGACCATGGCCGAGCAGGCCGGGCCGGACGCCCGGCGCATGATCTACCTGAACATCGGCGAGCCCGATTTCACCGCGCCGCCCCTGGTGCAGGCGGCCGCCGAGCGGGCCATCCGCGAAGGGCGCAGCCAGTACACCCAGGCCACGGGTCTGCCGGCCCTGCGCGAAGCCATCAGCGGCTGGTATGCGCAGCGCTTTGGCCTGTCGATCGACCCCGGCCGCATCGTGGTGACCGCCGGCGCGTCGATGGCCCTGCACCTGGCCTGCCTGGCCTTGATCGAAGCGGGCGACGAGGTGCTGATGCCCGATCCGAGTTACCCCTGCAACCGCCAGTTCGTGCAGGCGGCCGAGGCGCGTGCCGTGATGATTCCGTCGGGTCCGGATCAGCGATTCCAGCTGAGCGCGGCACAGGTGGAAGCGGCCTGGACCCCCGCCACCCGAGGCGTTCTGCTCGCGTCGCCCTCCAACCCCACCGGCACCTCGATTGCGCGGGATGAGCTGGAGCGGATTGCCCGGCTGGTGAAATCGCGCGGTGGCGTGACGATGGTCGACGAGATCTACCTGGGCCTGAGCTACGAGGACGAGTATGGTCACAGTGCGCTGGGACTGCCCGATGGCCTGGGCGATGACATCATCAGCATCAACAGCTTCAGCAAGTACTTCAACATGACCGGCTGGCGCCTGGGCTGGCTGGTGTTGCCGCCGGCGCTGGTGCCCGCCGTGGAGCGGCTGGCCCAGAACCTCTTCATTTGCGCCAGCACGATCGCCCAGCATGCCGCCCTGGCCTGCTTTGCGCCCGAGAGCCTGACCGAATACGAACGGCGTCGCGCCGAGTTCAAGGCGCGCCGCAACTGGTTCATTCCCCAGTTGCAGAGGCTGGGTCTGGACGTGCCGGTGATGCCCGACGGAGCGTTCTATGCATGGGCCGATGTGACCCGTCTTTGCGATCGCTGGGGCATCGCCATGCAGGGCACACCCGATCATCCCGGCGGCAGCTGGGCGCTGGCGTTTGAGCTGATGAAGCGCTGCCAGCTGGCAGCGACGCCCGGACGGGATTTCGGGGTGGCGGAGCCCGGCCGCTACCTGCGCTTTTCCACCGCCAATTCGATGGCGCAGTTGCAGGAAGCGATTGCGCGGCTGGAGGCGGCGCTGTGAGCAAGGGGGAGCCCTTCACCTGGCCAGTGCGCGTCTACTGGGAAGACACCGATGCCGGTGGCATCGTGTTCTATGCCAACTACCTGAAGTTCTTCGAGCGTGCCCGCACGGAATGGCTGCGGCACCTGGGCGTGGCGCAGCAGCAGCTGCGCGACGAGGTCGGCGGCATGTTTGTGGTGAGCGCCACCCAGGTGCAGTACCACCGCCCGGCGCGCCTGGACGATTTGCTTCTGGTTACGGCACGTATCGAAGAAGCCGGCCGCGCCTCGCTTACCATCCGACAGCAGGCACTCCTGAAACCGCAGCAGGAAGATCAGGACTCGACGCTTCTGTGCGAAGGCAGCATCCGCATCGGCTGGGTGGACGCACAAACCCTGCGCCCCCAGCGGATCCCCGCCGCCGTCCTCGCGGTGCTGGCTCCTTCTGCTGCCTGATGCGCGTCGATCACGAACTTTCCTTTTCATTTCATCTCTGAGACCCCATGCCGCAAGATCTCTCCATCGTCCAGTTGATGTTGCACGCCAGTTGGGTGGTGCAGGCCGTGGTGCTCATGCTGGTGCTGATGTCCGTCATCAGCTGGGCCGCCATCTTCCGCAAGGTGTTTGCCATCAAGCGGGTGAAGACGCAC
This sequence comes from Hydrogenophaga bisanensis, assembly GCF_042665135.1. Classification (NCBI taxonomy): domain Bacteria; kingdom Pseudomonadati; phylum Pseudomonadota; class Betaproteobacteria; order Burkholderiales; family Comamonadaceae; genus Hydrogenophaga; species Hydrogenophaga bisanensis. The sequence goes on from NZ_JBHTBX010000001.1 coordinate 327,982, forward strand.
AACGAAGACTTCGAGCGTGAGTTCTGGTCAGGTGCCAACCTGAACGACCTGTATGCAGCCGCTGCGCAAAACGCCCGCCACGGTGGACCGATGGAGCGCATCTTCGCCAGCGGCATGCGCGAATACCAGAAGCTGCGCGAGCGGCGCATCACCGACAGTGGCACCCTGATGGATGGCGCCCGGCGAGCCATGCGGGCGAGCTTTCAGCGCGAGGTGGATGCGCTGGAAGTGAACCTCTCCTTCCTGGGCACGGTGGGTTCGGTCGCCCCTTATGTGGGTCTGTTCGGTACGGTCTGGGGCATCATGCACGCCTTCACCGGCCTGGCATCGCTGGCCCAGGTGACCCTGGCCACGGTGGCACCCGGCATCGCCGAGGCCCTGGTGGCCACGGCCATCGGCCTGTTTGCCGCCATCCCGGCGGTGGTGGCCTACAACCGTTTTGCGACCGACATCGACCGCGTGGCCAACCGGCTGGAGACCTTCATGGAAGAGTTCTCCAACATCCTGCAGCGCAACCTGGGTCACCAGCCTGCGCAGGCCACGCCGTCGGGTCACTGAGGATCGACAAGCATGGCTGCCATGTCATCCCGCGGACGCACCCGCCGTACCAAGAACGAGATCAACATGGTCCCGTTCATCGATGTGATGCTGGTGCTGCTCATCATCTTCATGGTGACCGCGCCATTGATCACGCCGAGCCAGATCGATCTGCCCAGCGTCGGTCAGGCCAGCGCGCCGCCCAAGACTTATGTGCAGGTGGTGGTGGACAAGGAAGAACGCATCCGCGTGAGCCAGGGCAACAGCAGCAAGGAGGGCCAGACGGTGACGATCGGCCAGTTGGCGGCCCAGGTCCAGCAGTTGCAGACGGCGGCCGGCGAAGGCAGCAAGGTGCCGGTGGTCATCAGTGCGGACAAGTCGATCAAGTACGAGACCGTGGTGAAGGTGATGGACACCTTGCAGCGTGCCGGTGTGGAGCGCGTGGGCCTGTCGGTGCAGTCATCCCGCTAACACCGGCATGAACCCAAGCGTCGATACGATTGACTTCAAGCCCCCGCAGGCCGGTCGCTGGCAGGGCCCGATGGGGCTGGCGCTGGTGGTCCATGCGCTGCTCATCGCTGCGCTCACCTGGGGGGTGAGCTGGCAGCAGGATTCGATCCCGACTTTTGAAGCCGAGCTCTGGTCCGCCACGGCCCAGCAGGCAGCACCACGCGCGGTGGAACCCCCGCCCCCACCGCCGCCGGAACCAGAAACCAAGCCGGAGCCCCGTCCCCAGCCAACCCCGAAGGCGGAGCCCGAGCCTGTGAAAAAGGCGCCGGATATTGCGACCGAGCAGGCCAGGAAGCGCAAGGAAGCCGAAGAGAAGAAGGCGGCCGACGAGCGTGCGAAGAAGGCGAAGGCCGAGCAGGAGAAAAAAGCCAAGGCCGAACTGGAGAAGAAGGAGCGCGAGAAGAGGCTGGCGGAAGAGAAGAAGAAAAAGGAAGCCGAGCAGAAGAAACTGGCGGAGCAGAGGCGGAAGGAAGAGGCACAGCGAGAGGCGCGTCAACTCGCGGAAGCCCAGAGGGCGGCGCGTGAAGACCAGATGCGGCGCATCCAGGGTCTGGCCGGCGCCACCGGTGGCCCCAACGCCACCGGCACTGCGTTGCGTTCCAGTGGTCCGTCGTCGAGTTACGCGGGCCGTGTCGCTTCGGCCATTCGGCCCAACATCATCTACAGCGAAGACTTCCCGGCCAGCTTGCGCACCGAGGTGGAGGTGCGCGCCATGACCGACGGCACCATCACCGACCGGCGGGTCGTGCGCAGCAGCGGCAACCGCAACTGGGACGACGCGGCGCTACGGGCGATCGACCGGACCGCCAAGCTGCCGCGCGACACCGACGGCCGGGTGCCCTCGCCCATCGTGATCGTGGTGCGACCGACCGACTGACCAGTTCTGGCCAGTCCGGGCCAGTCTGTCAATCAGCGGGTCGACCCTTGGCGGCCACCTGCCGCAGGATCTGGCCGAGGTCATCAAAGGACACCGGCTTGAACAGCACCTCGGCAAATCCGTCGTCCAGCAGGGCCTGGCGCTGGGCGTCGCCCACGTGCCCGCTGACCAGCACCACCGGCGGTGCGTCGGGTGTCTGGCGAATGCGCTGCATGAGGCTGCGACCGTCGAGCTTGGGCATGGTCAGGTCGGTGAGGACCACGTCCCAACGCTGATCGCTGCCCTGATACAGCTGCCAGGCCTCCTCGCCGTCGCGGGCGCGGATCACGTCCCAACCCTGACGCTCCAGCAGGCTGCCCCAGGAGTGACGCACCAACTGGTCGTCATCGGCAAACAGCATGCGAAGGGTGCCCGACGAAGCGCCGGAGGCGCCCAGCGGCGTCTGGCCCGACGCTTCGGGCCTGGCCTGAGCGGGCAGCAGGAGATGGAAGCAGGCGCCGTGACCGGGCTGGCTGACCACGCCGATGCTGCCGCCATGACGCCCCATGACACCGTGGGCCACCGACAGCCCCAGGCCCGTCCCTTTGCCCACGCTCTTGGTGGTGAAAAACGGATCGAAGATCCTGTCGATGTTCTCCGGAGCGATGCCAGGCCCATCGTCGCAAACCTGCACATGGAGATAGTCCCCCTCAGGCAGCTCGGCCACGCCCGGCCACGACGCCTGTCCCGCCGGCAGCGGCAAGCTGAGACGGTCCACGCGCAAACGGACCCGCCCGACACCGTCCATGGCGTCCGAGGCATTGATGATCAGGTTGACCAGGACCTGCTGAAGCTGCGTCGGGTCGGCCTGGATCAGGTCGTCTTCACACAGTTGCTCCACCTGCACCTGCGTCGAGCGCACCAGCCCGGAAGACACAAACTTGCGTGTCTGCTCAACCAGAGCGCCGACATGCACCGGCTCCAGATTGAGCTTGGACTGACGACTGAACGTCAGCAGCTGGCGCATGAGCCCCTGTGCGTACTGGGCGCCCTTGATCGCCTGGTCCACGGCCTCACGGCTGGGATGATCGGCCGCCAGATCCTCCTGCGCCAAACGCATCCAGCCGGAAATGCCCGCCAGGGAGTTATTGAAGTCATGGGCAATGCCGCCGGTGAAGCGACCCAGGGCCTCCATCTTCTGGCTCTGCATGAGCTGCAGCTGCAGGGCTTCCTGCCGGGCGTGCGCGTTTTTCTGTTCGATGGCGTCCATGCGCACCCGATCGAGCAGGGAATTGATGCCGTTGGCCACTGCGGTCAGTTCGTCCTGCCCCCCCATGCGAATGCGCTCGGTACCCGCCAGGCCTTCGGCCGTGATGGCACCCAACTGGTCATGCATGCGACTGAGGCGCCGCAGGACCCATCGATCGAGCAGGAACACCAGCGTCGCGCCGACGATCAGTCCGGCCAACAGCACCTGAAGCCCGGTGGTGACCGCCAGGGACCGCGCCTCGTCGTCCATTTCCCGGACCAGGTTCAAGTCCAGGGTGGCGACGGGTTGTCCGTCATGGTCATCGATCACGGCCTGGACGCCGATGCGGCGGTCGCTCAACTCGCGGGTCCAGACCTTGACACCCGCTTTGGCGATGCCGTCGAAACTCAACGAAACCTGCGTCAGCATGAGATCGCTCATGCGGACGAGCTCGGCGTGGCTGATCGCGCGAACCATCAGCAAGACACCGGATGGTGCCTGGGCCACCACGCCCGGATCCCGGATCACCGCGGCGGCCACCACGTAGAGTTGCTGCTCGTGCTGCACAAAGGTCCGCAGGGTGCTCATCCCGCTGGCGTCAGCGAGCAGTGGCTGCCCCAGCTGAAGGAGCTTGGGCAGCAGCCCGGAGGACACCAGTTGCAGCTCTTCGCCATCCACCAGCCTCGCGGCGGCCTTGGGCTGTCCTGTGCCATCCAGCACCAGCACCTCGGACAGCCGAAGGTATTTCATGTTGTCCTCGGTGATGTTGTCATCGAGGAAGGCATCGTCCTGGCCGCGAACGAAGCGGACCGCATCGTCCCAGTATGCGTAGTCGATGGTGGTCGTCAGCAGTTCCTGCGCCTGCTGGGACAGGATGCGTCTGGCGCGCTCCCCCTCGTGCAAGGCCCTCTCGTCCTCCAGGGCGGCAAAGGAACGGGAGATGGTCTGCCCCGTCACGACGATGGCCAGCAGGGTGACGACACCGACCGCCGCCAGGATCAGCAGCCACGCTTTGTGCTGGAGTTTCATATCAAGGCAGTATCGTCACTTTTGCCGCCCAATTAAATGACAAAACTCCCAAAAGAATGTGAATAACCGGACAGCGTGAGATTGTTCCGGTCAGTCGAACACAATCTCGACCTGCTGTCCATGCGACTGGGCCATCCAGCTGGCCAGCGCGGCATCCGTGGGGTAGAACAAGGCGCGGTCGTCCAACTGAAGTTCACAACGGGCACCAGGGCGCTGCACCAGCAGCCGCACCGGCAGACCCCGCACCAGTTCGCCCTGCTCGGTCTGCTCTCTTTTCGGCGGGAAGTCCCTGACCAGGCTCGACACCGCCGTGGCCTGGCCATTGACGGCCACCCGCAGGTACTTGCCGAAGCGGCAACGCGCTGCCGCCAGGTCCCAGATGTGCTGCATCTTCAGGCGCAATCCTCCAGAGAAGCGATCCGGCTGCGCCAGGGCCTGCACGATGATCAATTCGTCGTCCTTGAGCAGGTTGCGGTGCTGGTTGATCAGGTTCTCGTCGGCCGTCGCCTCGATAACCCCTGACTTGTCGTCCAGCTTGAAGATGGCCACCTTGCCCCGTTGGCCATTGATGATGCGCAGATCGCCCACGATGCCGGCCAGCAGCACCGGATCGCGGCTGTCGACCACATCGGCCACCGGCGTGCGGGCAAAACGGCGCACCTCCCGCTCGACCTCGTCGAACAGATGCCCCGAAAAGTAGAAACCGATGGCGGTCTTTTCGTGGGTCAGACGCTCCTTGACGCCCCAGGGCAAGGTGGCGACCAGATCGGGCTCCTGGGCGCTGGAGCCATGGTCATCTCCGCCGAGCATGTCGAACAGGCCACCCTGGTTGGCGTTGGCCTGCGTGGTGGCGGCGTACTCGAAAGCCACGTCCAGTGACGCCAGCAGCTCGGCCCGGTTGAGGTGGATGGCATCGAATGCGCCGGCCTTGATCAAGGCCTCGACCGTGCGCTTGTTGATGCGTGAGCGATCGACCCGCAAGCAGAAATTGAACAGGCTCGTGAATGGTCCCGTCTGGTCACCGTTGAGGCCTTCGCCCCGACCTTCGCGGGCCGCCACAATGGCCTCGATGGCTGCCTGTCCGGTGCCCTTGACCGCACCAAGTCCGTAACGGATGAGCTTGTCGGTCACCGGCTCGAAGCGGTAGGCACCGCGGTTGACATCGGGCGGCTCGAAGGCCATGCCCATCTTCTGCGCGTCTTCCCACAACACCTTGAGCTTGTCGGTGTTGTCCATTTCCACCGTCATGTTGGCGCAGAAGAACTCGGCCGTGTAGTGGACCTTGAGCCAGGCGGTGTGATAGGCCAGCAGGGAGTACGCGGCGGCATGCGACTTGTTGAAGCCGTAGCCGGCGAACTTCTCCATCAGGTCGAAGACCTCGTCGGCCTTCTCCTGGCTGATGCCTTTCTCGGCCGCGCCCTTGCGGAAGATGACGCGGTGCTCGGCCATCTCCTCGGGTTTTTTCTTGCCCATGGCCCGGCGCAGCATGTCCGCGCCACCGAGGCTGTAGCCGCCGAGCACCTGGGCGGTCTGCATCACCTGCTCCTGGTAGACCATGATCCCGTAGGTCTCGGCCAGCACGGGCTCGACCAGCGGGTGCGGGTACTCGACCACCTCGCGACCGTGCTTTCGCGCCACGAAGCTGGGAATCAGGTCCATCGGACCTGGTCGGTACAGCGCGTTCAGGGCGATCAGGTCTTCCAGACGGGAAGGCTTGGCATCGCGCAGCATGCCCTGCATGCCACGGCTTTCAAACTGGAACACGGCCTCGGTCATGCCCTTGGAAAACAGCGCGTAGACCTTGGGATCGTCCAGCGGCACGTTGGCGAAGTCGAAGTTCTCCTGACCCTTGTGGCGCTTCATGATGAATTCGCGCGCGATCTCCAGGATGGTCAGCGTGGCCAGGCCCAGGAAGTCGAACTTCACCAGCCCGATGGCCTCGACGTCGTCCTTGTCGTACTGGCTGACCGCCGATTCGCTGCCCGGCTGCATGTACAGCGGGCAGAAGTCGGTCAGCTTGCCCGGGGCGATCAGCACACCGCCGGCATGCATGCCGATGTTGCGGGTCATGCCTTCGAGCTTCTGCGCCATCTCGATCAGGGTCTTGACGTCCTCTTCCTTCTGGATGCGCTCGGCCAGCACCGGCTCCATCTCGATGGCGTAGTTGTTCTTGTCGCCCTCCTTCTTCGGCACCGGCGGATACTGCAGCGTCACGCTCATGCCCGGCTTGTTGGGGATGAGCTTGGAGATGCCGTCACAGAAACCGTAGGAGAAGTCGAGCACACGACCCACGTCGCGGATGGCGGCTCGCGCGGCCATGGTGCCGAAGGTGGCGATCTGGCTCACTGCATCCTTGCCATAGCGGTCCTTGACATAGTCAATGACACGGTCGCGGTTGGCCTGGCAGAAGTCGATGTCGAAGTCGGGCATGGACACCCGCTCCGGGTTCAGGAAGCGCTCGAACAGCAGGTTGTACTGCAACGGATCCAGGTCGGTGATGAGCAGCGCATAGGCCACCAGCGAGCCGGCACCCGAGCCGCGACCCGGGCCGACCGGACAGCCGTTTTCCTTGGCCCACTTGATGAAGTCGGACACGATGAGGAAGTAGCCCGGGAAACCCATCTTGAGGATGGTGTTGAGCTCGAACTCCAGGCGCTCGACATAGCGGGGACGCTGCTCCTCGCGCCGGGCCTCATCCGGGAACAGGTGCTTCAGGCGCCCTTCCAGCCCCTCGTAGGACACGTGGCGGAAATACTCCTCCACCGACATGGTGCGGCCGTCGACCGGCGGGATCGGGAAGTTGGGCAGTTGCGGTTTGCCCAGCACCAGGGTCAGGTTGCAGCGCCGGGCAATCTCCAGCGAGTTGGCCAAGGCCGAGGGCACGTCGGCAAACAGCGCCTCCATCTCGGCCGCAGGTTTGAAATACTGCTCGCGCGTGAAGCGCCGCACCCGGCGGTTGTTGCCCAGAATCTCGCCTTCGGCAATGCACACCCGTGCCTCATGCGCCTCGTAGTCGTCGGGCTCCAGGAACTGCACCGGGTGCGTGGCCACCACCGGCAGCCGCAAGCGGGCCGCCAGGCGCACCGCGGCGACCACGTGGCGCTCATCGTCGGGCCTGCCCGCCCGTTGCAGCTCCAGGTAGAAGCGGTGGGGAAACATGCCCGCCAGCTGCAGCGCCACATCGGCCGCACGCTGGTCGTCACCGGCCAAAAGGGCCTGGCCGACGGGACCTGCATGGGCGCCGGACAACATGATCAGACCGGCGTTGAGTTCCTGCAACCACTCACGCTTGACCAGCGGCTGCTCACGCACCACGTTCTTCGTCCAGGCCCGTGCCAGCAGCTCGCTCAGGTTGAGGTAACCCTGCCGGTCCTGCACCAGCAGCAGGACCCTGGGCATGGGTGGCTGGTGGGGCCCCATGGCACCGGCGGCCGCCTCTTCTGAGAATCCCTGCAGAGCCACCTCGGCGCCGATCACGGGTTTGAGCCCGGCGCCCCTGGCGGCCTTGTAGAACTTGATGCCGCCAAACAGGTTGTGCAGGTCGGTGATCGCCAGCGCCGGCTGGCCATCGGCGGCGGCGGCAGAGACGACGTCATCGATGCGGGTGGTACCGTCGACGACAGAAAATTCGGTGTGCAGGCGCAAGTGAACAAACATCCCGGGATCATGCCACCGGTACATCCCGGGATGCGGGAATGACCCCGACACGCCCGTCACCACCGGTATGATCGCATCACACTTTCTTCATGACACGCCCGCCCACATGGTCTCCAACGAAACCCCGCTGTCCGCCGCCCCTGAGTCCACTTGCGATGTGCTGGTGATCGGTGGCGGTCCGGCGGGGTCTACCGTGGCCTCCCTGCTGGCCGAACGCGGACACCATGTCGTCGTGCTGGACAAGGACCGGCATCCCCGCTTCCACATCGGCGAGTCGCTGCTGCCGGCCAACCTGCCGCTGTTCGAGCGACTGGGGGTGGCTGAAGAGATACGGGCCATCGGCATGTACAAACCGGGCGCCGAGTTCGTCTCCCCGCACCATGACCATACGCAAACCTTCCACTTCGCCGAAGCCTGGGACAAGTCCATGCCCCATGCCTACCAGGTCAAGCGGGCCGAGTTTGACCAGGTTCTGCTGCGCAACGCCGCCCGCCTGGGTGCACGGGTGCACGAGGGCTGCAAGGCCACGGGGGTTGTCTTTGAAGACGACGGCAGCGTGCGGGTGACGGCGCGCCTGGACGATGGCGCCGAACAGCGGTGGCACGCCCGCTTCCTGGTGGATGCGTCGGGACGGGACACCTTCCTGGCCAACCGGTTTCGCATCAAGGAGCGCAACCCGCGCCACAACAGCTCGGCGGTGTACGCCCACTTTCGCCACGCACGCCGGCATGAGGGGGACGCCGAGGGAAACATCTCGATCTTCTGGTTCGACCACGGCTGGTTCTGGTTCATTCCCATGAGCAATGACACCACCAGTGTGGGCATGGTGACCTGGCCGTACCACATGAAAACACGGGCAGGACGCCCCCTGGAGCAGTTCCTGATGGACAACATCGCCACCTGTCCCAAATTGCAGGAGCGGCTGGTGAATGCCGAGCGCATCACCCCGGTGGAAGCCACCGGCAACTTCTCTTACGTTTCGCAGCGAAACCACGGCGCCAACTACCTCATGCTGGGCGACGCGTTCGCCTTCATCGATCCGGTGTTTTCTTCTGGCGTCTGGCTGGCCATGCACAGCGGCGTCATCGGTGCCGACACGGTGGACACCTGCCTGCGGCAACCGGCCCGGGCCAAATCCGCACTCGCTCGCTTTGACCGGGCGATGCGACACGGACCGAAGGAGTTCTCCTGGTTCATCTACCGGGTCACCAATCCGATCATGCGCGACTTCTTCATGTACCCGAAAAATGTGTTCCGCGTGAAAGAGGCGCTGCTGTCGGTGCTGGCGGGCGATGTCTTCGGCAAGACCCCCATCTGGCGCTCGCTGTTCATCTTCAAGGTCATCTACTACGCGGCCAACATCCTGCAACCGCGCCGTGCCTTCATGGCCTGGCAGAAGCGGCGCTTCAACATCCGCAAGGTGGACGATCCTGCGCTCTACCAGGCCTGAGGGGCATCATGTGAAGGCCATCCATCGCACCCGACTTGCCCTGTCCGTTGCCGGCATGCTGGCAACCTGCCCCTTGCCCGGTCATGCCGGCGACAAGCCACTGTGGGAAGTCGGGCTGGGGGTGGGTGCGGTCAGCTTTCCGGCCTACCGGGGATCCGACCAGTCCAGCCAGTTCGTCCTGCCGACACCGTATGTCACCTACCACGGCCGCTTTCTGAAAGCCGACCGGCAGGGCGTGCGCGGGCAGCTGTTCGAATCCGACCGGGTGGACCTGACCATCTCGGCCGCCCTGTCCCCGCCAGCCCCCAGCCGCAGGATCAGGGCCCGTGAAGGCATGCCCGACCTCGACGCCAACTTCGAGGTGGGCCCCGAACTGGATCTGACCCTTTGGCGTTCGGCCGACCGCGAACGCCTGCTGCGTCTGTACCTTCCCCTGCGGGTGGCCCACACCCTGACACGGGATGTGCAGAACATCGGCTGGGTCTTCCATCCGAAGCTCAACCTCGACCTGCGCGATGTGCCAGGGCTGGAACGATGGAATGTGGGCCTGCAGGCGGGCCCGCTGTTCGGAGACCGGCGCCAGCACCAGTACTTCTATGGTGTCGACCCCGCCTTTGCCACCGCCGAACGACCGACGTACCGTGCGAGTGGTGGCTATGCGGGGATGCAGTACCTGGCGGCGGTATCCCGCCGCTTTGACCGTTACTGGATCGGGGCCTTTCTGCGCTACGACAACCTGCGGGGGGCCAGCTTTGCCGACAGCCCGCTGGTGCGCACGCGTGACTACTGGGCGGGCGGCATCGCCGTGTCCTGGATCCTGGGTGAATCGTCCACACGCGTGAGTGTCGATGACTGAGTCGCCTCCCATCCATCGCTTCCTGTGGCGCCTGTATGAGCATCTGGCGATGGTGATCGGGCTGGGCACACTGGCGATCCTGTGTCTGACCTGGCTGCCGTTTGCGGCGGTGCTGCACCCCCTGCTGCCGCGGCCACTGGGACAGCGCCTGGGGCGCCGCATGATCATGGTCGGCTTTCGTCACTACCTGCGCGTCCTGAGCCTGCTGTGCGCCTGCCGGTTCGACCTCTCGGAACTCGACAGCCTGCGTCACGAACGGGGCTTGATCATCGCCGCCAACCACCCGTCCCTGCTCGATGCGGTGCTGCTGGTGTCCTGCCTGCCCAATGCGGTCTGCGTGATGAAGGCCAGCCTCATGGACAACCTGCTGTTCGGCGCTGCCGCCCGACTGGCCCGCTATGTCCGCAACGATGGCGCTCACCGTCTGGTCAAACGCGGCTGCCTGAGCCTGGACGAGGGCAGCCAGGTGGTGCTGTTTCCCGAGGGCTCACGCACCAGAGACTTTCCGATGGACCCCCTGGGTCCGACCCTGGGTCTGATGGCCAAGCGCTCACGCGCGCCTGTCCAGACGGTGTTGCTCGAATTCTCGACACCCTACCTCGGTAAAGCCTGGCCACTCTGGCGTGCGCCCTGCCTGCCCTTGCGCTGCAAGGCACGCCTGGGCCAGCGCTTCAATCCCCCCGATGACCACCTGGCCTTCACCCGCCTGCTGGACGACCACCTGCGGACCGAACTGGCCGCCTCTCGCGCATGACCGAACCCGTCCGCTCCGGCACCCATCTGGTGCTGATCCCCAGCTACAACCCCGGTCGCGCCGTGATCGACACGGTCCGGGCCGCCCGAGGTCAATGGAACCCGGTCTGGGTCGTGGTGGACGGCAGCACCGACGGCAGCGATGTCTGGCTGCAAGAGATGGCCGGGCAGGACCCGGGCCTGACAGTGGTCGTGTTGCCCATCAACCAGGGCAAAGGTGCCGCCGTGCTCGAAGGCATCCGTCAGGCGCGAGCGCAAGGCTTCACCCACGCCCTGACCATGGACTCCGACGGTCAGCACCCGGCGGATCGAATTCCGGCATTCATGGCTGCGTCGCAGGCCGAACCCGGGTCCATGGTGCTGGGCAAACCGGTCTTCGGCCCGGAAGCACCGGCCCTGCGGGTCAACGGCCGAAAGGTGTCCAATGGCTGGGCCAACCTGGAGACCCTGTGGGCGGGCATTGGCGACTCGCTGTATGGCTTTCGGGTGTACCCGATCGAGCCCCTGATGCGCGTGATGCAATCGCAACGCTTCATGCGCCGCTTCGACTTTGACCCCGAAGCCGTCGTCCGGCTGTGCTGGGCGGGCGTCAAACCCGTCAACCTCGACGCCCCTGTGCGCTACCTCAGCGCCGATGAAGGCGGCGTGTCGCACTTCCGGTATCTGCGGGACAACACCCTGCTGACCTGGATGCACACGCGGCTGTTCCTCGGTTTCCTGCTGCGTCTTCCTGTCCTGCTGTGGCGCCGCCTGCGGGGCTGAGCACCTGAAACATCCCGACATGACCGATCAAACAAAACCAGCACAAGCCGCCATGAATGCCAGTGAGCGGCTGGAGGACTATTTTCATGGTGAGGCCGAGCGGCAGTCCGTCACGCGCACCATGTTCAACGAGGCCGCCTCCGGCTATGACCGGGCCGAGGCGCTCACCGCCCTGGGCAGCGGGCGTTGGTACCGTCGTGAGGTGCTGCGGCGCGAGGGTCTGCAGCCCGGCATGAGGGTGCTGGACGTGGCAGCGGGCACGGGTCTGGTGACTGAAGCCGCGCTGGCGCTTGCCGGCCCTGAGGGCCAGGTCACGGCACTGGACCCCTCACCCGGCATGCTGTCAGAGCTGCGCCGCAAGTTGCGTTGCGAGACGATCGAAGCCTATGCCGAATCCATTCCCCTGCCCGACGCACAGGTGGACTTCCTGTCGATGGGCTATGCCCTGCGCCATGTGGGCGACATCCACCGGGCCTTCGGCGAATACCTGCGTGTGCTCAAGCCCGGCGGTCGTGCCTGCATCATGGAAATCAGCCGGCCCGGCAACCGGCTCGGCCGCATGGCCCTGAAGTTCCACATCGGGGTGCTGGTACCGCTGCTGGCCCGGCTGAGCGGCCGGCATGCGGATGTGAAGCGCCTTTGGGCCTATTACGGAGACACCATCGAGGCTGCCATTGACCCGGCGCAGGTGATGGACGCCCTTCGGCGGGCGGGGTTCGACAACGTCCGTTGCCGGGTGACCCTCGGCATTTTCCGTGAGTACACGGGAACGCGGCCGTGAGCACGGTTGAGCGATTCCTGATTGCCCTGCTCATCGTCTTCACCATCCCATGGCTGGTCTGGCGATGGGGTCGCACCGAGCGTTGGGCTCCCCTGGTGGTGGTGCAAATTCTGGCGGGTATTGTGCTGGGACCCGGCGTGCTGGGACAGTGGTTCCCCGCGTACCACGCCTTTGTGTTCACACCGGAAGTCACCCATGCGCTCAACGGGGTCGCATGGTGGGCGGTGATGCTGTTTGTGATGATTGCCGGCGTCGAGCTCGATATGCGCCAGGCCTGGACGCATCGGCGCGAAAGTGGCATCACCGCGGGACTGGCCCTGGGCATGCCCATGCTGCTGGGTTGCGGGGCCGCCATGGTCATGCTGGCCTGGCCCGGCTGGCTCGGGCCGCAGGCACAGCGTTGGCAGTTCGTCCTCGGTGTGGGCATGGCCTGCGCGGTCACGGCCTTGCCTATCCTGATCCTGTTCATGGAGAAGCTCGAACTGCTGCGCCACCCGCTGGGGCAGCGCATCCTGCGGTACGCCAGCCTGGATGATCTGGCGATCTGGGGGGTGCTGGCCCTGATCGTGATGGACTGGGCGCGCGTGGGCCGGCAGATGGCGTTCCTGCTGGCCTTTGTGCTGGCGGCCTTGGCCTTCCGGCGACTGATGGTCCGCGTGACAGAACAAGACCGCTGGTACCTGGCCCTGATCTGGCTGGCCGCGTGTGCCCTCGGCGCCGACTGGGCTGGTCTGCACTTCATGGTGGGCGCCTTTCTGGCCGGGGCCGTGCTCGACGCCCACTGGTTTGACCAGGACCGCATGGACCTGCTTCGTCACCACGTGCTGCTGACGCTGATGCCGGTGTTCTTCCTGTCCACCGGCCTGAGGACCAGCTGGACCATGGGCGGCCTGGATGTGCTGCTGGCCGCGGCCCTTCTGCTGGCGGCCGCGGTGACCGGCAAGCTCATCGGTGTTCACCTGGCCGGTCGCATTCTGAGGTGGGGCCCTGGCGAAGCGAGCCTGATCGGCTGGCTGCTGCAGACCAAGGCCCTCATCATGATCATCTTTGCGAATGTGCTGCTGGATCGGGCCATCATCAGCAGCGGCACCTTCACCGCCCTGCTGCTGATGGCGGTGGCCAGCACCATGATCACGATCCCCATGGTGGAGCCGCGACTGGCCAGCATTCGGCGAGCCGCCTGATCGGCGGGTTCAGATCATCCCGCCGTTGACCGAGATCACCTGCCCGGTGATGTAGCCTGCCCGATCCGAGGCCAGAAAGTCCACCAGATCGGCTACTTCCTGCGGCTGGCCGGCCCGCTGCATCGGCACCATCTGCCGGATGACCTCAGGGCTGAACTGACCTTCGGCCATGCCGCTGTCGATGATGCCGGGGGCCACCACGTTGACGGTGATGCCCCGGCTGGCCAACTCCAGCGACAGGGCCTTGCTGGCCGAATGCAGGGCCCCCTTGGCCGCCGCGTAGTTGACCTGCCCGCGATTGCCGGCCACGGCAGCCACCGACGAGATGCTGATGATGCGACCCCAGCGGGTGCGAATCATGGGCAGCGTCAGCGGCTGGGTGACATTGAAAAAGCCGTTCAGGGACACATCGACCACGCGGTCCCACTGATCACCGGTCATCCCTGGAAACACGGCGTCGTCGTGAATCCCGGCGTTGTTGACCAGGACCTGGATGGGGCCGTCGGCGATCAGTCGCTCCAGGGCCTGGGCGGTGGCCTCGCGGTCGGTGATGTCAAAAGCCACGGCCTGGGCGCGCGCACCTGCCTGCCCCAGACGTTCGGCCAGGACCTGCGCCCGTTCAAGCCCACGGTTGGCGTGGACGATGACCTCGAACCCGGAAGCAGCCAGGCGCTCGCAGATGGCGGCACCGATACCGCCACTGCCGCCGGTGACGAGGGCTCGGCGAACAGCAGGCGAAGCGGAACGTGGACTCATGATCAATGGGCGTCAAGCACCACCGATGCGCGGCCCTCGATCAGGCAGCGGTCACCGGCAGTGAGGTCAAACTGGTAAAGGATGAGGGCATCATCGCCCGACAGTCGCGTGGCCCGTACCGTCAATTCCCCAGGCACATCGTCCAGGCGGTCGGCGTGCAGGCAAACGTTGCGCACACTGGTCAGGTAACCCACACCCAGGGGGTGTCCGCCGCCAGCCAGCAGTACGCCATGCACGGCCATCGCCTGGGCTGCGTACTCGATGCCGGCAGCGATGCCCAGTCGGCCTTCGGCCCGCAGCGGGTGGTCCGCGGCCTGGTGCCCCTGGGCCACACAACACACCTGCTGCTCATCCCAGGACAGGACACGGTCCAGCAGGCACATGCGACCCTGGTGCGGGATGTGCGCCGCGATCCAGGCGTGGTCTAGCATGGCTGCAGGTCCAGGGCCAGCGGGAATCCCGGCAGGTAATCGGTCAGCACGGTCCCCGATCGCCCGCAGGCCAGCGCCTGTATCAACGGCAGCGCGCGCATGGAAGGCAGTTGGCTGTGCAGGCTCTCCAGTCCGGGTTCGGACCATGGGGCAAGCTCGAGTCCGTTCGCCGACCGCAGGGACATATTCGCCAGCGAATGGCCAGAGGGCTGTGGCGACAGCACCAGTGCCACGCCGGCCGCATCGGGAATCGGCCGCTTGGCATGCAGAGGCTCGGGATACTCGCTGTCGTAAACCACCAGCAGCACCGGTCGTCGGTCGACCACCACCTGGGAGACGGCATCCAGCAGGCCGGCGCCAAAGCTGCCATCGCCGGCGCAGATGACCTGACAAGGTGCCATGCTGTGCGTGGCGATGCCCCAGTAGCCGGCAGCGGCGTTGTGCACCGAGTTGTGAAACCGCGTCGGGGATATCTGGCGATCGTCGCTGGCCAGCTGTTCGCACAGCGCATGGCAGTTGTGGCCATCCGCGCCCGAAGCGGCAAACACCGTGGCCAGGTCGGCAGCGTTGGCGCCTGCATGGGTGACGGCTTCCTGACCGAGCGCCAGAGCCACACGAATGACCCGGCTGGCCCGACGCCGCTCGGCCGGTGGCAACAGCAGCGGTGGCGGCAGAACGGATGGCGCGGAGACCCAGGGCTGCCGGCCGGCCAGGACCTCGCGGGCCGAAGGCCAATCGGGCATGCCGGGCGCGATGAACCCGACGCCATCGATCCAGACCTGCATATCGGGCGTGGTGGTCATTGGGGCACTCCCAGGATCAGGGCGCAGTTGCTGCCTCCGAATCCGAAGGAGTTGCTCAGCACCGTCCGGATCCTGGCAGCCCCCCCTTGCCGGCGGTAGTCAATCCCCATCACCGGATCGAAGTCGACGGTACCGGGGCTTCCCGGCAGCCATCCATCGGCCAAGGAGAGCAGGCCAACCACCGCTTCCACGGCACCGGCTGCGCCCAGGGTATGACCGGTGGCGCCCTTGGTGGAACTGCATGGCACACGGTCGCCAAACAGACCCGAGACGGCCAGGCTTTCCGCCGCATCATTGGCGGGCGTGGCGGTGCCGTGCAGGTTGATGTAATCCATATCGGACGGCTGCAAGCCTGCGGCACGGAGGGCGGCCTCCATCGCCAGGCGGGCGCCCAGACCCTGGGGGTGCGGGGCAGACATGTGATGCGCATCACTGGATTCGCCGACACCCAGCAGCCAGCCTGACGCATCGTTGCTCCGTGGACCGGTTCCCGGGCGCTCGAGCAAGGCGAAGGCCGCCGCCTCGCCGATGGAAATGCCGTCCCTGGCCGGGTCAAACGGACGACAGGGTTGGGTCGAGGTCAGTTGCAGGGACGCAAAGCCGTAGAGCGTGGTCAGGCAGAGGCTATCCACGCCACCGACCACCGCGGCATCGATCACGCCCAACGCCATTTGCCGGGCAGCGGCCGCGAAGACCTTGGCACTGGACGAGCAGGCGGTCGAGATGGTCAGCGCCATGCCTTCCAAGCCCAGATACCGCCGTGTGAAATCGGTCACCGAAAACGGG
Source organism: Hydrogenophaga bisanensis (assembly GCF_042665135.1). Lineage (NCBI taxonomy): Bacteria > Pseudomonadati > Pseudomonadota > Betaproteobacteria > Burkholderiales > Comamonadaceae > Hydrogenophaga > Hydrogenophaga bisanensis. The sequence continues at coordinate 344,382 of NZ_JBHTBX010000001.1, forward strand.
TTGTGCGATCCGTGATAGCTCAGTGACGACGGCAAGGCACCAGAGACGGGGTCGCGATGGCGGTAGGCGATCTCGGTCTCCAGAATGCCCGACGTGCTGGTGCCCAGGAAGACGCCCACCCTGGCGGGTCCGTAGCGATCCACCGCCTCGCGCACCCGGTCGGCGAATCCGTCTGCATGCAGCCCCAGCAGGGCCAGCCGGTTGTTGCGGCAGTCAAATTCGGACAGCGCGGACGGCACGGTCACCGCGTCAATGCCGTCGACCTCGCCGATCCAGGTATCCAGTCGCACCGTCTCGAAGTCGCAGGGCTTGAGTCCGCTGCGCCCTTCCCGCAGGGCAAGCCGGTGGGCATCCAGGCCATGCCCGAGGCAGGTACTGAGGGTAGAGGCCGAAATCTGCAGGGGAGACACGTTGTCCAGCAAAGTCAAAACCCTGATCTTAGGTGATAGCGGGATCCTGCCCCGGTACCCGACAGACGAGCATGACATTCGCGAAAGGCAAGGCGCCACTCATCGGCACACTCTGGACGTCGAAGCCGACATCGCGCAGCAGGGCCCGCCAGTCTGCCAGGCTGCGGCAATACAGGCGGGGCAACCGGTGGCCGCGCGAGAAGGTCACCAGGTGATCCACCCAGTTGGACAGCTTGAATGGCAGGCCCGCCGAAGCATCTCCGACCCGCGTGATGAACAGGCCGCCCGGCCCCACGGCGTCGCGGATGCGTTCCAGCACACGCCGCTGCAGGGCGTGGTCGAAGTAATGCAGCGCATCCAGAATGGTGACCACATCCACCTCGCCGAAGTCGACCTGGTTCATGTCGCCCTGCTCCACGCGCACCACCGGATGTTGGTCGCCGAACGCACGGGCGGCACGCCAGACATCGCGGGGCATCAGCTCGACCCCGCGCAACTGCGCGGGAGAAGGAGGTGCGGGCCAATCGGCGGGCCATTGTCCCTGCGCATGCAGGTCCTGGGCCGCGAGCAGCCAGGAAAACAGGCTGCCCTGACCACAGCCCAGGTCCAGCAGCCTGGGCGACGCTGGCAGAAGGCCGCGCCGCAGCAGTTCGGCAAAAATCACATCGCCCCCGAGCTTGCCGCGGGCATAGTGGTACGCAAACCGGTCGGCACGCCGAAAGCGCTCGGCAGCCAGATCCAGCAGACCTGGTGGCAGGGAATGGGATGGGTTCAATCAATGGCCTCGTGCAGGGTAACCGTGCGCAGGTTGGGCGTCAGCCGCTGCACCAGCATGGGGATCACGGACAGAATCACCGGCTGGCCCTCAGCCGTGCGTGCCGCATGGCCATCGTGCAACAGCAGGATGTCGCCGTCAGCCAGCCCTCGGCAAAGGCGCGCCAGCACCCGCTCAGGGTGAGGGTCACGGGTGTCGTAGGGACGCCGTGTCCAGGCCGCCAGCCGCAAATCGAGTTGCGCCAGCACCGGATCTAGAAACGGGTTGCGCAGACCGGCAGTCGGACGGAAGAACCTCGGCGCCTGGCCGGTCAGGTCCGACAGCACGCCCTGTGCACGCGCAATGTCCTGCCGCATGCGCGATGGACCGAACAGGGAGAACGCATGGGAGTGGCTGTGACCGTGGTTCTCGACCCGATGGCCGCGGGCCACGATCTCCTGGCACAGCGCCGGATACCGCTGCGCACGGTGGCCGATCAGAAAAAAGCTGGCGACCATCCCGCATTCGTCAAGCAGATCGAGCACTTGCGGTGTGACCTGCGGATCAGGACCGTCATCAATGGTCAGCGCCACCCGCCCGCCCCCCTCAGGAACCGAGGCATCGGGCAGCCGGGTGATGTTCGGCCCGAGCCAGTCCGTTCGTGGCAACAGACCCACGGCGGTGATCAGGGCATGGTTGGCCGCCACCGCACCCAGCGCCCATGGCCACGCACCAGGTACGGCGGCCGCACCGACCGCTGCCACCGCATGCAGGGCAGCCGATCCGGTGAGGAAGGCAGAAGGTTTCCAGGTCCTGCTCATCGTTTGCCCACTCCATGCTCGGACAACCAGGCCAGACAGGTCAGCCACAGCGGGTCCCAGGCGGACCAGTCATGTCCACCCGGTACTTCATGTACGGTGGATCGGGACAGGCGCTGAGCCAACGGGCGCATGGTACCGGCGAATCGGTCATCCCGACCGAACCCCAGAAAGGAGGGCAGCGAGGGCCGACCCTCACGCAGGTTCAGCCACAGCTGGAATTCCACATCGTCGCGCTGGGCATCATCGGGGACCCACGCCTCCAGCCCGCCGGCGCGCTCGATGGCGTTGGTGGTCAGGCGACTGCCCGGATAGGGGGCAAACAGGCACAGGCCTTGAAGACCGGCAGGATCACGCTGAGCCTGCAGCAGTGCCAGCAAGCCGCCCAGAGAGATGCCGCCGAGCCAGAGCCGTGCATAACGCTGCCGCAAGCTCGCCAGGTGCTCGTTCGCCAGATGCGCCAGGGCATCCACCTGTCCGGCAGGATCGAGGTGAAGATCCGGCACATGCAGGTCGAGGTCCAGACCCGCCTCCCGCAGGATGTCATGCCATCCGGCGCGGATGACGTCGTCGGGATGCATCTTCGCGCCCGGCAGCAGCACCAGGACAGCGGACGCCTGACCCGCCCGGACACCCTGACTCATCGGTCCGACACCCGCCGTGGCGTGATGAAGGCGGCGGCCAGCACGAGCACGATGACCACTCCCGGCGCCACCACCCCGCCAATGGACCGCAGCACCGGTACATGGGAGACGGCCAGCGCCCCAAAGCCGATCAGTGTCGTGACCACCGCCACCGTCATGGACGACCACACATCCGGTGCCAGTCCGCCATCTTCATCCATGGTGTCGAAGAACAGGGTGTAGTTGGAACCGACGGCCACCACCATCAGCAGCCCCACCAAATGGAGCATGTTGATGGACGATCCGCCCAGATGCAGGCCCGCCATGAGCAAGACCACGGTCATGAAAAGGGGAAGCATCATGCGGACCAGTCGCCGCAGCGATCGGAGCGTGAACGCCAGCATCAGCGTGATGAGCGCCACCCCGGCCAGGGACAGGGCGATGGCCTGGCCCAGGTAATCGGCGTATAGGGATTCAAACTCAGCCTTGAGATCGATGAACAACGCCGAGGTGCCATCCAGAGCCTGACGGACACGGGCACCATCGATGTCGGACGGCTGCCCGTCGTCCAGGACGGTGGGACGCAGGGGCAGCACGATGCTCCACTGATCGCCCGACTGCGACATCAGCGAATCGACCGCCAGCGCCATGGCGGTGCCGTCAAGATCGGACCGCTGCAGCAGCGGCGAGTGACGCGCCGCCTCCACCGCCTGCAGGAAGGGCTCGAGCCGCGATGCCGACAACGGCGCCCCTTCCAGTGCCCGTTGCAGCTCGGCCCGCATGGCCTGCGCGGGTGGCAGGCTGTCCAGGCGCTGGCGCTGCACCTGTTCACTGGGCAGAAAACGCGTCGGGCTGTCATAGCCCGCCATGTCACCGCTGGCCACCAGGCCATCCAGACGGCGAGAGGCTTCCTCGGCCGCCTCAAGGGCGGCTTCGCGTCCCGGCGCGGACACCAGCACCATGTAGCGCGCATCCGGCGCACCGATGTCGGCACGCAGGCGCGCGTCCACCTGTGCCTCCTCATCGGTCACGGTCGACAGCGCGGACAGGTCCCGACCCCACAGTGTGTCGCGTTGCTGGACCAGGTAAGCCAGGGCCACGAACGCCAGCACCAGCATGGGCCAGCGCAGGCGCCACGCGTGGTCGAGCCAGCGCTGTGTGGTGTGTGCCAGCGGTCCGGTCGGTGCCACCCGCACACCCTCCCCCGCCACGGCGGGCAGCACGAAGCGGGTCACCAGCGCCGCGGTGATGATGCCCGCCAGCGCGTAGACCCCCAGCTGAGCCAGGCCCGGAAAACCGGCAAAGAGCAAAGCCCCGAAACCGGCAATCGATGTCATCACACCCAAACGGATGGTGGGCCAGAAACTCTCCCGCCAAGCCTGAATGCCTACGCGGCCGGACTGGACGAAAAAGTAGATGGCATAGTCCACCGACTCGCCGATCAGCGCCGCGCCAAAGCCGATGGTGATGCCATGGACCGTGCCAAACACGAGATCCACCGCCACGATGGCCGCCACCGTGCCTGCAGTGACCGGCAGCAAGCCGAAGGCCATGGCCCTGGGGGAGCGGTAGATCCACAGCAGCAACAGCCCGATACCAATGGAACTCATGAGCGAGATGCGCGAAATCTCGCTGCGAATCGATTCGCGCGCCTTGACCGCAAACAGGCCTGGTCCGGACATCGTGAGCGACAGCCCTCGAAGGGCGGGATCGGTCTGCAAGCCCGCAAAGGCCGCGCGCGCGGCTTCCATGGCCTGCTCCTGTCCGTCCGTGTCGGCGCCGGAAGCCCGGGTCTGGGTCAGCAGCAAGGCCCGTTGACCATCACGCGACATCCAGACGCCCTGGCGCGTCTCCGGCTCGCTGCCCGGATGCAGACGCGACAGGATCTCGATCATTTCGCCGGTGGGATCCTGCAGCAGGTAGGGCTTGAAAAGGTAGCCCACCGGCGAGCTGACCACGCCAATCGTCTTGTCGATCGATTCGCGCAGGCCTTCGGACGTGAAGCGCTGCGGCGCGACGGCAGGACTGAGGTGGTAGCGGTAGCGCAGAAGGAAGTCACGCTCGGCCTGCAGGCCTTCGACCTCACCATTCTGGACCGACAGGAAATGTCCACCATCGATCAGCGCCTGACGCAAGGCCATCGATGCACGGGCACGTGAGGCCTCATCGCCACCCTCGATACCCAGCATGAGCAGGCGCGAGACCGCCCCGTCTTTCATCTGACCGACCAGCACCTCCTGCTGCGGGCTGGGATCGGCGGGCAGGAAAAAGGACATGTCGGCCGTGAACCGGGTCTGGGTGATCCAGGCCACGCCAGCGATCATCGCCAGCAGCCACAGCAGCAGAACCTTGACGGCGGTGCGCGTCATTCGGCGATGGGCTCGATGCTCAGCTCGGACCGGTCACCGTCGGCCTGCAAGTACTCGATGCGGCGCACCTGATTGCCCTGACCCGTCACGGTGATGCGCTTGATCAGGGCCGCCACGGCGGTGTCAACCGGCAGCAGCACCAGGGACCAGTCCTGCCGGGCCCCCTGGAGTTCGAGCCGGTAGTGTTTTTCCAGCGATCGGCGGTTGCCCGACAGGGTACTGCGCACGCTCTCGACAAAGGCTTGGGCCTCCGGTCGGCTCGCCACCTGAATGGTCATGCGGCGCCGGTCTCGCTCCACACTCAGTGTGTCCTTGTCCAGCACCACGGTTTCGGCGAACGGCTCCACCGTGCGCTTTTCAAGCCGGTCGGGCGGCAGGTAACGCATCTCCCCACTGGACTGCAACGGCCTGTCCAGCAGGGCCATGGTTCGCGTTTCCACAAAGCGGGCCTTGCCACCCTTGTGCTGGGCCAGGTCGCTCATGAGCTGATCGATGTCGAAGGCAGCCGCCTGCGCCGTCACGGAGACAACGGCCCACAGCAGGACCAGGAAGCCACGGAAATTCATTTGTACTGCCAGAAATCGTAGAAGTTGAACCAGTTCCAGGGGGACTCGCGCACCAGGGCCTCGAGCTTGGCCGCATACCGGCGCATGGCCTCGTCAATCTCGGCCTGCCGCCGTTCGCGGGGAATGGAAGAGAAATCCGCCAGGCGTTCAAAACGCACCTGGTAGCGATTGCCACCCAGATACAGGCCCGCCATGAAGAACACCGGGCGTCGCAACATGACCGCCAGGCGCCAGGGGCCGATCGGGAACCGGGCCGGATGACCGAGGAAGGGCAGTTCCTGGCCGTCACCGTCCTCCAGGGACCGGTCCGCCAGAATGCCCACCAGGTAACCATCATCCAGCTTGTCCTTCACGGCCAGCATGGACTCCATCCGCCCCAGGGGAATGATATCTTGCATCGCCTGGGGATTGATGGCGCGCAGGGTGTCGTTGACCTTGCGGGCGTTGTCCTCGTACATGACCATCGCCACGCGCAGGCCGGCCCGGTGCCGACCCATGGCGCGAAGTACCTCGAAACTGCCCAGATGCGCGCCCACCAGAAGCGCTCCCTGGCCACTGCGCACCGCGTCATCGATCACATCCGCACCAACGACCTCGACCTCCAGCTGGCGGTCACCGTCGTTGAGCAGGAACACCCTGTCGTGGATGGTGGAGGCAAACCAGAGCACATGCCGGTAGATGTCCCGCCATGTGGCACGGCGACCCAGCGCGCGGCCAAGGTACAGGCGACTGGCCCGGCGGGCTGTGGGCGCAAACAGGACAAAATAGGCCGCGACCACCCGCAGCACCAGCCGGCCCAGCGGCCTGCCCGCGCGCAGCGAAAACCAGACCATCAAACGCAGCAGCCAGGCATGACTGCGCTCCTTCTGGTGCCTCCAGGCCGCGTCAGTGCCGGTCACCGGACCTCCTGCTGCAGCACCCCGGTGGCCACCAGTTCATCACCACAGCGGATCTCGAAACCCAGGGCTCCCCGAGGGGTGTCCATCAACCGGAAAACCAGCATCTCCGCGGGCGCCACCGGGCGCAGGAACTTGGCCTGGGCCACCGTCCACCCGGTGAAGCCTCGCTCACGCCCGGCCATCCACAGCACACGGTCCAGCAGCACCACGCCGGGCACGATCGGCCGGCCAGGAAAGTGTCCGGCGAAGGCCGGATGGTCCGCCGGCACCTGCCATTCAGCCTGCATCGGCCTCACGGGCGGGTGCCCGTGCCTCCAAAAGCTGCTCCAGCGCCTGCCGGGTCAGCTTGCCCGTGCTGTTGCGGGGCAGCGCTTCGACCAGCATGAGCGGCCTGGGCATGAAAATCGGATCGATCCGGTGACGCAGCGCGGCCAGCAGGGTCTGGCGGTCCAATCCTGGCGCCACGGCAAAGGCCACCAGCCGCCCCACCCTGTCTTCCGCGTCATCCCTGGGAAGGTAGAAGGCCCCATCCCTGACCCCTTCGATGGCACACAACTGGTGGTTCAGGTACGCCAGCGAAGTCCGCTTGCCCGCCAGATTGACCATGTCCGCGTGTCGTCCGTGAAGCACGAAACGGGCGTCGGGCAACACCTCGATGAGGTCGGACAAAGGCACCTTGCCCTCCACGTGCCCACCGATGGCGCATGTGATGTCGCCCTCCTGCTCCAGACGGACACCGGGCATCAGGGTCCAGGCCGGGCCATGGCAGGTTCGGCGCGTGGCCAGCTGCGAAGACTCGGTCGATCCGTAGATTTCGTGCACCGGCGCGCCGCTGGCCGCTTCCACCCTGGCAGCCAGCTCGGCGCTGAGGGGCGCGGTAGCCGACAGCCACCGGTCCACCGGGGGCATGGGCAGTTCTGAAGCCATGACACTGGCCAGATGGAACGGCGTGGTCACCACCAGCCGCGGCGCGGGTACCCTGGACAGGGCGTCCGCCAGATCCTGCGGATAGAAAGGCTTGCCACTCCAGAAGGAACACCCCCCGTGCAGGGCCAGCAGAAAGGTGGATTCGAAACCGTAGCTGTGCTGAACAGGCACCGTGCCCACCAGGACCCGCGACTGGCCGATCAGACCCAGCGCCCTGGCCTCTGCCTGTCCATTGGCCACCAGCTTGCCCCACGTCTTTGCATGTGGCTGCGGCGAACCGGTGGAACCCGAAGTGAACAGAATGGCGACCGTGCGGTCCTCCGGGATGAGGGGCATGTTCGCGTCGGTGTGAACCGGCAGCGCATCGAGCGCCGGCAGCGGGATCATCCGCGAGGCGCTAGAGACGCCGGGGTCGTCGGTCACCGCAATCGAACCCGGGTAGGCGGCCTCCAGTTGCTGGAGTGTCTGCGCGGACTGCGACGATGGCTGCAGACTCACGCGGCCGCTGAGCGCACAGGCGCCCAGCAGCACCGCAAAGTGGTAGCGATCCTCACACAGATTGACGATCCAGCGGCTGTCGGGCAGCCGATCGGCCAGGGAACGCACCTGCGACAGGTAAAGACCCACACTCACCGGTCCATCGGGGCGCCACGCCAGCACGTCGTCGGGCGATCGGTCGCTGATCAGGGGCAGTGCACGCATCACGTTTTTGCGCCGGGTTTGGACGACAGATCTGCCGAGCCACTGCGCGCCCGGTAGGCTCGCACGATGTCACCGAGCGCGGGACGCTCCTGGGGCGGCAGGGCCACGCGCCGCACCAGCATCTCGGCCAGGAAGAACGCCCCGATGAGGGGTCCTGTCAGCAGGTTGGCATGAACGGACCAGATCTCCTGCGGCGCGAAGGCGAACAGCAGGGTGGACACCAGCGCGTTGCCCAGCAGGAAGAGCGCCCACGCCAGGGTCACGCCCCGGGTATAGCCGCGTTTGCGCTCGGACAAGGTGTCGCCAAAGATCATGCGTGCCATGGCCGTGACCACGGGTTCGCGCCCGCTGGCCAGTGACCGACCAAACCAGGCGGCCAGCGCCAGATGCGTCCCCAGGTGCTGCAAGTAGTAGAGCCACGCCACATGGCTGCTGAGCCATGTCCAGCCCCAGGCGAGCGCGCCGATCGACACCAGGGCCAACAAAACGGTCGACGGAAAGCGCCAGGGGGAATGCCAGGCGGCGATGAGGGCGGCCGCGACCAGCGGTGCCACGGCCACCACCGTGTGCAGGTCGGCGGGTCCGATACCGGCACTGGCCAGGTGTGCCGAGACGGCCCAACCTACCACCAGCAGCACCGCCAGCACGGTGCGCCAGGCTGCCGACCCTCCCGAATCGCTCATTGTGTGCGCTGGCTGGCGATATGCTCGCTCAAGGCGCGCAACGAGGCAAAAATCCGGTGGTTGTTCTCGTTGTCCGACTTCAGCTGGAAGCCGTAGCGCTTGGACACCACCAGGGCGATTTCCAGCATGTCGATCGAATCCAGCCCCAGGCCCTCCCCGTACAGCGGATCATCGGGCTGGATCTCGTGCGGCTGCACCTCCAGGTTCAGGGCCTCGACGATGAGGGCGGCCACCTCGGGCATGAGCTGTTCTGGCGACGGAAAGGCTTGGGCTTGCGTCATGATGTCGTTCAAATGGATCTGGTGAGGTTGGTGGCACGGAAGGCAAGCACGGCATTGCTGCCACCGAACGCAAAGGAGTTGGACAGGGCCGCACGCACGGGCACATCACGACGGCCTTCCAGAAGGTGGTCAACCCCTTCACAGGCCGGGTCGATCCGACCCGCCAGGTGTGCCGTGGGTGGCAGGGCCTGACGCACCAGCGACATCACGGTGGTCAAGGCTTCGATGGCACCGGCCGCGCCGAGCAGGTGGCCATGCATGGACTTGGTCGCGCTGACCGGCAGACGCGGTGCATGCTCGCCGAAGACCTCGCGCAGCGCACGGATCTCCACCGGGTCGCCCTCGAGCGTGGCGGTGCCGTGGGCGTTGACGTAGTCGATGTCTTCCGGCGCCAGCGCGCCTTGCATGAGCGCCGAGCGAATGGCCCGGATCTGTCCCCGGGCGTCCGGTCGAACCAGATGGCTGTGGTCACAGCTGGCCCCGTAGCCCACCATTTCGGCGTGGATGCGCGCGCCGCGCGCCTGGGCATGATCCCAGTCCTCCAGCACCAGGGCCGCTGCGCCCTCACCGAGCACCAGGCCTCGACGATCCGAGGCGAACGGCCGGCAGGCCTGCGCGGCCGCATCGCCTTCTCCGGGAGCAATCAGCCTCATGGCCTCCCAGGCACGCGCCACGCCATAGGTCTGAGAGGCATCCGATCCACCGGTGACGATCACATCGGCATCGCCCGCCTGAATGCGCCGGAAAGCCTCGCCAATCGCGATCGCCGAGGACGCACAGGCCGCGGTGTGGCTGGAGCTCACCCCGCCCAGGCCCAGTTGCATGGACACATGTGCGTTGACGGCATTGTTCATGCCCATGACCACTGCCAGGGGCGACAGGCGCTCGCGCCCGTTGAGCCACATGTCCTTGTAGCCACGTTCAAACGCCAGAATCCCGCCCAGGGCGGTCCCCCACACACAACCCCAGTTCTCGCGGGTGTCGGGGTTGTCGACCTGACGCTCGAGGCCGGCATCCGCCCAGGCATCGAAGGCGGCGGCCAGACCCAGGTGTGAGAAACGCTCCATCATCGAGGCCAGTGGTTTGCCCAGCACCGCATCGGCATCGAAGCCGGTGCAGCGGACAAAGGGCATGGACAGCGGACGGGGCACGTCCTGCGTCTGAAGATGCGCGACAGCCGACTCGCCGTTGACCAGCCTGTCGAAAAAATCATTCAGGTCGCCACCGTAGGGGCTCACCACCCCCAGACCAGTGACCGCAACGCGGCGGTGCATCATGCCCTCGCCTGCTTGGCCGCCAGCAGGCGTTCAATGACTGCCTTCATGTCCCCGACTGTCCGGGGGACGCCCTCGTCGGAGCCAATGGAAATGCCCAGACGGTCCTCCGCCTCGAACATCAATTCGGCCAGCATCAGTGAGTCCACCCCGAGGTCTGCCAGCTCAGCCTCCTCGACCACCCGCTCGGGCTCCACACCCAGGCGATCCCGAAGGAAGTTCTGTATCAGTTCGTTGGAATTCATGGTGGGCCTATCGACGCAGACAAGGGCCAGACGGCTCCCTGATGCCGTCCCTGGAAAACCTTTTATTGTATCTGCCGGCCTGCGAACGCCCGTCACAGGGCATGCCCTCGATATCATCGGTGCCAGCCAACCGTCTCACGCATGCCACCGACATCTGACAAAACCATTTCACCGCTGCCCTGGCAACGGGAGCTGTATTTGCGCCTGGTGTACCTGTGGCCGCTGAAGGCGGTCGGCACCAGCGCCTTCATGGTGCTGTTCTTCTGGGCCTACTTCTCCATCCTGCGCAACCCGAGCCGGGAACCTTGGGTGATGCCCGAGATCTGGATCGATCACTGGGTGCCGTTCACACCATGGGCCTTTCCGGTGTACGCCTCGCTGTGGGTCTATGTGTCACTGGCACCGGCGCTCATCGGCAATCTGCGCGGTCTGCTGAGATTCGGCCTGTGGGTCAGCCTGCTCTGCCTGGTCTGCCTGGTCATTTTCTGGGTGTTTCCGACGCAGGTGCCGGACTTTCCCATCGACTGGTCCCAGCATCCCAGTCTGTCGTTCCTCAAGGGTGTCGACGCCTCGGGCAACGCATGCCCGTCGCTGCACGTGGCCTCGGCGGTTTTTGCCGCTTACTGGATGCACCACCTGCTGACCGCCATGAGGGCGCCCCGGGGATGGATCTGGGCCAGCGACCTCTTCTGCGTGGCGATTGCATGGTCCACCCTGGCCACCCTGCAGCACGTGGCCCTGGATGCGCTGGCGGGCGCCCTGGCGGGATGGGTCTTTGCGCTGCTGTCCCTGCGTGCAGCCGATGTGAAGCTCAGTCCCTGAGCACCTGCAGCACGTCGGAGCGGAACTCACGGCTGTAGAGGATGGCCACGACGATGCCTGTGGACACCACCATGGCCAGCGGTGACACGAACCACGCCAGCAGGGCAAAGGAAAAGTAATAGGCTCGCAGCCCGTCGTTGAAGGTTTCCGCGGCGGACCCGACCATGGCGGCGGCGCGGTCGGCAAACTTCTGCCGGTCGTGCTTGCCCGCTTCGAAATCTTCGGGGGGTGGCATTGAACCGATCACCAGCGCCACGAAGGTGTACTGGCGCATGCACCACGAGAAGCGGAAGAACGCGTACACGAAGATCGCGATCAGCACGAGGATCTTGAACTCGAACACGATGAGCGTGGTCGCCTGGGCAAACGGGATCTCGCTCATCAGTTCGGTGGCCTTTTCGGTGGTGCCCAGCAAGGCAAACAGACCGCCGATGACCAGGATGGACGTTGACGAGAAGAAGGCCGGCGTATTCGACAGGGTCTGCGTGATCAGCCCATCGAGCATGCGTGGATCACGCTGCGTCGCCTGCATCATCCAGTAGGCGCGGTAGCGGTTGGTGGTCACCAGCAACGAGGACCGCCGGCGGCCCCAGACCTTGGCGAACCAGGCATAGCCGACCCACAACGAAAAAAAGCAGACCAGCGCCAGCCAGTCTGCCCAGGGAATGATGCTGATGATCTTCATGGCCGGATGTTAATCGGCCATGAACCCATCGAAAGGCTCAGCCCTTGAACTTGGCCACGACGGCCGCGACCCGCTCGCCGAACTTGCGGGCGGTGTCGACGTCGCCCTGAGGAATCTTGTCGGCACCGGCGTCCGAAGGCGCCTGCACCAGCAGACCCACCGACCCGCCCAGGTTGTTCACGTCATTGCGGGTGGCCGCCAGCTGGTTGGCCGGCAGCATGCCCAGACTGATCCACAGACCACCGTGCTGGGCCGCCAGCGTGTTGAGGTAGGCCAGGGTCTGGCCCTTGTCGCCATTGAGGCTGGCGCTGACCGAGAAACCGGCGAAGAACTTGTCCTGCCAGGCGCGGGTGAACCAGGCCTTGGACGAAGCATCGGCGAATTTCTTGAACTGCCAGCTCGGGCCGCCCATGTAGGTGGGGGTGCCAAAGACGATCGCGTCGGCCTCACCCAGCGTGGCCCAGTCGGCCTCGCTGAGGTTGCCATCGGCGTCGATCGCCAGCAGGTCGGCGTCAGCGCCCTCGGCCACCGTCTGGGCGATGCGCTGCGTGTGACCGTAGCCGGAGTGGTAGACGACTGCAATTTTTGCCATGTTGGTTTCCTGATGATGGGCAGTGGCTGCCCGGGTTTGACGAAAAAAGGAACTTCGATCAGGGTTCAAGGAGCCAGGTCGAACACCAGCACCTCGGCGTCCTGCCCCTGTTCCAGACGGATGAGCGTTTCCTGCGCCATGACGGCCGCGTCCCCATCCGTCAGGGTATGACCGTTGACCTGCAACTGCCCGCGCACCACATGCACATAGGCCTTGCGACCGGGATCCAGCGCCAGTTCGGCGGACTCTCCAGCGTCGAACAGCCCGGCGTACATCGTGGCGTCGGCATGGATCCGGACCGAGCCCTGGTCCCCATCGCATGAGGCCACCTTGCGCAGACGACCGCGCTTGTCGGCCTGGGCAAAGCTCTTTTGCTCATAGCTGGGCGCAATCCCGCGCTCGTCCGGTTCGATCCAGATCTGCAGAAAATGGGTCACGCTCTCGGGCGCGTGGTTGAACTCGCTGTGGCGCACCCCGGTGCCCGCGCTCATGCGCTGGACATCGCCGGGGGGGATGCCCTTGATGTTGCCCATGCTGTCCTTGTGCGCCAGGTTGCCCTGCAGCACGTAGCTGATGATCTCCATGTCGCGGTGACCGTGGGTCCCGAAGCCGGTGCCCGGAGCGATGCGGTCCTCGTTGATCACCCGCAGATTGCCCCACCCCATCCAGGCCGGGTCGAAGTAGTCGGCGAAGGAAAAGGAGTGGAAGCTCTTGAGCCAGCCATGGTCGGCGTAGCCTCGGGCATTGGATCGACGGATCTGGATCATCTGGGTTTCTCCGGTGAGAGCAGACAGTCACTATCGGACTGGCATGGCCTGATTGTCGAAAACTAATACTGCATGTGGTTTGCACGGATTTGATGGCATCATTCACCCAGACTGAACGAATGGAGCCCCCATGGCCATTTCTGCGACGCGAGCTGCCCTGTCACCCGAGAACCTGGGCCTGATCGAGGCAGTGGCGCGCCTGGGCAGCATGGCCGCCGCTGCGCGCGAGTTGGGCATGGTGCCCAGTGCCCTCACCTACCGGATCCGTCAGATCGAAGATGCCCTGGACGTGCTGCTGTTCGACCGCAGCGCGCGCCGGGCGCAGCTCACGCCAGCCGGAGCAGAGCTGCTGCGGGCAGGTCGCTACCTGCTGGAAGAGCTGGACGCCGTCGCGCGGCGCGTCAAGCGCGTGGCCACCGGGTGGGAACCCGAGCTGACCATCGCCGCCGATGCGGTCATCGCCCGAGGCACCTTGTTTGAGCTGGCCGAGGCTTTCTATGCCGAGGCGGCACCCACGCGGCTGAGGTTGCGCGCAGAGACCCTGTCGGGCACGCTGGAGGTGCTGCAGGCAGGCCAGGCCGATCTGGCCATTGGCGTGGCGGCCAATGTCACGCCCATGGGACCGGACATCCAGACCGCACCGCTGGGAGACATCGAGTTCGTGTTTGCGGTGGCGCCCCACCATCCGCTGGCGGCCGCTGAGCGGGCGATCAGCGACGAAGAACGCCAGCGCTATCGGGCGGTGGCGGTGGCGGACACCACCCAGCGCGGCCGCGGGGTGTCGCACAACATCGGGCCTGGTCAGGACGTGCTGACGGTGCCATCGATGCAGCACAAGCTCGAAGCCCAGTTGCGCGGATTGGGGGCGGGATTCCTGCCGCTGCCGCTGGCACAGCCTTTCATCGCGGCGGGACGGCTGGTGATCAAGGAAGTCCAGTCCCCCAGCCGGCAGATCCGGATGCACTATGCGTGGCGCCAGCCCCGCAACGCCGGCAGCCAGGGACGCGCCCTGCGCTGGAGGCTGGACCGTCTTCAACATCCGACCACCCAGCACGCGTTGCTGCACCACCACCACCAGACCTGACCCTCGTCAACGCAAGCGACGTCGGCGCTGATAAAGTGATTGCCATCTTCCAAGCCAGCAAGGGCCACCCCCAATGACCACACAGAACGCACGCCCCCGCCGCCCCTCCCCCCGCCAAGTTGCCGAGACTGACATGGCCTCTGTCCCTGTGCGCCATGTGGCGGTGGTGGGCGCCGGCATGGCCGGGATTGCCTGCGCACGCACCCTGGTCCAGGCGGGTTGCCACGTCACCCTCATTGAGAAAAGCCGGGGGTTCGGGGGACGCATGGCCACCCGAAGGACCGAGTTCGGTGGATTCGACCACGGGGCCCAGTACTTCACCGCGCGGGACAGCCGCTTTGCGCGTGTGCTGCTGAACGCCCAGGACGTGGTCCGTCCCTGGAGCGTGAGCACGGTTCGCATCCTGGATGAGTTGGGTCATGTGCTGGCCAGCGCGCCGCCGCCCAAGGAACCGCACTACGTGGCCAAACCCGGCATGAACGCACTGGTGGGCCACTGGGCAGAACCCCTGGCCCACCCCGAACGTTTCGGTGACCTCAACGCCCGAACCTTGCTGCAGCACCGGGTGGTCAGGATCGAGCGCGATGCGCTGGACGGCAAGAAGTGGCAACTTCGCACCGATGATCTGTCGGTGGACGGTGAAGCCGGGCAGGAGGTGCTGGGCGGTTTTGACCAGGTGGTGCTGGCCATGCCGCATCCGCAGGCCGCCGATCTGCTCAAGGCCTCTTCGCTGGCACCCGCCTTCCAGAAGCGTCTGGCGGAGGTTTCCGTCGCGCCATGCTGGACCCTGATGGTCGCGTTTCCCAACGCCTCGCAACCGGGCATGAAGAGCTTCGGTCCGCACTGGAACGCCGCCCGGAGCACCCATCACCGCATCAGCTGGCTGGCGCGCGAGGGCAGCAAGCCCGGCCGGGGCAGCATCGAGCGCTGGACCGTTCACGCCAGCCCCGAGTGGTCGACCCGCCATCTGGAGGACAGCGAAGACCGGGTGCAGGCCAAGCTGCTCAAGGCGTTTGCCGAAGTCACCGGCATCCGCGCCACACCCGCCCATGCGGTGGTGCACCGCTGGCGCTATGCACAGACGCAGACACCACTGGGCCAGAGCCACCTGTTCGACGAAGCGTCGGGGCTGGGTCTGTGCGGTGACTGGTGCCTGGGACACCGCGTGGAAGACGCTTTTGTTTCGGGTCTTGAGCTGGCCCTGGCGATGGTGTGAGGTACCGGGGACGCTTTGCGCCCTCGCCCACCGGTCCGCTGCACGCGGGATCGCTGGTGGCCGCGCTGGCGAGCTGGCTGGACGCTCGGGCCCACCAAGGCACCTGGCTGGTGCGCATTGAGGACGTGGACACGCCGCGCTGCATCCCGGGCGCCGACCGGTACATCCAGGAACAGCTCGCCCGCTGCGGGCTGGTCAGTGACGAACCCGTGGTCTGGCAATCTGCCCGCAGTGCGCTGTACCAGGAGGCACTGGACCGCCTGGTGGCCATCGGACGTGCCTACCCGTGTGCCTGCTCCCGCAAGGATATCGAGGCAGCGCTGTGTCGCCAGGGCACGCCGCGTGAACGGCACCATGCGGCCGTGTACCCTGGCACCTGCCGGCCCGAACATGGTGGCCTGAAGGGCCGCCCGGCACGGGCCTGGCGTTTTCACGTCGGCGGCGGCTCGCTCTCCCGGGTGGACTGGATCGATCGCCGGCTGGGGCCCCAGTCACAGGATGTCGGACATGAAGTGGGCGATTTCGTGCTGCGCCGGGCCGATGGTCTCTGGGCCTACCAGCTGGCGGTGGTGGTGGACGATGGCGCCCAGGGCATCACTCATGTGGTTCGCGGCATGGACCTTGCCGACAACACCCCACGCCAGATCCTGCTGCAGCGCGCGCTGGGACTGCCCACCCCGGCTCACCTGCACACACCCCTGGTGCTCGGCCCCAACCAGGAAAAACTGAGCAAGCAGAATGGGGCCGAGGCCCTGGCACTGGACGACCCGCTGACTGCCATGAACCAGGCAGCGACCGCGCTTGGTCTGACCCCGATGCCCGGAGGCACATCCACCGCCGATGCACTGGCGGCCTGGGTCCGGGCCTGGCCTTTTACAATCGGCGCCCCACCCTGTCCCACGGCACCGCCATGACCGATCCCCGTCACGCCCACCGCCCACCGCCCGATGCCGGTACCTACATGCGCCAGGTCAAGAGCTATGTCCTGCGCACCGGACGGGTAGGCCCTGGTCAGCAGCGTGCCTTCGAACAGTTCGGCCCGAAGTTTCTGCTGGCCTATGACGCAAACCAGCGACTGGATCCGGTGGCCGTTTTCGGCCGCAGCGCACCGCTGATCATGGAAATCGGCTTTGGCATGGGTGGTGCGACGGCGCAGATCGCCCAGGTTCGCCCGGACGACAACTTCCTGTGCTGCGAGGTCCATGAACCTGGCGTGGGGGCGCTGCTCAAGCTGTGCGGTGAACAGAACATCGGGAACATCCGGATCTTCCAGCACGACGCGGTCGAAGTGCTGGACCACATGCTGCCCGAGCAGAGCCTGGACGGCGTGCACATCTTCTTTCCTGACCCATGGCACAAGGCACGCCATCACAAGCGCCGCCTGATCCAGGGGCCGTTCGTGAACCGGCTGGCGCGGCACCTCAAGCCCGGTGGTTATCTGCACCTGGCCACCGACTGGCAGCCCTATGCCGAGCAGATGCTGGAGGTGCTGTCGGCCGAACCGCTGCTGGCCAACACCACACCAGAGGGGAGTGACGGCTATGCCCCCAAGCCCGACTACCGGCCACTGACCAAGTTCGAGAACCGTGGCCTGAAACTCGGTCACGGGGTCTGGGACCTGGTGTTCGTGCGCCGCTGAGCCGGGCCGCCATGGCCCGTCCCGCCCGCCAAACGACCATTCCTTCACGCGACGGTGTCTCGGCGAGTTGTGTGGCCCTGCCTTCCACGGGCGCGCACTCGCCATGGCCCCGGATGGCCGATTTCCTGGCCGAACGTCTGCCTGCGGTCACCCGGCAAGAGTGGATCCAGCGCATGGCGCGCGGCGAAGTGCTGGACGAACAAGGTCATCCCGTGCCACCGGACGCGACCTACGCCGGGGGGCAGCGCCTGTACTACTGGCGGCATCTGCCCGACGAACCCAGGGTTCCCTTTGAAGCCCGGATCGTCTACCAGGATCAGCACCTGCTGGTGGCCGACAAACCCCATTTCCTGCCGGTGATACCCACCGGACGCTTCGTGCGCGAGACGCTGCTGGTACGGCTGAAACAGGCTACCGGCATCGAGAGCCTGAGCCCGGTGCATCGCATCGATCGGGAAACCGCCGGGCTGGTGCTCTTCAGTACCCGTGCCCAGGATCGCGGCGCCTATCAGGCGATGTTCCGTGAGCGCCAGGTGGACAAGCTGTACGAGGCCATCGCTCCCTCGACCGGGGCCTGGGCGGGTAGCCGAACCCATCGCAGTCGCATCGTGGAGGACCCTCAGGCCTTCTACCGGATGATCGAAACCGAGGGTGAACCGAACAGCCACACCCGCATCGACCGAACGGAGCAGTTCCATGACTGGGCCCGATATCGCCTGGAGCCTGTGACCGGCAAGCGCCATCAGTTGCGGGTGCACATGAATGCGCTGTCCCTGCCCATCTGCGGTGACCAGTTCTACCCGGTGGTGCGCCGGGGACCGGGCGAACCCGAGGACTACGCAGACCCGCTTCGTCTGCTGGCGCGGGCCATCGCATTCACCGATCCGGTGACCGGCGAACGCAGGGAATTCGAGAGCGGACTCAGCCTGGACTGGCCAGACACATAGCCCCCACGCTCCGCCGCTGTGCGGGTCGCTGCCCCCCAGAGGGGCTGTTTCGCCTTGGGGCGGCCCTGCGGCGAAACCCGGCTGTCAGAGCTTTTCTGCCACCCAGCCCTCAACCGAGGCCAGCGCCTTGGGCAGGCCCGAGGCGTCGGTTCCGCCGGCCATGGCCATGTCGGGCTTGCCGCCACCCTTGCCACCCACCTGCTGGGCAACAAAGTTGACCAGATCGCCGGCCTTGACCTTGCCCACGCTGTCAGCGGTCACGCCCGCGGCCAGTTGAACCTTGCCACCATCCACGGCGGCCAGCACGATGGCAGCGGTCTTGAGCTTGTCCTTGAGCTTGTCCATGGTCTCGCGCAAGGCCTTGGCGTCGGCGCCGGCCAGCGTGGCCGCCAGGACCTTGATGCCCTTGACCTCCACCGCCTGATTCACCAGCTCGTCGCCCTGGGCAGACGCCAGGCGGCTCTTGAGCGCGTTCATTTCCTTTTCCAGCTCGCGCATCTGCTCCAGCAGCGCGCCCACGCGGGCCGGCACTTCGCCCGGTGCCACCTTCAGCGTGCCGGCCACGCCGCCCAGCGTGTCTTCCATGCCCTGCACGTAGCGCAGCGCGTTCAGCCCGGTGGTGGCCTCCACGCGGCGCACGCCCGCCGCCACGCCGCCTTCGGCGGTGATGGTGAAGAAACCGATGTCGCCGGTGGCCTTGACGTGCGTGCCACCACAGAGTTCGCGGCTGGTGCCGATGTCCAGCACGCGGACGGTGTCGCCGTACTTCTCGCCAAACAGCATCATGGCGCCGGTGGCCTTGGCCGATTCGATGTCCATCACCCGCGCCTGGGTCGGCGCGTTGGCCACGATCTCGGCGTTCACGCGGCGCTCGATCTCGCGGATCTGCTCGTCGGTGACCGGGGCGTTGTGGGTGAAATCAAAGCGCGTCTTCTCGGCATCGACCAGGGAACCCTTCTGCTGCACGTGGCTGCCCAGCACCTCGCGCAGGGCCTTGTGCATCAGGTGGGTGACCGAGTGGTTGCGCATGGTCGCGGCGCGCTGGTCGAGGTTGACCGACGCGGTGACGCTGTCGCCCACGGCCAGTGTGCCCTGCGCCACCGCACCATGGTGGCCGAACACGTCGGCCTTGATCTTCTGCGTGTCGCCCACAGCGAACGTGGCCACACCGCTGGTGATCACGCCCTCGTCACCGACCTGGCCACCGCTCTCTGCGTAGAACGGGGTGGTGTCCAGCACCACGACGCCTTGCTGGCCCACCTTGAGTTCGGCCACCGGGGTACCGTCCAGATACAGAGCCACCACCTTGGCGGGGACTTCCAGCCGGTCGTAACCGACAAAGGTATTGCCGGCGCCGTTGTACTCCAGCGCCTTGTCCATCTTGAACTTGCCGGCTGCGCGGCCCTTGGCCTTCTGCGCTTCCATGGCGGCATGGAAGCCAGCCTCGTCCACGGCGACACCGCGTTCGCGGCAGACGTCGCCCGACAGGTCCAGCGGAAAGCCGTAGGTATCGTGCAGCTTGAAGGCCACCTCACCCGGCAGCACCTTGGCGCCGTCGGCCAGGGCTGCGTCGAGGATCTCCATGCCGTTGGCCAGGGTCTCGTAGAAGCGCTCTTCCTCGGCCTTGAGCACCTCGGTGATGCGCTGGGCCTGTGAGGCCATGTTGGGGTAGGCCTCGCCCATCATCTTGACCAGATCAGGCACCAGCTTGTGGAAGAACGGGGTCTTCTGGCCCAGCTTGTAGCCGTGGCGGATGGCGCG
Organism: Hydrogenophaga bisanensis; assembly: GCF_042665135.1. NCBI lineage: Bacteria > Pseudomonadati > Pseudomonadota > Betaproteobacteria > Burkholderiales > Comamonadaceae > Hydrogenophaga > Hydrogenophaga bisanensis. The sequence goes on from NZ_JBHTBX010000001.1 coordinate 364,446, forward strand.
GCGGATGATGCGGCGCTGCACGTAGCCGCGGCCTTCGTTCGACGGAATCACGCCGTCGCTGATCAGGAATGAGGTGGCGCGGATGTGGTCGGCAATCACCTTGAGCGAGGGGTTGCTGAGGTCGGTGGTGCCGGTCTCGCGCGCGGCGGCCTTGATCAGCACGTCGAAGATGTCGATTTCGTAGTTGCTGTGCACGTGCTGCAGGATGGCGGCCAGGCGCTCCAGGCCCATGCCGGTGTCCACGCAGGGGGCAGGCAGCGGCGTGACCGAGCCGTCTTCCTTCATGTCGAACTGCATGAACACGTTGTTCCAGATCTCGATGAAGCGGTCGCCATCTTCATCGGGGCTGCCGGGCGGGCCGCCGGGGATCTCGGGTCCGTGGTCATAGAAGATCTCGGAGCACGGTCCGCAGGGGCCGGTGTCGGCCATCATCCAGAAGTTGTCGCTCTTGTAGCGGCCGCCCTTGTTGTCGCCGATGCGGATGATGCGGCCCTCTTGCTTCACGCGCTCCGGCGTCCAGCCTGCCTTGACGAAGATGTCTTCCCAGATGGCGTAGGCCTCATCGTCCTCCTGATAGACCGTGGCGTACAGCTTTTCGGCAGGCAGCTTGTAAACCTGGGTCAGCAGTTCCCAGGCCCAGTTCAGGCTTTCCTTCTTGAAGTAGTCACCAAAGGACCAGTTGCCCAGCATCTCGAAGAAGGTGTGGTGGCGGGCGGTGTAACCCACGTTTTCCAGGTCGTTGTGCTTGCCACCGGCACGCAGGCAGGCCTGGACAGACGCAGCGCGCACGTAGTTGCGCTTGTCCGTGCCCAGGAACACATCCTTGAACTGCACCATGCCCGAGTTGGTGAACATCAGCGTCGGGTCGTTGCCCGGCACCAGCGGGCTGGACGCCACCACGGTGTGGCCCTTGGAGGCAAAGAAGTCCAGGAAGGATTTGCGGATGTCGGCGACGGAAATCGGACGGGTCATGGTCTGGATCGTGAAAGTCGAAGGACACCGGTCTGGCGTCTGTAACCTTCCATTTTCCATCATGCCGCGACCCGCTGCCCAGCTTTGTTGGTTTTCGGCAGCCCCATTGGCTCCGCGCCGGGCGTCGCCGCCGGTACTGCGGCGGCACGATCCAGGGGATAAGCTACGGCTTGCACAGCTTGGCGGCCCGTCATCGGGCACAATTGATTAACAAGTTAAATAATTTCTCGAATCATTTTCCTCTGGAGACACCATGGACATGAAGACCTCTCCCCTGGCCCTGCTGAAGGACCCCAGCCTGCTCAAGACCGACGGCCTGATCAATGGCGAATGGGTCAAGGGCAGCGGCCGCTTTGACGTGCATGACCCCGCCACGGGTCTGAAGCTGGCCGACGTGGCCAATCTGGGGCCCGCCGACGCCGAGAAGGCCATTGCCGCGGCGAATGCGGCCTGGGCGGGCTGGCGCAACAGAACCGCCAAGGAGCGCAGCATCGTCCTGCGCAAGTGGTTCGACCTGCTGATGGCCAACCAGGACGACCTGGGCCGCATCATGACCGCCGAGCAGGGCAAGCCCCTGCCCGAGGCCAAGGGCGAAGTGGCCTACGGCGCCAGCTTCGTCGAATGGTTCGCCGAAGAGGCCAAGCGCGTCAACGGCGAGACCCTGCCCCAGTTCGACAACAACCGCCGCCTGATGGTGCTCAAACAGCCCATCGGCGTCTGCGCGGCCATCACCCCCTGGAACTTCCCCTTGGCCATGATCACGCGCAAGGTCGCGCCTGCGCTGGCCGCCGGTTGCCCGGTGGTCATCAAGCCGGCCGAACTGACCCCGCTGACCGCCCTGGCGGCGGCCGAACTGGCCATCCGGGCCGGCATCCCGGCCGGTGTACTCAACATCCTGAGCGCCGACAGCGACAACTCGATCGCCATTGGCAAGGTGCTGTGCGCCAGCGACGTGGTGCGCCACATCAGCTTCACCGGCTCGACCGAGGTCGGCCGCATCCTGATGGCGCAGAGCGCGCCCACGGTCAAGAAGATGTCGCTGGAACTGGGCGGCAACGCCCCCTTCATCGTCTTTGACGACGCCGACATCGACTCTGCCGTGGAAGGCGCCTTCGCCAGCAAATACCGCAACGCGGGCCAGACCTGCGTCTGCTCCAACCGCATCTACGTGCAGGAAGGCGTGTACGACGCCTTCGTCGAGAAGTTCGCCGCCAAGGTCAAGACCGCCAAGGTCGGCAACGGCTTCGAGGACGGGGTGAACCAGGGCCCGCTGATCGAGGAAGCCGCTCTGGAGAAGGTTCAGCGTCACGTCGAGGACGCCATGGCCAAGGGTGGCCGGGTGCTGGTGGGCGGCAAGCGACTGGGTGGCCAGTTCTTCGAGCCCACCGTGGTGGCCGATGCCACGCCCGACATGCTGTGCGCCCGCGAGGAAACCTTCGGACCCTTCGCGCCGGTCTTCAAGTTCAAGACCGAGCAGGAGGCCATCGATGCCGCCAACAACACCGAGTTCGGTCTGGCCAGCTATTTCTACAGCCGCGACATCGGCCGGATCTACCGCGTAACCGAGGCGCTGGAGTACGGCATGGTGGGCGTCAACGTGGGCATCCTGGCCACCGAACACGTGCCCTTCGGCGGCGTCAAGCAGTCCGGCCTGGGCCGCGAGGGCTCACACCACGGCATGGACGACTATGTCGAGATCAAGTACGTCTGCATGGGCGACATCCTCAAGTAAACTATGCACCTGTGCGGGTGTAGTTCAATGGTAGAACGGCAGCTTCCCAAGCTTCATACGAGGGTTCGATTCCCTTCACCCGCTCCAGAATTCGCAGCGTAATCGCACCAAAGCAAAAGGCCCCTCACGGGGCCTTTTGCTTTTCGATGCACGGATCCGGTCAGATCAGCGGTACGCCGGTCTTGCTCTGGATGAACTCGCGCGTCACGCCGTCGGCCAGTTCCACCAGCTTCAGGCCTTCGGGCGTCACGTCCATCACGCCCAGGTCGGTGATGATGCGGTCGACCACACCCTTGCCCGTCAGCGGTAGGGTGCACTCGGGCAGGATCTTCAGGTCTTCGGTGCCGTCTTTCTTCTTTGCGACGTGTTCCATCAGGACGATCACGCGCTTGACGCCGGCCACCAGATCCATGGCGCCGCCCATGCCCTTGACCATCTTGCCGGGGATCATCCAGTTGGCCAGATCGCCCTGAGCGGTCACCTGCATGGCGCCCAGGATGGACAGGTTGATCTTGCCACCACGGATCATGGCGAAGCTGTCGTGGCTGCCGAAGATCGACGAGCCCTTGATGGTGGTCACCGTCTGCTTGCCGGCGTTGATCAGGTCGGCGTCCACCTCGTCCTCATACGGAAAAGGGCCGATGCCCAGCATGCCGTTCTCGCTTTGCAGCCACACCTCGACGTGGTCGGGCACGTGGTTGGCCACCAGCGTCGGAATGCCGATGCCGAGGTTCACATAGAAGCCGTCCTGCAGTTCTTTGGCCGCGCGCGCGGCCATCTGGTCTTGGGTCCAGGGCATGTCCGTACTCCTCAATCAAACTTTGCGGTCGCGGGTGGTGCGCTTCTCGATGCGCTTCTCGGGCGTCGGGTTGTGCACGATGCGGTGCACATAGATGCCGGGCAGGTGCACGTCGTCCGGCGCAATCTCGCCGGTGGCCACGATGCGCTCGACCTCGACGATGCAGATCTTGCCGGCCATGGCGGCGGCCGGGTTGAAGTTGCGCGCCGTCAGGTTGAAGCGCAGGTTGCCCGAACGGTCGGCCACATCGGCCTTGACCAGCGCCACCTCGGGGAACAGGGCCTGCTCCATGACGTAGGTTTCGCCGTTGAACTCGCGCAGTTCCTTGCCCTCGGCCACGATCGTGCCGACGCCGGTCTTGGTGAAGAAAGCCGGAATGCCGGCGCCGCCGGCGCGCAGCTTCTCAGCCAGCGTGCCCTGGGGCGTGAACTCCAGCTCCAGCTCGCCGGCCAGGTACTGGCGCTCGAATTCCTTGTTCTCTCCCACGTAGGACGAGATCATCTTTTTGATCTGACGCGTGGTCAGCAGCTTGCCCAGGCCGAAGTCATCGACGCCGGCGTTGTTGGAGATGACCGTCAGGTCCTTCACGCCCGTATCGCGCAGGGCATCGATCAGGGCCTCGGGGATGCCGCACAGGCCGAAACCGCCCACGGCAATCAGCTGACCGTCGGCCACCACGCCCTTGAGGGCTTCGGCCGCGCTGGGATAGATCTTGTTCACGTCGAATGACTCCTGGGGTTGAACAATCGGAAGCCGCTACGATACTACGTATCCACATACGTAGTTTGACCTAGAGACTAACCCGGACCCGGCCATGGAGCACATCGACTACCGACTGGCTTTCGACCTGGCGCCGGTGGGCCTGGCGCTCTCACGCCAGCGCACCATGGTGGACTGCAACCAGGCACTGTGCGAGATCTTCGGCGCCTCACGCGAACAGCTGGTGGGACAGAGCTTTCGCATCCTCTACCCCAGTGCCGATGAATACGAACGCACCGGCGAGCGCATCGTGCCCATCCTGGGCCGAGGCGGCACCTACGCCGACGAACGCATCATGCAACGGGTGGACGGCCGTTTCAAGGGCGAGACCTTCTGGTGCCACGTGACCGGGCGGGCTCTGGACCCGGCCGACCCGCACGCGGCCGGGATCTGGAGCTTCGAGGACCTGAGCGCGCGCCGGCCGGTGGGCGCCGCACTGACCCCGCGCGAGCGTGAGGTGGCCGCCTGCCTGATGGACGGCCTGACCAGCAAGCAGATCGGCAAGCATCTGGGCATCAGCCACCGCACGGTGGAAATTCACCGGGCGCGGCTGATGCGCAAGTACCAGGCCCACAGGACCCCCGATCTGGTGCACCGGTTGCTGGCCGGTTAGACGGCCATCCACGTGTATGCAGCGGCGACAAGGCCTGCCGCCGGGCCGCCCCAAGGCAGGCCAGCCCCCTCGGTGGGGAGCGACCCACGCAGCGGCGGAGCGTGGGGGTCAACAGTTCACTGGGGCTGGAAGCCGCTGTCCTTGATAATCTTCGACCAGACTTGGGCGTAGGCCTTTTCGCGTGCGGCCAGTTGCTCACCGGTCATGAAGCCCACCGTCAGGCCCATGGCCGTCAGCCGGTCCTTGACCTCAGGGACCGCAATGGCCTTCTGGATGGCACCAGCCAGCTTTTCCAGGGTCGCCTTGGGCGTGGCGGCGGGCGCGAACACCCCGTAGTAAGGCACCTCCTCAAAACCGGCCAGGCCCAGTTCGGCAAACGTAGGCACTTCGGGCATCGCGGCCTGACGCTGCTTGCCCATCACCGCCACCACGCGCAGCTTGCCCGCCTTGTGGTTTTCGATGAAATCGGGAATCGACGCCACGCCAGCGGGGATCTGGTTGCCCAGCATGTCGGCCATCATCGGCGCGCTGCCGCGGTACGGCACCGACACCAGATCCAGCTGGTTCTTTTTGGCGATCTCCTGCACCAGGAACTGGGGCACCGATGCCGGCGCGGGAATGCCGACGTTGGCCTTGCCACCGCCCTGACGGACCAGATCGACATAGCCCTTGAAGCTGGTGGCCGGCGTGCCAGCCGACAGCGCAATCGCATTGACGAAGGTGGCGAAGCCGGCCACCGGCACGAAGTCCTTGCCCGAGTCGTAGCCTGCGTTCTTCATGACCATGGGCAGGATGGTGATGCTGTGGTCATGGCTGAGGAACAGGGTGTGCCCGTCGGGCTGCGCCGCCTTGAGTGCCTGAGCGGCCAGCTGGCCACCGGCACCGGGCTTGTTGTCCACCACCACCGGCGCCGCCAGCTCGGCCTGCAGGCGCTCGGCCAGGATGCGGGCGATGGCATCGGTGCCGCCACCGGCCGGGAAACCCACCATGATCTTGGTGGTGACCGCTGTCTGCGCCTGCGCCAGCGACAGGACCGACCCCAGGCCGATGGCGGCTGCCACGGCGGTGGTGCGCAGGGCAAATTGACGACGTGTGTTCATGATCATGAGCTCCTTGAAGGGAAAAAAAGAATCAGGGTCGCGGTGCGTCGATGACTTCAGACGCGGTGCGAAAGGCTTCGACCGAGGTGGGAATGCCGCAATACACGGCGGCGTGCAGCAGCACTTCCTGGATCTCTTTGGCGGTGGCCCCATTGTTGAGCGCACCGCGCACATGCCCCTTGAGCTCGTGCTGCTTGCCCAGCGCGGTCAGCATGGCCACGGTAATCAGGCTGCGGGTCTTTCGGTCCAGGCCGTCGCGCTGCCAGACATCGCCCCAGGCAGCGCGTGAGATGTGGTCCTGGATCGGCTGGGTGAAATCGGTGGCCCCGGCCAGTGCACGGTCCACGAAATCGTCACCAATGACTTGCCGGCGTGTGGCCAGGCCACGGTGGTATTGCTCATCCTGCATGTGCTGTTCCCCAAGTGTCAGAGATCGGTCAAGGCGCAAGGATAAGCTCACTTTCTTTATGGACCCTGAAACTGGAGACACGCGCCATGAGCCAGACGCCCCGCTACCCCCTGCCCGACCTGAACACCCTGCCCGAAGACCTCAAGACCAAGATCCTGGAAGTGCAGGAGAAGGCGGGTTTCGTGCCCAACGTTTTCCTGGCGCTGGCCCGCAGGCCGGCCGAGTGGCGCGCCTTCTTTGCCTACCACGATGCGCTGATGACGCCCGAGACCGTGGGCCGCACCTCGGGCCTGAGCAAGGGTGACCGTGAAATGATCGTCACCACCACCAGTGCCGCGAACCACTGCCTGTACTGCGTGGTGGCCCACGGTGCGATCCTGCGTATCTACGAGAAAAAACCTCTGGTGGCGGATCAGGTGGCTGTGAACTACCGCAAGGCGGACATCACCCCGCGCCAGCGGGCCATGCTCGACTTTGCGATGAAGGTGTGCCTGCGCTCGGACGAAATCGAAGACGCCGACTTCGAAGCCCTGCATGCGCACGGCTTCAGCGACGAGGACGCCTGGGACATTGCCGCGATCACCGCCTTCTTCGGCCTGTCCAACCGCATGGCGAGCTTCAGCGGCATGATGCCCAACCCCGAGTTCTACCTGATGGGACGCGTCCCTAAGTCGAAGTGAGTCGGGGCGGCCCCCCGGCCGCTTCGATCAGCGCGCGAGCCTGGTCAGACATCGGCACCGATTTCTGCTTCGGGAAATCCACCCACACCACGGTGGCGCCGCCGTTGGCATAGACCGTGTCCGGATCGTCGGTGCGCAGCATCTCGTGGAAGGTGTCGAAGGAGGTGCGCCCCATGGCCCCCACATAGGTGCGCACCAGCACCTCCCCCGGAAACTCGAACTGCCGGATGAAGTTGCAGAACGCGTTGACGATCACGGGGCCTTCGCCCTTGGGATCGGCTGGCAGGCCCATGCCGAAGAACCAGTCCAGCCGGGCGATCTCCATGTAGCGGAAGTAGATCGTGTTGTTCACATGACCCATGGCATCCATGTCGCCCCAGCGGATCGGGACGACGATGGTATGCACCAGTTTCTTGTCTTCAGGCAATTCGAGTTTCACCAAAGTCTCCTTGTGTCGATGCCTCGGGCCGGCCTCAGCGGTGTGCCCTGATCGAGGCCACCACGCCCAGCAGGAACATGGCACAGGCCACCAGCTGGGTGGTCTCGGGCCAGTCACCGAGCCAGGCAAACGCGTAGATCAGGGCAAACACGGTCTCGCTGACCACCAGTTGCCCGGCCAGGCTGGTACTCAGTCGCCGGCAGGCCACGTTCCACAGCACCGACGCGATCCACGCCGAGCCGATGCCGGTGAAGGCGCAGACCAGCACGAACGCGCCAAAACCCGGGCGGGCCACCAGTTCGCTCCATTCGGTACCCCAGCCCAGCCACAGCACCAGCCCCCCCAGCCCGGCCGCCAGGCCCAGCCAGTTGGCCCAGGCCGTTGACGAGACACCCGGATGACTGCGGATCCAGCGGGCGTTGAGCAGACCGAAGGCCAGCCAGCTGAGCATGGCCCCGATGGCCAGCAGGACACCGCGCCAGAAGTGGCCGGAACCACTGGCCTCCAGCTCACTGGCGGTGGCGTCCATCATCAGCACCATGCCGGCGGCGGTCAGCAGCAAGCCGGGCGCCAGGGCAGCCCAGCGCAGGTGGTCCGGCTTGCCCAGCAGCATCATCCACACCGGCAAGGTCCCGATGATCAACGCCGGCAGCGCGGCGCCAGCGTCGGCAATGCCGTAGACCAGCAGCAGGTAGTAACCCGTGTAGCCCAGCACGCTGAGCCACAGCGCGCCCCAAGCCTGCGCCGCGTCCGGCCAGAGGGCCCGGCGCTGCCCGGTGGGCGCGCGCAGGGACTGCCAGAGCAGCCAGGCCAGGGAAAAGAGGCCACAGGCCACGAAACGTCCGGCGGTGTAGTCGGCCGACGAAAAGCCAGGCGCAATCAGCGGCGCGACGAAGGTCGTCCCCCAGAAGGCACCGGCCCCCAGACCCGCCGCGACACCAGCCGCCATGCCCGGCGGCAGGGCCGCCGGCAAACGCTCAGACGCCGAAACCGTCATCTGCCGCGATCACCGCACCGTTGACAAAATGGCTTTCGTTGCTGGCCAGCATCACCAGCACCGCATCAAGGTCGGCGGGCTGCCCTACCCGCTTGCGGGGCAGCATGTTGATCAGCTTCTGGCCCTGCTCGGTCTGCCAGTGGTGGTGGTTGATCTCGGTGTCGATGTAGCCGGGACAGATGGCGTTGACGTTGATGCCGAACTTGCCCCATTCCACCGCCATGGCCTTGGTCATCTGAACCACTGCCGCCTTGCTCATGCAATAGATGCCGATCTGCGGCAGTACCTTGAGGCCCGCCATCGAGGCGATGTTGATGATGCGCCCCCCCACCCAGGTGCCCGGCGCCTGCCCCTTGGCACGCGCCAGCATGCGCTTGGCCACTTCCTGGGCCACGAAGAAGGCACCCTTGGTGTTGGTGTTCAGGACGAAGTCGTAATCCTCTTCGGTCACGTCCTGCAGACGCTGCGTGGTGCTGACACCGGAATTGTTGACCAGGATGTCGATCGGCCCCACCTCCGTCTCGGCATGGGCAATCGCCGCCTTGATGGAGGCCAGATCCGTCACATCCATTGCCACCACGTGGGCATCCCCGCCTTCGGCCTCGATGTGGGCACGCAAGGCCATCAGACGGTCGGTGCGGCGACTGGCCAGCACCACCGCGGCACCCGCCTTGGACAGCGTCTTGGCGAACTGCTCACCGAGACCGCCGGAGGCGCCGGTAATCAGGGCGACACGGCCCGAAAGGTCGATTTGATAGGACACGGGATAATCTCCTGAAACATCAAATTAGCACGGTCGTTCGATTTTGCGGCTGATCGACATAAAATGCTGTCCGCCCGATGACATCCGCCTGTGCTGGTGGAACCGATCTGAAAACCATTATCTGCGAGACCCCCATGACACCAGACGAGATCCTTGCCCAGTTCGGCCCGCGCGAAGCCATGGAGTACGACGTGGTCGTCGTTGGTGGCGGTCCGGCCGGTCTGTCCACCGCGATCCGCCTCAAGCAACTGGCCGCCGAAAAAGGCGGCGAGATCAACGTCTGCGTGCTGGAAAAAGGCTCGGAACCCGGCGCCCACATCCTGTCCGGCGCCGTGATGGACCCCAAGGCCATCACCGAGCTGTTCCCCAACTGGAAAGAGTTGGGTGCCCCGTTGCACCAGCCGGTCACCGGTGACGACCTGCTGGTGCTGTCGGAAACCGGTGCCCAGCGCACGCCCGACTGGCTGATGCCGCGCAACTTCCACAACGAAGGCTGCTACGTCATCAGCCTGGGTGCCGTCACCAAGTGGCTGGGTGAGCAAGCCGAAGCCTTGGGCGTGGAAATCTTCCCCGGCTTCACCGCCGCCGAGGTGCTGTACAACGAGGATGGCTCGGTCAAGGGCGTGGCCACCGGCAACCTCGGCATTGGCAAGGACGGCGAGCCGACCGAAAACTTCCAGATCGGCATGGAGCTGCATGCCAAGTACACGGTGTTCGCCGAAGGCGCCCGCGGCCACCTGGGCAAGCAGCTGATTGCCAAGTACCAGCTGGACGCCGGCAAGGACGCTCAGACTTTCGCCATCGGCATCAAGGAACTGTGGGAAATCCCGGCCGAGAAGGCCAAACCTGGCCTGGTGGTGCACACCGCCGGCTGGCCGCTGGGCGACGATACCTTCGGCGGTGGCTTCCTGTACCACCTCGAAGGCAACAAGGTCACGCTGGGCTACGTCATCGGTCTGGACTACCAGAACCCCTGGATGAGCCCGTTCGAGGAAATGCAGCGCTGGAAGACCCACCCGGCCATCAAGGCGCACATCGAAGGCGGCAAGCGCCTGGGCTACGGTGCCCGCGCCCTGAACAACGGCACCCCCCAGGCCCTGCCCAAGACGGTGTTCCCGGGCGGTGCGCTGGTCGGCTGCGACGCCGGCTTCCTCAACGCTGCGCGCATCAAGGGCAGCCACGCGGCCATCAAGAGCGGCATGCTGTGCGCCGAGGCGGCGTTTGAAGCCGTGGTCGCCGGCCGCCAGTCCGACGAACTCACCGCGTTCGAAACCGGCTTCAAGGCCAGCTGGCTGCACGAGGAGCTCTGGACCTACCGCAACTTCAAGAACTGGTTCAAGAAGAGCCCGCTGATGGGCAAACTGATGACCGGCGTGGAGCACTGGTTCCTGCCCAAGGTGGGTGTGAGCGTGCCGCCCTGGACCATCCACAACACGACCAAGGACCACACCAAGCTCAGGCCGGCGGCCGAGATGCCCAAGATCGCCTACCCGAAACCGGACGGCGTGATCACCTTCGACCGGCTCTCCAGCGTGTTCATGTCCAACACGAACCACGAGGAGAACCAGCCGGCACACCTGACGCTCAAGGACGCCAGCGTGCCAGTGAAGATCAACCTGGCGAAGTACGCCGGCCCCGAGAGCCGCTACTGCCCGGCCGGGGTGTACGAGTTCGTCGAGAAGGACGGACAGGACCAGCTGGTGATCAACGCACAGAACTGCGTGCACTGCAAGACCTGCGACATCAAGGACCCGACACAGAACATCGTCTGGGTCACACCCGAAGGCGGCGGCGGCCCCACCTACGCGGGCATGTAAGTAAGCCTTCTCTCCCTGCAGAACGCCGGCCTCACGCCGGCGTTACTTTTTCATACACCTGACACGTACGGCTGGCAGATTCGGTGTCCGTTGACGGAGAACACCATGCTGACCAGAACCGAGAAAGCAAAGGAAGAACTCAAACCCGGCAGCCGCACGCTCGGCCAGCGGGAGCGGTCCCTGCTGCTGCTGGCCGATGGCAAACAGGACGAAGAAGGGTTGGCTGGCCTGTTCGGCGGCGCAGGTGCCACGCTCATCGAGCATCTGATCGAGCAAGGCTACCTGGTCAGGACCTCTCCCCGTACGACAGTTGCCAAAGCTGTGCCGGCCCGACAGACACCGTCCGAAGAAGGTGGCCACGGCGACCAGTTTGCCGGTACCCGATCGCTGGCCACGGCGCGCATGTTCCTGTTTGACATCAGCGAACGCATGTTCGCCCGGCGGGATCCGGTGCTGGCCCAGCGGTACCGCGACGCCCTGCGCCAGGCCAGGGAACCGGCCGCCATGCTGGCCGTGGGCCGTGCACTGATCAGCGACATTGAAGCGCTGGCAGGCCCCAGCCGGGCCGACGGCATCAGCGAGCGCCTGGCCAGGCTGCTGCCGGCGACCCTGCTGGAGCAGGCGGCCTGACCCCGCCCGGACCCGAATCCGGTACACTCGGCAGGTCAGGAGAGTGCTGCCCCCGGGCAGCCGCCGAAGGCGCAGGCGGTCGCGAAAGTGGCCCTGAACGCTCAGGCAAAAGGACTGGCAAACATCGGCCGCTGGCTGGTGTCCCCCACTGGAGAGAGGTGGTCTTGCAGACCGCCCACCGAAGGAGCAAGTGCGGCATCGCCCGCGCGAATCTCTCAGGTAAAGCGGACAGTGGGGCAGCGCACGGATGCACCGTGCTTGTCCCGCGCAGCCATGGCTCGCGGCCACTGCCCCATGTCAAGAGTCCGCCATGTCCGACCTGAACGATCTGCACAAGACCCCGCTGCACGCGCTGCACCTTGAACTCGGTGCCCGCATGGTGCCCTTTGCCGGCTACGCCATGCCGGTGCAGTATCCCGCCGGCCTGATGGCCGAGCACCACCATACCCGCAGTGCCGCCGGTCTGTTCGACGTGTCGCACATGGGCCAGCTGACCCTGTCCGGCCCGGATGCGGCCGCTGCGTTCGAGAGCCTGATGCCGGTCGATGTGATCGGCCTGGGCGTGAACAAGCAGCGCTACGGCCTGTTGCTCAACGACCAGGGCGGCATCATCGACGACCTGATGTTCGTGAACCGCGGTTCGGACATTTTTGTCATCGTCAACGGCGCCTGCAAGGATGGCGACCTGGCACACATCCAGGCGCGCATTGGCGGCCGCTGTACCGTGACCCCCCAATTCGACCGCGCCCTGCTCGCCCTGCAGGGTCCGCAGGCTGTAACGGCGCTGGCCCGCCTGCTGCCGGGTGTCGAGCAGCTGGTGTTCATGACCGGCATGCCCGCCACCTGGAACGGGGGCGATCTGTACATCACCCGCAGCGGCTACACCGGCGAGGATGGCTTCGAGATCTCCCTGCCGGCCGACCGCGCCGACGCCTTCGCCCGCGCCCTGCTGGCGCAGACTGAGGTCAAGCCGATCGGCCTAGGCGCGCGCAATTCGCTGCGCCTGGAAGCCGGCCTGTGCCTGTACGGCAACGACATCGACGTGACGACCACCCCGGTCGAGGCCGCGCTCAACTGGGCCATGCAGAAAGTGCGGCGTACCGGCGGCGAGCGCGCTGGCGGCTTCCCGGGTTCGGATCTGGTGCTGGCCCAACTCGACGGCACTCAGGCCCTGACGCGCAAGCGTGTCGGCCTGATCGCCCTGGAGCGCGTGCCGGTGCGCGAGCACACCGAACTGCAGGACCTGCAGGGCGAGACCATCGGTGAGATCACCAGCGGCCTGCTCGGCCCCAGCGCCGACAAACCGGTGGCCATCGGCTACGTCAAGCCCGAGTTCGCCGCCGTCGGTTCCCGCATCCAGGCGCTGGTGCGCGGCAAGGCCGTGCCGATGGAAGTCGCGCCCATGCCCTTTGTGCCCAACCGCTATTTCAGGGGATGACCCCCTGCGCCGCTGCGTACCTGCCCCCGATTCAACCTTTCTAACCGGAGCCCACCATGACCACCAAGTACACCGAAGACCACGAATGGATCACCGTTGACGGCGGCATCGCCACCGTCGGCATCACCCACCACGCGCAGGACGCGCTGGGCGATGTGGTGTTCGTCGACCTGCCCGAAGTGGGCAAGACCTTCGCCCAGAAGGACGTGGCCGGCGTGGTCGAGTCTGTCAAGGCCGCGGCCGATGTGTACATGCCCGTCAGCGGCGAGATCACCGAAGTCAACGAAGCCCTGCGCGCCGACCCGTCGCTGGCCAACAGCGATCCGCTCAACGCCGGCTGGTTCTTCAAGGTCAAGCTCAGCGACCCGGCCCAGGTGGACGCCCTGCTGGACGCCACCGCCTACGAAGCATTTTCCAAGAACGCCTGATCGCCTCCACCCGCCAGGACACGCGCCATGCTGATGCCTTCCGTCAAACCCCTGGGTGAACTCGAAAACGCCAGCGAGTTCATCGCCCGCCACATCGGCATCAGCGAAGCCGATGAGACCCACATGCTGTCTGTCATCGGCGAGGCCTCGCGGCGCGCGCTGATCGACTCCATCGTGCCGCGCAGCATTGCGCGCAGCGCCGGCATGCAGTTGCCGCCTGCGGCCACCGAAGCTGCCGCGCTGGCCGAACTCAAGGCCATCGCGCAGAAGAACAAGCTCTACCGCAACTTCATCGGCCAGGGCTACTATGGCACCCACACGCCGGGCGTGATCCTGCGCAACATCCTGGAAAACCCGGCCTGGTACACCGCCTACACGCCCTATCAGGCCGAGATTTCGCAGGGCCGCATGGAAGCCCTGGTCAATTTCCAGACCATGGTCACCGACCTGACCGGCATGGCGATCGCCAACGCGTCCATGCTCGACGAGGCCACCGCTGCCGCCGAAGCCATGACCCTGGCCAAGCGCTCGGTCAAGGCCAAGGGCAACACCATTGTCGTGGGTGGAGACTGCCACCCGCAGACCATCGAGGTGATCCAGACCCGTGCCAAGCCGCTGGGCCTGACGGTCAAACTGGCGAATTCGGCCGCTGAATGGGCTGAGGCGCTTCAGGGTGACGACTACTTCGCCGTGCTGGCGCAGTACCCGTCTACCAGCGGCCGCATCGACGATCTGCGCACCGACGTGCAGACCGTGCACGCCAAACAGGCCGCCTTCATCGTGGCCGCCGATCTGCTGGCGCTGACTCTGCTGGTGCCTCCGGGCGAGTTCGACGCCGACATCGTGGTCGGCACCACCCAGCGCTTTGGCATGCCCATGGGCGCGGGCGGCCCGCACGCCGCCTACATGGCCTGCCGTGACGAGTACAAGCGTTCGCTGCCCGGCCGTCTGGTGGGCGTGAGCGTGGACGCTCACGGCAACCCGGCCTACCGCCTGGCGCTGCAGACGCGCGAGCAGCACATCCGCCGCGAGAAGGCCACCTCCAACATCTGCACCGCGCAGGTGCTGCCGGCCGTGGTGGCCAGCATGTATGCCGTGTACCACGGCCCGCAGGGCCTCAAGCGAATTGCCCAGCGTGTGGCCAGCTACACCGCCGTGCTGGCCGCTGGCCTGCAGCAACTGGGCTGGACGATGACCAGCGACTCTGCCTTCGACACCCTGACGGTGAAGGCTGGCGACCAGGCCACCGCCATCATCGCCAAGGCCCTGTCCAAGGGTGCCAACCTTCGCCTGTCCTGGGGTGAATACGTCAGCATGTCTCTGGACGAAACCACCACGCGCGAGGACATTGCCCTGCTGTGGTCGGTGTTCGCCAAAGACGGTCAGGCCCTGCCCTCCTTCAACGCCTTCGAAAAAGGCGTGGAGCCGCTGATCCCGGCCGAGCTGCGCCGCACCAGCGCCTACATGACGCACCCGGTGTTCGACAGCCACCACAGCGAGACCGGCATGCTGCGCTACATCCGCAGCCTGTCCGACAAGGACCTGGCGCTGGACCGCAGCATGATCCCGCTGGGCTCATGCACCATGAAGCTCAACGCCACCAGCGAGATGATTCCCATCACCTGGCCGGAGTTCGCGGGCGTGCATCCCTTCGCCCCGGCCGACCAGCTGCAGGGTTACAAGGAACTGGACGAGCAGTTGCGCGCCTGGCTGTGCCAGGCCACGGGCTACGCCGGCATCAGCCTGCAGCCGAACGCTGGCTCCCAAGGTGAGTACGCTGGCCTGCTCGCGATCCAGGCCTTCCATGCCTCGCGCGGCGAGAGCCACCGCAACATCTGCCTGATCCCCTCGTCGGCGCACGGCACCAACCCCGCGTCGGCCCAGATGGTGGGCATGACCGTGGTGGTGACCAAGTGCGACGACAACGGCAACGTGGACATGGCCGACCTCAAGGCCAAGTGCGAACAGCACAGCGCGAACCTGGCCGCGGTGATGATCACCTACCCATCGACACACGGTGTGTTCGAAACCACGGTCAAGGAGCTGTGCGCCCTGGTGCACCAGCACGGCGGTCGCGTGTACGTGGACGGTGCCAACATGAACGCGCTGGTGGGCGTGGCCGCACCGGGCGAGTTCGGCGGTGACGTGAGCCACCTGAACCTGCACAAGACCTTCTGCATCCCGCACGGCGGCGGCGGCCCGGGCGTCGGTCCGGTCTGCGTGGTCGAAGACCTCGTGCCCTTCCTGCCCGGCCACGCGACGGGCGGCGTGAAGAGCGGCGTGGGCGCCGTGTCGGCCGCACCGCTGGGCAACGCAGCCGTCCTGCCGATCAGCTGGATGTACATCCGCATGATGGGCGCCGACGGCCTGAAGCACGCGACCGAAGCCGCCATCCTGTCGGCCAACTACATCAGCAAGCGCCTGGCAGACCACTACCCCACGCTCTACGCATCGGCCAACGGCCATGTGGCGCACGAGTGCATCCTGGACCTGCGCGGCTTCAAGGAAACCTGCGGTGTGATGGCCGAGGACGTCGCCAAGCGGCTGATGGACTACGGCTTCCACGCGCCCACGCTGAGCTTCCCGGTGGCCAACACGCTGATGGTCGAACCGACCGAAAGCGAAACCCGCGAGGAGCTGGACCGCTTCATCGACGCGATGATCGCGATCCGCGAAGAGATCCGCCGCATCGAGAAGGGCGAGTGGCCGCAGGACGACAACCCGCTGAAGAATGCGCCGCACACCGCGGCCAGCGTGCTCAAGAGCGAGTGGCCACACCCCTACCCGCGCGAAGTCGCCGCGGTGGCGGCCGGCCACGCGGTCAACACCAAGTACTGGCCGTCGGTGGGCCGGGTGGACAACGTTTACGGCGACCGCAACCTGTTCTGCAGCTGCGTGCCCGTTTCCGAACTGGCCTGACCGCCCAGGCCTCATGAATGCCAACGCCGGAGGGGCCTGCCCTCACCGGCGTTGTTCATTTCTGCGGCAGGCGCCAGCCGGGCAATTGCCAGTCGAAAGCCACCGCCAGCAGGCGGCTACCGGTCGCCACGGCAATGCCGGCCAGACTCGCCAGTTCCGAGCCGAGTCCCAGCCCCCCGAGACCGAGGAAGACCATGCTGCCGGCCACCGCACACAGCGCGTACGGGCGGTGGTCCTGGTAAACCTTGGGTACCTCGTTGCACAGCACGTCACGCGCCACGCCGCCGACGATGGCCGTCGTGGCGCCCATCAGCACACTCACGCCCGGCGACATGCCGGCGCCCAGGGCGATGCTGGTGCCAGAGATGGCGAACAGACCGAGACCGAAGGCGTCGGCCCACTCCATCAGCCGCGCGCCGGCGTCCTTGAGCGCGGCCCGCAGCCACCAGGGCGCGGTAATCACCATGGCGAGCACCAGCCAGAGGTAGGCCTCGTGCTCGACCCAGAACAGCGGACGGCGGTCGAGCAGCAGGTCGCGCACCGTGCCGCCGCCGAAGGCGCTGACGAAGGCCACCGAGAACACGCCGACCACGTCCATGCGCTTGCGCATGGCCTCGATCAGTCCGGACATGGCGAAGGCCACCGTGCCGCCCACCTCGATCGCGATCAGCAAAGCCGTGAGTTTCATTCGACCCCATTCTGGACCAGCCACCCGGCCAGCCACTCGCGCAGGATGCGCAGGGCCGGCGCTTCCTGGCGCTGCCCGAGCGTGACCAGGCCGAAGCGCGCCGTGGCGTCCAGCGCCGGGGCCATGTCCAGCGGCACCAGCCCTTCGGCGGCGGCCCGCGGCGTCAGCACGACCGCATGGCTGCGGCGCGCCACCTCGACGATGTTCAGCGTCTCGTCGCTGCGCAGGGTCACCATGTCGTCGGGGTTGGCCTGCGGGCCGTAGCGGCCGATCAGCATGCGCGCCACCTCGTCACTCAGCGGTGTGGACGCGATGGGGTAAGCCAGCACGTCCTCGATGGCCGCAGGCCGCCCGAGCTGCATCAGCGGATGGTCCGGCCGCACCAGAAAACCGGCCGGCAGCTCGAACACCTGCGCGATCGCCAGGTCGGCCGCCGGCCGCACCGAGCGCACGTCCAGCACGGCGGCGTCTAGGTGCTGGTCGCGCAGTTCGTCGACCAGCACAGCCGTATTGCCGCGCGAAATCTGCAACCGCAGCCTGGGGTGATGCTCGGCCATGTGCAACATCAGCGGCGTGGACAGCAGCGCGCCCGGGCCGGAACTCAGGCCGATGCGCAGCGTGCCGGTCAGGCCCGCGTGCAGGCCCTTGCCGGTCTGCTTCAGCGCCTCGGCATCGGCCACCAGGCGGCGCGCGCGTTGCAGGACTTCGTGGCCGAAGGGCGTGAGCCCGATGCGCCGCCCGAGCCGGTCGAACAGGCGCCCGCCCAGTTCGTCCTCCAGCCCCTGGATGCTGCGCGTGAGCGCAGGCTGCGTGAGGTACAGGGCCTTGGACGCCTGCACGAAAGCCCCGAGTTCGGCCAGCACCACGAAGTGCCTCAGCTGCACCAGTGTCATGCTCAAACCCTCCATCGAAATGCATGGATCGTTGATGATCAATGCATTGGACTTTAATCCAGCCGCTTCCTAACATGCAACAAAGTTCATGTTTCAGGAGCGCTTTGCATGGATCGCCTCAGTGACGCCGCCGTCGAACAGTTCATCGCGGTGCGCCGCGACATCCACCGCCACCCCGAACTCGCTTTCAGCGAGCGCCGCACCGCCGCCCTGGTCGCGGCCCAGCTGGGAGCCTGGGGCTACGAAGTCACGACCGGCCTGGGCGGCACCGGCGTCGTCGGCCAACTGAAGCGCGGCACCTCCACCCGCACGCTCGGCCTGCGCGCCGACATGGACGCCCTGCCGATTGCCGAGGCCACGGGCGTGGCCTGGGCCAGCTGCGAGCACGGCGTGATGCACGCCTGCGGCCACGACGGCCACACCGCCATGTTGCTGGCCGCGGCGCACCACCTGGCGCAGCACGGCCGCTTCGACGGCACGCTGAACCTGATCTTCCAGCCCGCCGAAGAAGGCGGCGGTGGCGCACTCCAGATGATGGAAGACGGCCTGTTCCAGCGTTTCCCCTGCGACGCGATCTTTGCGATGCACAACATGCCGGGCATCCCGCAGGGCCAGCTGGTGTTCCGCGGCGGCCCGGCCATGGCCTCGTCCGACTACGCCACCGTCACCCTGCATGGCCACGGCGGGCACGGCGCCATGCCGCACAAGGCGACCGACGTGGTGGTGGCGGCGGCCTCGCTGATCATGGCGCTGCAGACCGTGGTCTCGCGCCATGTGGACCCGATGCAGCCGGCCGTGGTCACGGTGGGCGCGATCCACGCGGGCGAGGCCAACAACGTGATCCCGGCCGAGGCGCGGCTGGAGATCAGCGTGCGCACGCTGGACCCGCAGGTGCGGCGCAGCGTGGAACAGCGCATCCGCGAGCTGGTGCGCCTGCAGGCCGAGAGCTTCGGCGTGCGCGCCGAGATCGTCTGGCGGCCCGGTTACGCGGTGCTGGTCAACGACGCCACACAGACCGCCCGCGCGCTGGCGGTGGCGCAGAAGCACTTCCCCGCGGAGCAGATCAACCCGCAGGGCCCGATCGTCAGCGGCAGCGAGGACTTCGCCTTCATGCTCGAACGCGTGCCCGGCAGCTACCTCTTCATCGGCAACGGCGTCGACGGCGAGCCCGGTGCCTGCATGGTGCACAACCCGGCCTACGACTTCAACGACCTGAACATTGCCCCCGGCGCAGCCTACTGGATCGCGCTGGTGCAGGACCTGCTTTCCCCCGCCCCCTGAGTTTTTGCCCCTCGACAACCACACCGGAGACACATCATGAACGCCCGCATCCGCATCCACTTCGCTCTGGCCGCCGCCGCGCTGGCCACCCTCGGCCTGGCCGGCACCGCCGCCGCCCAGACCTTCCCGGCCAAACCGGTCACGCTGATGGTGCCCTACCCTGCAGGCGGCCTGTCGGACGTGATCGCACGCTCGGTCAACACCACCCTGGGCAAGCAACTGGGCCAGCCGGTGATCGTGGAAAACCTGGGCGGCGCCAGCGGCTCCATCGCCGCCACAAAGGTGCTCGGTGGTCCCAGCGACGGCTACACCATCTTCCAGGGTTCACCCAACGAGCTGATCCTCGCGCCTCTGGCGATTTCGTCCATCAAGTTCAAGAGCGAGGACTTCCGCCTGGTGCAGATGATCGCCACCGCGCAGATCGCCTTCCTCGCCAAGAAGGACCTGCCGGTGAACAGCGTGGACGAGTTCCTGGACCACGCGCGCAAGGCCGCCAAGGACGGCAAGCCGCTGACGTTTGCCAGCGTCGGCCCCGGTTCGTTCTACCACCTGCTGGGCGAGCACCTGTCCAAGGTCAGCGGCATCCCGATAATCCACGTGCCCTACAAGGGCGGGGCCCCCGCCGAGCAGGACCTGATGGCCGGCCAGGTCGATTTCTTCCTCACGCCCTATGGCAAGAAGTACGACGAGATGCACAAGACCGGCCGCGTCAAGGTGCTGGCCATGCTCAACGGCGAGCGGCTGGACAGCGTGAAGCAGTACCCGGCGATCAGCGAGAGCAAGCAGCTCAAGGACTTCACCTTCAAGATCTGGACCGGCTACTTCGTCAAGAAGGACACCCCGGAACCCGTGGTGACTGCGCTGCACAAGGCCATTACCGGTACGCTGGGCGACCCGGCCGTGCACGCCGCGCTGGAAGCCAACAGCCTGCTGCTGCCCAAGCCGCAAACCCTGGCCGAAGCCGACAAGGCCTATGCCGATGGCATGCAACAGTTCCGGGCTATCGTCAAATCCATCGGACTGCAGGCACAATAAGCGTCTTTCTTCCGTCGATCGGGAGAGACCGGCCCCGCAGGGGGAACCGGCGCCGAAGGAGCAACCGCCCCGGAAACTCTCAGGCAAAAGGACCGGTCGACGTTTCCATCTCTGAAGAGCGATCGGGTTCCGTCACCCGGTCCACCGCAGGAGCAAGTGGCGGCCACGGCCGTCATGAATCTCTCAGGTTCCAAACAGAGGGGGCGCACGCCGCACGCATGGTGCGCGCAGCGCGCTTTTCCCCTCTGACGTTCTGGAGCCTGTCTCATGCATACGATCGCTGTCATTGGCGGTGGCATCACCGGTGTCACCACGGCTTACGCGCTGGCCAAGCGCGGCTTCTCCGTCACCCTGTTCGAGCGGCACCGCTACGCCGCCATGGACACCTCGTTCGCCAACGGCGGTCAGCTGTCGGCCTCCAACGCCGAGGTGTGGACCCACTGGTCCACCATCCTCAAGGGCATCAAGTGGATGCTCAAGAGCGATGCGCCTTTGCTGGTCAACCCCAAGCCGAGCTGGCACAAGATCAGCTGGTTCGCCGAGTTCATCGCCAACATTCCCCACTACCGGCAGAACACCATCGACACGGCTCGTCTGGCGATTGCCGCACGTGAGCACCTCTTCAGCTGGGCCGACGCCGAGGGCGTGGACTTCGACCTGAAGAAAGAGGGCATCCTGCACATCTACCGCGACAAGAAGGGCTACGACCATGCCGCCAGCGTGAGCAAGCTGCTGGCCGCCGGCGGTCTGCCGCGCCAGGCGGTCACGCCCGAGGAGATGCGCGCCATCGAACCCACGCTGGCCGGCCAATACTACGGCGGCTTCTACACCGAAAGCGACTCCACCGGCGACATCCACAAGTTCACCAACGGTCTGGCGGCGGCCATCGAACGCCTGGGTGTGCGCTGCCTGTGGGGCAGCGAGGTGGCCCGCGTCTCCAGCGACGGCCGCCGCGCCACGGTGACGCTGCGCACCGACGTCGGCGAGGAGCCGCACCACTTCGACGCCATGGTGGTCTGTGCCGGTGTGGGCAGCCGCGCCTTGGCCGCTCAGCTGGGCGATCGCGTCAACATCTACCCGGTCAAGGGCTACTCCATCACGGTCAACCTGCTGGACGCACAGAGCCAGCAGGCGGCGCCGACGGTCAGCCTGCTCGACGATGAAACCAAGCTGGTGACCAGCCGCCTGGGCGTTGACCGCTTCCGCGTGGCCGGCACCGCCGAGTTCAACGGCTACAACCGGGACATCCGCGCCGATCGCATCAAACCGCTGATCGACTGGGTCAACCAGTGCTTCCCGGGTGTGAACACCCGCCAGGTGGTGCCCTGGGCCGGTCTGCGTCCGATGATGCCCAACATGATGCCGCGCGTCGGGCAGGGTCGACAGGCCAACGTCTTCTACAACACCGGGCACGGTCACCTGGGCTGGACCTTGTCGGCCGTCACTGCCGACATGATCGGCAGCCAGATCGCAGAAAAGGCACGTACGATGGCGCCCAGCCAGTTGCTGGTCCCTGCCACCGCCTGAGCCTGCCAGAAAGGACCTTGCCCATGGCCATCTCCGCGTTCGACCTTTTCAAGATCGGTATCGGCCCCAGCAGTTCTCACACGGTGGGGCCCATGCGGGCCGCCCGGCTGTTTGTGAGCGGACTGCAGGCCAGTGGCCAGCTCGAACAGGTGGTTCGCGTGCAGTGCGGTCTGCATGGATCGCTGGGGGCCACGGGCAAGGGCCACGGTAGCGACAAGGCGGTGCTGCTCGGCCTGTGCGGCCTGGAGCCAGAGACGGTCCCCATCGAGTCGGTGGAACCCACCATTTCGGCGATTCGCCAGCAAGGTCGGATCGCGCTGATGGGGCAGCACAGCATCGCGTGGAATGAACGGGAAGACCTGTCGTTTTATCGCCAGCCCCTGCCCTTCCACGCCAACGGCATGCGTCTGGCGGCCTGGTCTAAGGAGGGGACGCTGCTGGCTGAACGGACCTACTACTCGGTCGGCGGCGGATTTGTGGTCAGCGAAGCCGTGGCCGCCGATGGCGAACGGCAGAAAGTGATCGCACCCGACCCCACCCAGTTGCCCATTCCCTTCCGCACCGGGGAAGAACTGTTGCAGCGCTGCCGCGAGCATGGCCTGAGCATCGCGGGCGTCATGCGGGTCAACGAGCACTATTGGCGCAGCGATGAAGAGGTGCGCTCCGGCCTGTTGCGCATCTGGGACGTGATGCAGGCCTGCGTTCAACGTGGCTGCGCCACCGACGGCATCCTGCCCGGTGGCTTCAAGGTGCGCCGGCGGGCTCCAGGCCTGCATCGTGACCTGACCGGTCACCCCGAGAAGGCCCTGACCGATCCACTGGCCGTGCTCGACTGGGTGAATCTGTACGCACTGGCGGTCAATGAGGAAAACGCTGCCGGCGGCCGGGTGGTGACGGCGCCCACCAACGGTGCAGCCGGCATCATCCCGGCGGTGCTGCATTACTACCGCCGCTTTGTCCCCAGCGCCTCCGACGACGGCGTGGTTGATTTCCTGCTCACGGCGGCGGCCATCGGCATCCTGTACAAGGAAAACGCCAGCATCAGCGGTGCCGAGGTGGGCTGCCAGGGTGAGGTGGGCGTGGCCTGCTCGATGGCGGCGGGTGCCCTGTGTGCGGTGCTCGGCGGTACACCCGAACAGGTGGAGAACGCCGCCGAAATCGGCATGGAGCACCACCTGGGCCTGACCTGCGACCCGGTCGGCGGCCTGGTGCAGATTCCGTGCATCGAGCGCAATGCCATCGCCTCGGTCAAGGCCATCAACGCCGCGCGCATGGCGCTGCGCGGCGACGGCACCCACCACGTCAGCCTGGACAAGGTCATCAAGACCATGCGCGAGACCGGGGCGGACATGAAGACCAAATACAAGGAAACGGCGCGCGGCGGGCTGGCCGTGAACATCGTGGAGTGTTGAGCGCGTCCTGGTTCAGCGGCACATTCCACGACAATGGGTGCACCGAAGTGCGCACACGCTGCGCACCACCCCACACCCCATTTCCATGAAAGGTGCCACACGCCATGTCCGTTCGCTCACTTCTGACCGCCGCTCTGGGTGCCGCCGCTGTCGGCACAGCTCTCCTTGCACCCGCGCTGGTGTCGGCCCAGACCGGTGCCATCGTCATCAGCGCCAAGGAAGGCGGCAAGAACCCGGGGTTTTGCATGCCGCAATGGTCCATCTCGAATGAGACCGGCAAGAACGTGGGCGCGCTGCTGGTGCAGGTGGAATGGCGCACACGCGGTGGCAAGGTGCTCGAACCCGCTGCGGCCCTGGGCAGCATCATTGAACCCTTCGCCGCCGGTCGCAAAAAGGACCTTAGCATGAATGGCTACACAGCCGCTTGTTCGGATCTGCAGCTGGTGGTGCGCAGCTATGCATGCCGGGACGCCAACGCGGTGCGCATGGCCTGCCCCGGTCCGCTGCGCGCAGACGCCCAAGGAGTCGTCGGCATCGACCTCGCCTCGGCCAAGGAAGGTCCAATGAAGGGTGCCACCGAGCAACGCTGACCAGCGCATGAGCACCTCGTTCCGTGTGCTGAGCCTCATCCCGCCGATGACGCAGCTCAACACGCCCTACCCCTCCACCGCCTACCTCACTGGCTTCCTGCGCTCGCGCGGCATCGACGCGGTGCAGGAAGATTTGGCGCTGGCGCTGGTGCTCCAGCTGTTCACGCCGGCCGGCCTGGAGGCGCTGCGCAGCTGCGCGCTCGCCCAGCCCGAGGCGCAGCGCACGGCCAGCGTGCACAGCTTCCTCGACCAGTTCGAGGCCTACCGCGCCACCATTGGCCCGGTGATCGCCTACCTGCAGGGGCGCGACTCGACGCTGGCCTACCGCATCGCCGCGCGTGGCCTGCTGCCCGAGGGGCCGCGTTTTTCCGCGCTGGACAACTACGTCGACGACGGCAGCGGCGATCCACTGGGCTGGGCTTTTGGCGCGCTGGGTGTGCAGGACAAGGCGCGCCATCTGTGCACGCTCTACCTCAACGACCTGTCGGACGTGATCCGCGACGCGGCCGACGAGCGCTTCGAGTTCGTGCGCTACGCCGAGTCGCTGGCCAGCAGCCAGCCCAGCTTCGACCCGCTGGCCGACGCGCTGGCCAAGCCACCCACGCTGGTCGACCAGTTGCTGCACGACCTGACCCTGTCGGCCATCCACCGCCACCAGCCGACGCTGGTGCTGCTGTCCGTGCCCTTCCCGGGCGCCATGTACGCGGCCCTGCGCATCGCGCAGACCATCAAGGCGCAGCACCCGCACATCCGCATTGGCCTGGGCGGCGGCTTCGTCAACACGGAGCTGCGCGAGCTGAAAGACCCGCGCGTGTTCGACTTCGTCGACTACGTGACGCTGGACGCGGGCGAGCGGCCCGTGCTCTCGCTGATCGAGCACCTGCACGGCGCGCGCGGCAGGCAGCGCCTGCAGCGCACCTTCCTGCGCGAGAACGGCGCCGTGAAGTATGTGAACCTGGCCGAGCCCGACATCCCGTTCGAGGATGTGGGCACGCCCACCTGGGACGGCCTGCCCATCGACCGCTACCTGAGCCTGCTGGACATGCTCAACCCCATGCACCGGCTCTGGAGCGACGGGCGCTGGAACAAGCTGACCGTGGCGCATGGCTGCTACTGGAAGAAATGCAGCTTCTGCGACGTGAGCCTGGACTACATCGGCCGCTACGAAACCGCGACCGCGTCCACGCTGGCCGACCGCATCCAGCGCATCGTCGAGGAAACCGGTCAGACGGGCTTCCATTTCGTGGACGAAGCAGCACCGCCCAAGTCGCTCAAGGCGCTTGCAGAGGAGTTGATCCGCCGTGACCTGCAGATCAGCTGGTGGGGCAATATCCGCTTCGAGAAGACCTTCACGCCCGAGCTGAGCGAGCTGCTGGCACAAAGCGGCTGCATCGCCATGAGCGGTGGCCTGGAGGTCGCCAGCGACCGGCTGCTCAACCTCATGAAGAAAGGCGTGTCGGTCGAGCAAGTGGCCCGCGTCACCAAAGGCTTCACCGACGCCGGCATCCTGGTGCACGCCTACCTGATGTACGGCTTTCCCACACAGACGCTGCAGGACACCGTGGACGCGCTGGAATACGTGCGTCAGCTGTTCGAAAACGGCTGCATCCAGAGTGGTTTCTTCCACCGTTTCAGCTGCACGGTGCACTCACCGGTGGGAATGGACCCGGCCGCTTACGGCATCGAACTCATCCCGCTGCCCGAGGTGAGCTTCGCCAAAAACGACATTGGCTTCATCGACCCCACCCCCATGCCACCCGGCGTGGACCACGATGTGCTGGGACAGGGCCTGCGCAAGGCCATCTACAACTACATGCACGGGCTGTGCGTGGAGGACGATGTGCGCCGCTGGTTCGAGCACCTGCCCTGCCCCGTGCCGCGTCCCACGGTCAAACGGGGAAAGATTGCCAAAGCGCTGACGTTGCGCGACTGACCCGGGCGAGTCAGGCCTGCTGTGCAATCTGCCGCAA
Source organism: Hydrogenophaga bisanensis (assembly GCF_042665135.1). Classification (NCBI taxonomy): domain Bacteria; kingdom Pseudomonadati; phylum Pseudomonadota; class Betaproteobacteria; order Burkholderiales; family Comamonadaceae; genus Hydrogenophaga; species Hydrogenophaga bisanensis. Next base: position 390,337 of record NZ_JBHTBX010000001.1, read on the forward strand.
GGCCTGCTCGAAACTCTCGGAGGGATGCCCGCCCGAGATCAGGTGGCGTTCGTTGATGATGACCGCCGGCACCGAATGAATGCCGTGGCTGGTGTAGAACTGCTCGCGCTCGCGCACCTCATCGGCAAAGTCGTCACCCGCCAGGATGGCCCGGGCACGGGTTTCGTCCAGGCCAACCTCCCGGACGCAGGCCAGCAGCACCGTAGCGTCCGACGGGTTCTCGGCGCGGCCGTGATAGGCCACCAGCAGGGCCTTCTTCAGGGCGTGCTGCTGGACGGGTGCCCCCTCTTCTCCGGCCCAATGCAGCAGCCGATGCGCGTCGAACGTGTTCCAGATCCGGCCGCGGCCTTCCGCGTTGAAGGCAAAGCCCTCCTGCGCGCCGCGCTGGCGGATCGTTTCGCGGATCTGCGCCTGCTGCTCGCTGGTGCTGCCATATTTGCGCGTCAGGTGCTCAGTGACATCTTCTCCCTCCGGCCCCATCTGGGGATTGAGTTCGAAGGGCTGGAAATGGAGCTCGGCGCTGACGGTGCCGTCCAGTCGCTCAAGGGCCCGCTCCAGGGCCGAAAGACCCACGGCACACCAAGGGCAGGCAATGTCCGAGACGAAGTCGATGCGCAGGGATACGGGCGTGTTCATGAAGGCATGTTAGCCCGATGTGACCAACCTTGCAGGGGAGCGGATCACCCGCCGGCTTGAGGGACAATCGATGCAATCCCGGAACCCCACCATGACCGACCGCTACGCCGTCATCGGCAAACCCATTGCTCACAGCAAGTCGCCCCTGATCCACGGCCTGTTCGCGCAAGCCACCGGGCAGGACATCGAATACACCGCCATCGAAGGACCGCTGGACGGTTTTGCCGACACGGTGCGCGCCTTCATTGCGGCCGGCGGCCGGGGCATGAACGTCACTCTGCCCTTCAAGCTGCAGGCCTTCGACATCGCCACCGACCCCATGGAGTCGGCGCGACTGGCTGGCGCAGTCAACGCCCTGAAGTTCGAGGCTGACCGCATTTACGCCCAGAACTTCGATGGCCTGGGTCTGGTCAACGACATCCAGCGCAACCTGGGCGTGCTGCTGACCGGCAAGCGCGTGCTCATCTGCGGCGCGGGCGGTGCCACGCGCGGCGCCATCCTGCCGATCGCGCAGCAGCACCCGGCCCTGCTGGCGGTGGCCAACCGCAGTGCCGACAAGGCGCACGAACTCAAGGCCGACTTCGCGGCCCACGCCACGCTGCAGACGGGTGGCTACGCCGACCTGGCCGGTGAAAGCTTCGACGTGGTGCTCAACGCCACCTCCACCGGCCTCTCGCAGGCCGAGCTGCCACTGCCCGCCGGCGTGTTCGCGCCCGGCGCACTGGCCTACGAGCTGGTGTACGGCAAGGGCCTGACACCCTTCCTGAAGCAGGCCCGCGCCGCTGGCGTGACACAACTGGTGGACGGCGTAGGCATGCTGGTGGAGCAGGCGGCCGAGGCCTTTGAATGGTGGCGCGGCGTGCGGCCGGACACCCAAGCGGTCATCAAGCGGCTGACCGTCCCCCTCGAATGAGCGCCCCCACGCTCCGCCGCTGCGCGGGTCGCTGCCCCCCAAGGGGGCTGACCCGCCTTGGGGCGGCCCGGCGGCGGGTCGTCTCTGCTGACACATGAACGCTTCTTCCCGTTGGGCGCAGGCGCTGCCCCTGCTGGCGGTGCTCGGCTCGGTCACCGCGCTGGGCCTGGGCACTTCACTGGCCAAGCAACTGTTTCCGCAAGTGGGCTCGCTGGGCACCACCGCGCTGCGCGTCGGCTTCTCGGCCCTGCTCATGCTCCTGATCTGGCGACCCTGGCGCTGGGCGCTCAGCCGCGCCGATGCCATCAGCCTGTTGCGCTACGGCGTGGCGCTGGGCTTCATGAACCTGCTGTTCTACCAGTCGCTCAAGACCATTCCTTTCGGTGTGGCCGTGGCGATCGAGTTCAGCGGGCCGCTGGCCGTGGCCTGCTTCGGCTTACGCCGCCGCATCGACTTTGTGTGGATCGCGCTGGCCATCGCCGGGCTGGGCCTGCTGCTGCCCCTCGGCCATGACGTGAGCACACTGGACCCGGTGGGTGTGGCCTATGCGCTGGCGGCCGCCTTCTGCTGGGCCACCTACATCGTGTTCGGCAAGCGCGTGGGGCATCTGCACGCCGGGCACTCGGTGGCCCTGGGCCTGAGCGTGGCCGCCCTCACGGTGGTGCCCTTTGGCATCGCCCATGCGGGTGCCGACCTGCTGCAACCCGGCGTGCTGGCCCTGGGTCTGGTGGTGGCCGCCATTTCCAGCGCCATCCCCATCTCGCTCGAAATGGTGGCCCTCAAGCGCCTGACGCCCGGCGCCTTCGGCGTGATGATCAGCCTGGAGCCCGCTGTGGCCGCTCTGCTGGGCCTGCTGATCCTCGACGAGCAACTGACCGCACTGCAATGGCTGGCCATCGTGCTGGTGATGGGCGCCGCTGTGGGCAGCGCAGCCACGCAAACGTCCAAGGCGCACCGCGGGCCGGCGGACGAGATCGTGCAGTAAGTGGTGAAGCAACAGGCGCTTCTGGCCTGACCTAACCCCGCCCCGATCGGCGGGCCTCCCGCAACATGAACAGATACAGGCCCTCCACCTTGTCGCGGGCCCAGGGCGTCTTGCGAAGAAACTTCAGGCTGGAATTGACGCTAGGGTCGTGTGTGAAACAGCGGATGGGAATTCTTCGCGCCAGCTCATCCCAACCGTAGTTCGCCTCCAGGGCGCGAACCATGGCCTCCAACGTCACACCGTGGAGGGGGTTGCGTGGCTGGTCAGCGGGTGGTGAAGGTTCTGTCATGGTGCGATTCTGCCTGCGATATCACGTGCATGACTGCCATCGCCTCCATCCCCCTGGCCGCCTGTATCAAGGCGCTGACCTCACCCGTACCGGCCGACCATCCGTCATCGCGCTACCGGGATACAGGATCACCACATCACCGGCCTTCAGGCCATCCTGTACCCAGGCGCTGTCGGCGTGGCGGTCCTTGAAGGTAACGGTGCGGGTGCGTGCCTTGCCGCCTTCGACCACGAAGACCTGCCAGCCGTCGCCCTGGCGCACCAGCGCGGCCGAGGGCACGAGCAGGGCGCCGTCCTGTGCCGAGAGGGTGATGCGCGCGTCCACCCTGAAGCCGTCGCCCAGGCGCTGCAGGTCGTCGGCTTTGGCGTCCAGCGCCACGACGACGTTGACGCGCTGCTCCTCGATACCCAGGGCCGAGACCTTGGTGAAGGCCTGGGGTTCGATGCGTGCCACGGTGCCGGCCAGCGGCGGCTGGGCGCGGCCGGTGGCCAGTTGCACCACGGCGCCGGGCGGGATGCGCGGCGCGTCGCCCGAGAGCACGTCCACCACGGCTTCGAGCGCGCCGGTGTCGCCAATCTCCAGCAGCGGCTGGCCGGCGGCAACGGGCTCGGCACTTTCCTTGTGCAGCTTGAGCACACGGCCGGTGACCGGGCTGGTGAGCGACCACAGACCTTGCGCCACAGCACCGCTGCCGGGCTGGGCGCGCTGCAACGCGGCGCGGGCCTCGCCCAGTGCATGGTCGGCCGCCGCTTGCTGGGCCTGGCCGGCGCGCAGCGCCTGCTGCGCGGCCTCGCGTGCCAGGCGGGCCTGGTCACGCGCCGAAGCGGCGATGAAGTTGTCTTTGGCCAGTTGATCGGCGCGCTCGGCCTCCAGCGTGGCCTGGGCCAGCGCGGCCTGCAGGCGTTTGACGTTGGCCACGGCGGCGGCCAGCGAGGCGTCGGCGGTGCCCACACGCTCCTGCAGCACGCCGCGGGTGCGCGCGTCGATCATCGACGGCGCCGAGGGCGCCAGCACCGCCACCACGTCGCCCGCCTGCACCGCGTCGCCCACCTTGAGGGTGGGCCGCTGCAGTTGCGCCGCCGTGGGCGCGGTGACGGTGTAGCGCTGCTGCAGGCGCAGGCGGCCGTCTTCCTCGATCACCTGCTCAAAGCGCCCCTCGGCCAAGGTAGCGGTTTCCACCACCAGCGGGCGCGGGCGATAGGCCGCCCACAGCACGGCCGCCAGTGCCGCCACGGCCAGGCCGCCGATGAGCCAGCGGCGTTGTGACATCCCATTGATAGCTTTGTTGTTCATTCACGCACCTTCAAGACGGAAACCAGATCCAGACGGTCGATCTGCCGGCGCACCAGCAGGGCGCTCACCACCCCGGCGGCCAGCACGATGAGAGCCGCCGATGCATAAGTCGACGGCTCAATCACCACCGGAAAATCGATCGCGTCACTGGACATGAGCCGCATCATCAGCGAGGCCAGGCCCCAGCCCAGCAGCGCACCAATCGGCAAGGCCAGCAGCAGCTCGGCCAGCAGCTCGGCCAGCAGCAGCACCGAGACCTCGGCCCGCGTCATGCCCAGCACGCGCAGACTGGCCAGCTCCCAGGCCCGCTCGGACAGCGAAATGCGCGCCGCGTTGTAGATGATGCCCACCGCCATGGCCACGGCGAACAGGGTCAGGATGCCGCTGAACACGCCCATGTTGCGCTGGGTGCGGTGGTTGAACTCTGCCATGGTGCTGGCCTTGTCGAACACCGAGTTGATCAGCGGCGCCGTCTTCACGGCAGACCAGAAAGCGTCCATGGCCTGCGGGTCCACCTGCAGGGCGGCATCGGCCACGCCGTCGCCATCGCCGGCCAGGCGGTTGAGGGTGTCGAGGTTCATGTACAGCAGCTGGCCGAACATGGTGTGGGCAATGTCCACCACCGTCACGTCCACCGTGCGCTGGCTCCAGAGGCGAAAGCGGATCTGCACCCGGTCGCCTACGCGGGCGCCAAGCTCCTTGGCCAGCAGGGCCGAGAGCACCACCCCGTCGGGCGGCAGCGACAGTGCGCCGCGGTGTTCGTCCACCAGGCGCATCAGGCGCGCGTCGCCGCGCAGCGCCATGACCGCAGTGTCCTTGGTGGTGCCGCGCAGGCTGATCTTGACCGATTCGGTGCGGTAGACCTCGGCGTCGATCACGCCGGGCAGGCGCTGGAGGTCACGCACCGCGTCCACCGGCACCGGGCGGTGGAAGTTGACCAGCACATCGCCCTGCTGCACCTGGCGGAATTGCACATCCACGATGTGGTCGATGGCGTCGAGCCAGAATGCGCCCGAGATCTGCAGCGCCACCGCCAGTGAAATGCCCGTGACAGTGAACGCCGCACGCAGGGGCCGGCGCTCCAGGTTGCGTACCACCATGCGCGCGCCAGTGGAAAGAAAGCGCCCCAGCCCCAGTCGCTCCAGCAGCGTGGCGGTGTAGGCCGGCGGCGCGGGCGGCAGCATGGCCTGCGCCGGGCGCAAGCGCACCACGGCGTGGATGGCGGTCCAGGTGCCGGCGGCGGCGGCCAGCGCGGCGATCAGCGCCGACAGCAACACCAGCCCGGTGTCGGTGGCATAGGCCAGGCGATTGAAGCGAAACACCTCGTCGTACAGGCTGAGCATGCCTCGGCCAATGAGCTGGCTCAGGCCCAGCCCGGCCACCACGCCCAGCCCGGCGATCACCAGCGCCAGCTGGATGTAGTGCCAGGCGATGGCCCCATCGCTGTAGCCCAGGGCCTTGAGCGCGGCGATCTGGCTGCGCTGTGTGGCCACCTGGCGGCTGAGCACCACGTTGAGGATGAACATGGCCACGGCCAGAAAGATCGAGGGCAGCACCGTGCCCATGACCTTGAGCTGCGAGAGTTCGTCCGAGACGATCTTAGTCGAGAGTTGGCGGTCGCGCCCCACCGCACCGACGCTGCCATAGGGTTCGAGCAGGCGGTCGAGGGCCGTGAGCACCGGCTGCTCGGCCACGCCCCCGTGCAGGCGCAGCGAGACCTGATTGAACGCGCCCTGCATGTCGAAGGCCTCGGTCATGCGCTGGCCGTCGATCCACCAGATGCCGAAGCTGGTGTCGTCGGGCGCACCGCCCTGCGAGGCGAACACGTACTCGGGCGAGACAGCGGTGCCCACCAGGTGCACGCGTTCCAGGCGGCCGTTGAAGATGGCGTGCACCACGTCACCGGGCTTGAGGTTGCGCGCGGCGGCAAAACGGTCGCTCACCAGGGCTTCCAGCTGGCCGTCGCGTTCGGGCCATCGGCCGGCGCGCAGCGTGAGCGCGTTCAGGCCCTGACGGCCAGCGTGCACACGCGAGAGATCCAGACCGATGAAGCGGCCGGTGACCGGCTGCAGCACGCCCGGCAAATCCACCTGCGCGTCGAAGGCCACAGTCAGCTGCGCCTCGGCCACGCCGGGGATCGCCTCGATGCGCTCGCCCAGCGACACCGGAGCGCGCTTGACGCCAGCGAACAGGTCGGCCAGCCGGTTGTCGCGGTAGAACGCATCGCGCGAGCTTTTGAGGGAGTCGTGCACCGCAAACATACCGACAAATCCGGCCACGCCGATGGCCACCACCACCGCGATGGTGATGACCTGCGCCCGCAAGCGGGTCAGGTCACGCCAAAGCTTGGTCTGCAGGGCAGTCATGGCCGTACCCTCGTCACCAGCTCAGCGACGAGGCCGGTACCTTGTGCTCGTTGGCGTGGCTCTCGACGATGCGGCCATCGGCCAGGCGCAGCACTCGGTCGGCCATATCGGCAATCGGCGCGTTGTGGGTGATCACCACGGTGGTGGTGCCCAGTTCACGGTTCACCCGCTCGATGGCCTGCAGCACCATGATGCCCGTGGCGCAGTCCAGCGCACCGGTGGGTTCGTCGCACAGCAGCACCTCAGGCCGCTTGGCGATGGCGCGGGCAATAGCCACCCGCTGCTGTTCGCCGCCCGAGAGCTGCGAGACGAAGTGGTGCCGCCGGGGTGCCAGGCCCACCAGCGCCAGCGCATCGGCCGGATCCATGGGGTCGTCAGCCAGGTCGGTCACCAGCGCCACATTCTCCTCGGCCGTCAGGCTGGGAATGAGGTTGTAGAACTGGAACACAAAGCCCACGTGCTCGCGCCGGTAGCGCGTCAGTTCGGCATCACCCGCGCCAATCAGCTCGTGTTCCTGGCCGTCATGCGTCCACTTGGCCGAGCCGCTGGTGGCCGTGTCCAGCCCGCCCAGGATGTTCAGCAGCGTGGACTTGCCGCTGCCCGACGCGCCCAGCAGCACCACAAACTCGCCACGCACGATGTCAAGATCCACCCCGCGCAGGGCGTGGACGGCCGTCTCCCCCTCGCCATAGGTCTTGGTCAGGGCTCGTGCCGTGAAAACGGAAGGTGAACTCGTGGAGGGCGCCAGCATAGGACGATGATGAAGCATCCGGAAAACCGGGCGATGACTTGCATCAACATCGTATCGATCCTCGGTTTCCGTAGCGCGAGGACCAGACAGGCGGCCATCTGGCAGGCATGAGCCGACAGGACAGCGCGCTGCGGCCTTTTCCTCGACAATCACCGCGGTGAAAACACGCCATTTCGCCCAGCTTGTCGGTCTGTCTGCGCTCTGGGGCGCATCCTTCCTGTTTCTGCGCATTGCCAGCCCGGTCTTCGGGCCGCAGGTGCTGGCCGGCGCACGGGTGCTGCTGGCCACCTTGACCCTGGCGGTGATCATGCGCCTGCTGCGCCATCGCTGGCCTTGGGAGCACTGGCGCGAGCTGACTTTGCTGGGTGCGCTGTCGGTGGCCCTGCCTTTCCTGCTGTTCGCCTGGGCTGCCCTGCGTCTGCCAGCGGGCTACAGCGCCCTGCTCAACACCACGGTGGTGCTGTTCGGCACCCTGTCGGCCGCCTGGTTCAAGGAGGACACGCTGAGCGCCCGCAAACTGCTCGGCTGTGCGGCCGGGGCCGCCGGCGTGGCCCTGATCGTGCGACTGGGGCCGGTCCAACCCGATGCGCAGACGCTGCTGGCGGCGCTGGCCTGCATCGGTGCTGCGTTCTGCTACGGCGTGAGCACTCCCCTCATGAAGCGCGCCACGCAACGGATCCAGCCGCTGGCGATTTCCGCATCGATCCATGTGTTCGCCCTTGGCATGGTGGTGCCGGGTGCCGTCTGGTCACTGCCACAGGCCGGATACACCACGCCTGCGCTCCTGTCCCTGCTGGTGCTGGGCATCATCACTTCCGGATTGGCCTACTGGCTGCACCTGCGCATCGTGCGCCACGTCTCGCCCGTGGCGGCCACCAGCCCGGCATTCCTGATCCCGGTATTCGGCGTCGCCTGGGGCCACATCTTCCTGGGCGAGGCTCTCTCGCCCGGCATCTTTGCCGGTGGTGCGCTGGTGCTGCTGGCCACCGCGCTGGTCACCGGATTCAACCCACTGCGCCGCAACGCGCCGCCGGTGGAACCGGCGCCCTGACCACCAGGGACAGCGCCGAGACGTCGCACAAACGTGGCAACATAGCGCCATCGCCCCTGTGCCGCCTCGCACCGACCATGACCCGAAAGATCCTCGTCCTCAACGGCCCCAACCTCAACCTCCTCGGTACGCGGGAGCCCGGCCAGTACGGCCACTCGACACTGGCCGATGTCGAGGCTGCCTGCACGGCGCACGGCCAGCGACTGGGCCATGAGGTGGAGTGCTTCCAGAGCAACTGGGAAGGCGCCCTGATCGACAAGATCCACGAATACGGTCGCCTCTTCCGTGAAGGAAAGGTCCTGGGTGTGGTCTTCAACCCGGGCGCCCTGACGCACACCTCCATTGCGCTCCATGATGCCATCAAGGGCGTGGAGCCGCTGCCCGTGATCGAGTGCCACATCTCCAACGTGCATGCACGGGAAGCGTTCCGGCACCACTCCTGGGTGTCACCGGTGGCCGGTGGCATCGTGGTCGGATTCGGTACGGATGGCTACCTGCTGGCCATTGACGGGCTGGTGCGCAAGTACGGCGCGACTGCCCGCGACTGAGCATCTCAGCCACTGCTGGCGGCCTGCCGAAGCACCTGCTGCAGCATCTCGATGAAGGCCCGCGTCTTGGCGGGCAGCAGTTTGCGGCCGGGAGTCACCGCCCATGCGGTGCTTTCGGGCAGGCACCAATCTGGCAGCACGCGGCGCAGTCGACCAGCCCGCACATCGGCCAGGGCAAACAGATCGGGCACGGCCGCCAATCCCACTCGGCTGCGGGCCAGACGCACCAGCGTTTCCGGCGAGTTCGCCTGGATTCTCGCCGGTGGCTGCCCCTGCCACTGGCGATCTCCCCGGATCAACACCCATGGCTGTGAGCGACCAGCACTGCCCAGGCGGATGGCCTGATGCCGCATCAGCTCCTCCGGCTCACGTGGCTCGACGTGTTCGGCCAGATAGTCTGGCGACGCATAGAGTCCGTGGGTGAACACCGCCAGGCGGGTCGCGACCAGCAGGGCGTCATCCGGAAGCTCACCCATGCGCACCGCCAGGTCGAAACCCTCGCCGATCAGGTCCACCCGCCGCGGTGACAGGTCCAGTTCCAGTGTGACCGCCGGGTGCAAGGCCGAGAAAGCCGCCAGGCTGTCGGCCAGCAGCAGGTTGGCCAGGTCACTGGGCATCGACACGCGCAAGCGACCACTGGGCTCGGCCCGGCGCTGCTCACGCAAAGCGATCACCGCTTCCAGGCTGCTGGCCAGTTCCCGGGCGTGCTCCATCAACTGAGCACCCAGTTCGGTCAGCGTCTGGCGACGGGTGGTGCGGATCAGCAAGGGTTCGCCCATCTGCTGCTCCAGCGCCGCTAGCCGGCGAGAGACAGTGGACTTGGGCAGGCCCATGCGCTCAGCGGCCCGCGTCAGGCTGCCGCCCTCCACCACCTGTGCGAACAGCAGCAGATCAGCGGGATCAAGGGGGGCAGGCGCAGTCCACCAAGGAGGCGGGGTAATGTCTTTTTGTTCCATTATTGGAACAATGTTATCCAAATAACCCAATTTATCAAAATATTGTCCCGATTTAAAGTCCAGACATCGCATCCATCCCCCATCAAGGCACCACCATGAAGATTCTGCAAATCAACGCCAGCGCCCGCCGTGAGGGCGCCAATTCCACCAAGCTGGCCAACACCGTGACCGAGCGCCTGAAGGCCGCCCAACCGGCCGCCACCGTGACGCTGCGCGACCTGGCCGCCACCCCCGTGACGGTGCTGGACGAGGCCGCTCTGGGTGCCCTGTTCACCCCGGCCGAGCAGCGCAGCGCCACCCAGGCCGTCGTGGTGTCCGAGTACGACGCCCTCATCGCCGAGATTCAAGCCCACGACGCCATCGTGCTGGGCGTCCCGATGTACAACTTCGGCGTGCCGGTGCAGCTCAAGGCCTGGATCGACGCGATCGCCCGTGCCGGCGTGACCTTCCGCTACACGGAAAGCGGCCCCGAAGGCCTGATCAAGGGCAAGACCGTTTACGTGGCGCTGGCCCGCGGCGGCCTGTACCGCGACCAGCCGCACGACAGCCAGGTGCCGTATCTGAAGACCGTGCTGGGCTTCCTGGGCCTGACCGACGTGCGCTTCATCTACGCCGAAGGCCTGGCCATGGGCCCCGAGGCCGCCGCCAAGGGCTTTGCCCAGGCCGAGGCCGATCTGGCCCAGGCACTGGCCTGAACCACGAACCTGTTCCAGCACTGAGGAGAACCGCATGAGCCAACACCCCACCTCTGTCTTGCAGCAGCCCCGGCGCATCGAGCGTCTGGTGGCCGGTCAGGCCACGTCCGACGGGGCGGGTGTCAAGCTCACGCGGGTCCTCACACAGGATCTTCAGCGCCGGCTCGATCCCTTCCTGATGCTCGATGCGTTTGGCAGCGATGATCCGGACGACTACATCGCGGGCTTCCCTGACCATCCGCACCGTGGGTTCGAGACCATCACCTACATGATCGCGGGCCGCATGCTGCACCGTGACAGCGCCGGCCACGAAGGCCTGCTGGAAAACGGCGGTGTGCAGTGGATGACCGCTGGCCGCGGCGTGATCCACTCCGAGATCCCGCAGCAGGAGCATGGCGTGATGGAGGGCTTCCAGCTCTGGCTGAACCTGCCAGGACGGGACAAGATGAACAGCCCCTGGTACCGCGACTTCAAGAACGCCGACCTTCCCCAGTTCACCACCGACGCCGGGGTGTCGGTCACCGTGATCGCGGGTGAAAGCCATGGCGTGACCGGCGCGGTCACCCGTGACGCCACGCAGCCCTTGTACCTCGATATTCACCTGCCCGCTGGAGCCGCTTTCTGCCAGCCGCTGTCCTCGGCGCACAACGCCTTCGTCTACGTCTACCGGGGCAGCGTCACCATCGACGGGAAAGTGGTGCCCGCCCAGCGCATGGCCTTGCTGGCCAACGACCCTGCCAGCGACGGTGTGATGATCGAGGCCACGGCAGACGCCAAGGCCTTGCTGATTGCCGGCCGGCCACTGAATGAACCCATTGCCCAGTACGGACCCTTCGTGATGAACACCAAGGAGGAGATTTACCAGGCGCTGGCGGATTTCCGCGATGGCAAGCTGGGCGAAGAGGCCCACACCAGCGCCTGAGTGATCAGGTGGCCCGGGGGTGCTCCAGCCGCCCCAGGCGCCAGGCGCACAGTGCGGCCATGGTCGCACACCCGGCCGATACCCAGAACACGCTGGACAAACCCAGGCGTGAGGACAGCAGGCCGCCACCCAACCCGCCGATGACGCCGGGCAAGCCGTAGCCGATCAGGCTGTACAGCGCCTGCCCACGCCCGCGCAGTCGGCCTGGAAAGTGATGCGAGATCAGCGCGATGCAAGCGGTGTGGTGCGCCGCAAAGGTGATGGCATGGGCCAGCTGGGCCAAGAACAGAACCCACAAAAGCTCGGGCGAACCGGCCGTCAGCCCCATGCGCAACACCATCAGCACCGCCGCCAGCAGCAGCCACCCCGTCAGGGACAGGCGTGGCAACCAGCGCCCCTGGGTGAAGAACCAGCCGATCTCAATGATGACCGACACCGCCCACAGCAGGCCGATGGTGGTCTTGCTGTAGCCCAGACTGTCCAGGTACAGCGAGAAGAAGATGTAGATGAAGATGTGCGACAGCACATGAAAGAACAGCGCCGCGAAGAACCAGCGCACCGCGGGCTGGCGGAGCACCGGCCTCACACTGGGCTTGACCTCGTGGGGCGGCAATGCGTCCTTGTGGTCAGGCAGCCACCAGACACTGGCCGTCACCGCCAGCAAGGACAGGCTGGTCCAGACCGGAAAGTCGCCCAACCCCCGGTATTCGAACCAGACGCCGGCCGCCAGCACCGTGACCAGAAAACCCAGCGAGCCCCACAGCCGCACCCGTCCGTAACGCCGGGCATCGAACGCCCCACCCTGGCTCACCAGATGCGCCAGCGCCGCCTCACTCATCGGCATCATGGCGCTGGTGTGGCTGAACATCAGCAGCAGGACCACGAACAAGGCCATGCCGCCCAGTGGAAACCAGAGCCCGATGGACAGCAGCAGCGCGGCCGTGGCGCCGTAGCGCAGGAGCTTGACGCGCTCGCCCGTGTGATCGCTGAGCCACCCCCAGGCGTAGGGGGCGAACAGCCGCGTCCCCGACTGCACCGAGGTCAGCACGCTGATGGCCAGCAGCCCGAAACCCAGCTCCTTGAGCCAGAGCGGCAGGTAGGGATTGAAAAACCCGATGTGAGCGAAGTAGCTGGCCGATAGCGCTGCGAAGGGCAGCAGCTGTTTGCGCTGCTCAGGCACGACCAGCGGCTGCGATGTCCGGTGTGCCGACCTGCACGTCACCGCACTGCGCGCGGTGGCGCAATGCGTGATCCATCACCACCAGCGCCAGCAGTGCCTCCATGATGGGCGCTGCACGGATGCCGACGCAGGGGTCATGCCGCCCCTTGGTGATCACCTCGGTGGGCTGACCGTCCACGTCGATGGAATCGCGCGGAATCAGGATGGAACTGGTCGGTTTGATGGCCACCGACACGTCCAGGTCCTGCCCGGTGCTGATGCCGCCGAGCACGCCACCGGCCTTGTTGCCGATGAAGCCCTGAGGCGTCAGCGAATCCCCATGGGTGGACCCCTTGTCGGCCACCGACGCGAAACCGGCACCGATCTCCACCCCCTTGACGGCATTGAGCCCCATCATGGCGTAGGCAATGTCGGCATCAAGCTTGTCGTACAGCGGCTGGCCCAGGCCTACCGGCATGTTCTTCGCGACCACCCGCAGGCGCGCGCCGCAGGAATCGCCGCTCTTGCGCAGGAGGTTCATGTAGTCCTCCAGCGCCGACACATCGGCCACCGGAGCGAAGAAGGGGTTGTTCGGCACATGATCCCAACTCTCGAAGCCGATCGGCACCTCGCCGATCTGCGTCATGCAGGCGTGGAAGGTGGTGCCGAACTTTTCCTTGAGCCACTTCTTGGCCACCGCTCCGGCCGCCACCGTGGGTGCCGTCAGGCGGGCAGAGCTGCGGCCACCACCGCGCGGATCCCGGATGCCGTACTTCTGCCAGTAGGCATAGTCGGCGTGGCCGGGGCGGAAGGTCTGCAGGATGTTGCCGTAGTCCTTGCTGCGCTGATCGGTGTTGCGGATCAGCAGAGCAATCGGCGTGCCCGTGGTCTTGCCCTCGTACACACCGGAGAGGATCTCCACCGCGTCGGGCTCGTTGCGCTGGGTCACGAACTTGCTGGTGCCGGGGCGGCGGCGATCCAGATCGCGCTGGATGTCGGCCTCCGACAGGTCCATGCCCGGCGGGCAGCCGTCGATCACGCAGCCGATGGCCGGGCCGTGGGATTCACCAAAGTTGGTGACGCAAAACAGGGTGCCGAAGGTGTTGCCGCTCATGCGGCAGGATTATCCCAGAGCCTGTGGCTGCAGCCTGTTCAGGCAGCCGGCTTGTCCGCTTCGTTGGCCTGTTCGCTCTCGTCTTCGGGCCAGTCGCGGATGTAGGCCTTGAGCATCTTGTTCTCGAAGTTCTGCGCGTCGACCACAGCCTTGGCCACGTCGTAAAAGCTGATCACACCCATCAGCATGCGGTTCTCGATGACCGGCATGTAGCGTGCATGACGGTCGAGCATCATGCGTCGCACCTCATCCATGTCGGTGGCCATGGTGCAGGTGAGCGGGCCAGGATCCATGGCCCGGTAGACCGTCGTGGTGCCGAAGGAGCCACCGTTCTTGACCACGGTGTGGATCACCTCGCGGAAGGTCAGCATGCCTACCACCAGTCCATTGGCCATCACCACCAGCGAACCGATGTCCTTCTCGGCCATCAGCTGTGCCGCATCGGCCAGGCTGTCCTCGGGGGTGATCGTGTAGAGCGTGTTGCCCTTGACGCGCAGGATGTCGCTGACCTTCATGGCTCTTCTCCTCGGGATAGGTGCTGTCCCCAGCTTGGCTGGCGTGAGCACAAATATAGCCCACAATTGGTGCAAACCACCGGCGGACCACGCAGGATGTGCTGCCGCCGACCCGACCTGACCGAGGAGACTTCCCATGCCTGGCTATTCCGACCCCGGCTTCGACACGCTGGCGCTGCACGCCGGCGCCGCGCCGGACCCGGCCACCGGCGCCCGTGCGGTGCCCATCCACCTGACGACCTCGTTCGTCTTCGAATCGAGCGATCACGCCGCTGCCCTCTTCAACCTGGAGCGCGCCGGCCACGTCTACAGCCGGATCAGCAACCCGACCAATGCGGTGTTCGAACAGCGCATGGCGGCGCTGGAAGGCGGTATCGGCGCGATTGCCGTGGCCAGTGGCCAGGCGGCGCTGCACCTGTCGATCGCCACCCTGATGGGCGCCGGCTCGCACATCGTGGCATCGACCGCCCTCTACGGCGGCAGCCAGAACCTGCTGCACTACACCTTGCGCCGCTTCGGCATCGAAACCACGTTCGTGAAGCCGGGCGACATCGACGGCTGGAAGGCCGCCGTGCGACCGAACACCCGTCTGTTCTTTGGTGAAACCGTGGGCAATCCCGGCCTGGACGTGCTGGACATCCCGACCGTGGCGCAGATCGCGCACGAGGCCCAGGTGCCGCTGCTGGTGGACAGCACGCTGACCACGCCCTACCTGATCAAGCCCTTTGAACACGGCGCCGACCTGATCTACCACTCGGCCACCAAGTTCCTCAGTGGCCACGGCACCGTCATTGGTGGCGTGGTGGTCGATGCCGGCAGCTTCGACTGGGACGCCTCGGGCAAATACCCGGAACTGACCGAGCCCTACGACGGTTTCCACGGCATGACCTTCAGCGAGGAAAGCACCGTCGGCGCCTTCCTGTTGCGTGCGCGCCGCGAGGGCCTGCGCGACTTCGGCGCCTGCCTGAGCCCGCACAGCGCCTGGCTGATCCTGCAGGGGCTGGAAACCCTGCCGCTGCGCATGGAACGGCACATGTCCAACACCGAGAAAGTGGTGCAGTTCCTGGCCAGCCACCCGCTGGTCGGCCGGGTCGGCCACCCCCTGCTCGAATCGCACCCCAGCCATGCGCTGGCGAACCGGCTGCTCCGGCACGGCGCCAAGGGCGCAGGCTCGGTGTTCAGTTTCGACATCCAGGGCAGCCGCGAGCAGGGCAAGGCTTTCATCGAGGCGCTCAAGATCTTCAGCCACCTGGCCAACGTGGGCGACTGCCGCTCGCTGGTGATTCACCCGGCCAGCACCACCCACTTCCGCATGAGCGACGAGGCACTGGCCGGCGCCGGCATCGGCCCCGGCACCATCCGCCTGTCCATCGGGCTGGAAGACCCGGACGACCTGATCGACGATTTGAAGCGTGCGCTCAAAGCCGCAGAAAAGGCAGGTGCGTGATGGAACTCCAAGTCAACGGCGCCAAGACCTACTGCTACACCGGCGGCAAGGCTTTCGACCCCGCCAAGCCCACGGTCGTGTTCATCCACGGCGTGCTCAACGACCACAGCGTCTGGATCCTCCAAACGCGCTACCTGGCCCACCACGGCTGGAACGTGTTGGCGGTGGACCTGCCGGGCCACTGCCGCAGCGAGGGCGATGCCCCTTCCACGGTCGAGGAAGCGGCCGACTTCATCGGTGCCCTGCTCGATGCCGCCGGTGTGCAGAAGGCCGCGCTGGTCGGGCACAGCTGGGGCTCGCTGATCGCCATGGAAGCGGCTGCACGCCTGAAGGACCGCGTCACGCACGCGGTGCTGGTCGGCACGGCCTTCCCGATGAAGGTCTCACCCGCCCTGATCGATGCCTCGCTGAATCAGCCCGAGAAGGCCCTGACCATGGTCAATGTGTTCTCGCGCTCCACGTTGTGCGCCCCGCCGTCGGCGCTGGGGCCGGGCACCTGGGTCTATGGCGCCGGCATGGCGCTGGGTCGGCGTGTGCTGCGCAGCAACCCCAGGGTCAATGTGTTCCACCGGGGCTTCGTGGCCTGCGACAACTATGCGGGCGGCGAGGCGGCGATGGCAGCGCTGACTTGCCCGGTGCTGTTCCTGCTTGGCGGGCAGGACCAGATGACCCACCCCAAGGCGGCCCAGGGCCTGATCAAGGCGGCGCAAGCAGCTGGTCAGAAGGTGAAGGTGGTGACCCTGCCCGTCGGCCATCACCAGATGACCGAAACGCCGGACGAGACGCTTTTCGCCATCCGCGATTTCCTCAAGACCTGAGCCATGGTGGCGGCCGCGCAGATCACCCCGCCCATGAGCGCCGAACGGGCGCGCGAGATCGCGGCCAGCTTCGATCTGCGCGCCCTGCCGGCCGACTTTCTGGCCAACCCTTACCCGGTGTATGCCACCCTGCGCGAGACCGAGCCGGTACACCGTATGCCCGACGGATCGCTGTTCCTCACGCGCCACGCCGACCTGATGGCGGTGTACCGCGACGCGGCGGTGTTCAGCTCGGACAAGCATGTCGAGTTCGCGCCCAAGTATGGCGTGGATTCGCCGCTGTACGAGCACCACACCACCAGCCTGGTGTTCAACGACCCGCCACTGCACACCCGGGTGCGCAAGCTGATCATGGGCGCACTCACGCGGCGCGCGATCGCCGACATGGAGCCGGGCCTGGTCACGCTGGTCGACAGCCTGCTCGATCGCATCGAGGCCCAAGGAGGCGGCGACCTGATCGAGGACTTCGCTGCCGCCATCCCGGTGGAAATCATTGGCAACCTGCTCGGTGTGCCGCACGCTGATCGCGGCCCGCTGCGCGACTGGTCGCTGGCCATCCTGGGCGCGCTGGAACCCGTACCCACGCCGGAGCAGCATGCGGCCGGCAACCGCAGCGTGACCGAGATGCTGGATTACCTGAGAACCCTGGTGGCCGAGCGGCGCAAGGCGCCCGGTGATCCCGAACGTGATGTGCTCACCCGCCTGATCCGGGGCGAGGCCAACGGCGAGCAGCTGAGCGAGGTGGAGCTGCTGCAGAACTGCATCTTCCTGCTCAACGCAGGCCACGAAACCACCACCAACCTGATCGGTAACGGACTCATCCTGCTGCAGGAGTTCCCCTCGGCGAGAACTCAGTTGCAGGCCGATCTGCGCGCAGCCGGTGCTGATGAGGCAGCCAAAGAACAGGTGCTGACGCTGGCGGTGGACGAATGCCTGCGCTTCGAGTCGTCCAACCAATTGGGGAACCGGCGCGCGCTTGCACCCACGGTCGTCGGGGGAGTGGACGTGCCCGCCGGCACCTTGGTCACACTCTGCATCGGTGCCGCCAATCGCGACCCCGCGGCTTTTGCAGTCCCGGAAACACTGGACCTGCGACGCGAAACCAACAGGCACCTGGCCTTCGGATTTGGCATCCACCAATGCGCGGGTCTGAGCCTGGCGCGCCTGGAGGGCCGCATCGCCATCGGGCGCTTCCTGCAGCGCTTTCCCACCTACCAGCTGACGACTGCCCCCATCCGCGGCGGTCGGGCACGCTTTCGCGGATTTCTGTCAGCACCCTTTGCCGTCAGCTGAGCCGCTGCAGCGCATCGGCCACCGGCATGTCAACCATCCGGCTGGCGCTCCAGAACGCCTGCGTGCCAGGCTCACGGGCCAGCAACAGCCGCTCGGCCAGGGGGGCCAGCGGTGTCGACTCCAGATCGGCCATCAGCACATAGCGTTCCTGCCCTTCATCCAGGCGTGCGACCCAGTCCAGCCGGATCAGCACGGCCACGGGCTCCTCCAGTTGCAAGGGGTCCACCCGCAATCGCCGGGCGATCTCGTCGAGCGCGAGGCCCCGGACCGGCTGGCGGCCCGCCTCCCTAAGCTGATCCAGCACCTCCAGCGCGAGCTGGAAGTTCCAGCCGGCACCGTCACCCCGACGGGCAATCCCTGAGAGCAGGCTGGGCAGGTAGGCGGTCACCACCGCCCCCAGCAGCACGATCACCCAGAGCAGGTAGATCCACACCAGCAGGATCGGCACCGTGGCAAACGCCCCGTAGACCACCGAATACGTGGGCACCAGGCCCAGGTACCAGGCCAGCACACTCTTGGCCAGCTCCAGGCCGGTCGCCACAAACAGGCCACCCACGCAGGCATGGGTCCATCGCACCTGGGTGTTCGGGACGTAGCGATACAGGGCAGCCACTCCGCCCGCCACCAGCAGGAACTGCAGCGCATCCAGCAGGAACCGCACCGATCCGGGCTGGGCACCCACCCACCCGCGCGACATCGAGACCGCGTAGGAAGTCACGGACAGGCTGCCGGCCAGCAGCAGCGGGCCCAGGGTCAGCACAGCCCAGTAGACCAGGATCCGCTGCGTAAGAGACCGCGGTGTGCGCACGCGCCAGATGTCATTGAGCTTGCGATCGATGGTCAGAATCAGCGCCAGCGCGGTCACCAGCAGGATCATCGCACCGGCCCAGCCCATCTGCCCCGCCTTGGAAGCGAACTGGCTGAGGTAGCTGAGCACCTGCTTGCCGATGTTGTCGGGCACCAGGCTTTCCACCAGCCAGCGCTGCACCGTGTTCTGCAGGCGCGAGAACATCGGGAAGGCGCTGAATACCGCCAGCGCCACGGTGAACAGGGGGACCAGCGAAATCGTGGTGGTGAAGGTCAGGCTGCTGGCGGTCACGCCCAGCCGGTCCTCGCGAAAACGCTCGCGCAGGGTCCAGGCGGTGGTCCGCCAGGGGAAGCCGAGCAGGTCACGCCACAGTTCGTTGAGGAAGGTTTCCAGCGCGCCCAGGCGCTCACTCAGGGTCATCCCGGTATCATGCCACCTCACGTCCGCCGTCCGCCCCTCCATGTCCCCAGCCTCTTCCGCTTCCTCTGCCCGTCTGGTCGCCCGGACCCGTGTCCTGGCCGTGTCCAGCCTCATCGGACTCATTGTTCTTGGCCTGGCCTGGGAGCTCTGGCTGGCGCCTCTGCGCCCCGGCGGTTCGTGGCTGGTACTCAAAGTCCTTCCGCTGACCCTGCCGCTGGCCGGTTTGCTCAAGAACCGCATGTACACCTACCGCTGGCTGAGCTTGCTGGTGTGGGTGTATTTCACCGAAGGCGTGGTGCGCGCCACCAGTGACCAAGGCCTGTCCGCCGTCCTGGCCGGTATCGAGGTGCTGCTGTGCGTGTTGCTGTTTGTGGCCTGCGCCCTGCATGTGCGGATCCGGCTGAAGTCGGCCGGCAAGGACGCGGTAGCGGCCGATGCCGCCCGTCGTGCGATCGAAACCGGTGCACCGTCCGATCCGGTTCCCACCACCAGCACCAAGCCATGAGTACCCTGATCGACCAGTTGCGCGCCATCGTCGGCGCCGCCCACGTCCTGACCCGGGATGACGGCAACGATCTGTCCGCCTGGGAACAGGACTGGCGCAAACGCGCCCATGGCCACGCATTGGCCGTGGTGCGGCCAGGATCGACCGACGAGGTGTCCGCCGTGGTGCGGGCTTGCGCCGCCGCAGGACACAGCATGGTGCCCCAGGGCGGCAACACCGGCCTGGTGGTCGGGTCGGTGCCCGACGACAGCGGCCACCAGGTGGTGCTCAGCCTGACGCGCCTGAACCAGGTTCGCGCCATCGACGGCGCCAACCTGACGATGACGGTCGAAGCGGGCTGCATTCTTCAGACACTGCAGGAAACCGCGCAGAAGGCAGGCTTCCTGTTTCCCCTGTCGCTGGCGGCCGAAGGCAGCTGCACCATCGGCGGCAACCTGGCCACCAACGCCGGCGGAACCCAGGTTGTTCGCTACGGCAACGCCCGTGACCTGTGCCTGGGGCTGGAAGTGGTCACGGCACAAGGCGAGGTCTGGCAGGGTCTCGGCGGCTTGCGCAAGGACAACACCGGCTACGACCTGCGCGATCTGTTTGTCGGCAGCGAAGGCACCCTGGGCATCATCACCGCCGCCACCATGAAGCTCTACCCGCTGCCTGCAGCGCAGCTGACCGCCTGGGCGGCCGTGCCGTCGCTGGAAGCGGCCGTGGCCTTGCTGGGCCTGGCGCATCGCCACCTGGGTGCCGGCCTCACCGGCTTCGAGGTCATGGGCCAGTTCGCCCTGGGGCTGGTGGACCGTCACATGCCGCAGTTGCGCGTGCCCCTGTGGGCCGACCATCCGTATTGCGTGCTGCTGGAAAACAGCGACAGCGAATCCGAGGCCCACGCCCGGACCCAGTTCGAGCACCTGCTGGAGTCTGCTTTCGAGGACGGCATCGTCAGCGATGCGGTGGTCGCCGAAAGCCTGCAGCAGGCCCATCAGCTGTGGCACATCCGCGAGAGCATTCCGCTGGCGCAGGCCGAAGAAGGCCTGAACATCAAGCACGACATCAGCATTCCGGTGTCACGCATACCGGCGTTCTGCGCCGAGACCGATGCCCTGCTCCAGCGCGAGATCCCGGGCGTGCGCCTGGTCAACTTCGGCCACCTGGGCGACGGCAACCTGCACTACAACGTGCAGGCCCCCGCCCATGGCGACCCGGCCACCTTTCTGCGCGAACAAGAGGCCCGGGTGAACACCCTGGTGTTTGACCAGGTGCACCGCTTCGGTGGTTCCATCAGCGCCGAACATGGCGTCGGCAGCCTCAAGGCCGACAAGCTCCCGCTGTACAAGGATCCCGTGGCCCTGGGCCTGATGCGCAGCATCAAGCAGGCACTCGATCCCCACAACATACTCAACCCCGGGCGCGTGCTGGCCTGAACCCGAGCGCATCCGCCGTCCCACCGATACCGCTTCTTTCGCATGACCGCCCCGAATCGCCCCATCCGCTCCCAGTACGAAGACTTCATGCGCCATGTGTTCGAGCATGGCGTCCAGAAGGGCGACCGCACCGGCACGGGCACCCGCAGCGTGTTCGGCCACCAGATGCGCTTCGACCTCAACGAAGGCTTCCCGCTGGTGACCACCAAGAAGGTGTTCCTCAAGGCCATCATCGTCGAGTTGCTCTGGTTCCTGCGCGGTGACAGCAATGTCAAATGGCTGCAGGAGCGCGGCTGCACCATCTGGGACGAATGGGCGCGCGAGGACGGCGACCTGGGACCGGTCTACGGTGTTCAGTGGCGCAGCTGGCCCACCCCGGATGGCGGCCACATCGACCAGATTGCCGAGGTGGTCAAGCAGCTGAAGACCAACCCCGACAGCCGCCGCATCATCGTCAGCGCCTGGAACGTGGCAGACCTGTCCAAGATGGCGCTGATGCCCTGTCACGCGTTCTTCCAGTTCTATGTGGCGCCCGCTACCGAGCCGGGCGGCAAGGGCAAGCTGTCCTGCCAGCTCTACCAGCGCAGCGCCGACATTTTTCTCGGTGTGCCCTTCAACATCGCCAGCTACGCCCTGCTGACCCACATGCTGGCCCAGCAGTGCGACCTGGACGTCGGCGACTTCATCTGGACCGGCGGCGACTGCCACATCTACGACAACCACGTCGAACAGGTACAGACCCAGCTGGCCCGCCAGCCCTTCGCCTACCCGACGCTGAACATCAAACGCAAGCCCGCCTCGATCCTCGACTACGAGTACGAGGATTTCGAGGTCGTCGGCTACGAGTGCCATCCGGCGATCAAGGCGCCTGTGGCTGTCTGACCACCAGGTTCCGCCCATGATGTCGCGACGCCAGCTCTGGGCGCTGCTGGCCCTCACGCTCATGTGGGGCGTCAACTGGCCCATGATGAAGCTGTCCCTGCAGCAGCTCACGCCACTGTACTTCCGTGCCAGCACCATGCTCCTGGGGGCCGCATGGCTGTTCGTGTATGTGGCCGCCAAGGGACAGCGCATGCATCCCACCGGGCGCGAGTGGCTGACCATCCTGTGGCTCGGCCTGCCCAACGTGCTGGGCTGGCACACCCTGTCCATCTTCGGTGTGCAGGAACTGGCCTCGGGCCGCGCGGCCATCCTGGGTTTCACCATGCCCATCTTCACCGTCCTGCTGGGGGCGGCCTTCTTCGGCGAACGCATCACGCCACGCGTTCGGGTGGCGGTCATTTGTGCGGCGCTGGCCATTGCCCTGCTGCTCTGGCACGAACTGCAGAAACTCTCGGGCCGTCCGGCAGGCATCGCCTGGATGCTGGGTGCCGCCATCTGCTGGGCCTTGGGCACCCTGATGTTCCGGCGCGCCAAGCTGACGCTGTCCCCGCTGGCGGTCACGGTCTGGATGTTGCTGCTGGGCTCCCTGGTGCTGTGGGTGCTGGCCTTTGCCACCGAACCGGTTCCGAAAATCGCGAGTTTCAGCCTGTCCATGTGGTTGAGCCTGGCCTACGGCGTGCTCATCAACTATGGCTTCGCCCAGCTGATCTGGTTCGGCATGGCCCGCGACCTGCCGCCGGCCACCAGCGCCATGAGCGTCATGGCCATCCCGCTGGTCGGCACGCTCAGCGCCACTTTCATCGTCGGCGAAGTCCCGCACTGGCAAGACTGGCTGGCCATGGGCTTCGTGATGATGGCGATCGCCAGCGTGCTCTGGCCCACCCGCGGCACAATCCGGGCATGACCCCCGCGACTCCAGCCCGCCTGAACCTTATCTACGCCCGCGCCCGCAACGGCGTGATCGGCAAGGACAACCAACTGCCCTGGCACCTGCCCGAAGACCTCGCGCATTTCAAGCGCACCACCCTGGGCTGCCCGGTGATCATGGGCCGCAAGACCTGGGACTCCTTGCCACCGAAGTTCCGGCCCCTGCCTGGCCGCCTCAACATCGTAGTCACCCGGGACAGGAACTGGGTGGCCGATGGCGCCAGCGTGGCGCACTCGCTGGAAGAGGCCCGCGCCCTGTGTCCACCGGATACCGACGCCTGGGTGATCGGTGGTGCGCAGATCTACACACAGGCCTTGCCGCTGGCCAGCCGCGTGGTGGTCACCGAGATCGACCGCGACTTCGACGGCGACGCCTTCGCGCCTGTGCTCGGCGCCGTGTGGCAGGAGACCGCCCGTGAAGCCCATGTCAGCGCCAGCGGCCTGCCCTTTGCCTTCGTCACCTACACCCGCACGCCATGAAGCTCGCCACCTGGAACATCAACTCGCTCAATGTCCGTCTGCCCCAGGTGCTGGAATGGCTGGCAGCCAACCCGGTCGACGTGCTGGCCCTTCAGGAACTCAAGCTCACCGATGACAAGTTTCCGGCCCAGGCCTTTGCCGAAGCTGGCTACCAGGCCCAGTGGTTCGGGCAGAAGACCTACAACGGAGTGGCACTCATCAGCCGCTCGCCCGCCATCGAGGTGATCCGCAACATCCCCGGCTTCGAGGACGAGCAGTCACGCGTGCTGTGCGCCACGATCGACGGCATCCGCGTCATCGGAGCCTATTTCCCCAACGGCCAGGAGCCGGGCAGCGACAAGTTCGCCTACAAGATGCGCTGGCTGGACGCGCTGCGCGAATGGGTGCGCACCGAAATGGCCCGCCACCCCGAACTGGTGCTGATGGGCGACTTCAACATCACGTTTGACGACGCCGATGTCTGGGACCCGGACGGCCTGCGTGAAACCATTCACTGCACGACCGAAGAACGCACCCATCTGCAGGCGCTGATCGGTCTGGGACTGCATGATGCCCACCGGCTGTTCGACCAGCCGCCCAAGAGCTTCAGCTGGTGGGACTACCGCATGCTGGGTTTCCAGAAGAACCGGGGCCTGCGCATTGACCACATTCTGATAAGCGATGCGGTCCGCGCCAGGGCCTCTGCCTGCACCATCGATCGCGCCCCGCGCAAGAACAAGCAGCCCAGCGATCACGCCCCGGTCGTTCTGACCCTCGGGAGCTGAGCCCGCCCGCTCAATCGTCGTCCATCCCCAGTTCCTGGATCTTGCGCGTGATGGTGTTGCGGCCGATGCCCAGTTTCTGTGCCGCCTCGATCCGGCGACCGCGGGTGTTGACCAACGCGGTCTGGATCAGGCAGGTCTCGAAACGGCGGGTCAGCACATCCCAGACGTCGGTTCGCCCACTCTCCAGCAGCTGGCGGGCCTCGGCCTGCAAACCACCCTCCCAGCCCCCAGCCGGTGCCATCACCGATCCGGCCTGAACCACCGCCGAAGGCAAGCTGGCCAAGGTCACGGGGGTCATCGCGACCACGGGATCCTCCACCGGAACTGGCCTATCATCCACCCTGCGCTCGGCCTCCGGCAACGGAACCGGCTGTCCGTTCAGCACCTCTGGCGGCAGATCGTTGACATCGACCACCTGGGCTGGCGCCATCACGGTCAGCCAGTGACAGACGTTCTCCAGCTGGCGCACGTTGCCCGGAAAGTCGAATTGCGACAGCATCCGCAAGGCCGCATCGGAGATGCGCTTGGGCTCCACCCCCAGCTGCTTGGCGCTCTGCTGCAGGAAGTGCCGCGTCAGCATCGGGATATCCTCGCGGCGCTCGCGCAGGGCTGGCAGGCGCAAGCGGATCACGTTCAACCGGTGAAACAGGTCCTCACGGAATGCACCTTCCTTGACCCGCTGTTCCAGGTGCTGGTGGGTCGCCGCAATGACGCGCACGTTCGCCTTGACGGCGCTGTGCCCGCCGACGCGGTAGAAGTGGCCGTCCGACAGGACACGAAGCAGCCGCGTCTGCAGGTCGAAGGGCATGTCGCCGATTTCATCCAGAAACAGCGTGCCTCCTTCGGCCTGTTCGAAGCGGCCGCGACGCATGGCCTGCGCCCCGGTGAAAGCCCCCCGCTCGTGTCCGAACAGCTCGCTCTCGAGCAGGTCCTTGGGAATGGCCGCCGTGTTGATGGCCACGAATGGACCGTTGGCACGCGGTGAGTGCTTGTGCAGCGCCCGGGCCACCAGCTCCTTGCCCGAGCCCGACTCACCGGTGATGAGCACGGTGACGTTGCTCTGCGACAGCCGCCCGATCGCGCGAAACACATCCTGCATCGCTGGCGCCTGGCCCAGCATCTCGGGAGCCGCCGTGATCGACTCCTGGGCCACCTCTTCGCGCTGACTCTCGGCCACGGCGCGATGGATCAGTTCCACCGCCTTGGGCAGATCGAAAGGTTTGGGCAGGTACTCGAATGCGCCCCCCTGGAAGGCCGACACCGCACTGTCCAGGTCGGAGAACGCGGTCATGATGATCACCGGCAGGCCGGGCAAGCGCTCCTTGACTTTCTCGAGCAGGTCCAGCCCCGAGCCGCCTGGCATTCGAATGTCGCTGACGAGGATCTGCGGGCCCTCGGCTTCCGGTGTATCGGTCAGCGCCTTCAGCACCTCCTGCGGATTGGTGAAGCTGCGTGTGGGCAGGTTTTCTCGCAGCAGCGCCTTCTCGAGCACGAAGCGGATGGATTGGTCATCATCAACGATCCAGATCGGCTTCATGTCGCGGTCTTCCCTTCGTCAGGCTCAGGTGTGGTTGTTCATGGCAACGGAATCAGGATCTTGAAATCCGTCTGGCCCGGCACACTCTCACACTCGATCAGACCGTGGTGCTGCTGAACAAACGTCTGCGCCAGCGTCAACCCCAGACCGGATCCACCATCGCGCCCTGATACCAGAGGGAAGAAGATGCGATCCTTGATCGAGTCCGGTACGCCGGGCCCGTTGTCGATCACATGCAATTCCAGTGCCAGCCTATAGCGCTGCTTGCCGAAGGTCACCTGCCGACCCACCCGCGTGCGGAAGATGATCTGAGCGTCTCCCGCGGCGATCCGTTCGGCCAGCGCCTGCGCCGCGTTGTGGGCGATGTTCAGGACGGCCTGGATCAGTTGCTCCCGATCACCCCTGAACTCGGGGATCGAGGTATCGTAGTCGCGCACCACCCTCAGGCCCTTGGGAAACTCCGCCAGGATGAGGGATCGCACCCGCTCGCACACCTCATGGATGTTCACGTCGCCCACCACATGTGGCCGGCGGTGCGGTGCCAGCAGGCGATCGACCAGCGACTGCAGACGATCCGCCTCGTGGATGATCACCTGCGTGTACTCGATCAGCTCCCGGGATTCGAGCTCCATCTGCAGCAGTTGTGCCGCCCCACGAATGCCGCCCAGCGGGTTCTTGATCTCGTGCGCCAGGTTACGGATGAGTTCCTTGTTGGCCTGTGCCTGGTCGATCAGCCGCTCTTCTCGTTCCTGTCGGGTCTGCAACTCCAGCGGCAGCAACTCCACCACCACCTCGGACGGTGTCTCGGTTTGCGCCACCACCACATGCACCTGCAGAGGATCGTGACCGAGCCGTTTGAGCCAGGCGTCATAACGCAGGGCCGCAAACTCGTTGCCTTTGGCGCCCTGCAGGGCATTGACCAGCTGCTGGGGTTCGGTGAACCAGTCTGGAAAACTGACACCCGCCATGCTGCGACGGGAAATGCCTAACGCATCCTCAAGGGCTGCATTGACAAACAGGATGCCACCATCCGGCGACACCACCGCCACCAGCGTGGCCAGCAGGTCCAGTGACTGAAAGCGCCGCGCCAGCCGGTCTTCGGGCGAAACCTGCGGGTCTTCCAAAGGCGTGCTCGCCTGGTCTGCGGCCCTCTTGCCTTTCATCCAGCGGCTTTCAACGGGCGCCCTGCGCCGCCGGCGGGTTGCCCCCAGGTAAACGGGACAGTTCCCGCTCGATACCAGCCACGTCGGCCTCGGCGCGACCCACAGCCGCCTTCAGTTCGGCAACCCGGTCCAGATAGCGCTGATGGTTGCGACCCTCGATGCCCTGTTTCTCGGGGTTGCCATCCGCGTAGGCCTTGCGCGCCTCGGCCAGCCGCTCCTGCGCCCTGCGCAGCTCTGTTTCCAGGATGGCACGGGCATCGCTGTCCCTGGCCCTCTGCTCGGCGGACGCTGGCGGCGCAGGACGCGGTGCGGCGGTGCTGCTGCGCGTGGCGCCACCCTCGCCCGAGCCGCGTGGTGTGGTCCCCTGGATGATGGTGATGTTGCCACCCTCCATCAGCTTGCAGCCCTTCTCCTTGGCCAGCTTGGGATCGTTGGTGTACTCGTTGCCACATCGGTAGATCTTGCCTTGGGCGAGCGCAGCAGCGCCGTGACCCAGGACCAGCGCGGCCAACATCCAACGGACAGCTCGGAAGTCTTTCATCAGGGACAAATTTCGCACTCCTGCGCCTTGGCGCACGTGAATTTTTGAGTATGACCGAATTCCGGATGGAAAGTGCCCACTGTTGCATTTGACGCAACGCCATCGAACAGGCGTAAAAAAAGGACGGCCGAGGCCGTCCTTGGGTATCGTCGTCCGGGCAGAGAGTCTGTCCGGTCAGCGATCACAGGCTGTAGTACATGTCGTACTCGACCGGGGACACTTCCACGCGGGCACGGGTGACCTCGGTCATCTTCAGCTCGATGTAGGCATCGATCCAGGCATCGGTGAACACGCCGCCCTTGGTCAGGAAGGCACGGTCCTTGTCCAGATGATCCAGGGCCTGGTCCAGGCTGTGGCAGACGGTCGGGACCAGCTTGTCCTCTTCCGGCGGCAGGTGGTACAGGTCCTTGGTAGCGGCCTCGCCCGGATGGATCTTGTTCTCCACGCCGTCCAGACCGGCCATCAACAGGGCCGCAAAACCCAGATAGGGGTTCATCAGCGGATCGGGGAAGCGGGCTTCCACGCGACGGGCCTTGTCCGACGCCACGTTGGGGATGCGGATAGAAGCCGAGCGGTTCTTGGCCGAGTAGGCCAGCTTGACCGGGGCTTCGAAGTGCGGCACCAGACGCTTGTAGCTGTTGGTACCCGGGTTGGTGATGGCATTCAGGGCACGGGCGTGCTTGATGATGCCGCCGATGTAGTACAGGGCGAACTCGCTCAGACCAGCGTAGCCACTGCCCGCGAACAGGTTCTTGCCATCCTTCCAGATCGACTGGTGCACGTGCATGCCGGAACCGTTGTCACCGTGGTAGGGCTTGGGCATGAAGGTGGCGGTTTTGCCGTAGGCGTTGGCCACGTTCTGGATCACGTACTTCTGCAGCAGGGTCCAGTCGGCGCGCTCGACCAGAGTCGAGAAGCGGGTACCGATTTCACACTGGCCGGCGCCAGCCACTTCGTGGTGGTGCACTTCGACCGGCACGCCCACGGCTTCCAGGATCTGGACCATCTCGTTGCGCATGTCGATGGTGCTGTCCACCGGCGCGACCGGGAAGTAGCCGCCCTTGGTGCGCGGACGGTGGCCGCGGTTGCCACCTTCGATTTTGGCGCCGCTGTTCCACGGTGCTTCGTACTCTTCGATCTGGTAGAAGCTGTGGCCGGGCTCATTGCTCCAGCGAACTTCGTCGAACAGGAAGAACTCGGGTTCCGGACCAAAGAAGGCCACATCGCCCAGGCCGGTGGCCTTGAGGTAGGTTTCGGCGCGCTTGGCGATGGAACGCGGATCGCGCTCATAGGCCTTGCCGTCGGTCGGCTCGATCACGTCGCAAACCAGCACAGCGGTGGTTTCTTCGACGAAGGGATCGATGAAGACGGAACCGGCATCGGGCATCAGCAGCATGTCGGACGCTTCAATGCCCTTCCAGCCAGCAATCGAGGAGCCATCAAAGGCCTGACCTTCTTCGAACTTGTCCTCGCTGAACTGGGAGACCGGAATGGTGATGTGTTGCCACTTGCCACGGGTATCGGTGAAACGGAAATCAACGAACTTCACGTCGTTGTCTTTCACCAGCTGAATCACGTCGGCGGCGGTCTTGGCCATCAATTGCTCCTGAGTCGGGTTGGGTGGAAAAACGGTCGGATGTCCTTGCCTAAGCAGTTTCCATGCCAAGAACTGACCACGGGGGACTCAGCCTGACGCCTGAAAACACGGCGTGACGATTATCCTCCTTGGCCAGCGCACAAGAAACAGCTTTCGTGCGCACCGATATCGATGCGTCGCACCGCCCTGGCCTCGGCCCAAGTCAAGCAATGCACGCTTGTGGTGCAATAGAGCGCAGCGCACCGGTTTGGTGAGCCCCTTATCGCACCAATTCGGGGCCAAGCTGCGCACCATGCCCCCGCAACCCTGCCATCAGTTGCCCATATGCCAGCGGCACGGCAGACGAAGGGCCCTTGACCCCCAGCTCAATGTGCCGACCCCAGGTCGGGTGATCGACACTGGGCAGGCTGAACACCTTGACAGGGTGATCCCGCTCGATCGCCTCCATCAACGGCGTGAGCGTCGCTTCCATGGCGCCAAACACCACCACGGAACGCTCGACCCAGTCGCCCGGGCCTCGATGCCAGGCACGGTATTCGGTATCCAGCAAGTGTTCGATCATCGGCCAGGCCATGACCGGAAATCCTGGCACGAAGTGCACCGCACCGCCGCCGGTGCCATCACACGTGAACCCGGGAATCTTGTTGTAGGGGTTGGGAATGATCCGTGCCACTTGCGGAAACACCCCCATGTTGAGCCGATGCACATTGTCGGCGCGTTCGGGCTCATAGGGTACGCCCTGCTCCCGGGCCACGTCCTGCATGCGCTCTTCGATCAACAGACGGGCTTGCGGATGAAGCGCCAAGGGCACCCCCAGCGCGGCGGCGGCACACTGGCGCGTATGGTCATCGGGCGTGGCGCCGATGCCACCACAGGAAAACACGATGTCGTCTGACGCAAAGGCATCGGCCAGGGCCGCCGTGATGCGGCGTCGATCATCGCCGACACAGCGCGACCAGGACAGTGTCAGCCCCCTGGCAGCCAGCAGCTCGATCACCTTGGGCAGGTGCTTGTCGGCCCGCTTTCCCGACAGGATTTCATCCCCGATGATGATCAGCCCGAAGGAAGGGGGCAGCTTGCTGGTGTCTGTCATGGTGTTCAGAAACTTGGCTCAACGGGAAGATGCAGGAGGCAAGACCGGCGGCGGCTCCTGCGGCGCCCCACCGGGAGGGGTTCCCGACGGCAAGGATCCCTCCTGCGGATCCAGGACTTCGACGGGGCCCGCCCTGCTGCGCAGCGCCTCCAGTGCGGACAGCGTGAAGTGGGAAAACCACAGAGAGGCCAGTGCAAACACCAGCGTGTAAATCCAGATCGCCAGAGGCACCAGCACAGGCGCCAGGGCCACGAACAGCGCACCCGATGCCCACAGCAGGCTCGGTGCAGCCCCCAGGTAGCCCGTCAGAACCCCCATGGCCAGCAGGCTACCCCGATGTTCCTTCAGGATGGTCTGTCGCTCTTCGCGGCTGGCGTGGGCGGCCAGCGAATCGAACGCGAACACGCGGTAGGTCAACCATCCCCAGATCAGGGGCGGCAGGACCAGAATCAGCGGAGGGATGAGCCACAGGGGCATCGAGGCCAACAGGGCCAGCACCGCCACCACCGTCGAGACCAGCGACCACCAGATCGCCGCCAGCATGGATCCGCCGCGCTTGCGTTCCAGCGAGGGGAACCTGCGCTGGGCCACGAGTTCGGCCATGGCAGAGGTCATGAACGCGGCCACCAGCAGGAGACTCACCACCAGGATGGCCGGCGTGGCCAGCATCAGCACCAGCGAGGCTGGTAACAGCGTCAGGGCGCCAGACAGCCCCATGCCGGACAACCACCCGGACAAGGTCTGATAGAAGCCCAGGCCCGAGAGCCAGAGCTCCACCGCCTGCACACTGGATTGCCAGAAGAAGTAGCCCAGACCAAACGACAGCAGGGTCATCAGGGCCAGCGGCAGCATCGAAAGACCAATGACCCGTGGATGCATGCAATAGGCCACGGCGCGCCAGAAAGCGTCAAGCATGTGTCTCATGCCTGCAGCATAGCGGGTTTCCCGCGTGTGCCGGCCACCGGGGGCTACGCCGCGTCGGGCATCTGCGCTAGCATGCTCCCATGAGGCGCATCAACATCGAGGGCGTGGATCTGGAAGTGGCTTGCCATCCTGGCGATCCGCACCGGGAACCACTGGTCTTCCTGCACGAGGGCCTGGGCAGCGTGGCCATGTGGCCACAGCGGGGGCGGGACTGGCCCCGTGAACTGTGTGAGCGCACCGGGCGCGCAGGTTGGGTGTATTCGCGGCGTGGTTACGGAGGATCCGATCCGGTGCCGGACGTCAGAGGCCCATCCCGGATCGAAGGCTTCTGGCATGTCGGCCGCCATGAGGTCGACTACATGCACCGTGAGGCCAGAGACGTCCTGCCCCGGCTGCTCGCCGCGCTCGACATCCGCCGTCCGGTGCTGATCGGCCACTCAGACGGGGGCACGATTGCGCTCCTGCACGCCACCCAACATCCGGTGGCGGCCTGCGTCGTCATGGCTCCCCACGTTTTCGTGGAGGAGATGACCATCCAGGCCATCGACACGGCCCGCCAGCAGTACCTGGACCATCAATCGCCCGGCAGCCTGCGCGAACGTCTTTCCCGCTACCACCACGACGTCGACAACGCTTTCTGGCAATGGAACGACATCTGGCTCAGCGAATCCTTCCGGTCGTTCGATATTCGCCAGGAATGCGCGGCCATCCAGGCGCCTGTGCTCGCCATTCAGGGCATTGACGACCCTTATGGCAGCCTGCGCCAGGTCGAGGACATCCGACAACACCTCCCAGCCGCCGAACTGCTCGTCCTCGACCAGTGCGGCCACAGCCCCCACCGGGACCAGCCAGACCGCCTGACGGACGCCGTCGCCGAATTTCTTGCTGGCGTTTGAGACGCATCCGGCATCTGTCAAATCGCGCATCGGACCGGCGATGTGATGAATTCGCGGTAAAAATACCAAAGAGTTCACACATCCCCAATCCTTGGATTGCGGTCGGATGGTGTTTTGTGCGCCAATTGCACACAATTGGATACAAAACCCTGCCAACGCATTCTCATGTCTTCCGTCGACGTCCTTGACCCCTGGTTGCTCACCGCGCTGGCACCCCCGCTGCTGGCGCTGGGCGCCTGGGGCCATCACGTCTGGGCCGAGCGCAGCGCCAGGCGACGCCGCCGCATCCCCAAACATTGGCCGCTGACCGCCAGGCCGCTGGCCAACACCGAGGAAACGCGGGTCTGGCACTGGCTGGCACGCACCTTCTACGACCACCATGTCATGGTCAAACTGCCCGTGACGCGGTTCACGTTGCCCAGGGATCCGGACCAGGGAAAAGCCTGGTACACCCTGCTAGGCAGCGTCTACTGCACCTTCACCATCTGCCGCTCGGACGGGCGGGTGATCGGTTGCGTCGACGTGCCCGGACGTGGGGGCATCTCCCGAACGGTCCGCCAGATCAAACATTCCCTGCTGACCCAGTGCGGGCTTCCCTACTGGATCGTCCGCGCCGACAGCCTGCCCACCGTGGCCGAGATCCGGGGCGAGTTCCTGGGAGAGACCCCCTTGGCCCAATCCATGCGTGAGCGGGAAATGGAAGAGCGAGCGATGGCGGCTCAAAACAATCTTCGCACCGCCATCGACCGCCAGCGCAAGAATCGGCAGAGTGATTTCACTCCGTTGTCCACCTGGCCTCCCAGCACGGTCGAACCGCGCAGCGACTTCCATTCCAACTGGGGTGGAGAGAACTCGTTCCTGCAGCCCTTGGACAGCCGCAAGGGCGAGCTGCTCTGAGCCGATGCCGTCGACCGGCGTGGGCGCACCCTCACCCGCCCGGCTGTTTGGCTGACAAGGCAGCCACTTCCTCCGGGGTCAACCAGCGCCATTGACCAGGTGCCAGGGAAGCAGGCAGTTCCAGCGCTCCGATGGCGCTGCGGTGCAGTGTCTCGACCCGGTTGCCTGCCGCCGCCACCATGCGCTTGACCTGGTGGTACTTGCCCTCGGTCAGCACCAGCTCCAGCAGATGACTGTCGAGACGACGACAGGATGATGCCTTCACCGCCTTGGGGTCATCGTCCAGCACCACCCCTTCCAGCAACTTGCCGAGCAGATTGTCTGTCACAGGGTGCTTGAGACCCGCCTCATAGACCTTGGGCACATGGTGCCGGGGTGACGTCATCCGATGGATGAACTTGCCATCATCCGACAGCAACAAGAGGCCGGTGGTGTCCTGATCCAGACGCCCCACCGCCTGCACGCCGGCCGCCGCCGATCCGCCGCGCTGTCGCAGCGGCGCGGGCAGCAAGGTGTAGATGCTGGGATGGGCACCGGGCTTGTGCGAGCACTCAAAGCCAGTCGGCTTGTGCAGCATCAGATACGCCTGTGCGTGATATGTCCAGCGCTCACCCTGCACCCAGAACACCAGCCCGGCGGTGTCAACCGCCTGGGCCGGGTCCTCGCAAGGCTGCCGGTCTTCACCGAGCTGCACCAGCCCCTGCTGAACCAGTCCCCAGCACACCCGCCGGGTGCCGAAGCCCTGGCTGAACAGGACCTCGTGCAGCTCAAGCAACGCTCGCGACATTCAGCAGACCGTCCTCAGATTTTCGCGTTGGCGATGTAGCCGTCGTAACGCCACTCCGAGAATTTGCTCCACAGGATCTGGTCGCGCTGGAAGGCACGCATGTCCTGGTGGATCTTCTTGAACTCGGGCGACTTGGCCTCATGAGCGGCGAACACCTCCATGGCGGCCTTGAAGCCAGCGTCCATGATCTCCTTGGAGAAGCCTTGCAGCTTGGTGCCGGCGGCCACCAGACGCTTGAGCGCGGCCGGGTTCTGGGCATCGTACTTGGCGGTCATGTCGCGTGCGGCCACCGCGCCAGCGGCCCGGACGATGGCCTTGTTCTCGGCCGACAGGGCCTCGAATGCCTTCTTGTTGATGAAGAACTCGAGCTCGGCACCGCCTTCCCACCAGCCGGGGTAGTAGTAGTACGGCGCCACCTTGTTGAAGCCCAGCTTCTCGTCATCGAAAGGACCGACGAATTCGGTGGCGTCCAGCGTGCCCTTTTCCAGCGCCTGGTAGACCTCCCCGGCCGGCATGTTCTGGGCGACCACGCCCAGCTTGGCCATGGTTTCGCCGAACAGGCCACCACCCAGACGCATCTTCAGACCCTTGAGGTCGGACACCTTCTTGATCTCGCGGCGGTACCAGCCGCCCATCTGCGTGCCGGTGTTGCCCGAGCTCATCGACAGGATGTTGTACTTGGCATAGAACTCGTCCAGCAGCTTGCGGCCGTTGCCGTGCTCCATCCAGGCATCCATGTGGCGCGCGGTCAGGCCAAAGGGCACAGCGCAACCGAAAGCGAAGATCGGGTCCTTGCCGGTGAAGTAATAGGGAGCGGTCTGGGCCATCTCGATCGTGTTGTCCTGGATCGCATCGACGACGCCAAAGGCGGGCACCAGTTCACCGGCGGCATGGATCGACACCTCGAAGCGTCCACCCGACAAGGCCTTGACCGTCTCCGAGAACTTCTCGGCCGAGCCAAAGATGGTGGGCAGCGACTTCGGGAAGCTGGAAGCCAGACGCCAGCGAACGGCCGCTTGCGCGTGCACCGCGGGTGCGATACCGGCAGCCAGCACGCCGGCCAGCCCGGCATTCTTCATCAGGGAACGACGATCCATGGAAAAGTACTCCTCGTAATGATCAGCAGCAAAAAGAAACCTGCTGCCGAAGTTGAAAAAACGTACCAAAGCCTTTGACCATACCCGATCGAGCATGGGGATGCAAGGCAATCGGCGACCCTGGATGCCGCCGCCCTCGCCAATCCATGCAAACCAATGGAAAAGGCCACCATTTCCTCTGGAAAATGGTGGCCTTGTTTGGCATATGGGCTGGGGTCTATCGAAATCAACGAAAAACCCTTTTCAAATCAAGGATCAAGCTGCCAATGAAAGTGAGGGTTACCCGGTAAGTTACCCGGTGTTGTGTTTGTTGATCTTCGGAACCTAACCAGCGTCCGCAGACTCTCATTCTCGCACCGTCAAGCTCACTTCGCCGTCGACTCAAGCAAGTTTGCTTGCCCATAGGCCGTCTTCACCATCCGGTTTGCCTCCATCAGGAACCAGGACATCAACTTATCCTGGTGCCGCGGATCTCTTCCCAGAGCCCTGACGGTTGCATCCAACAAGTCCATCTTGGCCGGATCCTTGCGATAGTCGATCCCGCCCGGTGAGGCTGCCTCCATGTCCAGGAAGGTCTCGATGGCCTGGCGCCAACGCTCTTCATCCACATCCTGGCCAGCCGGCTCTTTCGCCGGCGCATTGGGCTTTGACGCAGCGGCAAGCACCTCTGGATCATTCGACCAGCCCAGCGAAACCATGCACCCGTGGTACACACGCTGCCGATCTTGAGCCGCTCGCATGGCGATGCCCATGTTCATGCCGTTGGCCATTCCGGTTGCAAAGGCTGCCCCAGGATTTGGTACCGGCGTGACACGCGCCTGGTAGCCGTAGCTCGAAGTGCCCACGCCTGGCGTGAACATGCTGCCCGTCCCGTTGATCTTGTAGGCTTGCTGGCCGGGAACATAGGTTCTGACCATGGGCATGGGGACAGACCCAGAGGAGACACCCGTGCAGTAGCCGTCGTCTATGTCGAACTGCCGCTTCGCCGCAATCGGGTCGGCGATGTTCGGATTTTGGTACGAGGGTGTAGTGGCACAGCCGCTCAGCAGCGCAGCACCCGTCAGAAGCACGGCGATCCTCGTCATGTGGGCCCCTTGTGAGATTTCGTAACTCCACCATACCTGTCAGAGTCACGAACCGGAACCATCAAGCCCCCCAATTTTGGGGGTGCGCTGCAAGTCCCAGCTCAGAACTCAGCCGGGCGCAGGGTGGCCACGAACATCGACATCGCGACCTTCAGCGCATCCTTGGCGTCTTCCTGAAGCATCACCTGGGGAGAGATGTTCTTGTCTCTTGAGCGATTCACTGCCCTATGGGGGTTGGCTTCTGGCTTGTAATGACCAAGCGCATTGCGGACCTCGCGTACCCTGTCTGCCTGATCCAGCAGATCGTTGTCCAGCAAACTGGCCTCGCGACACACATCAATCGAGGTCTGCCCCTTCTTAGATGACCGGGTGCCGATGAATGCCTCGGCGATTTCGTCCAGGGAATGTTCGATCACTGCATACGAGATCATGACGGTGGCCGCGTAGCGCCCATCGATGTAGCACCATCTTGCCTCTTCCGCGAGGTGCAGTTGTTCGAATCGCCCCATCACCATGCCTGGTGCTTTTGGAAGACTTGAAGCCCAGATCATTCGTCGCGCGCGTTCCTCTCGGAACGTCAAGTCGTTTCGCTCGACGGTATTCATGGCTTCCGCAAGCACTTCTTCGCTGGGATCGTCCACCGGTACTCCTCAAAAGAAAACCCGGCTCAGGGCCGGGTGCAACATCGGATCAGAGCCGATGCCGGGTCAGGGAGGTTCACCCGGGCGCGTGACAGCGCTGGTGCAGTCTATCACCAGGCTTGCAAGCACGGCCAACAGCTCACGCCCTGACCTACAATGACACTGCGGCACGCGAAATCTCGCTCTGCTCTCGCCGCGTTTCTTCCCTTCCTGAACTCTTCCCGACCGGCTGCGATAGCCAGGTTCGCGGCTGGTCGTCCTTTGGAGTCCTGGCACAAAGGAAGCTCGTCCATGCCCAGAAGCACAGCCCCCCTGCTCTCGCCCCGGTTTGCCCTGGCCCTGCAGTTCGCCAACCAGATCCACGCCACCCAGGTCCGCAAAGGGCTCGGGGCTCCCTACATTTCCCACTTGATGGCCGTCAGCGCCCTGGTGCTGGAATACGGCGGTGACGAAGACCAGGCCATCGCCGCGCTGCTGCACGACGCAGCAGAGGATTGCGGCGGCCGGCCCATGCTGGAAACG
Source organism: Hydrogenophaga bisanensis (assembly GCF_042665135.1). Classification (NCBI taxonomy): domain Bacteria; kingdom Pseudomonadati; phylum Pseudomonadota; class Betaproteobacteria; order Burkholderiales; family Comamonadaceae; genus Hydrogenophaga; species Hydrogenophaga bisanensis. The sequence goes on from NZ_JBHTBX010000001.1 coordinate 427,069, forward strand.
GTCCGGGTGATGTTCGGTGAGGAAGTCGCCTCCATCGTCGAGTGCTGCACCGACACGTTCGAGTCGCCCAAGCCCGCCTGGCGCACGCGCAAGGAGGCGTACATCTGCAGGATGCGCACTGAGCCGGCGCGCGCCCGCCTGGTGGTGACGGCCGACAAGCTGCACAACCTGAGCAATACGCTGCGAGACATCCGAACCAAGGGGGTCGGTCTCTGGCGCATTGACGCAGCGGGTACACCCAACGGGTCGGCTGAAAAGCAGCTCTGGTACTACCGCGCGTGCCGCGACGCGCTGGCCACGGGATGGTCGAGCCCCCTGCTTGACGAGTTCACCCAGGAGGTGGGAGAGCTGGAGCGTTTGATCGGGAGCAAGTCATGAACATCCAGCCCGGCGGCCTGGCCGTCATCGTCAAAGGCCTATGGCCGAACATCGGCCGCGTCGTTTACGTGGACCGATACCTGGAATCGTGGGACTTCACGGAGCTCGGGCTTGGCCGTGGTCCTGGGTGGCGAGTTCGCACCTGGAGCCAGGGCCCACTGCAAACCACCGATGGGCCTCGGCTTGTCGGGTACACACCGGATGGTTCCCTGAGACCGCTTCCGGGGCTGCCCCCTGACCAGGCCAGGCAAGTCCAGCGTGAAATGGCAATCGCAGACTTCCAGGAGGCAATGAACGAACTTGCTCAAATCCTCAGGGCGCCAAGAACTGGCGCGAAAGCGCTGCAAATCGAGGCCCCGTCGCACCACGCGAGCACCTGCAAAGGCGAGGCTGGCGAAGTCGATTGGTGCTTGAACCACGCGGTTGATTCTCGGCAATCCCCAGCAGCCCCCCCCAGAGTCCCCGAGGGTTGAAACTCAGCCAGGACCCACCGGGGGCTGCCTCTGCAGCATAGGAGTGACAGATTCTGCGAGCGGCAATCTGCGTTTGACAAACGCACCAATCTGGATAACATTACCTGCGTTTGTCAAACGCATGTATCGACCTACCTCGAGACGCCCAAGCCATGAATCTCATCGAATCCCGTGCACTTGCCGCATACCTCAAGGCCTGGGATGGGTCTGGGCAGCTCCAGCAGCCTGGCGAGGTGTGCGAGGTAGACCACGAGGGCCTTCAATACGTACGCCTTTCAAACATCGGCGGGACCCTTGCTGTTTACCGCGTTCGCACGGTCAATGGCGCGCCGATGCTGAAACGGTTGAAACGCTGGCCCTCTGCACTCGACCAATGAGAACGAGCATGAACACCTGCTTTGAAACCTACTCCGCCTCGCAAATGTTCGGTGCCGCTGCAGATCGATTCGCTGACCTGCGCGAAGCCATCCAGGTGCTGCGGAACTCACTGGACAACCCGACCACACGAGGAGAAGCAATCGCCCTGATGGACAAACTCTCGGAGAGCGGTGAAGTTTTCTGTCGAGACGCAGAGCTCGCCTATGGAGAAACGGGATTGAATGGCGGCGTGAGCAGCGGTCCACCAGCCTGGCATTGAACTCAGGCGAGAGCTGGGCGACGATCACATAGCTGTCACGCTTGCCGACCTGGTAAACCGTCACCGTCTTCGGCCCCGGGCCATGGTTGGGGACTTCCGCCAATGGCGGGAGTGTGATGACGCCACGATCGGCAAGGCGTTCAATGGATCGCTTCACGTTGTCGTGTCGCTTCTCGACCAGATCGGCCAGCACCCGGCTGGTCATCCAAGGGATTGAGCTGTATTCCCGAGTACCCGGCAGCGCCAAGGCGAAAGTCAGATCGCACCCTCAGACCTGGTGGGTGCTGGTACGCACCCTGGACTTGTCCGAGGCATTCGACGAGCCGGACCCATTGGACGAGCTGGCGCAGCAGCAGCACAACACTCTCTTCGGCCCCGGGAACGGGACACCACCACACAAGCGGTTCGGCTGAACCTACAGCGGCAGAGCCCGGTACAAAGCCCGCTCAGGGTCTGCCGGCCCATGTTCAAGGGTGTCGGGGGCGGGAACCTTGATCAGCTCCGCGGCCTGCTCCTTGGTGCCATGCAGCCAGGCGTCCTGGTCTTGCTCCCAGATGGGCACCACGGTGCGCTTGTCCTGACGGTCAGGCGGCAGATCCGGCTCGGGCTTGTGCATCAGCTCCAGGACCGGATGCCCGTCGCAGTTCTGGGTCAGCAGCGTGTATGACGGCACGACTTCGCCAGTGGCTGGATCGGTCCACTCTGCCCACAGGCCGGCCAGCATCCACGGAAGGCCATCTGCCCGCCGAAAATGCCAGGGCGTGGACTTCGGTGCCCTAGTCATCATGTCGGCCCGGCTGATGCCCCAATAGGGCTCCTGGAACCACCAGGCCGGGATGAGGCAGCGCTGGCCACGTGACCATGGGAACCTGAACGTCCAGGCGGTAGCCACCGTCTCGCGCCGGGCATTGTTGGTCGACAGTGGCCGGCCGGTTTTCTTGCTGGTCGGCCGTCTGGTGGGCGAGTCGGGCGGAATCATGCCCCACTGCCCGACGACAGCCTCACCGCGCTGACGCACGTACACACCCTGACTCAGGGGCCCCACCACGGCCGCCCAGTCTGGCAGTGCCTCGGGCACACGGACCAACGTCATGGTCCGCAAAGTGCCGCGATCGGTAGTCCCGTACAGGTTGCACATTGTCAGACTGGGATCACACCGGGCCGGTGAGACGAGCCTGCAGGCCTTCGATGGGGTCGGCCATGTCGCCCAGCGAGGCCATCGCCACTGACGCCAGTTGCAGGCTGCGCATTGCATGTGAGCGCAGCACCAGCATTTCCTCGGGCGCACCCTGGTCCCTGATGTAAGCAGCCTGGGCACGCATCAGCATCTCAAGTTCTCCGAGTGCGTCGAGCGCCAAGCTGATGCGATCGGCATCCGGTTGGTTCAGGGAAGGGGTTACAGTTGCTTGAGCCATTGAGCACCTCCAACGTGCTGGGTGGTCAGGGGCCGGATGGTGTTGCAGCACCTTCTGGCCCCGCCTTTTCCTGCCGTCTTGAATCCCACGCGGCAGGTTCGCGGTGAAGCAATTTCAGCACAAAACCGCGTGCATAAGGGGTTATTGGCCAAGCCTTTTAAGGCTAGTTTTCGCTCCTGAAACGACAGCACCTGCGCCGCTCCGTCCCACATATTGGGGATGTCTGGTGTCCGAACGCGACACATTGCGCACCATGCGGCAATTGATCAGACATTGATCAGAGATGGTCAGACAGAATCGAGCGAACGCCTCGTGATCAAGCTGCCCTCATGACCGACATAGCTGCAATCGTCCTTGCCTTCAGCCCGTTTGTTCTGGGCTTCTTCCTCGTGCGCTGCCACCTGAACGGCAAGCGCCTGATGAGGGAGTCGGACCTCATGAAGCGCCGAGTGACCACCCTGGAGTTTGAGATCACCGAGGCCAATCGCGCCAAGGAAGCCGCGCAGATGATCGCGGAGCGGCTCAAGCCCTTCGAGAAGGTCGCAGACGCAGACGACGAGGCCAAGAAGATTCTTGATCGCGTCAGGGAGCTGTCGTCGGCGCACATTGCTGAGGCGAAAGCGGAGTCAGATGCCCTGCGCGCAGCGGCCGCTGATCTGACAGCGAAGGCGAAGGCGGCTGCCGAGAATGTAGCCAAGCAGGCCCAGATTGACGCGGACGCGATGAGTCGACGGGCAAAGCAGGAGGCGGATGCCGTGCTGCAGGCTGCGCGAGAAAAGGCGAGCGAAGCGATGGCCCTGGTTGGAAGGGAACAGGCTTTGCTGGCGTCTGTCACGGCCCTGGAGAACCGACTCAACGGCTACGACGACAGCTACATTCAGCCGGCTGCGCTCCTGCTGGAGGGCCTGGCAGAAGCCTACGGATCGAACGATGCAGCGGTCGATCTGAAAGCTGCACGAGAGCATTCCCGGATCCTGCTCAAGACGGGACGTGCCGCGGCATGCGACTACGCCGAGCCCAAGCGTGCATCGACCGCCAAGCGTTTCGTGGCTGATGCGTTCAATGGCGCCGTCGACTCAGTGCTCGCCCGGGTCAAGGTCGACAACGTGGGCAAGCTGGCACAAGAGATCAAGGATGCGTGCGCCGTCATCAACTACCACGGGGCAGCCTTTCGCAATGCCCGGGTGACCGACGAGTATCTGGCCGCCCGGATGGCGGAGCTGCAGGCCGCCGGGCGGTTCCAGGCGCTCCTGAAGAAGGAACAAGAGGAACAGCGAGCCATCAAGGAGCGCATCCGCGAAGAGGCACGGGCCCAGCGTGAGTTCGAAACCGCTCAGCGTGCAGCGGCAAAGGAGGAAGAGCGCGTTCGCAAAGCGCTGGCCGAGGCACAGCGTCGGTTCGAGACAGCCGCCGCGGAGGACAGGGCCAAGATGGAGGAACGCCTGCAATCCCTGCAGGCTGCCCTGGCGGAAGCAGAGGCCAAGAGCGCACGCGCCCTTTCCATGGCTCAGCAAACCAGGGCAGGCCACTGCTACGTCATCAGCAACGAGGGCTCATTCGGTGCTGAAGTGCTGAAGATCGGGATGACCCGTCGCCTGGATCCGCTGGACCGAGTGCGCGAACTCGGGGATGCAAGTGTGCCGTTTGAGTTTGACGTCCACGCGATGGTCTACAGCGACGACGCTCCCACGCTGGAGAAGACGCTGCACCGGGTTTTCAACGAGACACGGGTGAACATGGTCAATCCGCGCAAGGAGTTCTTCAGGGTTGGCCTGGCGGATGTGAAACAGAAGCTGAGCGAGCTGGGGGTCGAGGCTGAGTTCACGATCACGGCTGCCGCCAGGGAATACCGCGAAACCATGGCCCTGCGTCATGCGTCGGCTGAACAGCGCCGGGCAGCCCTTGCTGCTGTGCTGGCTGCTGAGGAACACCTCGAGGACGATGCAGAGGATGCGGCCGTGTCATCAGTTCACACGGACGCTGCCTGACCATGGAACTGCTCTTTCGAGTCTTGTTCGGCTGCCCTCGGTGCTTTCAGGCCGCCGGGTCGGTGCTCTTGACCTTCAGCATCGGCATGCTGCTTGGAGCTTGGCGACTGGCAAAGCGGGTCAATCGTGTCGAGGATGCGACAGGCATGAATATCGATCTGACCAAGGCGCTGGAGGTCCTGCCCTTTCCGACCACCGCTGGTGGATACGCGTTCGCGATTGCGGGCGTGATCGTCGGTTTGGCCATGGTCAGGTTTGGATCATGGGCGGCAAAGCTCTGACAGCCCCGTTTGCAGCCTAGGAGGAGGACAGGATGAATGACCATCTCAGCACTGAAGCAGAAGGCCATCAGTTGATGCGGCAGCGTTTGTTCGAGCAACTGATGTTCCGGGCCAACCTGTTCAACTCTGCCAACGAGCAGATCCAGACATTCCTGTTTTCTGTGCATGGCGGCGGCCTGGTTGCAGCCCTCGCCTTCCTGTCGAGTGATCGCGGGAAAATGGAGATCGCCTGGTTGGCACACACGATCGCCATACTCATTGCCGGGGTGGTTCTTTGCGGCTTCATCCGTGCCCTTTCGTACTTCGCCACCCGTGGTCTCATGTTCGCGATGAGCGTGGCGATTAAGCGGTTTGACGCCCAAGAGGTAGATCTGGTGGAAGCAATGGCTATCAGCATCCCGAAGCCATTGATCTGGCTGGGACGTTTCGCCGTCACCCTTGGAGTAGTGAGCTTCCTCCTCTTTATCGGGGCTCTCTGCATCACCGTGGACAACCTTCTGCTTCCGCAGCTTTTGCCGCGCACGTGATGCCGAATGGCACGCGGTGGGCTCCCCCGGTCGCGCAGGCTACTCCCGCAAACGTGGCCTGACCCCAACCAATCCAATAACACCGCCTCCACGTTTCTTAGCGGCTTGGCACTGCGCCTCGAATGATGCTATCGCTTTGGGTGACGCATCATCCGGTGGCACTGCCAGCAAGATGATCTTCCGCGGCCCCTTCGGTTTCGCAACCTGGTTGACCATGTGTTCCAACCGATCCAGTCGACGCTGGAGTGTGATGCTCATGGTCTGATCCCTCTCTGAGATAAGGCTGCCTCCATGGCCTCCATGCGCTGCATGAGGGCATGGGTTTCGAAGGCACGCCGCTGGCCCTCGATCAAGTCAGACAGCACTTTGGCCTCGGTTGCCCCCAGGCGGCCGGATGCCAGGCCATCGAGCACCACAGCCTGAGCAAGACTGCAATCCTCCGCCCGCGTGATCTTGGGCAGGCAAAAGCGCACCGGCTTCTCGTTAAGCCCGACGAACTTCTCCAGCGCTGCCAGGCTCGTGTCCTTGGCGGCCAGCTTGTACTTCTTGACGTAGCTGATCACACCGGGCGTCTCGTCGCTTCCGGTCATCTGCACCACCTCCAGGCCGGCAATCGCTGCAGCAGTGTCCTCGTCCAACTCCTGCAGCGGCTTCGGGTTGCCCTCGTTGTCCAGCAGCTTGCGCGGGTCGAAGAACGCAATACGCATGCGCTCGCGCAGGATCCGCTCAGCCGTCAGCCCCACACGGGCCGCCAAGTCCGAGACGCCAGCATCCACCTCACGCCGAATGGCAGCATTTGTCAACAGTCGCTCCCCCTGCGATCTTGCTGTCTTGGGTGAGTAGCCAGCCCGTATGGCTGCCTGGGTGGCGTTCATGTCGACCAGGTACTCGCGCACGAACGCCATCTGCTTGATGTTCAACTCGCCGCCGGCCACCGACTCACGAGTGCCGGCATTCACCCGATGGCCGCCCTGCCCCGGCTTCCTCTCTGCCCGCTTCCCATGCGCCTTCGTCACTTGGCTGCCTCCCTGCGCACCCTTGTCACCTCGTTGTTGAGCTCAGCCATGGCCTGGGCTATGCGCATGTCGATGTCGCGCACCCACGTCTGATAGCCGGGCCCCTTGTCCTCGACCAACTCGCTGCGCTCCTTGCGAAGCTCCCGGATCCGGCGATCGACCTGGTTGGCCAGCGAAATGACGCCTGTCATCGGCTCGCGCTGCATGAAGACCTCGGCCGCGTCTCCCTTGCGCTGGCGGCCCTTGAGTTCACGCTCCGCCTCATTGATCTGCCGCAGGTTCTCGTAATACTGCTCGGACTGACCGGCCGTGCCCCGGGTGTTGCCGTACAGGCGCCCCATCAGCGGCACCTTGTACGGGGGCAGCTCATCACCGGTCACGGCTGAGGTCAGAGTCTGATTGACCTTGATCAGCTCGCGCCCCAGGCCGCCGGTGAGCTGGCCGAACACGTAGTCGATCTGGTCCGGTGTCGGGCTCCAGGCGCCAGGCCGGTACTCCGACCCGCCGGTGATCGTGTTGATCGCCTCGGCCATTGCCCGGGAAACCGACGATGCACTGTCCTTGGTACGGGTGAATCCTGGTGTCGGATCCAGGTCGCTGAAGTCCTCACGGTAGATCGGCCTGCCGGTCCAGTCCCGGTTCTGCATCAGTGCCACCACCGGATCGATGACGGTTGGAGACACCATCTGGCCCAGATTCTGCGCGCCACCCAGCGGGTTGAAGGCGTCGACCAGGATCGACAGCACGTCGCCCAGACGGCTGCCCAGCGACTTCTGGTCGTCCCCAAAGGCAAACTCCACCGCCAGGCGCCCGATGTTGGGGAACACATGGAAGCCCAGCGGCATCGGGATGGTCAGATAGTCCTCGCGCCCCAACGGAATCACGATGCTGCGCTCCTTGACGAACTCGGGGATCTTCTCCCAGTTGTCCGCCTCGTCGTCATCACCGGCACCCATCATGGCCATGCCGATCAAGGCATTGATCGCTCCCAGGGCCACCCCGCCGTACATGATCCGCTTGCCGATCGGGCCGCGCAGGGTTTCGACCATCCGGGTCGTGCCCTGAAGCGCCGCGTTGAAGAATGCGTACAGCGCGCCCAGCTCACGGGTCTGCCGGCCTTTGCGGTTGAAGTTGACCGTCAGGTTCTTGGCCAGGCTGGCGGCCTGCTCCTTGCTCATGCCCTGGTCGGTGGCCACTTTGTAAGCTGCCAGACGGACCGCGTTCTCCATCACCTCGTTGTAGTCGCTCAGCCAGTCGACCACCGCATGGGCTGCCTTGGAAACCTGCCCACGATCGAGCGCCTGCAGGTCGCGCACCAGGGCCTTGGCCCGGTCGTCGGCATCCGAGAAGAGATCACGGTACCCGGTAGTCCCGCCGACGTTCTCGAACTCCTCCCACAGCGCGGTCCACTGGCCATTGCGCGAGGCCTTGCCCCTGCGCTGGCGGTAGATGGCGCGCATGGCGGTCATCACGTGCTTGGCAACGTCTTTTTGCTTGCCGGCCAGTGGGGTGGTGCTCAGGTTCAGCAGTCCAGCCTGCACGTCGCGGGCGAAGTTGATCAGGCCGAAGATCGGGTTGTACTGCGTGTTCACGCTGGCAAACCAACGGGTTCCCTTGGCCGCCAGCCCCACAACCACGTGCAGATCGCCGATGTCCAGGTTCTTCATGGACTCGGCCAGGCGCACGGCGCTGGGGTTGTGCTCGTTGAACACGATGGACTTATCTCGGCCGGCGATGCGCACCATCACCACGTTGGGCCGATGCTTGTAGGTCGGGTCGATCGTCGTGCGCACGGTCCCGTTGCGCGGATCCACTGTCTTGACTCTCGGCGGAGCGTCCAGCACCCAGAACTCGTCATCCGGGTTCTGTGCCGCCATCAGGTACAGCTTCTTGACCACGTTGTTCTTTTCGCCGCGGGTCAGGACCGCCTCACGCTGCATGGCGATGTGGGCCAGGATGTTGGTGACCTTCTCGTTGGAGCCGACCCGGCTCTTGACCCCGGTACCCTTGACGCTGAAGCCTTGGCCGATCGGATGGCGGTCACTCTCCGGACGTGCCTCGTCGCGGTGCAAGGGCACATAGAACTGATAGGACGAACGCCAGGCATTGAGCGTGGCCTTGTCCATCAACCCGTAGGCTTCCAGATCATCCAGGGTCTTGGCCTGGATCTTGTCGACCAGTGCGGCCAGTTCCTGCATGTGCTGGCGCTTGCGCGGAGCCAGCGCGTCAATGAAGGCCTTGGCCTGGGCGTCAGACATTCCGGAGAGCGACAGCCGCTCATCCTCCGTACCGGTGAAGGCCTGCGCACCACGCCACATGGCCGCATCCTCCCGGGCAAGCTGCAGCGCTTCCTCGATCGCGGTGGTCGCACTGCCCTGTGTTTTGGCTCGCTGCAGTTGCGTCTCCAGGTCGCGTACCGCCTTGGCGGCCTTCTGTCGGTTGGCCTCCAGGATCGTGCGATTGGGGTTGCGCTGAGCGAGCACACGGTTTGCCTCTGGCGCATGCCGGGCGTGCAGGTACTGCTCGAACTCAGGCAGGCTGACCGCTCGCGCGCGCAGCTCGCCCAGCAGGGGCTTGAGCTCCTTGTCCAGAAAGTCTGCTGTCCGCTTGGCCAGGCGCTTGTGATACAGCTCTTCGCCCAGATAGGCGTCGTTGAGGTCCGTGACCGTTCCGCCCAGGGCCTTGATGTGATCGCGCAGCCGGCGCAGGTCAATCAGCTTGTCCTGGAACTCATACAGCAGGCGGTCGATGGCTGCGGGGCTGGTCAGCTCCTGGACTTTCGCCTTGGCACGGGTCCAGACGTTCTGCTGCTCTGTCGATGGCTGGGTCTGTTCGTCCTGGTCATTTCGCTGGAATCGGGGGGCACCGTCCGGGGTCGAATCCATGCGAGCCGTTGCGGAATCCAGGCCGTACTCGGCCATCACTTGGCCGGCGATCTGCATCACACGGTCGAAGTCGGTGAGGTATCGGGCGGTCCTTGGTGCGTACCCCACGGCCGCCTTGATCTGGTCGATCAGGCCACCGATGAAACCCACCAGACTCTGCAGCAAACTGGGGTTGTGATCACCGACAGCGCGCCAGAAGCCCTTGTCCATGAAGCCATCGGAGAGGATTTCCCCGATGAACTCCTCCCGCACTGCAGCATCCCTCTGCTCAGCGGTCGCGCCCTGGGGGTACGAAAACCGTGCCACCGACGAGGCCGCAAACTCGGTGCCGTATTCCTTGGCCCTGACATAAGGACGGATCGCAGCCACCAGATCGTCGTAGAGATCCGGGCGCTGCCGCTTGAGCTGGTGCCCCATTTCATGGCCCAGCACCGCAAGCTGCGGACGGTCTGACTTCGCGTTGATGAAGATCCGGTTGTCGCGCCCGGGGCGGGTCACCCCGTTGAAGAACCCGAATTCCCGGCTTAGAACACCGGCGGGGACGTCAAATCCGACGACTCGCTTGCCGAAGGCTGAGGCGATGTCGGCAAGTCCATCACCGTCAGGCAGACGAACCCATCGGAATGGACGGACGTCACGGGCACGTCGCGACCGGCCGGCGTCAATGGCGCCCCGATTTCCATCGTCAACGATGGCTTCGAGGGCCTCGATGTCGGCCAGGTCTTGGGCTGTTGGCTGGGTGTCAGTTCCATTTTGGTCAGTATAGGTGTCGTCCTTGCGGTTGAACATGGCCACGCCCTGCTCGGTCTCGCGGGTCTGGATCTGGCCGATCAGGGAGTCGAAGGCATCGCGCAGCGTCTGGCGCTCCTGGCCCACCGGGTAGAGGTACAGATCACGCTTGGCGCCGCTGGCCCTGCCCATGGCGCTGGTGGTGTCATCCACCTGCACCGGCGTTGCCGCGCGTTGCTCTGCGTCAGTCAGGAAGGTGTTTCGCTGGCCACGCTGAGACAGCTTGTCGTGCACATAAAGCTCGAACGCACGGGCAAACATCTCCGTGGGCGTGCTCCAGTAGGCCTTGCCGCCCTTCTCCCGGTCCATAGCCACGCTGTCGCGCTTGTACTGGCTGCTGACCTTCTGGGGCTCGTGAGTCGCGTCGGCATCTTCCTTGCCCGCCAGGCTGCGCACGTAGCTGGCGGAGGCCTCCAGTCCATTGGACTCGTCCAGGCTCCAAACCCGCCCGGTGGCGTCCTTGATCAGGTTGCGCACGGCGGCCACCCTGGCGCTGAACACCTGCTTGCCGGCCTGCTCGTACCCGTCACCGGTGTCGCCCTCGCGCAGCTTCTCGGCGTGCTGGTCGAACTCGGCCAGCAGATCGGCCTTGTTGCTGGCAGCGCTGTCCTCGATCTTGCCGCGGGCCACGCGCAGCCATTGCTTCAGGCGCTTTGCCGCTGACTCTTTGGCCATGGCTCGCCGGGCCTGGGCCTCACCGGGCGACTCGTTGCGCTTCTCCATGGCTTGGTAGATCGCCCGGAATGCCATGACGATCTCTGGCCGGATGCCGTCACCAAAGGTGGGAATGCCTTTCTTGCTGACGTAGCGACCATCCTCAAACACCATCCGATCAGTTGTGTCGCCCTTGTTCGCGTGCTCGGAGAGGAACGGCTCGGCATCCTTCTCCAGGCCGGCCAGCGTGGCGAAATAGTGGTCGAAGCCGTGACCCCACTCGTGGGCCAACGTGCCAGCCCCCTTTGTCTTGGTGAGGTTGATCTCGTTGTACCCCGGTACGAAGTGGGCAGCGAACTTGCCTTTGCCCTGTGCACCGAAGGCAATGCCCAGCTTTCCATTGAGGCTCATCGCCTTGGGGGGAACACCCAGGATTTCAGCCAGGTCGAGCAAGCCGTCATACGCCTGGTTCAGGTACTCCTGGCGCTCGGCCTGCTTGATCCAGCCCTCTCGGCCGAAGTTAACGCCACGGAAGCCGAACGTGTCCATCAGGCCCTGCGGGGTGACGTCCTCCCCATCCTGGCGGCGTGCAGGGCCCACCCGCTCAGCTTCCGCGATGTTTGTGCCGCGGATGTCCTGGCCGCCCGAGGTAGATCGCTTGACCTTCTCCCGTGCTGCTTCGATGGCCGCCTCCCGGGTGTCGAACTCCTGGGCGAAGGATCCGGAGTCAAGCACCAGAGCGAATTTGCCACCGGTGAACGGCTCAGCCCTGGACCAGGAGCCACGCCCTTGAACCGGGCGAATGTAGTGCACGGTTCCGCGTGCTCCGTCGTATCGGTCCAGCACGTACTCGTCCGGCCCCAGAACTCGATAGCCCTGAACCTGCCAGGCCTCGCGCTTGGCCGGCCAGCCCTTGCCCAGATCGGCAACCCACTTGCTCAGGTCTGGCCGGGTGAACTGCATAGCCGCTAGCGCCTTGTTGCCCCCGATGATCGCCAGATCCTGGTGGGCGTCTGATCCGCGGCGGAAGCGACCCATGGTCGGCACACCATCAGCAAACTGGTCTGGCCAAACCTGGCGCAGCAAGACGGTGGCCACGCCTTGAGGGTCCATGGTTTCCCGGGCAAGGTCGATCACCGACACCGGCCCGATCGCGGATGCATCGCGCTTGATGGTGGCCAGCACCCCCTGGGCGAATGCGGCGACCCGCTGGCGGTCTTTCACGAAAGAGAAAAGCCCCTCCCGAACCTTACTGAGGGTGTCGATGTAGCGCTGCAGGTCCGCGTCTGTCGGTGGTGTGCTACTGCGCACGGTCGGGCCGGCGCTGATGCCGTCATACACCTGCTTGACCAGCCGGGCCACCACCGGCGGCATGCCATCGGTGACCAGTTGCTCGTAGTCCGGGCGCGGCCAGACCTTGGCCTTGGTCACTTCCTTGAGCTTGAGGGTGTCGTTCAGGTCCTGTACGTCATCCCACTTCAGACCCCGGCCGGTGAAGTTTCGGCGGTTGGCATAGAGCTGCTCGCCCACATCCGCGATGCGAGGCTCCTCGGGCCGGACTTCTGCCGTCGGTGTTTTCGCAGCCTTCGCCTTGGGCGCCCGGACCGCCGGCTGAGAGGACTGGGCCTGCGGCGTGTTGCCGGCGATGGCCGACTGAATGGCCTTGACGATGTTGGCACGGCTTCCGGCGCCATCGAGGCGGGCAATCTCCTGCCCCTTGAACATGACCGCCGTTTGCTGACCGCGCTCCTCGAAGCTCAGTCCATGCTTGGCAAAAGCGCCGGTGCGAGCAATTGGAAGGGCCTCGCGTCGCAGCAACTCCAGATCTGCAGCTACTGGTTGGTCGGCCGCCTCGGGCTGTCCACCGGTGTCGCCGGGCTGGCTGGAACCTGCAGGTTCGACTGCGCCTGATCGGCCAGGTCGGACAGCTCCTGCGCTTCCTTCATCACCGCCGTATCGTTGTTCTGGCTCGCGTGTCGCATCAGGACCCCGGACAGCAACTTGGCCGCCATCGGGTGCTCGGCCACGGTCTTGGGCTGGATCTTGCGCATTGAGAACTCCTTGGTTTTCGAAGCCAGCCAGGATCTGGCCGGGTGTAACCTGCTCGCCGAACATATCGGCGCCAGCCGTTGTGGCCATGGCCGAACGTGCATAGTCCCGCAACATGCTGATCATGGCATCCCTGCCCAGCGCGCGGACCAGATACGAGCCCCCATAGAACATGCGCAGGGCGCCGACCGTGATCGGATCGGGCGTCTGACCGGTCATCAGGTCTGGCTGGCGGGTCAGATCGTAGAGTGAAGTCCTGTCCCGACGGGCCCGGCGCACCAGGTTGACCGCCTGCATCAGGTTGTCGGTGATGTCCGCGGCCGGGTTGATGACCCCCTGTCGGGCGCTGTCTCGCAGGTTTGCCCACTCTCCGGCCGCTGCCTTGAGGGCTTCCCCAATCGACTTGATGTCGGTGTCCAGGCTGTCGAACAACTCCCCGACCAGCTCCGCGTCGCCATAGGCGGCCTGCATCAGCGCGGCCTGCATACGCTGGCGACCTGCCGGCGAGAGCGTGCCATCGGCAGTCATCATCCCGGCCACGTCCTGACCGACCTGCTGCACCCGTCCGATGAATGTCCGAACAAAATCCCGGTTGGCTGCGCTGGAAAGATCGCCAGGCTGCAGGACTGCCAGCGCACCCGAGTTGATCAGGCTGGCATCCTGGACCGCCAGCTCTGCCGGCGACATTCCAAGCCCCTGACCCTGGCTCTTGGCCGCCATGTCAGGCGTATTGGACTGCTCAGAGTACACCCGGACAAGGATCGGATTGGGCGTGCGCTGGATCGCCTCCACCGGAACGCCGTGGGCCTGGGCGTCGGCAATCAGCTCCGCGCGGTACTGTTCGGCCGTCCCCTCCTCATAGGCAGCGCGCAGACCTGCTGTGCGGCCATTGTTCAGCGCCTTGAGAGTGCCGATCACGTTCGCGCTGAAGGCTGGGTTGCTCCGACCATCCACGAAATTCGACGGCTCCACGCTGCTCGCGTCCACCACTGCATAGCGGAACGGCACGCGCTGGCCGTCACTCATGACAGCCACATCGGTCCTGCCGCCGTTGCCCTGGGGAATCTTCACCAGCTCATCGCCCACCGCAAACACCATCGGCGCCCCTGCGTCGGGCGTCCGGCTGGTTGCCAGGCGCATGTAATCCGGGTTTCGGGCAATGTCGGCCATCTGAGCCACCGAGGCCGCCCGGGAGCGATCCCTGTTCTGCAGTGCCTGCACGGTGGGTGCAGTTTGCACTTGTCCCGTGGGACCGGACAGGGACATGGACGACTGCGAGACGCTTTGATCCGTCAGCGCTGTGAACCCAATGCGATCAGGATTCGATGACTGCTCTGGTACGGGCGTGGCGTCAGCGCCTGGCTGCTGCTGCAGGGCAGGATCCGGTTGTGATTGTGTGACCTGCTCGACATCCACCGATGCCAGCCCAGGCTCAGCAAGTACGGGCGCCATCGGCCCCTCGCTCAAGACCTCGGGCCCTGCATCGCTGGCGCCCTGCGATTCAGCGGGCTCAGGACTTGCAGCGCTCAGAGGATCCAGCTCATCAGCCCCCGGGGTAGCTTCCTCACCCGGTCCAGTCATCCCAGGCTGATCGCCAAGCGGATCGGCTTCATCGAGCTGGCGCACCAGATCCTGCGCCTCGGTCAGTTCTTGGTCGGTCAGGTCACGTGACTGCGCCAGTAGCTCCAGCTCCGCCAGACGAACATCCAGAGGGGCCAGTGCTGCCACCTTCGGGGCGGTCGGCGGTGCAGGCTGCACTGCCTCAGAGATCGACGCGCTACCACTCGGCTCACTCGCGACGGGGGTAAAGCCAGCAGATCCATCCGCGGGCGCACCAGCTTGCGCAGCCGAACCGGTCGGCGTGCCCGCCTGCTGGGCTCCCGGCTGGCTGCGGATCACATTTAAGCCGGTGGTGCCGCCGGCGACGACAGCGCCCGGACCAGACCCGATGCCTGTCTCGACAATGGTGCGCCCAACATCCTTGCCGATGGATCGGCCGTCATAGCGTGAGGCTTGGACGTTGGTGGTCACCTTGGGCGTGACCTCCTCCAGTTGCTCGCCGGCCAGTTCTGCCACGAAGGCTCGCCCGCCAGCACGCACGGCGCTGCCCGCGCCAGCCTTGCCGACGACGCTGCCCTCCAGGCCCGTCTTGCCGCTGATGAAACCGGTCAAACCGCCGACGGCCGCCACCACACGCGAATCCTTGATGGCCAGCTCTTCGGCCTCCCGGACGGTGTAGCCCTGCTGAACCAGCGTGCGCTTGATGTCCTCGAAGGCTTCGCCCCGGGCGCCGCCGGCATTGAGCACCGCATTGGTTGCACCTGCCGCTGTCGTGGCCACTTGGGCGGCTCGCGCCAGGCTTGCGCCCTTGGCCAGGGCAGCGGCCTGGGTCAGCTTCGCCGCTCCGATGCCAGGAATCATGCTCGGCAGATTGGTCACCACAAAGCGGGCGGCCAGTGCAGGGTCACTGAAATACTGTGATGCGGCCTCTGCAACCTGGGCAATCACGCCATCCTCACCGGCGGCGGTGATCGCCTCGTCGGCGCGCGCCATTTTTTTCTTCAGTGGATCAGATTGCTTGTCGCGCCAGAAGTCGGCGTTCTCCCGAAAGAACCCGGCGACGTTTCCTTCTGGTGCCACCAGGTTGGGAACCGCGCCCGCAATGGTGTTGACACCCTCAGCCAGTTGCACCGCGGTGTCCTTGGCCGCTTCCCCCCAGGTGCGTTCGCGCTCAATGGGAACGAAGCCCATGGGCTCCAAGGGCTGCGCATCAGCTACCGGAGTTTGTTGTTGCCCCTGCTCCAGCTCATCAAGCGAAATGAATCCCATGCCCGATCTCCCTCAGCGGTAGTAACCGATCAACTTGCCCTTGGAATCGAAGACCTCGTAGCCGCGATCGGTCTGCTTACCCAGCCGGTTCGCCTGCATGGACTTGTCCGCCTTGAATCGATCAGCCGCTGAGGGTGCGACCTTGCTACCCCCTTGCTGGGTTGAGGGAGGCGCGCTGGAACCGGTGCCACGGGCATCAAAGTCCTGGTCTTCTCCGTACTTGCGGCGGGCGGCCTGAGACGCCGCGCGCGCCAGCGCGGGGTCGAAGTCGGGATTTCGACCTCCCCACTGGTTGGTGGGAGTCGTTTTGCGCTTGAGTTCGGCCGGGTCGATCTCCGCAATCGTTCGACGGGACACGTCGATCTCCTGATTGATCCGCTGCTGCGAGGTGGTCAACGGCCGCGCCTGACCAGTCACCCCAAGACGGGCGGCCAGCCTCGCATCACGCCGGTCCTCCGCTTGCTCCCTGCCTTGCTGTCGAATTGACTCCAGTCGGATCTGTCGATCAAGAACCGCCTCTTCGGACTGCCTCTTGGCTGTCTCTTTCGCCTGAAATTCGACCGCGCGGACAGGATCGAGGAACAAAGCCGCCTTGCTGGCCAGCTCGTTGGCAGAGCCCTGCTCAGTTGCAACGACCTTGCCGTCCTTGTCCTGCAGATCGATCTGGAAGGTTCCAGCCCTCGGGTCGATGGCGCTGAACTTGGCGGTCAAGCCATCATTGAAAAGCTGAGAGTTGTAGAGCTGCTCGAACTGCTGCATGGCCGTCTGGGTGTCACCAAACGACAAGGCACGCACGCCGCGCGTCCACATCGTCGCGTACTGCCGGCCCTGTTGGGAGTCGATGAACTCCTGGTACTTCTGCGCTTCCTGCAGCTTTCCCTGCTTGACCAGGACACTCACGACCCGTGGTGCTGCAGTCTGGAAGTAGCTCGCCGCATCGTCTTGCTGCTGGCCAGCCCCCTGTTGCCCGTTCGCATTGCGGGTGATTCGGGAGTCTGCCTGCTCCAGGCTGCCGTCGGGACGCTGGCGCGTGATCACGACTGGGTTGTGGCCCATTGCATCGCGAAGCTCAGTATCGTCTGCTTCCTTGCGTGCCGCTGCTCTCGCCTCGCGGTCAGCCCGCTGTTGCTCCCATTCAAAGCGCTGATCCTCCCGCTTGGATGTGACCAGATCACGCCGAATGCGGGAGGCCGCGCCGGGATCACGGCGGTCGAGCACACCAGCGATGGCCAACTGGCGAGCGCTGAATTCTTCCTCGTCAGAGAGATTGCCCGCGGTACGCTTTCCCAGGAAGTCCGTCACACCTTGCTGGCTCACGTGTCCAACCTGGGTCGAGTCAGCTTTCGGGGTCACGGTGTAAGAGCCCCGCTGCTCATCCCAGCGGATGTCGTACTGGCCAGACTCGGCCGCGCGGCGCAGCTCCTCGCCCTGGGCTTCGGTGAAGCCCTTCGACTGTTCCGGTCGCGCTTTCGTGATCGAGCGAATTTCCTCAGCATCGCCGGCGGCTTGGAAGCGATCGCGCAATACCAAGCCGCTGCCCATGCCGTTGATGAAGCTCGCAAAGTTCAGACCAAAGCCCATGGTGGCCTCCTATGGTTCGTTGTGCTTGACGTCAGACGTCAAATTGCGACTGCACCCATGCCGACTGCACCCCAGAGGGCGGCGTCTTCTTGGGCGGCAGCGTTGCGCGAGTTCTGGTAGATGCCGGACTGGGTGCCGTAGAGCTGTGCTGCAGTCGAGCCCGCGCCGCTGGCTGCTCCCGCGGCGGCCGAATAACCACTGGTCATCCCCGCCAAGCCTTGATTGACGATCGTGACCCCCGCCATTCCGTTGGCAGCACTGTTCTGAGTTGCAGCCATGCCCATTGCTGGGTATCCAGCAAGCGCATTGGCAGCTCTGTTTGTGAGCTCGCGACCCTCTTCTCGAGCTTGAGCTCTTGCCGCGTTCCCTGAAGAAGCCTTGATACCGGCCTTGGCCAGACTCGCGGCATTTGCATCCACGCCAAACCGCGTGGAATTGGGGTTGACGCCCATGCGGGTGAGACTACGGACACGATCCTGGTCAGCGCTTGCGGCAGCCGTCTCAACGTCGGCCATCGCCTTGCTGGCCAGCTCCTCCTGCCGGCCGGGCAGGTTGAACTCGTTGGCCTCCTTGATCATCCGGTTCTGCTGGGTGGTGAGCTGCCCACGGCGCTCCAGCATGTACCGGCGGTCTTCTCGCGAGTCTGCATAGGCGGTTCTTGCCGCCATGAGCCCAAACTGCATCTGCTGCTGCTGCAGCGGGGCCATGGCGTTGGCGTTGGCCATGATCGACTTCGCCGCATCCGCTTGGATGTTCAGCGAGTTGATCTGTGCGTCCACCAGGCGAGGATCCGGGGGCGGAGCAGAGCCACCGCCGCCACCCAGGTACAGCCGAATGCCGTCCCCCCAATACCCATCGTGCTTACTGCGAATCAACATAGCGGCATCCTTTCGCCCACATGACGTAGATCACAACGTCGCCGCCATCCTCTGCAGCACAAACAACGGAGCTAGATTCGCATGCTCACCACGAAAACGGCGACAAACTCGATAAGTTGTCGCAGGGCAGCCGGACTCTGCTCAAGAGCTGCTTGAGTGACTGCAGGACGAGAACGTCACGCCACTAGTGCCGAGGCAGAGGATCTCGTGAAGGTCGGCTGATGCCAGGTTGGGAACGAGCGCCGTTCCTTTCGCTGACCGTCCAATCTTGGGGTCGTATATCGAAACGAGGTATGCCGATGGCTCGATGCCAAGCTCATTTGGCCAAAGGTGAAGGACGGCAAACCCGTCGGCGTCTGTCTCCACCTGCTGGACTTTCCGCAAGATGAGACCCGTTGATGTCGTCACGCTGGGACGGTTCAATCGCGCAGTGATTTGGACACCCTTTTTGGGCTCGCCGGCAGGGGAGTACATCCGACATTGCACAGAGCAGACGACTGTCATGTTGCACTCACAGTGTTGGGTTCTGATCGGCCTGGGAGATCTACATCTTCAGCTCGCAGGGCCCCAATCGACTTACTCATATCGGCCGATCTGCTGTCAGAGGCATCACGGATCTGAGTCAGTCTGCATCGCTGAAACTGCCTCGCAAAGCTGGAGCGAGTAACCACGGTCTCAGGATTGCCAGGCCGTCGGCGGTAGGCAATCGCATGACCATTCGTGTCGATCGTGGAAACCCATGGCAACTGCCCAAAGGCTGGCACGACGTTCAGGAGGTGAGACCATGCATCCTTCACTGACGCATCAGGCTGGTGTCGCTGGAACTCAACAATCCATCGGGTCAAAGGGTTGTGCGATCTCATTGCATGGCCCCGGTGAACTCCCTGGATGTGATCCAGGCCTCTCGCACCTGCACGGATGCGCACCAGCCAAGGAGCTGATGCATTGAGGACTCCAACTCTTCCCGAAGCCCAGTCGCTTGGCGAAGTGCCTGCACACTGCTGGCCAACTCAGGGCTGACCACCTCACCCGCGGCATAGCGAAGCTCTGCGACGTCCCGCTGGGTGACCTGGGTGCAGGCATCGAAGCACTGGCGCTCCAGTTCCCTGGCCAGCACCACGCTGATCGTTACCGCTTGCGTGGCCACCAGGGCCAGCGCTGCAGCCTCGGTGTGCAATGCCGGCTCGTCGTTGGTATTCACGAACGTGGTCATGCGCTGGCCACTTCTTTAAGTTCAGGCCAAAGCTGCAGGCCATTGCGCTGGTCGTTGGCGTCAAACTTCGGCTGAAAGGCAACACAGCGCCGTGGCGCGTTTTGGTTGGGCCACTCCAGAGTGCTGACCGAGGCGCGCATGCATCGGCCGGCTACCGACAAGTGATCGCACTCACCACAGGCGCGCCCTGGCTCCTTCGTGGCCACCCCGGCATGGACATCCTCGGATCTCGCATGGCGGTCATTGCGGGGAGGGACCACGCCAGCGCCGACGGCCATGGGGCTGCGCTGAGGAAGGACCTCGTACAGATCGACCAGCTTCATGCCGGTGATCCACTCCACCCGCATGGCCAAGCGATCGTGGCTGCGGGCGAGGATATCCACCGGACGATCCTCGCGTCCCTCCAGGTACCCGCGGTACCGACGCACCCCGATTCGGTCAGTCGGCCGGAAGAACGTCGGGGAGAAGTCGCCGGCCGCCTCCATGCCCGATGACCACAGATCCGGACGAAGGGTGCACGCGATGGTGCTGTCGATGACGGCAAAGCCCGTGGCTGCCAGGGCCTGATCGAGGTAGAGATTCGCTTTTGTGCTCATGGTGGTGTCACTCCTGGGTGGTGGGTTCAGATTTGCGGAAGCTCCGCCGAAAGGGTTTCAAGGGTTCGGGTGTCATAGCCTGCTCCAGCGGCATGCCACTGGCGATCCGCCGTCTCAGGGTCCGTGTGCTCAGCTTCAGACGTGAAGCCCAGACTTTCAATGGCAGCCGCTCGCCCTGCCACTCGATCGCCCGGTGCTCGCGCATCACCTGGGGCGTCATCGCTGCATCCAGCGTCATCCGGCGCAGACGGTTGGCCAGAACCTGGGGCCGAAGACCCAGACGCTTCGCCCACTGAGGAAGAGGCAGCGTCTCCCCCTGCCAGTTGATCCAGCGGGACGTGCGATACAGCCGATGTGGCTGGGGTAATTCCAGGCTGAAGCCCTGGGCCAGTCTGCTGCGCACGGCCCAGAACCCCGGCATCCCGGGCAACCTCGACGCCTCTAATGCCGTCATCACCCTGCCGTCCTTCAGGTGAACCTGGTGGCAGAACTTTCGGCGCCGCTGCTGGGCTGCTGGCTCCGTCCACAGGCAGTTGCTCGGCGTGTAGTGCCCGCTCACGTCTTTGCGCCCAAGCCAGTGCCCAGGAGTGGGAGGTAGCCCCATGTCCTGCAGGAACTGCTCGAACGTCTCCCACTGCGGGCAGATCCTGATCCCAGCTCCCCCGTACCGGTGCCAGGCGTGGCTGCTCGGCGATAGGCATCGCCTTCTCATCGCGTGCCAAGCGCTGCGGGCCCGGGTCATCTGCTGTTTCAGAGACGCGGAAGGCGGCGCCGGACACAACCTTGTATCGGAGGTATCGCGGGTTTCTGACATCTGGGGAGGTCTCCAAGAGTTCATGTCGGCTGAGGTACAAAAGCGCATGACTTGCTGCCGCGTGGCTGAAACCAGTCAATCGACGAACCTCCACAGCCGTGAACCATCGGCCAGGGCATTCGGCCAGGTGCTGCCATATCAGGTGTGTCGGACTGCCTCGCCGAACCACTCCAGCAGGACGAGGATTGATCCTCTCCACTCGGCATTCGGGTGTGCCGGTGCTCGTGAGTTGGGCGAAGGCAACGGCCCAGGGGTTGAAGTTCTGAGTCATTCGAAGTCTTCCGTGAAATGGCGGCCTCGCCGCGTCGGTGCTGAAGTGGGAACCGTTGCTGTCGTCTCGCTCCAGGACTGGTGTGCACCGTTGAATGCCAGCTTGACGAACACATTTCGCTTGCCACCACGGTTCTTGGCCAGCTCCGCATGGACAACCATGGTCCCGTCGGAGAGATCTCCATCTTTAGAAAGCAGGATCACGGTGTCGGCGTCCTCCTCGATCGCACCGGACTCCTTGAGATCGGCCAACGTTGGGCGACCGCCCGTGCGTTTCTCGACCTCACGATTGAGCTGGGACAACAGAATCACCGTGATGCCCAGTTGCTTGGCCAGGGCCTTGAGTCCGCGGCTGATCTCTTCGAGCTGCAGGTGTCGATTGCTGCCGGCGCGTTGGGTGCTAGAAGCGCAGAGCTGCAGGTAGTCCACCACCAGCACGCGTATTCCATGCAGCCGCTTGAGTTTTCTGGCCTTGGCCCGGATCTCGTGCAGACTCAGCGCAGCCTGGTCGTCGATAAAAAGCGGGAGATTCCGCAAGGCCTCCACCGCATCGGTCAGGGCGGACCACTCCGAGTCCTCCAGGCTGCCCGTACTAAGCCGGCCCAGGTCAATGCGGCCCAGACGTGCAACCAGCCGGTCGCCCAGCTCGTCAGCAGGCATTTCCATGGTGAGTACGGCTGACGGCTCACCCGCTTGCGCGCAGCGGAGGGCAATATCTGTCGCCAGTGAGGTCTTTCCGACCGAAGGCCGGGCTGCAATCACGATCTGCTTGCCCGCCTTCAGTCCGCCGCCAAGGTGGCGATCGAGCCCACGTAGACCAGTTTGCACACCTGGCTGCTGCTTTCCGTCTGCAAGATCACTGATCCGGTCCAGCATCGGCACCACCAGCTCTGACACATGCCTGGGCTCATTGGCCGTGTGCTGCATAGCAATCGGCTCGAACAGTCCCTGGATGGTGCTACAGGCGGCCAGCACGTCGTCACCCTTGATCGCCGCAGCGATTTCCCGGGCCTCGGTGCATGCATTGAGAAGCCGGCGTTGCGTGGCCCTGGCGCGGATGATCTCTGCATAGCGCCTCGCATTGCCCGCACTGGGCACGTACTGAGCCAGGCCGTTGAGGTACTCCAGCCCGCCGGCCTCGTTCGCTTTGCCCAGACTGCGCAAGTGCTCGAAGACCGTCACAACATCAGCCGGCTTCGCCGCATTAACCAACTCGGACACGGCACCAAAGATCAAGCGGTGCTCATACCGGTAGAAGTCGGCTTCTGAAACGAGGTCGGCAATCCGATCCCACGCGCTGTTGTCCAGCAGCAGGCCACCCAGCACACTGGATTCGGCCTCGATAGAGTGAGGCGGCAGCGCAACCTCATCGGGGAAGGCTCCGTCATGCATGGGTGGTCTCCTCTTGCGCCACGTCCTCGGCGTCGTGATAAGCGCCCTCGATGACCTTGGCCATGTTCTCGGACTTCACCAGCCAATCCAGAGACAACTCGAACGGCCGGCGGCCAGGTGTGGAGGCTTGCCCGGTGAGAAAGGCAGATCGCGCCACGTAGGAGAAGAACCGCTCCCACCACGCCAGTGACTGGCGGGCCTGCTTTTCACGCCACCGGCTGCGCAGCACTGATGCCCTGGCGGGGGTCCACTCCCGGACCTGCCGCCCCATCGGCAACAGCCGGTGGTATGCATCGATGATTTGCAGATGCGGGCAGGGGTCGGCAATACCTGCCGCTGCAGGTTTGCCACTCTCCTTGGTGGTTACTGATGGTTCTATGACGGTTTGGGTCGCACCCATGCGGCCCGTCTCGCCGCACCCATGCGACCCGTCTGCCGCATCCATGCGACCCGTCGCACCGGCGCTACCCGTCGCATCAGTGCGACCCGTAGGGGTAGCATCCATGCGACCCGTCGCACCGGCGCTACCCGTCGCATCAGTGCGACCCGTAGGGGTAGCATCCATGCGACCCGTCGCACCGGCGCTACCCGTCAGCTTTTCGATGTTGAGGCGATACCGCCGAGTCATCCCGGGCGCGCCACCCATGGAGTTCTCCAGGACCGAAACGAACCCGTCGTTGATCAGCCCGTGCACCACTCGCTGGGCCTGCGATCGGGAGAGCCGGGTCTTGGTCGCGATGGCGGCCATGCTCGGGAAGCAAACGCCGGTGTCGTTCGACCAGTCGGCCAGCGCAAGCAGCGCCAGCAGTTCGGAGCCTCCGGCCGGGTAGTGGTCCCAGACCAGGTTCATGACCTTGATACTCACTTGCCGGCCCCAGTCACCCGATCCAGCCATGCCTCGGCATCCGCAAGGTCGTCGAACGTCACTGACCTGGCCCAGCGGCTGAAGGTGATCGAACCATCAGCAGCGCGGGTGCATTGGTGGCCAGCGAGCGCTGCACGTGCAGCAAGGGTTGCCAGGCGCTTGGCATCCGCGGGAACGTCCTGGAGCGCTGGTACGACCGCGCGGGCGAAGCCGGCGAAGGCGTCATGAGGTTGGTCCTCGTTCGCGCAGAGGACCACGGCCCCGGTGACGCAGAAGTTGCGCGCGTCAGGGTCCTGCTCCTGGTGCAGTTGCTCGATCAGCTTGGTACCGATGGCGTACCCGCTGCCCTCGGACTCGCGTGCTTGGGTGGTCATGCCGACCTCCGTTCCTGATACCGATGAGGTGCGCGCTGTTCGATCCGCATTACGATGCGGGCAAAGCCTGCACAGGTAATGCAAACGTATCGGGGCCCAGCTTGCCGTCCCACTCCGCAGTAGCACGGACTCGTGGCCAGCATGCTTGAATGGATCCCGGTCCTGCTCTGACCACTCCTGTCCCTCCCGACGCCCGCGGCCTCCCCAGCCCCGGGCGTCACCACTTTCAGTCCCATTGGTGCTCTCCTCAATGATTGAAGAGCACTCCTGCGCTCAGTGATGCAGATGCGCCGCGAAGCTGAGGCGCAGCCATATTGAATTGCTCGCATCGCGCCCTCTCAAGAGGTAACAGCAGCGCCGGTCTTCGTCCGCGACTGCACTGCCTTGAGGCTGCGCTCGAGCACAATCTGCGACCCTTCCGGTCGGACGCGCTTGGGGTACTCATGAAAGAACGTGCGAACATCGACAACACGCCACCGGGTGTACCGATTCGTTCGAATTGCAGGCTGCGGTGCCGTGCCAGATCGAACGAGACCATTCCAAGACGAGACCGACATTCCGCCGACTGCGGCGCAGGTCTTTGCATCGATTAGGGCAACGTCCTTGAGGGAATCGGGAACGTCTGACAAAAGAGCTTCCATAGTTGATCTCCAAGCCCTCTCGCATCGCTTTGTTGCGATCGCATGAGATTGCATGTGTGCAACTTTGCCTTCGTGGCGGAAGCCCCCTTCTACGCATGGACGTAAAAATGCCCACCTTCCAAGTGGGCACCTTAATAAAATCAATGGGTTATGAGCGCATTTAAGCTACTTTCGTGTAGCTGTCTGCGGTGGTCTCCGTCCTTGACCTTCTTCTCGACTCGGATGTCTTCGCCCGCGAGATTTCCGTGGTGTTCTCCTCCCTTGACTTGACGTGTCGGTCACCGAACGCAGCAGCTTATGCCATTAGCTTGTCTAGGTAGTCCGCCCACACCTGCATCATTGACGTACGCTGGGTCAGGTACTGTGTGCGGTTGTAGGCCCGACCAAGTGGGTCAGAAACAGCGTGCGCGAGCTGTGCTTCGATGACCTCGGGCTGCACGTTGAGCTGCTCTGCCAGCATCGTCCTGGCCATGGCTCGAAACCCATGAGCGGTCATGTCATCGTTGCTGTATCCCAGCCGCCGCAAGGCAGAGCGCACCGTGTTGTCGCTCATGCATTTTTCTTTGCTGAGAAGGCTGGGGAACACGAAGCGGCCGTGGCAAGTCAGCGGTTGTAGGTCCTTGAGAACGGCAAGCGATTGATTTGCCAGCGGAACCACATGGGGGTTGCCGTTCACTTTCTCATTGATCCGACGCTTCATCACCTCGGACGGGACAACTACTGTCTTCGCCTCAAAGTCGATCCACTGCCACTCCAAATGACGGAGTTCACCAGGTCGCAAAAGCAAGAGGGCAGAAAGCCGTAATGCCGCTCGCGTGATTGGATTTCCCTTGTACTCATGGATGTCGCGAAGCAGCTTAGCGGCGTCCTTGGGATCAACGATGGCAGCAAAGTGGCGCACTGGTACTGGCTTGAGCGCCTCCCGCAGATCTGCAGCCGGGTTGCGTGCACAGGCGCCAATCGATACCCCATACCTGAACACTTGGGAGCAAGCGTCCTTCACACGGTGGGTAGTCTCCAGCGCACCACGCGCCTCGATCTTTCGCAGGCAAGCCAGAAGCTCCGGCGGTTCGATCTCGCCGATGGGGCGCCTGCCGAGCCATGGGAAAACCATCTTCTCCAGTCTCTTCTGGGTGGTGGCCGCGTGGCCGGGTGACACCCCTGGCTGGTGTTTGATCACTAGCCACTCCCGCGCGACGTACTCGAATGTGCCAGGACCGGGTAATCCTGCTGCCTCCAATGAGGCCACTTCTCGCTGCTTCTGGCGGTCAGCCTTTTCCTGCTTGCGGCGCTCGCTCAGATCGACGCCGTTGGCCATCGCCGATCGGGCCTCATCTCTCTTCTGCCTGGCAACCTTCAGGGTGACCTCTGGGTATGTGCCCAGAGAGAGCATTCCTTCCTTGCCGTCGCGCCAGTATCGGAGACGCCACCATCCGGAACCAGTGGGACGAACATCAAGTACCAGTCCAGCACCATCACTGAGCTTTCGAGCCTTACCAGCGGAAACGGCCGCCTTAATGGCAGCCTGTATTGCTCTGTCGGAGAGGAGATCTGTTGCGGGCATTCGGGTAACTTCCTGAACCGACCGGGTATGTCGGCGACGTTACCCGGGATGTTACCCGGTTAATCTCTGGCAGCAAGTGATCTCATGCGATCACACACGGTCGGGATTTCTCCCTAACTTGTTGATCTGTATGTGGTTTTTGATCTCATATCACCTCATACAGCCTGTAAATGGTGGAGCTGGGGGGATTTGAACCCCCGTCCGCAAGCCTTCTTCGCGCAGTTCTACATGTTTAGTCGTCTGTTTTGGATCTCGCCACCGGCATCGCGCAGCGACACGCTATGCCGGCAACCAGTACCCTTGGATCTCACCTTGCGTCAAGGTACCCGACGCAAAGCCAGCCGATATGAATTCCCTTGCAGCCTGGACAGTCTTGCGACCGCCCTTGCCCAGCCTATCGGCCTGCTGTTGCAAGGCTCACCGGATTAAGCGGCGAGTGCGAAACGTTCGTCGTTTGCAGTTACTTTTTTTCTGCGGTTTAACGAGGTGACAGAACCTCGACATGCCCTGCTGCGTGCCCGAACCCACGTCGAAACCAGTGCAGCCCCTGTGCTCGACAGTTTAAGGCAAGTCCAGCAATTTCAAGAGCTGACCAGGAAATTCAATGGCTGCATCGGCTTGCCAGTGCTCTGCAGTGCCTGCCGCCCCCAGATAGCCATAGCTGGCGGCGACCGTGAACATGCCCGCCGCCCGGCCCGCCAGGATGTCGCGCTCGTCATCGCCCACGTAGATGCAGGCGCCCGGGTCCACACCCAGCCGTCGCGCCGCCTCCAGCAACGGCTCAGGGTGCGGCTTGGCGTAGGGCGTGGTGTCGCCGCAGACCACCGCGCCAGCCCGACCCAGCAGAGGCAGCCCGGCCACCATGGGCTGGGTGAACCGCTGCGCCTTGTTCGTGACAATGCCCCAGGGGCAACCCACCTGGGTGAGGACGTCCAGCAATGACGTCACCCCCTCAAAGGGTGCCGTCAGGTTCAAGAGACCCGACTCATACTCGGCCAGAAACTCCTGGCGCAGGCTCTCGTACATCGCATCCGAGGGATCCGCGCCGAAACCGATTCGCAGCATGCCTCGGGCGCCCGAACTGGCATGGGGCCGGTACTGGGCCAGCGGCAGAGGTGACATTCCCCTTCTGGCCCTCATGCGCTCGGCCGCAGCGGCCAGATCCGGTGCGCTGTCGATCAGCGTACCGTCCAGGTCGAACAGAAGGGCCTGCACCTGCCCCGGGAACGGCAGCCGGCTCACGGTGCGCGACGGGTGGCGATCATGTAGTTGACGCTGGTGTCATCGCTGAGCCAGTAGCGCCGCGTCAACGGGTTGTATTCCATGCCTCGCGTGCCCTGCAGGTCCAGATCGGCCTGACGGCAATAGGACGCAAGCTCGCTGGGCCGGATGAACTTGGCCCATTCATGCGTGCCCTTGGGCAACAACTGGAGGACATACTCCGCCCCCACGATCGCAAACAGGAAGGACTTGGGGTTGCGGTTGATGGTCGAGAAGAAAACCCAGCCGCCGGGCTTGACCAACTGACTGCAGGCTCGGACCACCGAGGATGGATCCGGGACATGCTCCAGCATCTCCATGCAGGTGACCACATCAAACGTGCCCGGTTGCTCGGCCGCCAGGTCTTCGGCGCTCACTTCGCGGTACTCAACCCCGGACGTCCCCGCCTCCAGCGCGTGCAGTTGGGCCACCCGCAGGGCTTTGACCGAGAGATCGATACCGGTCACCTGCGCACCCTTGCGCGCCATCGAATCGGACAGAATGCCACCGCCACAGCCCACGTCGAGCACCCGCTTGCCCGCCAACGGCGCCAGCCCATCGATCCAGGCCAGCCTCAACGGGTTGATCTGATGGAGCGGGCGAAACTCGCTCTCGGGATCCCACCACCGGTGGGCCAGGTCTGAAAATTTGGCCAGTTCGGCCGGATCGGCGTTGACGTTCGGATTCATGCCGACATTATCGCCAGCCCCAAAGAAAAACCGCGCCGAAGCGCGGTTTTTCAGAGGTCTGTGACCGGGGAATCAGTTGGCGCGGGTGCCGACGACTTCCACTTCCACGCGACGGTTCTTGGCGCGACCTTCGCGGGTCTTGTTGTCAGCGACCGGCTGGCCTTCGCCCTTGCCTTCGGTGTAGACGCGGTTGGCTTCGATGCCCTTGCTCACCAGATAGGCCTTGACGGCTTCGGCACGGCGGACGGACAGCTTCTGGTTGTAGCCATCGGGACCGGTGGAGTCGGTGTGACCGACAGCGATCACGACTTCCAGGTTGATGCCTTTGACCTTGTCGGCCAGGTCGTCCAGCTTGGCCTTGCCTTCCTTCTTCAGGACGGCCTTGTCGAAGTCGAAGAAGGCGTCGGCGGCGTAGGTCACCTTGGTGGCGGCGGGCTTCGGTGCAGGAGCAGCAGCGGGCGCCGGGGCGGGTGCAGCAGCAGCGGGAGCCGGAGCAGGTGCCGGAGCCGGAGCCGGCACGATCGCGCCGTCGCAGCCTTGGGCGGCGGTGGCGGGGGTCCAGGAGGCATCGCGCCAGCACAGTTCGTTGGTGCCGTTCTTCCAGACGAGTTCGGAAGTGCCGTTGCGCCAGTTGTCGATGGTCTGGGCGCCGGCGGCGGTCGCCAGGGCGGCGGTAGCGAACAGCATTGCCACTTTGTTCAGTTTCTTCATGGTATTCCTCTTGGTTTGCCTCGGCGGGCCGAATGGAAGTATCGGATGGCGCTTGAAGTGACCACCACTTAAACGCTCGAATCATTGTGCCACAAGCCGCGCAGAGGCAAGGTGTCCCGCACACGGCAGCGCGGCGGCGCGGTTGATAGCCCGGATACGCGTTGCCCGAGAGCAACACCCCAAGTCTGATGCAAGCTGAAAGCCGGGCCGACGCTGCCCACTAAAATGGAGCGCTTGCCCTGGCCGCGACGCGGCCGGCACCACGACAGCTTCCAACGCTCATGACCCAGTTCGCCAAAGAGACCCTGCCCATCAGTCTTGAAGAGGAGATGCGTCGCAGCTACCTCGACTACGCCATGAGCGTGATCGTCGGGCGAGCCCTGCCGGACGCCCGCGACGGCCTCAAGCCGGTGCACCGCCGTGTCCTGTACGCGATGCACGAGCTCAACAACGACTGGAACCGTCCCTACAAGAAGTCGGCGCGTATCGTCGGTGACGTCATCGGTAAGTACCACCCGCACGGCGACAGCGCGGTGTACGACACCATCGTGCGCATGGCGCAGGACTTTTCCCTGCGCCACATGCTGGTCGATGGGCAGGGCAACTTCGGTTCGGTCGACGGGGACAACGCGGCCGCCATGCGCTACACCGAAATCCGCATGTCCAAGATCGCGCACGAGATGCTCGCGGACATCGACAAGGAAACGGTGGATTTCGGCCCCAACTACGACGGCTCGGAAAAAGAGCCGCTGGTGCTGCCGACGCGCCTGCCCAACCTGCTGGTCAACGGCTCTGGCGGCATCGCGGTGGGCATGGCCACCAACATTCCGCCGCACAACCTCAATGAGGTGGTGGACGCCTGCCTGCACTCGCTCAAGAACCCGGACTGCTCCATCGACGAACTGATGGAGATCATCCCGGCGCCGGACTTCCCCACCGGGGGCATCATCTATGGCATCCAGGGCGTCAAGGACGGCTATCGCACCGGTCGCGGCCGCGTGGTGATGCGCGCCAAATGCCATTTCGAGGACATCGACAAGGGGCAGCGCCAGGCCATCATCGTTGACGAGATTCCCTACCAGGTCAACAAGAAGACCCTGCAGGAGCGCATCGCCGAGCTGGTTCACGAGAAGAAGCTCGAGGGCATCAGCCACATACAGGATGAGTCGGACAAATCCGGCATGCGCCTGGTGATCGAACTCAAGCGCGGCGAAGTGCCTGAGGTGGTGCTCAACAACCTTTACAAGCAGACACAGCTGCAGGACACCTTCGGCATCAACATGGTGGCGCTGATTGACGGTCAGCCCCGCCTGTGCAACCTCAAGGACCTGATCACGGTGTTCCTGGAGCACCGCCGCGAGGTGGTGACCCGTCGCACGGTGTACAACCTGCGCAAGGCACGCGAGCGCGGCCACGTCCTTGAAGGTCTGGCGGTGGCACTGGCCAACATCGACGAGTTCATCCGCATCATCCGCGAAAGCCCCACCCCGCCGGTGGCCAAGGCCGAACTGATGACGCGCAGCTGGGACAGCCAGCTGGTGCGGCAGATGCTCACCCGTGCCAAGGCCGATGGCGGCACCGTCAACGCCGACGATTACCGTCCCGAAGGCCTGGAGCGCGAGTTCGGCATGCAGGGCGACGGCCTGTACCGCCTGTCAGAGACACAGGCCCAGGAAATCCTGCAGATGCGCCTGCAGCGCCTGACCGGTCTGGAGCAGGACAAGATCGTGGCCGAGTACAAGGATGTGATGGCCGAGATCGACGATCTGCTGGACATCCTGGCCAAGCCCGAGCGCGTGTCGACCATCATCGGAGACGAACTGGTGGCGGTGAAGACCGAGTTCGGCCAGACCAAGCTGGGCGCCCGCCGCAGCGAGATCGAGCACAGCGCCCAGGACCTCTCGACCGAGGACCTGATCACCCCGACCGACATGGTGGTCACGCTCTCGCACAGCGGCTACATCAAGAGCCAGCCGCTGTCCGAGTACCGTGCCCAGAAGCGTGGGGGTCGCGGCAAGCAGGCGACGGCGACCAAGGAAGACGACTGGATCGACCAGCTCTTCATCGCCAACACGCACGACTACATCCTGTGCTTCTCCAACCGCGGCCGCCTCTACTGGCTCAAGGTCTGGGAGGTGCCTGCCGGCTCGCGCGGTTCGCGCGGTCGCCCCATCGTCAACATGTTCCCGCTGCAGGAAGGCGAAAAGATCAACGTGGTGCTGCCACTGACCGGCGAGTTCCGCAGCTTCCCCGAGGACCACTACGTGTTCATGGCCACCAGCATGGGCACGGTCAAGAAGACGGCGCTGACCGAGTTCAGCAACCCGCGCAAGGCGGGCATCATTGCCGTGGACCTCGACGAAGGGGACTTCCTGATCGGTGCCGCGCTGACCGATGGCAAGCACGACGTGATGTTGTTCAGCGACGGCGGCAAGGCGGTGCGCTTTGACGAAAACGATGTTCGGCCCATGGGCCGCAATGCCCGCGGGGTGCGCGGCATGATGATCGAGGAAGGCCAGAGCGTGATTGCCATGCTGGTGGCCGAAGACGAGCAGCAAAGCGTGCTGACCGCCACGATCAACGGCTATGGCAAACGCACCCCGATCACCGAGTACACCCGCCACGGTCGCGGCACCAAGGGCATGATCGCCATCCAGCAGAGCGAGCGCAATGGCAAGGTCGTCGCAGCCACGCTGGTGCATGCGGACGACGAGATCATGCTGATCACCGACACGGGCGTCCTCGTGCGCACGCGGGTCAGCGAGATCCGGGAAATGGGCCGTGCCACCCAGGGCGTGACGCTGATTTCGCTGGATGAAGGCGCTGAGCTGTCCGGCCTGCAGCGCATTGTCGAAAACGACGCCCACATGCCTGAGGCACTGGACGGTGAGGAAGCGGCAGGTGACGCCGCATGACGCAACGTCCTTACAACTTCTCGGCCGGCCCGGCCGCCATGCCGGAAGAAGTGCTGCAGCAGGCGGCCGCCGAGATGCTGGACTGGCATGGCAGCGGCCTAGGCGTGATGGAGATGAGCCATCGCGGCAAGGAATTCATGTCGATCGCCGCGCAGGCCGAGGCCGATCTGCGTGAACTGCTAGCGGTGCCGGCGAACTTCCGCATCCTGTTCATGCAGGGCGGTGGTCTCGCAGAAAACGCCATCGTGCCCCTGAACCTTTCGCGCGGCGGCACCGTCGATTTCGTGGTCACCGGCAGCTGGAGCCAGAAGTCGGCCAAGGAAGCGCGCAAGTACGCCACCGCGAACGTGATCGCCAGCAGCGAAGCCGACGGCCACACCACCCTGCCCGCCCCGGCCAGCTGGAAGCTCAGTGCCAACGCCCAGTACGTGCACATCTGCAGCAACGAGACCATCCATGGCGTCGAGTTCCACGAGTTGCCCGACCTCAAGTCCCTGGGCTGCGATGCCCCGCTGGTGATTGACTTCTCATCGCACGTGGCCTCGCGCCCGGTGGACTGGTCGCGTGTCGGCCTGGCCTTCGGCGGTGCACAGAAGAACCTGGGCCCGGCGGGCGTGACCCTGGTGGTGGTGCGCGAAGACCTGCTGGGCCGCGCGTTGCCGATCTGCCCCAGCGCCTTCGAATACAAGACGGTGGCCGACAACGCCTCCATGTACAACACGCCGCCCACGTACGGCATCTACATGGCTGGACTGGTTTTCCAGTGGCTCAAGCGACAGCGCGAAGGCGACCTGACAGGCATTGCCGCCATGGAGGCACGGAACGTCGCCAAGGCCAGGTTGCTCTACGATTTCATCGACCAGTCGGCCTTCTACGTCAACAAGGTCGCCGAGAACTGCCGCTCCCGCATGAACATCCCGTTCTTCCTGCGCGACGAGAGCCGCAACGATGTCTTCCTGGCCGGAGCCCGAGAGCGCGGCTTGCTGCAACTCAAAGGCCACAAGTCGGTCGGCGGCATGCGCGCCAGCATCTACAACGCCATGCCGCTGGCGGGCGTTCAGGCACTGGTGAGCTACATGCGTGACTTCGAAAAGGAACAGGCATGAGCGGCAAATCGCAACCTGTCCAGTCGGAGGCCCTGGGTGCCCTGCGGGTGCAGATCGATTCGATCGACCAGCAACTGCTGTCCCTGCTGAACCAGCGCGCGCGCGTCGCCGAGCAGGTGGGTGAACTCAAGCGGCACGAAGGCACACCCTTCTTTCGCCCTGACCGGGTGGCGCAGGTGATCGAGAAGATCCAGCACGCCAACCAGGGACCTCTGCTCAACCAGCATGTGGCGGCGATCTGGCGCGAGATCATGTCGGCCTGCCTCGCCCTGGAAACCCCTCAGCGGGTGGCGGTGCTGGGTCCGGAGGGAACCTTCTGCGAGCAGGCCGCCATCGAATTTTTCGGCAGCGCAGCCAACCTGATCTACTGCAGCAGTTTTGACGAGGTCTTCCATGCCACGGCGGCTGGCACCGCGCAGTTCGGTGTCGTGGGCGTCGAAAACTCCACCGAAGGCGTGGTGGCGCGCTCGCTGGATCTGTTCCTGCGCTCGCCGGTCCATGTGGTCGGGGAGGTCAGCCTGCTGGTGCGGCACAACCTGTTGAGACAGACCAATTCGCTGGATGGCATCGAGGTGGTGATGGCGCACCCTCAGGCCCTGGCCCAGTGCCAGGGCTGGCTGTCGCAGCACCTGCCCCATGCCGAACGTCGCGCCGTCTCCAGCAACGCCGAAGGCGCCCGGCTGGCCGCCACGAACCCGGCCTGGGCTGCGCTGGCCAGCGAGCGCGCAGCGGCCCAATTCGGACTGCACATCGTCGCCCACGCGATCCAGGACGAGGCGTACAACCGCACCCGGTTCGCCGTGATCTGCCTGCCGCAGACCCTGGCCATGCCGCCGGCCTCCGGCCGTGACTGCACCAGCATCGTGGTGTCGGTGCCCAACCGCCCTGGGGCGGTGCATGACTTGCTGGTACCACTCAAATCCAATGGTGTCTCGATGACACGGTTCGAGTCTCGTCCGGCGAAATCCGGACAGTGGGAGTATTACTTCTACATCGACATTGCGGGACACCCGTCCCAGGCCAATGTGGCCGCAGCGCTCCAGGAACTGCGAGGGCTGTGTGCCTACTACAAGGTGCTGGGCGCGTACCCGGTGAGCGAATGATGACGGCGTTGCAGGGGAGCACCCATGTTTGAGCAACTTGGCCTGATCGGCTGCGGCCTGATGGGCGGCTCGTTTGCACTGGCCCTGAAGAAGGCGGGCCTGGTCAAGCGGGTGGTGGGCTACAGCAAGTCGCCATCGACCACCGAACGGGCGCGGCAGATGGGCGTGATCGATGTCGAGGCCCCGTCTGCCTTGCTGGCGGTCTCGGGCGCGGACCTGGTGCTGGTGGCGGTCCCGGTGTCGGCGACGGAGGCCACGTTCAAGGCCATCCGCCATCTGGTTGGCAAGGATGTGCTGATCATGGATGTCGGCTCGACCAAGCGGGAAGTGATCGACGCCGCCCGGCGCGTGCTGCGTGACCAGGTGGGCGTGTTCGTCCCCGCCCATCCGATTGCCGGCAAGGAACTGGCGGGCGTCGATCATGCCGACCCCGATCTGTACTCGGGTCGCCAGGTCATTCTGACCCCCATCGAGCGCACCGAGCCCATCCAGCTGGAAAAGGCCCACCGGGTCTGGACGGCGCTGGGATGCCACGTCAAGCAGATGACCCCGGAGGCGCATGACGCTGCCTACGCGGCCGTCAGCCACTTACCGCACCTGATCGCCTTTGCCATGATGAATGCGGTGACCGGGCAGCAGCAAGGCGCCGAGTTCCTGACCCTGGCAGGACCGGGCTTTCGGGACTTCACCCGCATTGCCGCCAGCGATCCCGCCGTCTGGCGGGACATCCTGATGTCCAACCGCGAAGAGTTGCTGGCCCAGAGCAAGCAGTTCCAGCGCTCGTTGCATGCTTTCGAGACGGCTCTGAACGCTGGCAACCCGGATGCCCTTGAAGCCCTGATCGACCGCGCCAGTGAGGCTCGCGCGAACTGGCGCATGTCTGCCATCAAGCCGCAAGGCTGACCTGTTTTGGCAGCCCCGCGGCTGCCCACCTGCCCTCGCATGTACACGACCGAATTTCTCGATCTGCCGCCGCTGGCGTCCGCCGGCGGCAGCGTCCGGTTGCCCGGCTCCAAAAGCATCTCCAACCGCGTACTGCTGCTGGCAGCGCTCAGTGAGGGCTGCACCGAGATCGCCGACCTGCTGGACTCGGACGATACCCGTGTCATGCTGACGGCACTGGAGCAACTGGGCTGCCAGCTCGATCGCCTGGACGGCGGTTTGCTGCGGGTCCAGGGAGTCGGTGGGCAACTGCCCGTGCGACAGGCCACGCTGTTTCTGGGCAATGCAGGCACCGCCATGCGCCCCCTGACGGCCGCCCTGTCCCTGCTGGCCACGACCCATGGTGGCTGCTTCGAGCTGGGTGGCATTGCCCGCATGCACGAGCGGCCGATCGGTGATCTGGTCGAGGCTCTGCGGCAGCTCGGTTGCCCGGTGGACTGTCTGGGTAGCGAGGGTTACCCACCTCTGCGCCTGGGGAACGGGCAAGCGGCAGATCTGCACCTGGATCAGCCCATCCGGGTGCGGGGTGACGTATCCAGCCAGTTCCTGACGGCGCTGCTGCTGGCCTTGCCTCTGGTGGCCCGAGAGCGGTCGGTCACGATCGAGGTGGTTGGCGAGCTGATTTCCAAGCCGTATATCGAGATCACCCTGAACCTTCTGCAGCAGTTTGGTGTGACAGTGAGTCGCGAGGGCTGGTCTCGCTTCACCATCCCGGCGGGCAGCCGGTACCGGTCGCCGGGTCTGGTCCATGTGGAAGCGGATGCCTCATCGGCCAGCTACTTCATTGCACTGGGAGCACTGGCGCCCGCGTCACCCGGCCATGACGGGATCACCATCGAAGGTGTCGGACTGTCCTCCATCCAGGGGGATATCCGTTTTGTGGAAGCCGCCCGGCTGATGGGTGCGGATGTGTCCGGTGAAGCCAACCGGCTGCACATCCGCCGCGGCCGCTGGCCCCTGAAGGCGATTGACCTGGACTGCAACCACATCCCGGATGCGGCGATGACCCTGGCTGTCATGGCCATGTTTGCCGACGGTACCACCACCCTGCGCAACATCGCCAGCTGGCGGGTCAAGGAGACGGACCGAATCGCCGCCATGGCCACCGAATGCCGCAAGCTCGGTGCCACCGTGGAAGAAGGCGACGACTTCATCCGGATCACACCGCCCGCCTGCTGGCAGCCGGCCAGCATCCACACGTATGACGATCACCGGGTGGCGATGTGCTTCTCGCTGGCGGCCTTCAATCCGGCGCAACTGCCGGTCCGGATTCAGGACCCCAAGTGTGTTGCCAAGACCTTCCCCGACTATTTCGAGGCCCTGTTCAGCGTGTGCCAGGCCCATCCGGGCCAGGTTCCGGTGATCTGCGTGGATGGACCGACGGCGTCGGGCAAGGGCACGCTGGCGGCAGCGGTGGCCGCACGACTGGGCTATCACCTGCTGGATTCGGGAGCCCTGTACCGCCTGGTCGGCCTGGCCGCGGACAAGGCCGGCATCCCCACCGATGAAGCCTCGCTGGCCGACCCGACGACCGCCGACCGGCTGGGCGCGCTGGCGCGAAGCCTGCCGGTGCGTTTCGAGGGTGAAAGTACCTGGCTGGGCGATGAAGACGTGTCGGACGCTTTGCGCGCGGAGTCGGCCGGCATGGCAGCTTCGCGGGTGTCGGCGGTGCCCCAGGTGCGGCAGGCTTTGCTGGAACTGCAGCACGGTTTTCGCCGTCTGCCGGGCTTGGTGGCCGACGGGCGCGACATGGGCACGGTCATCTTTCCCGATGCCCCCCTGAAGGTCTACCTGACCGCCAGCGCCGAGCAGCGTGCCCAGCGACGCCATAAGCAATTGATTTCCAAGGGAATTCCAGCTAGAATGGAAGACCTTTTGGCTGACCTCAAGGCGCGAGACCACCGGGACATGTCCCGGGCACACGCCCCCCTGAAGCCCGCCGAGGATGCCCTGCTGCTGGACAACTCCAGCCTGGACGTCGAGCAATCGGTGTGTCAGGTACTGGACTGGTGGCAAGGCCGGTCGGGATTGCCGGTCCGCTGAGACAGCGGCCACAACACGGCCATGATGGCCCAGATGGCCCCGCCGGGTGTTCCCAGCCCGCAGGCCGGATGGTTCTTTTCAACCAACCCCGTGGTGTCACGCACCACACATGCAACGCCGACCATCCGACGATCCCTGCACATGGTCCCCTCAGGTCCCGATGCACCCGCCGCTGGAAAGCTCTAGGAAATCTCATGTCTGAATCTTTTGCCGCCCTGTTCGAAGAGTCCCTCAAGCGCGCTGAAATGCGTGCGGGCGAAGTCATCACCGCTGAAGTCGTGCGCGTCGAGCACAACCACGTGGTGGTCAACGCCGGACTGAAGTCGGAAGCCTATGTGCCCATCGCCGAATTCAAGAACGACCAGGGCGAACTCGAAGTCCAGGTCGGCGACTTCGTTTCCGTGGCCATCGACTCCGTCGAGAACGGCTTCGGCGACACGCTCCTGTCGCGCGACAAGGCCAAGCGCCTGGCTTCGTGGATGGCCCTGGAAAAGGCCCTGGAATCCGGCGACTTCGTCACCGGCACCACCGGCGCCAAGGTCAAGGGCGGCCTGAAGGTCATGGTCAACGGCATCAGCGCCTTCCTGCCGGGCTCGCTGGTCGACAGCCGTCCGACCAAGGACCTGACGCCGTACGAAAACAAGACCATGGAATTCAAGGTCATCAAGCTCGACCGCAAGCGCAACAACGTGGTCCTGAGCCGCCGCGCCGTGGTGGAAGCCTCCATGGGCGAAGAGCGCGCCAAGCTGATGGAAACCCTCCGCGAAGGTGCCATCGTCCAGGGCGTGGTCAAGAACATCACCGAATACGGTGCGTTCGTGGACCTGGGCGGCATCGACGGCCTGCTGCACATCACCGACATGGCATGGCGCCGTGTCCGCCACCCGAGCGAAGTCGTTCAGGCCGGCCAGGAAATCACCGCCAAGATCCTCAAGTTCGACACCGAGAAGCACCGTGTCTCGCTGGGTCTGAAGCAGCTGGGTGACGATCCGTGGCTGGGTGTGGCCCGCCGCTACCCGCAAGGCACCCGCATGTTCGGCAAGGTCACGAACATCGCCGACTACGGCGCGTTCGTCGAGCTCGAGCCCGGCATCGAAGGCCTGGTGCACGTCTCCGAAATGGACTGGACCAACAAGAACGTGGCCCCGTCCAAGCTGGTGTCGCTGGGTGACGAAGTCGAAGTCATGGTGCTGGACATCGACGAAGACAAGCGTCGCATTTCCCTGGGCATGAAGCAGTGCCGCGCCAACCCCTGGCACGAGTTTGCCGAGCAGACCAAGCGCGGCGACCGCGTCAAGGGCCCGATCAAGTCGATCACCGACTTCGGCGTCTTCGTGGGTCTGGCTGCCGGTATCGACGGCTTGGTGCACCTGTCCGACCTGTCCTGGAACGAGCCGGGCGAAGCCGCCGTGCGCAACTTCAAGAAGGGCCAGGAAGTCGAAGCCATCGTGCTGGCCATCGACGTGGAGCGCGAGCGCATTTCCCTGGGTATCAAGCAGCTCGACGGCGACCCGTTCAGCACCTTCGTGTCGGTCAACGACAAGGGCTCCGTGGTGACCGGCAAGGTTAAAACCGTGGACGCCAAGGGCGCTGAAATCGACCTGGGCGAAGACGTCATCGGCTACCTGCGCGCCTCGGAAATCTCCCGCGACCGCGTGGAAGATGCCCGCAACGTGCTCAAGGAAGGCGACGAAGTCAGCGCTGTGGTGGTGAACGTGGATCGCAAGACCCGCAACATCCAGCTGTCGATCAAGGCCAAGGACATGGCGGACCAGAACGAAGCCATGGCCAGCCTGAACCAGAACACCGGCAACGCCGGTACCACCAGCCTGGGCGCCCTGCTGCGCGCCAAGCTGGACAACAACAACTGATCTGGCTCAGGAGCGGGGGAGGGCCTGCCCTCCCCCGTTTGCTTTTCAGGACACCACCCATCCCGGTTGACACAACATGACCCGCAGCGACCTCGTCGAAGCGCTGGCCGGCCGCTTCAGCCAGCTGACGCACCGTGATGCCGAGTACGCCGTCAAGGCCATTCTCGATGCCATGGGCGATGCCCTGGTCAAGGGACACCGGATCGAGATTCGCGGCTTCGGCAGCTTCTCGGTCAACCGCCGCTCCCCCCGCATCGGTCGCAATCCGCGGTCGGGCGAAAGCGTGATGATCCCGGAGAAACGTGTTCCCCACTTCAAGCCGGGCAAGGCCCTGCGTGAACAGGTGGATGCGCGAACCGCGGCCATCCTCGGTCAGGAGACGGGCAAACCCGAGTGACCGGTACAATCGTCCCCACCACAGAGGGGATGACTTGAAATACCTGATGTGGCTGCTCAACGCAGCCATTTTTTTTGTATTGTTCGCCTTCGCCCTGAACAACCAGGCGCCCGTCACGCTGCACCTGTTCTTTGGCGTGTCCTGGCAAGCCCCGCTGGTGCTTGCGCTGCTGGTGGCTCTGGTGCTGGGCGTGTTCCTGGGGGTGATCGTCATGCTGCCCCTGTGGCTGCGCGCCCGCCGGAAAGCCAGCCAGAAGGCCTCCACCCCCTTGAGTGCTGCGCCAGCGCCTGCCCAACCGGCTGCGGTGATCACCGACGCGGTGGAGAACCGGCATGGAACTTGACCTGACCTGGCTGCTGTGGGGCTTGCCAATTGCGTTTGCCCTGGGCTGGATCGCCTCCCGGCTGGATCTGAAACAGTGGCGCATCGCAGGTCGCCAGGCGCCCCGGGCCTATTTTCGCGGCCTCAATCACCTGCTCAACGAACAACAGGACCAGGCGATCGACGCGTTCATCGAGGCGGTCCAGAGCGATCCGGATACCGCCGAACTGCACTTCGCGCTGGGCAACCTGTTCCGGCGGCGTGGTGACTACGACCGCGCCGTTCGGGTCCACGAGCATCTGCTGGCGCGCTCGGACATTGGCCGAAAGGATCGTGATCGGGCGCAGCATGCACTGGCCCTTGATTTCCTGAAGGCGGGACTGCTGGACCGTGCAGAGACGGCGCTGGCCAAACTCGAGGGGTCCGATTTCGAAGGCGAAGCCCTGCTGGCGCTGCTGTCCATTTACGAGCGCTCGCGCGATTGGCCTCAGGCGCGCCGGATTGCCGAAAAGCTGGACCAGGCCCAGCCGGGCAGCTTCGTGGGGCGCCTGGCCCACTATCTGTGTGAAGAAGCCGAGCTGGCGCAGCGTGCGGGCAACAGCCTGCAGGCCTTCAAGCTGCTGGATGAGGCCGTGACAAGGGTGCCGTCCTTGGCGCGTGGCTGGCTGGCGATTTCGGCCCTGCGCACCCAGGTGGGCGATCTGGCCGGCGCCTACACGGCGCTGGAGAAACTGAACCAGCATGCCCCCCAGGCACTGCCTCTGGCGGCCCGGCATCTGGTGGAACTGGCGCGCAAGCTGGGCAAGGAAGCCGATGCGATCCGGATGCTGGAAGCAGCTCACGCACGAGCCCCCTCGCTCGATGTTTCGGAAGCGCTGGCCAGTCTGGGGGCCGATGACCGGTCGCGCCGACAGCGCTTCCTGTCACACCTGGCTCAGGAACCGTCGCTGGTGATGGCCACGCGCTGGCTGGAAGGCGAAACCCTCAGCGATCCGACCGCACAGGCCCATGTGAAGAATGCCCTGGAAGCGGCTTGTGGCCCCCTGCAACGCTATCGCTGCGCGGCCTGCGGTTTCGAGGCCCGCCAGCACTTCTGGCAATGCCCCGGCTGCCAGGCCTGGGACAGCTATCCGGCCCGTCGCGTCGAAGAGCTGTGATGCGGGCCGGCATGGCCAGCCCGCCATGCCGCATCAGGCGGCCCCAAAGCCTCCACCCCCGGGGGTCTGGATATCGAACACATCACCAGGCGCCATGTCGGCCTGGCCGATGTGTGCCAGCACCTCGACCCGACCGTCAGCCCGGAGCACCCGGTTGATGCCAGGCGCGCCTGCTTGACCGCCCGCCATGCCGAATGCCGGGTGCACCCGACCGTTGGACAGAATGCTGGCTGTCATGGACTCCAGGAAGCGGATGCGTCGCACACCCCCATCCCCCCCGCGCCAGCGCCCCGCGCCCCCAGACCCTTTGCGGATGGCGAAGCTCTCCAGTCTGACAGGGAACCGGAACTCCAGCACCTCGGGATCGGTCAGTCGCGAGTTGGTCATGTGGGTCTGGACCACGCTGGTGCCA
This sequence comes from Hydrogenophaga bisanensis, assembly GCF_042665135.1. Lineage (NCBI taxonomy): Bacteria > Pseudomonadati > Pseudomonadota > Betaproteobacteria > Burkholderiales > Comamonadaceae > Hydrogenophaga > Hydrogenophaga bisanensis. The sequence continues at coordinate 468,105 of NZ_JBHTBX010000001.1, forward strand.
TGGAACCCGCCCGACAATTCGCCCTGAGCGTTGAACTCGCCGCCCGCACCACTGCCCCCGGAGATGGTCTCGTAATACTGGTAGCGGGCATTGCCGAAGGTGAAGTTGTTCATGGTCGGCTGCGAACCCGCCATGACGCCGAGCGCGCCGAAAAGCGCGTTGGTGATGCAGGTGGAGGTTTCCACGTTGCCGGCCACCACCGACGCCGGCGGATTCGGATTGAGCATCGAGCCCGGCGGGATGATCACCTTCAACGGCTTGAGACAGCCCGCATTGAGCGGTATGTCGTCGTCCACCAGCGAGCGGAAGACGTAGAGCACGGCCGCCATGCAGACCGCCGTAGGGGCATTGAAGTTGTTGCTCTGCTGTGGCGAACTGCCGGTGAAATCGATCGTGGCACTGCGGTTGGCGGTGTCCACGCGGATCGCGACGCGGATCTGCGCCCCGTTGTCCAGCGCCAGCGTGAACTCTCCATCCTTGAGGCGGGTGATGACCCGCCGCACAGACTCTTCGGCGTTGTCCTGTACATGACGCATGTAGGCCTGCACCACCTCCAGACCAAACTGGTCGACCATGCGGCGCAGTTCCTGCACGCCCTTCTCGTTGGCGGCGATCTGCGCCTTGAGGTCGGCCAGGTTCTGCTGCGGATTGCGGGAGGGGTACTGGCCACTGCGCAGCAGGTCCAGGATGGCGTCCTCCTGCAGGACACCTTGGGCAACCAGCTTGACGTTGTCGATCTGCACCCCCTCTTCCTCGATGCGGGTCGAGAACGGGGGCATGGAACCGGGAGTGGTGCCGCCAATGTCGGCATGGTGGCCACGGCTGCCCACATAGAACGACGGAGAGGTGTCTGCGAGTGACAGGTAGACCGGCGTGATGACGGTGATATCGGGCAGGTGGGTGCCCCCGTGGTACGGGTCGTTCAGCACGTACACGTCGCCCGGCTGCATGCTTCCCTGGTTGCGCGCGATGACGGTGCGGATGCTCTCGCCCATGGAGCCCAGGTGCACCGGCATGTGCGGCGCGTTCGCAATCAGGTTGCCCTCGGCGTCGAACAGGGCACAGGAGAAGTCCAGCCGCTCCTTGATGTTGACCGAGTAGGCGGTGTTCTGCAACTGCAGGCCCATCTGCTCGGCGATGTTCATGAACAGGTTGTTGAAGACCTCCAGCAGCACCGGATCGACCTGGGTGCCCGCAGCATGGCGCACGGTGCGGGGCACGCGGCGTTCGAGCACCAGGTGATCCAGGCCCGTCAGTCGGGCTTCCCAGCCCGGCTCGACAACGGTGGTGGCATTTTTTTCCGCGATGATGGCCGGACCGCTGATCACATCGCCGGGGCGCAGGTCCTCGCGCACCACCAAGGCGGCGTCCAGCCAGTGTCCGTCGGCGTACATGCGGACCGTGTTGCGGCGAGGAACCTCACGCGGCTCATGCTCGGTCTGTCGCGGTTCGGCCGGCGCATCACCGGGCAACACGGCTTCGACAGAAACTGCCTCGACGATCAGGCGCTTGCCCTGCATCAGAAATGCGAAGCGCTGGCGGTAGGCGGCCTCAAAGCCCGACTGGATGGTGGCCAGATCCCCGAAAGGGACCACGAGGGCCGCGTCGCTGCCCTCGTAACGCACATGCACACGGCGATGCGCCACCACCTGACCCTGCCCCACCTGCTGGCGCTCCAGCTCGGCCACCGCCAACGATGCCAGCTGCTCCAGCATGGCTTCGACCTGGGCCAGAGCCCCGGGCTCCAGCGGCAGTTCCACGGCCTGCTCATGGATCACGTTCTGGTCCGCCAGACCCATGCCGTAGGCACTGAGCACCCCGGCCAGCGGGTGCACGAACACGCGCTGCATGCCCAGGGCATCGGCCACCAGACAGGCATGCTGACCACCGGCACCCCCGAAGCACTGCAGGGTGTAGCGGGTGACGTCATAACCGCGCGCCACGGAGATCTTCTTGATGGCATTGGCCATCTGCTGCACGGCAATCTGCAGGAAGCCCTCGGCCACGTCCTCTGGAGAACGGCCCACACGCGTGGCCAGTTCGGCAAACCGCTGCCGCACCACCTCGGCGTCCAGGGGCTGGTTGCCGTCGTGGCCGAACACATGGGGAAAGTGGGCGGGCTGGATCTTGCCCAGCATGACGTTGGCGTCGGTCACGGCCAAAGGGCCACCGCGCCGGTAGCTGGCAGGCCCCGGATTGGCGCCCGCACTCTCGGGCCCGACGCGCAGGCGCGCACCGTCAAAGGCCAGGATGGAGCCACCACCGGCGGCCACGGTGTGGATACTCATCATCGGCGCGCGCATGCGCACGCCGGCCACCTGGGTCTCGAACTCGCGCTCGAAGGCTCCGGCGTAGTGGGACACATCGGTTGATGTACCCCCCATGTCGAAACCGATTACCTTGTCGTGTCCGCCCAGGCCAGCCGTGCGGGCCATGCCCACGATGCCCCCCGCCGGCCCGGACAGGATGGCGTCCTTGCCCTGGAACACATGCGCATCGGTCAGGCCACCCGAAGACTGCATGAAGAACAGCCGGACACCGGGCATTTCGGCCGCCACCTGGTCCACATAGCGGCGCAGGATGGGCGAGAGGTAGGCATCGACCACGGTGGTGTCGCCACGGCTGACGAACTTCATCATCGGACTGGTGCCGTGCGAGGTGCTGACCTGGGTGAAACCCACCTGGCGCGCGATGCGCTCGGCGGCCTGCTCGTGCGCCGGATAGCGGTAGGCGTGCATGAACACGATGGCGGCACTGCGCAGACCCGCGTCATAAGCGGCCCACAGGCGCTCGCGCAGGTGATCCTCGTCCAGCGCAGCGATCACCTCACCGTGGGCGCCCATGCGTTCTTCCGCCTCGATCACACGCTCGTACAGCAACTCGGGCAGGACGATGTGCCGGTCGAAGAGTCGGGGACGGTTCTGGTAGGCGATGCGCAGGGCATCGCGGAAACCGCGGGTCGTGATCAGCAGCGTGGGCTCGCCCTTGCGCTCCAGCAAGGCGTTGGTGGCCACCGTGGTGCCCATCTTCACGCACTCGACGAGGTCGGGAGTGATGGCCTGCCCAGCCTCCAGACCGAGCAGGTGGCGGATGCCGGCCACGGCTGCGTCACGGTATTGCTCGGGATTCTCGGACAGCAGCTTGTGGGTGACCAGGGTGCCGTCGGGGCGCTTGCCCACGATGTCGGTGAAGGTGCCGCCACGGTCGATCCAGAACTGCCAGCGGGCTGCGGGGGTGTTGCTCATGGGGTTTCGCTCACAGGGAGGCGGCCGAGCGGGCGGCCTGGTCATAGATGCCGGAGAGCACACGCAGCAGGCGCGCGAGCTGTCCGATGTCGTGGTTGAGGGCGTCGTCAGCCTTGAGGGCGTCAATCAGGCAGCTCTCGCGGATCTCGCGGTAGCGCGTGACATAGGCCTTGCCCGACTCGGTCGGCGCATAGGTCACTTCCTTGCCGTTCTTGCTGGAGACCACCACCCCCAGGCCCTGCAGCTTCTTCAGGGAGTAGTTGATCAAGTGCGTGTCCTCGACATTCATGATGAACGCGATGTCGGACAGACGCTTGTCGCGCGCACGGTGGGTGACATGGTGCAGCACCAGCACATCCAGCGCGGTGAGGTCCTTGAGGCCGGCCGCACTCATGCAGTGCGTGATCCAGCGGTGGAACGCGTTGCCGGCCACGATGAGCCCGAACTCGAATTCGCTCATCTCGGCACTGCGGGGTGAGACCAGGTGTGCCGATGACACGATCGGATGCGGCCCGCCCGGGGCAGGTGGCTTGATGCTTGCTTTGGCTTTGGCCATGTCTCGCGGGTGTCTGAAAGTGGTGCGCCAGTTTATTCAGATCACCAACAATTTGCCAACGATTTGTTGACATACAGGGAAAACACCGATCACACTTTGCCAGTCGGTCGCCAGAATGCCAGACGCCCGGGTCCACATGCTTGGCCAACCGGCTTCTGGCTGGCGAAGGCATACCGAGTCCATCAACCCAACGGAGTCGTCCACATGAAACGTCGCTTTTTCAGCCTGTCGCTCGCTGCCACTGCCGTGGCCTTCAGCTTGCCCGCCATGGCGCAGACCAAGTGGGATCTGCCGGCCGCCTACCCGGCCACCAATTTCCACACCGTCAACCTGACCCAGTTTGCGGCCGACGTGGACAAGGCCACCAGCGGCAAGCTCAAGATCACGGTGCATGCGGGCGCATCGCTGTTCAAGGCACCCGAGATCAAGCGGGCGGTTCAGGGCGGGCAGGCACAGATCGGCGAGATCCTGTTGCCGGCCTACCAGAACGAGTGGCAGATGTTTGGCGCTGATGGCATCCCGTTCCTGGCCACCAGCTACGCCGAGTCGAAAAAGCTTTACGCGGCCCAGAAGCCCATTCTGGAGAAGAAGCTGGCCGAGCAAGGCATGATGCTCCTGTACGCCGTGGCCTGGCCGCCCCAGGGGCTGTACAGCAAGAAGCCGATCAACAGTGCGGCCGACCTCAAGGGCAACAAGTGGCGCGCCTACAGCCCGGCCACCTCGCGCATTGCCGAACTGGTGGGTGCACAGCCGGTGACCGTGCAGGCGGCCGAGCTGTCGCAGGCCCTGGCCACCGGGGTGGTCGAGTCCAACATGACCTCGGGCGCCACCGGCGTCGACAGCAAGCTGTACGAACACCTGAAGTACTACTACGACGTGCAGGCCTGGCTGCCCAAGAACGCCGTGCTGGTCAACAAAAAGGCCTTCGACGCGCTGGACAAGCCCACCCAGGACGCGGTGCTGAAGGCCGGTGCCGAGGCAGAAGCCCGTGGCTGGGCCGCATCGGAGAAGGTCAACACCGACACCCTGGCCACCCTCAAGGCCAACGGCATGGAGGTGCTGCCGCCTTCGCCGCAGCTCAAGGCCGACCTGCAGAAGGTGGGCGAGACCATGCTCAAGGAATGGCTGGACAAGGCCGGCGCTGACGGGCAAGCCATGCTCGGTGCCTACCGCAAGTAAGCCGACCGACCCACCATCCATCGGGGAGCCGGCCCGGCCGCTCCCCGATTATCCGGAGCCTGCATGCGCAAGCTGCTCGATTCCCTTTACACGGGCTCGGCCTGGCTGGCCGCCCTCTTCATGATCGGCGTGCTGGCGATGGTCCTGCTGTCGATCATCAGCCGGGTGGCCGGCTTTCACGTGCCGGGCACCGACGCCTACGCAGGCTACGCCATGGCGGGCGCCGGTTTTCTGGCGCTGGCGCACACGCTCAAATCCAACGAACACATCCGTGTCACGCTGATCATCGGCAAACTGACTGGTGGGGCGCGGCGCGGCATGGAGATGTGGGCGTTGGGTGTGGCGACCCTGCTGTCGGGACTGCTGGCCTTCTATGCCTGGCGGCTGGCATGGCAGTCGCACGAATTTCACGACATTTCCACCGGCAACGACGCCACGCCGCTGTGGATTCCCCAGATCCTGATGGGCATTGGTTGCACGGTGCTCTTCATTGCCTTCGTCGACGAATGGATCCTGGAGATGCAGGGTCGTCGCGCCCGTGCCGGATCGGATACCCGCCATGAATGAGATCCTTGTCACCTCGCTGCTGATCGTTGCGCTGTTTCTGCTGTTGGGCAGCGGCGTCTGGATCGGACTGACGCTGGCCGGTGTGGCCTGGATCGGGATGGAGCTGTTTTCGTCACGCCCGGCCGGCGATGCCATGGCCATCACCATCTGGGGATCGGCCAGCAGCTGGACGCTGACCGCCCTGCCCCTGTTCGTGTGGATGGGAGAAATCCTGTTTCGCACCAAGCTGTCCGAGAGCATGTTCCGGGGCCTGGCGCCCTGGGTGAATGCGCTGCCGGGCCGTCTGCTGCACACCAACATCCTGGGCAGCACCATCTTTGCTGCCGTATCCGGATCGTCGGCCGCCACCTGCGCCACCATCGGCAAGATGACCATCCCGGAGCTGTCCAAGCGCGGCTATCCGGCCGAGAAGGTCGTCGGCTCCCTGGGGGGCGCCAGCACCCTGGGCCTGCTGATTCCTCCTTCGATCATCATGATCGTCTATGGCGTGGCCGCCGAGGTGTCGATCGCCAAACTGTTCGTCGGCGGTGTTCTGCCGGGCCTGATGCTGGCTGCACTGTTCAGTGGTCACCTGATGATCTGGGCCCTGCTCAATCCCGCCAAGGTTCCCAAGGCCGATGCCGACATGAGCTTGGCCCAGAAGCTGGCGGAATCGCGCCACCTGATTCCAGTGGTCCTGCTCATCGGCGGGGTCATCGGCTCCATCTACACCGGTATTGCCACGGCCACCGAGGCGGCGGCCATCGGGGTCGTGGGGGCGCTGATCCTGTCGGCGGCCCAGGGTTCGCTCAACCGCAGCACCTTCGTCGCCTCGCTGCTGGGCGCCACCCGGCTGTACTGCATGATCGCGTTGATCCTGGCCGGCGCGGCCTTCCTGACGCTGTCGATGGGCTACATCGGCCTGCCCCGCCACCTCGCCGAGTTCGTCAGCGGCCTGGGCCTGTCGCCCGGCGTGCTGCTGGTGGCACTGGCCCTGTTCTACATCCTGCTGGGCTGCTTTCTGGACGGCATCTCGATGATCGTGCTGACCATGGGCGTGATCCTGCCCACCGTCACGGCCGCGGGCATCGACCTGATCTGGTTCGGTATCTTCGTGGTGATCGTGGTGGAAATGGCACAGATCACCCCGCCCGTGGGCTTCAACCTGTTCGTGCTGCAGGGCATGACGCGGCGCGAGATCACCTGGATTGCCAGGGTCTGTGCGCCCTATTTCGGACTGATGGTGCTGGCCCTGCTGCTGCTGTGGTGGTTCCCCGGCCTGGTGACCTGGCTGCCCTCCCGGATGTGATCCGCGCATCCTCTAAGATGGACGCCCTGCCGCCGACCGGTGACAGGGCGTTTTTTCCGGATAGGTACCCGTGTTCAAGAATGTGACCCTTTACCGTCTGCAGCCCGGCTGGGCGCCGACGATCGACGAGATGGAGGCGGCGCTGGACGCTGCCCGCTTCAGCCCCTGCGGGGCCACCCAGGACAAGTCTTTTGGCTGGATCGAACCACGTGGACAGGCCCATGGCCCGCTGGTGGAATCGGTCAACGGCCAGCGCATCCTGCGCTTCATGATCGAAAGCAAGGCCGTGCCTGGCGCCGTGGTCAGGAAGAAGGCCCAAGAGGCCGCCGACCACATCGAGGCCACCACCGGCCGCAAGCCTGGCAAGAAGGAAACCAAGGCCCTGAGGGAAGACGCGCTGCTGGCGCTGCTGCCGCAGGCCTTTGCCCGCCAGAGCCAGGTATGGGTATGGATCGATCTGGAGAATGGCTGGCTGGTGACCGATGCGGGCAGCCAGGGCAAAAACGACGAAATCATCAGCGCGCTGGTGCGGGCCTTCGACGGCCTGGCGCTGGCCCTGCTGAACACAGCCATGACGCCGCAAACGGCCATGACCCAGTGGCTCATGGCCGAGTCGTCCGACGAGTGGCCGCAAGGCATCTCGGTCGAACGGGAGTGCGAACTCAAGTCGCACGACGAGGAGAAATCGGTCGTCAAGTTCACCCGCCACCACCTGCTGACCGACGAGGTGCGCAAGCACATCACCGAGGGCAAGCTGCCCAGCCGCCTGGCGCTGAGCTGGGAAGGCCGCATTGGCTTCGTCATGACCGAATCGATGCAGCTCAAGAAGGTGTCTTTTCTGGAGGGCGTGTTCGACGACCGCCCTGCCGGCAGCGATGAAGACCCGTTCGACACGGATGTGGCCCTGTCCACCGGTGAGCTGCGCCAGATGATTCCCGCGCTGATCGAAGCGCTGGGCGGTGAGCTCTCGCCCGATACCGTCACGGCCGCCAGCCAGTCGGCGGCGGCCAACGCCGCGCCAGGTTCTCGGCCGGTCGGCAGCGGTACGGTGACCGTGGGCAAGGCGGCCGTGCCTGAAGCCGCCACGGCCGATGACACGCCCCCGTTCTGAGCGATCCGGCTGAGGAGCCACCACCATGCTGACCATCGTCGCGATCTGCATCGGTGCCAGCGCCGGCGCCCTGGCCCGGTGGCAGCTGGGCCTGTGGCTGAACCAGGGATCCGCCCTGCTGCCCTGGGGCACCCTGGCGGCCAACTGGGTGGGTGCCTGGTGCATCGGCGTGGCGGTGATCTTCTTCCAGACGCACACCCAGCTGGATCCGGCCTGGCGTCTGGCCATCGTGACCGGCTTTCTCGGCGCACTGACCACGTTCTCGACTTTTTCCGTCGAGGTGGTGGCCATGCTTCAGCATGGTCGCTATCTGCTGGCTTTTGGCACTGCGGGGTTGCACCTGATCGGGTCGCTGGCCCTGACCCTGCTGGGTATGAGGATGGCAGGCGGTTGGTTTCCTCCGACCACCTGATCAGGAGCGCGGTCAGCCCTTGATGACCGCCCCGGCGCCATCCTGCACCCGGACGCCGATGGGAATGCCCTGACGCACGCTCATCGACACGGTGCAGAAGTCCTCGAACTGGGCCAGCACACGGTCGATGTGCTCCAGTTCCGCGGCCGGGCGCCCCAGTTCGATCGCCACGTCAATGCGCTCGATGCGCAGGCGCTTGGCCTCGTTGCGACCCATCACCGGGGTGGCTGTGGCCTTGAGCGCACCCGGGTCCTGTTTGAACTTCTGCAAGGCAAAGAGCAGACTGGCGCTCAGGCAGTTGGCCACGGCCGCCAGCAGCATGTGATCGGGTGCAGGGCCGGCGCCCTGCCCCAGCGGAGAGGGTTCGTCGGCCAGCAGGGTGGGGATGTCCGGTCCGAAATCCACCAGGAACTGGTAACCCGACTGGCGGGTGATGGTGACAGCCTTGGATGACTCGCTGCTCATGAGGATGCTCCTGCGGTGGGTGATCAGGGTCGACGAATCCACAGCTTGACATTTCTCAATGTCCGTGCTGCCGATTCGGTTCAATATGAATGTACCCCATGGGGTATTCAGACCATAGCAGCATTTGACCAGAATGCCAAGGAGACGACCATGAAGACACCCGCCCAGCACCTGCGCGATGCGCTGCAGGCTTCACCGACCCGGGATCGCCGCCGTTTCCTGGCGGGCCTTGGGGCTTTGCCTCTGCTGGGTGCGGCAGCCAGCGCACCTCTGCCAGCCTCGGCAGCGGTCAAGACGCAGGCGCGCATCGTGATTGCGGGCGGCGGCGCTGCCGGGCTGACCGCAGCCTCCCGCCTGTCCACGCTGCTGGAGGGCGCCAGCATCACCATCGTGGATGCCCGAAAGGAACACTATTACCAGCCGGGATTCACCCTAGTGGCGGCCGGCATCAAGCCCCAGAACTACGTGGTATCGGGCACAGGTGACTATGTGCCCAAGGGGGTCGAATGGGTGGCCGACAAGGTCGCCGAGATCGACCCGGAGGGCAGAAAGGTGGTCACCGCGGGCGGCAAATCGCTGCCCTACGACTTCCTGATTGTGGCCACCGGTCTGGAGCTCAACTACGGTGGCATCCAGGGCATGGACACCGCCCGCATTGGCCAGAACGGTCTGGGCAGCATCTACCACAGCCCCCAGGCGGCATCGGCCACGTGGCAGGCCATGAGTGGCTTTGCAGACAAAGGGGGCGTCGCCCTGTTCGGACGACCGGCCGGCGAAATGAAGTGCGCCGGTGCGCCACTGAAGTACACCTTCATCACCGACGACCATCTGCGCCGGCGCAACAACCGCAGCAAGGCCGAGCTGATCTATATGGCCCAGAGCAAGTCGCTGTTCGGGGTGCCGATCGTGGCCGAGAAGGTGCGCATGCTGTTCCAGGACCGCGGCGTCAAGGTCAACCACGAACACGTGCTGCAGTCCATCGACCTGGACAAGCGCGTGGCCACCTACAAGACCCCCACCGGAACCGCCGAGCAGGGCTACGACTTCATCAACGTGGTGCCGCCGATGCGCGCGCCCGAAGTGGTGCGCAACAGCCCACTGCCCTGGACCGAAGGACCGTTTGCCGCCGATGGCTGGGTGGAGGTGGACCGCGAGACACTGCGTCACAAGCGCTACCCCAACGTGTTTGCCGTGGGTGACATTGCTGGCGTGCCCAAGGGCAAGACGGCGGCCAGCGTGAAATGGCAGGTGCCGGTGGCGGTGGCCCATCTGGTGGGTGACATCAGCGGCCAGGCCGCCACGGAGGTCTACAACGGCTACACCAGTTGTCCCCTGATCACCCGGCTGGGACAGGCCATGCTCATCGAGTTCGACTACAAGGACAACCTGATCATGTCCTTCCCGGGGGTGATCGCACCGCTGGAAGAGTTGTGGATCAGCTGGGTCATGAAAACCATGGCTTTGAAGCCCACCTACATCAGCATGCTGCGCGGCCGCGCCTGACGATCAGCACAAAAGGAGACTCGACATGAAAGAACTAGATCCGATGGTGTTCCTGGCGGTGTTCCAGGAAATGCTGGGGCCCATGCTGTGGGTGATGCTGATCGTGGCGGCCCTGGCCGTGGCGGCCTTCGTGGGTCTGCTGGTGCGTGACCGCGGCATCGTCTCGCGCCGGCTGGTGCGTGCGGAACTGCTCGGCCTGCTGGGCGGCATCGTGGCTTTGGTGATCATGGCCCAGGTGTCGTCATCCGGTTTCACGGATGCGGGTGGTCCGGCCGACTGGTTCCTGATCGCGCTGGTTTATGGTGTCGGTGCTGTGGCCACCACGATCCTCACCTATGCCGCGATGGGCTGGATGTCTGGCCAAACAGCGCGCAGCTGAACATCACCCCCCGCCGCGCTGCAGCGTGAGGTCAAACGGCTTCATGAAGGCGAGGCGGGCCGCGTCATCCACGGCTTCAAATTCGAAGCGCACCAGCAAACGCTTCATCACCAGCAACGCAATGCGGCGATCGGGCAGCGGCTCCCAGGTGAGGGTCAAGCGCCCGGGCGGCAGATCGATCACCGCCTGACGCGCGCCCTCCCAGCGCCATCGCACCTGCGAACCGATGGCTCGCGGCAAGGCAGCCTTCCATTCGGATTCGCTGGTGCCCATGTCGCGCTCAAAGGATGCGGGGTAGAAGGATTGCACCGGACGCTTTCAGAATGTCCAAGGACGCTTCAGCCGCCGGCAATCGGCGGCCAGATGGCCAGCACATCGCCCTCAACCAGTGTGGTGCTCATGCGCAGTTCGGGCGCAATGTACTTGCCATTGACCAGCACCAGATGAACCAGCTTCGGCGGCAGGCCGAAGGGTTCGATGATCTGGCTGATGGAGGCATCCGCCGCCACCTCCAGGTCGACCTGATTGCTGCGGCGCGCCTCGGGCGGCAAATAGTCGGTGAGTGTGGCGAACAGCTTGAAGGTGATCTTCATAGGGAGGAGTATTTATCGATCGATCCGCCGCCGGGCCGCCCCAAGGCGGATCAGCCCCCTCGGGGGGCAGCGACCCGCGCAGCGGCGGAGCGTGGGGGCGTCATCCTCGGCGGCGATCATCGGCCGCACCACTCCAGTGGCCTTGACCCTGTGCGGCGGACAGGTAAGCGTCCATCAGCTTCGTCGGATCGGCCAGCAGCTTGTCCTTCCACTCACCCAGATGCACCTGCCCTTCGACCAGGCCGCGCATCACCCCCACATGCTCGGTCCAGCCCACACTGTTGCAGCCGACCATCTGGTCGCCATGGAACTGCAGGCTAAGGTGCCTGTGGTTGGCCTTGTCGGTCAGTTCCACATGCTCGCCCCCTGGCAGGCCCTCCCAGTTGCCGAAGCTGCTGGAAATCAGGCCCAGGGTATCGAGCACGTTGATCTGCGTCACGCCCTTGAGCTCGGCCTTCTGGCCGACCATGTTCAGCGCCGCCACACGCGCCTGTTCGGCCGCATTGGGCTGGATGGCACTGACGATGGTCTTGCCGCTGACCTTGTCGAAGGCCTCGGCGCAGTCACCCGCCGCATAAATGCCGGGCACGTTGGTCTGCATGCCCGCATCGGTGAGCACGCCCACCAGGCAGCGCACACCCGAGTTCTCCAGGAAACCGATGTTGGGTCGCACCCCGGTGGCGCTGATCACCAGATCGGCCTCCAGACTGTCACCGGTGGACAGCCGCACCGTCATGCGGCCGGTAGGCATGCTGCTTTGTCCGATGCCGACCACCTCGGCAATCTTGCCGGCCAGGCCTGTATCTGCGGATGCGCCACGTTCAATGGCCTCGACCCGGGCGCCTGTGAACACCTTCACCCCCTTGGCCACGCACCAGTCCTTGATCATGCCCCCTGCCGCTGGTCCCATCATGCGCGGCACCATGCGGTCGCCCATTTCCACGACCGACAGCTCCACGCCGCGCTGTTGCAGCGCTTCCATGATGATGCAGCCGATGAAGCCGGCGCCCATCTGCAACACCTTGGCCCCCGGCTTGGCGAGGTTGGCAATCGCGCGGGCGTCCGCCAAGGTCCAGCAGCTGTGCACACCAGGGCCGTTGATGCCGGGGATCGGTGGCGTGGCGGGCGACGAACCAGTGGCGATCAGCAAGGTGTCGAAACCGATGGTGTTGCCGTCGCTCAGCTGAATGGTCCGCTGGGCCGAATCGACCACCTTGGCTCGAACCCCGCGGCGCACGGTGATGTTGAGCGATTCAAAGTGCCCCGGTGTGTGGCGCAGGTGGGTACCCTCCTCGCCCACCTTGCCGATCAGCAGGTAGGGAATGGCCATGCGCGAGTACGGGGCCTCGTTCTCGTCACCGATAAGGGTGATGGTGTCGCGGGGCGCGTGCTTGCGGATGGTCTCGGCCGCAATGACGCCAGCAGGGCCGGCGCCGAGGATGACGTGGTGGGTCATGTTCTGTTCTCCAAACTGCAAAAAAAGAAGCGGTCACAGGGACCGCTTCTTCATGCACTCAGTCCCGTGGTGAAGGATCAGAGACCGAGGCGGGCCTTGGTCTCTGCGGTGGGACGGCCTTCGCTGTCCCAGCCGCGCGCCTCGTAGTACTTGGGCAGCATCTCGGGCAGCTTGCTCACCACACCCTTGCCTGGACCGGTCTTGGCGGCCTCGGTCAGCAGGCGCTTGGGCAGGTTGTCGTCGGCCTTGGTGAAGCCGGCCGCGTTGTTGAACTCGCGCTCCATGTTCCAGATGCGCTCACCGATGTGGTTGAGGTGTTCCATGGTGAACTCCTCGCCGCAGGCGGCCTGCACCTGCGGGGCCACGTCGGCCAGGGTCCAGGCGAAGCTGGTGAACACGCAGACACCGGCCGAGTCGAAAGCAGCGGTCGCATCCTGGAAGGCCTTGACCAGTTCGGGCTTGCCATTGTGCTCGGTGGGCTCGGTCTTGACCGGGATCCCCAGCACTTCAGAAGCGATGGTGTAGCCGCGCAGGTGGCAAGCGCCACGGTTGGAGGTGGCGTAGGCCAGACCGATGCCCTGCACCACGCGGCCATCGTAGGCCGGGAACTCCTGACCCTTGACACTCATGGAAAGGTCGGGGTGCCCATACTTCGCGGTCAGTCGCTTGGAGCCCAGGCCAATCTCCTTGCCGAAGCCTTCGCCGCGGGCGGTCATGACGGCCAGCTCACACAGGGCCTTGGCCGAACCGAACGGTGCCTCGATACCGATCTGCTCCTTGGTCAGCACACCCATCTCGTACAGTTCCATCACCGCACCGATGGTGGCGCCGAAGCTGATCGGGTCCATGCCCTCTTCATTGCAGATCAGGTTGGCGAACTGCAGGGCCTCCAGATCGTTGACCCCGTTGGCCGCGCCCAGGGCCCAGGCAGCCTCGTATTCCAGACCGCCGGAAGCGCCCCAGTACTCGGGCTTGTTGGCCACTGAGAAGTGGCTTTCGTCGATCTTGCTGATGCGGCCGCAGGCAATCGTGCAACCGAAGCAGGCCTGATTGGTCACCAGGTGCTTCTTGCCGTCGGTGGCCCGTGGCGTGGCCATGGCTTCGGCCGAGATGTCCTTGGCGCCCTCGAACTGGACATCGCGGTGGTTGCGGGTGGGCAGCGCGCCCACCTCGTTGATCACGTTCATCAGCACCTGGGTGCCGTAGGTGGGCAGACCCTGGCCGGTGACGGCGTTGTCGGCCAGCACCTTCTTGGCGGCCTTGGTCGCGGCCATGAAGGCCTTGGGGTCACGGATGTTACCCACGCCCTTGGTGCCGCGAACGGCAATCGCCTTGAGGTTCTTGCTGCCCATGACCGTGCCCACGCCCGAGCGGCCGGCCGCACGGTGCAGGTCGTTGACCACCGCCGCGTACAGCACGCCGACTTCACCGGACTTGCCGATGCTGGACACACGAAGCAGCGGATCCTGCAGGCTGGTCTTGAGGGCTTCTTCAGTCTTCCACACGCTCTGCCCCCACAGGTGGGAGGCATCGCGCAGCTCGGCCACATCGTCGTTGATGTACAGGTACACCGGCTTGGGTGACTTGCCCTCGAAGATGATCATGTCCCAGCCGGCCATCTTGAGCTCGGCACCCCAGTAGCCGCCCGAGTTGGAGCAGGCGATGGCGCCGGTCAGCGGGCCCTTGGTGGTGACGGTGTAGCGGCCGCCGGTGGAGGCCATGGTGCCGGTCAGCGGGCCCGTCGCCCAGATGATCTTGTTCTCCGGAGACAGCGGATCGACCTTGGGGTCGATCTCGGTGGTGAGGTACTTGGCAGCCAGACCGCGTGAACCGAGGTAGGCACGGGCCCACTCCATGTTCAGCGGTTCGGACTTGACGGTGCCCGCGGTCAGATTGACGCGGAGGATTTTTCCAGCCCAGGACATGTGAGGTCTCCTTGTGTTCGCGTCGTGATCAGGCGGCAGCAGGCTGGTTACCCAGCTTGTCGGCCCACTGCTTCATCTTGTCGATGCCGGTCCAGTTGGCGTCCACAAAGGTGATGGCGCCGGTCGGGCAGGCGTCGGCACAGGCCGGGTCGCCGCCACACAGGTCGCACTTCTGGACCTTGCCGGTTTCCTGGACGTAGTTGATGGTGCCGAAGGGGCAGCTGATGGTGCAGACCTTGCAGCCCACGCAGGTGGTTTCGTTGACCACTTTGGCGCCGGTCATCTTGTCCACCGTGATGGCCTCCACCGGGCAGGCATGCAGGCACCAGGCTTCATCGCACTGGGTGCAGGTGTAAGGCACCTTCTTGCCGGTGTGGTGGAAGTCAAAGACCTTGATGCGCGACTTCGAGGTGGCATAGGTGCCGTAATTCTCGAAGGAGCAGGCCATCTCGCACTGGAGGCATCCGGTGCACTTGTCGGCGTTGATGTGGAGTGTTTTCTGCATGTGTGTCTCCGGTTGGGGAACCACGCACACGGCTTCGTGGGGCTTATGTTCGTGGATGCATAACATTGTTGCCAAGGCCGACTTCCCGGCGTTAAGGGTTAACCCCGAACTTGATGAGAGAGCGCCAGAAAGTCTCAGCTTGAGACAAGATGCGAATTGCTCACAAGCACGCACCGGAATCGCTCCAGAGATCGCCTCGGGCATGTCGCGATGACCAACAGCAGATCCCGTCGGTCTGCTAAAAAGAGGGCCTCGACAGCCCCACCTGGGATACCCTGTGTGCCACGTTGGTCCAACCTATGAACTCAGCCACATCGCCGGATATCCGCCTTTCGCTCATTGAACGGGCCAGAGAGGCCCTGCTCAATCAAGGCGATGAGAGCGCTGCCCCCTGGCTGGCTGGACCCATCGAGCGATCTTGGCGCCGCTGTCTCGCCCAGGGAAAGAATCCTGGCGATCGTGTGGTGTTCGACGCCGTACCGGCATCGCGAATTCGCGATCTGCTCGAGGCCAATCGTCATCTGATAGAAGCAGCCGCACCAGCCATCCGCTCGCTGTCGCGCGCCATGCTCCACACCCGCTACTTTGCCATCCTGACCGACGCCAACGGCAGGGTCATCGATGTCAACGGACCCGTCGATCGCACCGACCGAAACGCCGCCGGCATCGCGCGTGTGGGTGTCGATCTGTCGGAGGCGGCAGTGGGTACGACGGCCATCGGTACCGCACTGACGGAACGCGAACCCGTCTGGCTGCACCGTGGCGAGCACTTCTTCGCCGACACCTCCGTGTTCAGCTGCGCGGGCGCTCCCATTCTGGGACCCGACGGACAGTGCGCCGGCATGCTGGACCTGACGGGTGTCAATGCACAGGAGCAACCCGCGCTGAGGCATCTGGTCACCCATGCCGCAAGAAACATCGAAAACACGCTCACCATGGCGCAACCGCATGCGCTGCTCGTTCGGCTCACGTGGCCGGGCCGTGTCCCGGGCAATGACGACGACGGACTGGTTTGTCTGGACTCAGATGGACGCATTACAGGCATGAATCCGCCGGCAGCGCAGATGCTGGGACTGCCGCAAGGCCAATGGCAAGTCGACGCCGCCACACTTTTCGCAACAGGCACCCATGTGCTTTTCGATGCCGCAGCGCACCAGCGGGGGCCCTTCGAAGTGCCCGTCTGGTCCGGTCTACGGCTGCAGGTTCTTTGCCGCCTTCACGGTCAGGTGCAAGCGGGGAGCTCCCCAACATCGTCGACCACCTCTCCTGGCGTTCCCTTGCGCGACCTTGAAGAGGCCATGATCCGGAAAGCGGTGGAAGACGCCAGAGGCAACGTGATACAGGCGGCTCGTGCGCTGGGAATCAGCCGGGCCACGATCTACCGCAAACTCAGAACGCAGCAGGGGCGAAATAAATGAGGGTGGACGGTCAAAAGGCATAGACCGCGACCACACCGAGACCCCATTGCCTGCCGGGTGCCGGCTCGAAAAACCGCCGGTTGCCATCGTTGGCAATCACCGAGCCAATGCTGGCCTTGTCCGCCAGGTTGTCGATGCGCAGGTATTCGCGCAAGTGCCAGGCGCCCACGCGCTGCTCCCAGCCCAGCCGCAGGTTGAGCAGCGTGGCCGCCTCTGTCCGGTCGCTGTTGAGATCATCCACCACCATCGAACCGCGGTGCACCATCTCCAGCGCGGCCGTGAAACCAGCCCATGCACGCGGCTGCCACGCCAGCTCGCCGAAGAACAGGCGATCGGGCGTGCCCGGAATCCGGTTGCCCTTGAGCAGCGTGGAGCCTCCACGACTCGTGAACGACTGGTCAAAGCGGGCATTGAGCGTGGAAAACGCCAGGTGGCTGCTCCACTCGGGAGACCATTGGGCGCTGTGGGTCACCTCCACGCCCGCCCGGCTGGTCCTGCCGGCGTTGGTATAGACCGTACGTCCACCGCTGCTGGTGGCCACCACGATCTCGTCAGACGTGGCAATGTGGAACAGCGCAACATCCAGGCGTTGGCCCTCACCCAGCCGGGTCTTCACACCCAACTCCGCATGCGTGCTTCGCGCCGCCTTCAATTGGAGGTTGGGCCCGCTGCCGTTGCCCGTGTAGGCGATCTCGGTGAGCGTCGGCGTCTCGAAGCCGCGACCGATGTTGGCATACACATTGAGATCTGACCCCAGGTGGCGCGTGAGGCCGATCACCGGGTTGGTGGCGCTGAAGCTCACCTGACCACTGTCGTCAGGATTGCCCGGGCGCACAAAGAAATCCCTGATCCGGAAATCCACCCGGTTGGCACGCAGTCCTGCCACGGCGCTCCAGGCCTCGTTGATGAACCAGTCGCCCTGCACATAGACGCCTGTGCTGTCGACACTGTCGTCCTCATCCCGCTTGAGTTCGCCCCGCTCGCCCAGGTTGTTGATGAAGCCGCGACGGCGCTCGCTTATGCGCTCCAGATCCAACCCTGTGGTCAGGCGCACTTCCCCTTCTCCGGCCGCGATGCGGCGAGACCATCGCAGTCCGGTGCCACTGTAACGACGGTCCAACTGCACGATGCCGCCGGCCGCCGTGGGCGAAAGCTGCGCGAAGAGCGGAATAGAGAGTCGGTTGTCCAGGTCCCGCTCGCCCGCGTACACCCGCGCTGAAACCTCGCTGCGGTCGTCAAGCCGGTGTTCCGCCACCAGACCCAGCTGGTTCTGTGACACCTCCTTGCCAGCCCGGTAGAGCGTCGAGTTCGTGACCGCCTGGCGCGGATCGGCCTCGAACTGCTCACGCGTCAGTCCCAGCGGGTCACCCGACTCGGGCTGCTCAAAGACGTTGGCCACCAGGGTGAATCTCGTGTCCTGGCTGGACGCCCATCTCAGCTTGGCATTGGTGTGCTGCCGCTTGGCCGCGCTGTTGGCCCGCCAGCCGTTGGTCGAAAAGTCGCTGTGATCGATCACGTAGTTCAATGAACCGCTCTGCCCCGCCGCCTGCAGGCCGTAGCGGCGCAGCCGGTCGGCGCCTGCGTCCACGCTGAAGCGGACCTCGGGCTTATCCGGACCATCGGCGGTGAAAACCTGAAGCACACCGCCCGCCGAATTGCCATACAGCTGTGCCAGCGGACCGCGCAGCACCTCGATGCGCTGCGCCGAAGGCAGGCTGATGGTCGACGCCTGGCTCTGCCCGTCGGGCATGGTGGCCGGAATGCCATCGACGATCAGGCGCGCGCCGCGAATGCCAAAAGGAGATCGCGCACCAGAACCCCGGATCGACAGCTGAAGGTCCTGCGCGTAGTTCTGGCGATTGAGCACGGCAATGCCCGGCACGCGGGTCATCACCTCGGACAGGTTGACGCGAGGGCCGGCGGCCTCGATGGCGGTCAGGCCAACCGCCTGCACCGAGGCCGGCACGTCAAAGCTCTGCTGTTCCTGGCGAGAGGCGCTGACAACGACCTCCTGCAAGGTCTGTGCGTTGGCCATACCCGCCACGGTCATGCTGATGGCAAGGGTCAGGCACCGCAGGGGAAATGCAGGGAGTGGGGGCATCGTCTGTCTCCGGTGGGGCGATATCTGCAGCCTGCTGGTGCCACATGCCCACAGAGTCAGATTGTTCAGGAATGGGATGGCTGCGCCAGTTCGTCAGAAGGAAACACCCTGAACCGGGTCAGGATTGATGAGGATCGAGTGCAATGACCAGCGCGCTGCTCGCCATGAGGGCAAAAGCGCGCTGGCCCCTTCGACAGCCAAACGGCCTGGCCGCAAAGCCGACCCAGGTTCCTCCCCCGTCCAGCGCCAGCGTCACCTCGTCCCGCTTCGCCCCCCGGGCAATACGCAATACCTTGCCGCTCAAGTGGCACTGTCCGGCACTCAGATCCGGCATCTGGTCAGCCACCTCCACAGCCGTCGCCTTGCACAGCAGCAGCACCGGCAAATCCACCCGCAAGCCCAACAGATCCGCGCTCTCTCGGGTGATCGATGAGGTCAGCTCCTGCCCGTCTTCCAGGCACAGGCGAACCAGCACCAGGGGATCCTCCTGAGCCAGCGACTGCACCCCACTGACCCGAGCGGGCAACTGGTTGCGCATGCTGGTCTGCACCCCGAGCCCGGCCCCCGTGGAGGCGGACGCGCCCGCACCAGCGTGACGGGCCAGGACCGCATCCCTCGCCTGGGCCAGTTCGTCAGCCAGCACCAGCAAGCGCCGTCCCTCTTCCGTGATGCGTGCGCCCCCACCCCCGCTACCCCCCACCGTCCGCTCGACCAGCGGTGTGCCGCTCAGGCTGGTGAGGGTGTCGATGGCCTGCCAGGCTGCCTTGTAGCTGATGCCAACCTCACGGGCTGCCTGCGAGATCGAGCCCGACACGCTGATGCGCCGCAACACCTCCAGGCGCTTGTCGCTGATGGCATGGCCAAGGGCCTGGTGCAGGGTATCGGGCCCGGTGGCGGCCGACAGCGTGGGAACTCGCTTCATGATGGTCTATTGTTCCATGCTCCACATGTGCACTGTGGGCATCAGTGTCCTTTGCTACACTCGCTATTCCATTTTTGAACAGCGATGACCGTTACCACCGGGATCCATCGCACAGGAGACCGCTCATGCGTCACCGCCTTCACCTGATAGCCGCCGTCGTCCTGGCATCCTTTGCGCCTGCACTCACCTGGGCCGCCGAAGCCCAGGTCGCGGTGGCCGCCAATTTTGCCGAGCCAATCAAGGCGATTGCTACCGTGCTGGAGAAGACCACCGGACACACCATTCGCATCTCCCTGGGCCCGACGGGTGGCTTCTACACCCAGATCAGGAACGGCGCGCCGTTTGATGTTTTCCTGGCCGCCGACACCGAGCGACCGGCGATGCTTGAGAAAGAAGGCCTGATCAAGCCCGGCAGCCGTTTCACCTACGCCACCGGCAAGCTCGTGCTGTGGTCTTTGCGGGCGGGCCGCGTGGACGACAGGGGCGAGATCCTGAAGGCGCCCGATCTGGGCAAGGTGTCTTTCGCCAACCCCAAGTCAGCCCCCTACGGAGCGGCTGCCGTCGAGGTCATGAACAAGCTGGGCGTTCAGGCCACGCTGCAGCCCAAACTGGTTCAGGGTGAGAGCATCGGCCAGGCCTTCAATTTCGTGAAAACCGGCAACGCGGATGTCGGGTTTGTGGCCATGTCCCAGGCGCTTGAGGGCGGCAAACTCAAGGAAGGATCGGTGTGGGTCATTCCGCAGGCCCTGTACAACCCGATCCGTCAGGACGCGGTGATCCTCAAGCGCGGCGAGAACAACGAGGCCGCCCAGGCCCTGGTCGATCTGCTGCGCAGCCCCAACATCAAGGATCTGATCCGCTCCTACGGCTACGATATCTGAGTCCCTCGCCACCCCTGCATGTTCCTGTCACCCGATAACCTGGAAGCCATCTGGCTCACCGCCAAGGTAGCCGCCATCACCACCGCGATTCTGCTGGTGGTCGGCACGCCCCTGGCGTGGTGGCTGGCCCGTTCGAAGGCATGGATCGCCAAGCCCGTGGGGGCCCTGGTGTCGCTGCCACTGGTGCTGCCTCCCTCGGTGCTGGGTTTCTACCTGCTGGTGGTGATGGGGCCCCATGGTCCGGTCGGGCAGTGGATGCTGGCCCTGGGCCTGCCCACCTTGCCGTTCACCTTCGCCGGGCTGGTCGTGGCCTCGGTGTTCTACTCACTGCCCTTCATGGTGCAGCCGATTCTCAGCAGCATGCAGGCGCTGGGGTCTCGTCCGCTGGAAGCCGCTGCCACGCTGCGCGCCTCCCCTCTGGACCGCTTTTTTCATGTGGTGCTGCCGCTCTGCCGGCCGGGCATCGTCACCGGCTGCATCATGAGCTTCGCCCACACGGTGGGCGAGTTTGGCGTCGTCCTGATGGTGGGCGGCAACATTCCCGGGGTTACCCGCGTGGTGTCGGTGCAGATCTTTGACCATGTGGAAGCACTGGAGTACGCCGACGCTCACCGCCTGGCCGCCGTCATGCTGGTGTTTGCGTTCGTGGTGCTGCTCACACTGCAGGTCTACAACGCCCGCCAGGCCAGGAAGGCGATGGCATGATGACCGCGACCAGTGAGCTTGTCCTACGGGCCAGGCTGAAGCGCCCGGACTTTGAACTCGCGGTGGATCTTCGACTGCCGGGCCACGGCATCACCGTGCTGTTCGGTCCATCCGGATCGGGCAAAACCACCTGCCTGCGTGTGCTGGCGGGTCTGGAGCGGACAGACAATGCCCAGGTGGTCATCGGCGGTCAGACCTGGCAGGACAGTGGGCAAGGCGTCTGGTTGCCCACCCACCGCCGCTCGGTCGGCTATGTGTTCCAGGAAGCCAGCCTGTTCGCGCACCTGACGGTGGAAGGCAACCTGCGTTTCGGTCACGACCGAACCCCGGTCGCACAGCGACGCCACGACTGGCGCCATGGCCTGAATCTGCTGGGGATCGGCCACCTTCTGCGTCGGCACCCGCACGAACTATCGGGAGGCGAACGCCAACGCGTGGCCATCGCCCGCGCCCTGGCCACCAGCCCCACCCTGTTGCTGATGGACGAACCACTGGCCGCTCTGGACGCCGCCCGCAAGGCCGAAATCCTGCCCTGGCTGGAGCAGTTGCATGAAGGGCTGGACATCCCCGTGGTCTACGTGACCCACTCCATCGACGAGGCCGCCCGGTTGGCCGATCACATGGTGCTGCTAAAGGAAGGTCGAGTGCAGGCTCAGGGATCTGCGGTCGAGCTCATGGCCCGCGCCGACCTGCCCCTGGCCCACGGCGACAGCGCCGCCGCCTTGGTCGAGGCGGTCACCTGCGGTTTGCAGAGCGATTCTGGCCTGTGTGAACTGCGGTTCGATGGCGGCACCCTGCTCCTGCCCCAGACCCGCACCAAGCCCCTGCCTGAGCGCACACCCGTGCGGGTCCGCATCCAGGCCCGCGACGTGAGTCTGTCACTGGTCAAGCCCGAACAGACCAGCGTCCTGAACATCCTGCCCGCCACCATCACCGACATCAGCGATGACGGACCAGGCCAGGTCCTCATCGGCCTTCGCCTGGGTGAGCAGACCCGCATGCTCTCTCGCATCAGCCGCCTGTCCTGCCAGCGCCTGGGCATCACCAGGGACCTGCAGGTCTACGCCCAGATCAAGGGTGTAGCCATGGTCAGATAGGAGCGCATACGCGCGAGCGGCCGGTGAGCCCGGACGGCGATTTGCTGGCGCGCAGCGACTGATGAGCCGTCCGGGCTCACCGGCCGCTCGCGCAGCCACGCCCAAGAAAGCTTACTTGGCTGCGTTCGGAAAGAACAGCTGCTCCTCACCGATCTTGTAGCTGGCAATGGCCGCCTGACCCGCCGAACCGGTCATCCAGTCCACAAACTTCTGCCCCTCGGCGGTCTTGACCTGCGGATGCTTGGCGCTGCTCACCAGCATCACGCCGTACTGGTTGAACAGGCGTTTGTCTCCTTCGACCAGAACAGCCAGGTCGGCCCGGTTCTTGAAGTTCAGCCACGTACCGCGGTCGGCCAGCACGTAGGCGCCACTGGACGCCGCGATGTTCAGGGCCGGGCCCATGCCGCAACCGCACTCCTTGTAGCCGCTGCCCTTGTTCGCTTCGGCTTCGGTCATCTTCCAGAAGCGCAGCTCGGCTGCGTGCGTACCGCTCTTGTCACCGCGGGACACGAACGGTGCATTGCCCGCTGCCACCTTCTTGAGCGCCGCCACAATGTCATTGCCCTTGGTGGCCGCCGGGTCGGCCTTGGGGCCGATCAGCACGAAGTCGTTGTACATCACCTCCAGCCGCTTGACGCCAAACCCGTCGGCAACAAATTTCTCCTCGGCCACCTTGTCGTGCACGAAGAGCACATCGGCATCGCCTCGGCGGGCCATGTCGATGGCCTGCCCGGTGCCCAGCGCCACCACCTTCACATCAATGCCGGTGGCCTGCTTGAACTGCGGCAGGATGTGGCCGAACAGGCCCGACTGTTCGGTCGAGGTGGTCGATGCCACCACGATGCTGCTTTGCGCCAGCGCCGTCTGGGCACCGATCAGACCAGCGGCCAGCAGACCGGTGGCCGCGAGCACACGAACCAGGGCACGACGGGGAAGGTTCGAGGGAAAGGTGTTCATGCAGTTTCTCCTTTGACGAAAGCACTGGCCTGCGGGGACAGCGTCTCCAGCAGGTCCTGATTGAAAAAATCGTGCACGGGCAGATCGGCCAGCACACGCCCTTGTTCCAGGTACACCACCCGGCTGGCCAGGCGCTTGACCTGGCCCAGGTTGTGGCTCGCAAAGACCAGGGTCGCGGGCAGGCGGCCCACCCCCCGGTCCTCGCGACCAAAGGCTTCGATGATGGCTTCCACATCGCGCTTGGCGTGGGGATCCAGACTCGCGGTGGGCTCATCCAGCAGCCACACATCCGGGCTCAACGCCCAGGCACGGGCCAGCGCGACCCGCTGCTGCTGACCGCCCGACAGGGCCCGGCCGTTGCGGTCGGCCAGCTCGGCCAGCTCCACCCGCCGCAGCGCTTCCATGGCACGCGCACGCGTCTGGCTCCACGCCATGCCACTGAGCCACAAACCCAGCTGCAGGTTGCGCAGCACCGACATGCGAAACAGGTGGGGCCGCTGAAACAGCATCGCGATGCGCGATCGTTGGAGCACCCGGCGCTGTCCCGAGGTGATCGGCAAGAGGCCATGCAGGGTGCGCAACAAGGTGCTCTTGCCGCAGCCGTTAGGCCCCACCAGGGCCACCCGCTCGCCCGCAGCGATCTGCAGATGCACATCGCGCAGCGCCTCCACCTGGGCCGCAGGGCCCAGGCTCACATGCACCGCCTCCAGCGACAGCACCGTATCGGTGACAGGGTCGCGCATCATGTCGTGGCCATCCGCAGATCACCACCGTCCAGGCTCTCCCGCCAGCGACGCAAGAGCGCGACCAGGCTGTTGAGCAGCAGCACCACCGCCAACAATACGATGCCCAGTCCCAGTGCCAGCGGCAAGTCCCCCTTGCTGGTCTCCAGCGCGATGGCCGTGGTCATGACACGGGTGAATCCCTCGATGTTGCCACCCACGATCATGACGGCCCCCACTTCGGACACCGCCCGACCGAAGGCCGTGATCAGCACCGTCAGCAAGGCATACCGCTCGTCCCAGGCCATCAGCAGGCTGCGCATGCCCAGCCCGGCGCCCAGCGAACTGAGCTGTTCGCCGTGATTGCGATCCGCGTCCTCCACTACCTGCCGGGTCAGCGCCGTCACCAGGGGCAGCACCAGAATGGCCTGCGCCAGCACCATGGCCTGGAAGCTGAACAGCCACCCCAGAAAGCCCAGCGGCCCCGAGCGGGACAGCAGCAGGTAGATCACCAGACCCACCACCACCGAAGGGATGGCCAGAAAGGTGTTGAGGATGGTCAGGACCACGCCTCGCCCGGCGAAGCGCACCACCGCAAGCCAGGCGCCGAGCAACAATCCCACGCCACAAGCGATCAGGCAAGCGGTCGCGCTCACCGCGAGCGAACGTGACACGATGGTCCACAAGCCCTGGTCGCCACTGACGACGAGCATCATGGCGGTGGTCACGCTATCGGAAAACGTATTCATATGTTGAGACGGAGCTTACGACACTCTCGCGAAGCCTGCCGTTGGTATTCGCGCGATATGAATTTCTTTGCATATCACCTGATCCGGTGCATGTCCGGCTTTGGCACACTTGGCACATGCGAAACATCCAGCTGTCCTACTCGATCAACGCAAATCGCCGATCAGACCGCGAGCAAAGCGGTGCACTGTTGCGAAATCCGTTGATCGACATGTTGCATGCCGTGCGCGAGCAAGGATCCATCTCGGCCGCTGCGCGACAGTTGGACCTCTCGTACCGCCACGTCTGGGGACAGCTGAAGGACTGGGAGCAGGAGCTGGGGCAGCCCCTGATTCTGTGGGAACGCGGACAGGCGGCCCAACTCAGCCCCTTCGGTCAGCGACTGCTCATGGCCGAGCGGCTCGCGCAAGCACGTCTGGGGCCGCAGACCGAAGCTCTGCGCGCCGAGCTGGAGCGTGCGTTTTCGATCGCCTTCGAAGATGCGGGCAACGATGGACAGACGACCGATGTGCTCACACTGTATGCCAGCCACGACCATGCCCTGACGGTTCTGCAGGACGTGGCGGCGGGCGTGATCCCCCTCAAGCCCCCGATCCGGCACAAGCTGCACCTGGACATCCGGTTTGCGGGCAGTGTGGATGCGATTCGCGCCCTCAACGAAGGGCGCTGCCTCGTGGCGGGCTTCCATACCCAGCCTTTCGCGGCGGCAGGCAGCCTCAGCGCACGCACCTACCGGCCTCTCCTGCGGCCGGGTACGCACAAGATCATCGGGTTTGCACGCCGCACCCAGGGCCTGATGGTGCCGGCTGGCAATCCGATGCGGCTGCAAAACCTCAAGGATGTCGTGCGGCTGCAAGCCCGTTTTGTCAACCGTGCCAAGGGTACCGGCACGAGACTGCTGCTGGACGAGCTCATGATCCAGGACGGTATCGACGCCATTGACCTCGATGGCTACGACCGGGTCGAGTCTTCACACGCCGCCGTGGCACAGGCGGTGTCGTCCGGCGATGCGGACGTCGGCCTGGGCACCCAATACGCTGCCCGAGCCTTCGGCCTAGGATTCGTGCCGGTCACCGACGAGCGCTACCTGCTGGTGTGCCTGAAGTCTGCCCTGGATCTGCCGGCCATGCAGAAGCTGCTGGCATTGCTGCGCAGCCGCGCCTGGCACGATGCCTTGAACCTGCAGCCCGGCTACGCGGCGGACCACTGTGGTGAGGTGGCTGCCATGAAGCGGCTTCTGCCCTGGTGGGACTGAGTCAGCTCCCTACTGCTCCGGTCATACTCGCTGGTTGACGTCCTGGCCAAGGACCCAGCCTTCGGAATGCAGGCGTTCCCGCCATAGGTGTTCGAAATCTTCGAGCCTGGTCGTGGCTCGCACATTCAGGGCACGGCACAGAGCTGGCAGAGTTGGCGCCGACATCGGCGACAGCTCCTGCAAGTCTGGGTGCGCCAGCACGCTGCTGACATCCCCGTCAGCAGCGATCTCTCCGCCATCCATGTGAAGCACCCGCTTGGCATGGCGAGCGACAAAGTCGAGATCATGACTGATGAAGACGATGGCAGTGCCCGCCCCCAATGCAGATTTCATCCAGGATTCGAACAGGTCAAGCAAGTGTGCATCGAAATCCCGGGTGGGCTCGTCCAACAGAACCAGTGGCGTGTCCTGCGCAATCAGCGATGCCAGCGTCAGCATGCGCCGCTCTCCACCGTTGAGGTCAAGCGGATGATCGTTTGCCTTGCCTACCAGTCCTGCGAGGTTCAAGGCGCGACTCACGCGACGCTGCACCTCTGCAGCATCGAAGCCCGCCATACGAGGAGCAAATGCCACCTCATCGACGATGCTATCGTGCGATATTTGCCGCTCAGCCTCCTGAAACATCAGGGACACGCTGCGCGCGAGCTTGGGAGCACGGGTATGAGCTGTGTCCATATCACCCAGTGTCACACAACCCGCCGCAGGCTTGAGCAGCCCACTGGCAAGCTTTAGCAGCGTGGATTTGCCGGCACCATTGCGCCCCACCAGCGCAACGCACTCGCCGGGCTGGACCCCAAAGGAAACCCGGTCCAGCAGCGGTTGATCATGATCCCAGCTGAACGAAACCTCCTTGAACTGCAACACGAACTCAGCCATTCAGAACCTCAATGAAACGCTGAGGAGCCGTATCCGTCGACAGTGGCGGCGCCACCGCCTCCCGCCAAAGTCCTGCCCGACGAGCCTGTCGGGCAGCCAACAGGGCATCCGGCGCACGAACAAGATCCGTGACCTCGTCGAACACCGACTCAGGCGAGCCTAATGCCTGCTGCCGCCCACGGTCCAGCAGCAGAACGCGATGGGCAACCCGGGCGGCAAGATCGAACTGCTTCTCGAAAAGCACCAGCGTCGTTCCCTGTCTCGTCAGGTCAACAAGCCGATCCAGCATGCGGCATGCCGCCGCCGGTGCCAGTCGGCTGAAAGCTTCGTCCAGAAGCAACAGCCGTGGTCGCATGACCACAGCTGCGGCAATCGCCGCGCGTTGGGCCTCGCCTCCCGACAAGGTAGCTGGCCGGCGCAAGGCCAATCCGGTAAGTTCGCAAAGATCCAGTGCGGCGCAGACCTGCTCTCGAATGTCGGACTCCTTCCATCCCAGGTTCTCAGGACCGAACGCGACCTCATCGTGGACGTTGAATGCGCAGCCAGTCAGCCCGGCATATGGGCGCGCCTGCACCAGCTGCACCTGAGATGCCCAACGCGCCAAGTGCCCTCCCGAGAGGGGCATTCCATCGAACTGCGCAACACCACTGACAGCGGCAGACATGCTGTGCGGCACCCAGCCTGCCATCCAGCAGGCGAGCGTCGTCTTGCCGCTTCCACAACCTCCCATCACAGCGAGAATCTCTCCTGCCTTCACTTCGAAGTTCAGCGCCTGCAAGTTTGGCGAATCGGCATGAGACCGGGTCAGACTTGCCTGTTCAAACCGGATCAGTGCCAAACGAAGCTCCCCAGAATCAGCAGTATGACCACCAAGGTCGTTCTGACAAACCAGCGCTCCCATGGTGCAGCCACAGGCGAGTCCAGGGTGGTTCGCCGGGTATATCGACGAAATGCCCGCGTCTCCAACGCCGCAGCCCTGTCATTGACCTCTGACAGCGTCCACAGCAACAGCGGAAAGGCCAGGGATAGCAACTGGGTCGACCGTTGGTACCACGG
Source organism: Hydrogenophaga bisanensis (assembly GCF_042665135.1). Classification (NCBI taxonomy): domain Bacteria; kingdom Pseudomonadati; phylum Pseudomonadota; class Betaproteobacteria; order Burkholderiales; family Comamonadaceae; genus Hydrogenophaga; species Hydrogenophaga bisanensis. The sequence continues at coordinate 496,026 of NZ_JBHTBX010000001.1, forward strand.
TCCGTGGGTATCCAAACCTCGCGCGGCCTGCGCCTCCTGCACGACAGCAAGGCGCGTCTTGAGCTGTTCGGCCAGAAGCAACGGGCTGACGAGCAGATAGGCCATTCCTGGGGGTAGTCTGCTCGCGAACATTGCCTTCACGATCCGTTGCGTGGGCGTGGTCGCCAGCCACCAAAGCGCACAAGCCAAGACACTGCCGATGCGCAACCAAAGATGGATTGAAGGGACAAGCCCAGGGAGCAGTTCCTCGAATGGCACACCGCGCCAAAGCTCTGACCAGCGCATGTGAACAAGTACGAGGCCAACGGCCAGCGGCCCCAGGACCAGACACCACTGTCTGAGTCGTCTGATCCATAGAGACCTCGACAGCATCCATGCCAACGACACACCTTGGAGCAAGGCCAACAAAAGGGTGTCATCAAGTCGCAACGAGATCGTTACAACCAGTGGAATCAGCACGAAACTGGTCAAAGGGTGCAGCATGGCCGTGACGCCCGGGTGAACCGAGAAAACCTCAGCCACCTCAGGCCCCGAGGTTGCCGTCTTTCACCTCACGGGCGCAGCGTGCGGAAACTGCGAGCGAACGCGTTGCGGCAAAGCCCGCACCGCAAACCATGCCACCAGCGCACAAATGAGCTTGTCCACCAGGTTGGTACCGAGCACCGTGATGGCGACGGATTCGATCAGCTTGGTACCCAGCACATTCATGTAGGCCACCAGGAAGTCCGCTCCACTACCGGTTGCCCCGCCGAACAGGTAGGTTCGAATCGGCGTGGCCACCAACACCACGGCAACAGTTATCAGCAGACTGGAGAGCAGCACCCGCGGTAATGTGCGAAATCCGCCCGAACGGGCACACAGACCACCCACAAGACCAATCACCGCAGCAACGGGTGCAAAAGCCGCGGCTACTGGACTGGAGATCAGACCCCAGATCAGGTTGGTCATCAGGCCGGTGACCAGCGCAGCCACAGGGCCTGACAGCAACGCGACGATCAGAGTCCCAATGGCATCAAGGAACAGCGGCAGCTTGAGCATGGAAGCCAGCTGACCCAGTGTCATGTTGATGGCAATACCGGCGGACATCAGGGTCAGCGCGCGGGTAGAGAAGAAGGTGTTCATGTGGATGGACTCTCGATCAGGGATTGCGGGAGGAGACGACCAACTCGTCGTAACCGGACAAGGGACAGGGTGCTCTGTGGAACGAGATCGACTCCAGGTCACCGACGACCAATTCGCAGGTGGTTCGCACAATGCAGCCCGGCATTACATGGCCGCCTAGCATGACCCCCTGGGAATCAGCAACAGACAGATGCAGGTGAGCACCCTCCGCATCCAGAGTACCGGAGAGCGCGATGATCTCGAATGTGTCCTCCAGCAGCGTCCTCTCGGCCTGCGCGGCAAAACGCAGTGAGGCCCGACTGAGGCTGCCCACCACACCAGCGATCCATCCCGCCTTGATCTGGTGAGTTGAAACATGACGGCTAACGCCTTCAAGAAGGTCGTCACCGGGCAAGAGGCGAAAGGCAATGAAGCGAGCGTGGCTGTTCATTCGTGTTTTTACAGCAAGTCAAAGCGTGATCACTTTGGATGCATCGGCCTGCATCTCCACGATGCGCAGCATGTTGCCGATCTCTCCCACCACCACCTGATCTTGCAGCGCATAGAACTCGATACAGGTTCGACAGGCAATCAATGGCACGCCTGCCGCTGCAAGTTCGACCAGCTCCGAGAGGCACGGTGTTCCCTGCGCGACCAGCTTCACACCACCGGCATAAAACAGAAGAGCTTTGGGAAGCTGACCGAGCTCGATGATGGTGCGCAAATAGCTCTTCACCAAACGATGGCGAAGTGATGGCTCGGCCTGTCCCAATCCGTCGTGGTGGAAAACGATCACCGTTCTTGAAAAGCTGTCGTTCACCTGTGGCCCCCTGCGGAAAAAAGTAAAAAAGATACGCCTCTGACGAATAGTCAAAACACCAGCGTGCGCCAGGCTGGGTCGGCCGCTCTCGCCATGAACTGCACGGTGCCTCCGTGCCCCGCACACTCCGCGATCAGTGGTTGGCCCGCCAGTCCCTGCGCACGCAACGCTTCGGCGCAGGCATAGAACACAGCACCATGTTCAGCCGCATCACGCATCGCGTCATACACGGTGCGCTCGGTTCGCTCGCTGGCCCTGAGCGCTTGCGCGACACCAGGTACCAGTAGGTGCACGCTGCGCGCGGTGAAGTACAACTCCACCGGCATGTCCATCGCTGCAGCTGCGGCCGCGTGCATGAAGGGCGTGACGAGCCGGTGAGGAGCATCTGGCTCGGTAGCCCAGAGCAACAACGCCACACCCTGCAGTGAATTGGCCTCAAAACCCATGGCGTTCAGTCTTCGATGCGGAACAGCCGCGCGTGGGCAGCCATGGCCTCTGGAACCGATGGACCTGTCACCAGCAAGGCACGCTCCGTGTCCAGTGCCGAGGGACGGATCCGCAACAGCCAGCCCGCCCCGTAGGGATCCTGATGCACCCGCTCAGGCTGGTCACGCAGGAGGGTGTTGACCTCGACCACCTCACCGCTGAGCGGTGCCTTGACCGACACGATGGATTTGGCCAGTTCGACCACACCCATGGAGCGCCCCTGCTCGATGACCATGCCCACACCCTTGGGCCGGCACATGTAGATCTCGCCAGACAGCCGGACCCCCAGCGCGGTGATGCCCATGGTGGCCAGGCCATCGTCATCCAGCCGGGCCCACACCTGGTGCTCGATGAGATACAGCAGGTCAGACGGATCCGTCATGTGCGCCCCGGCCAACAAAGAAATGGCGGAAGGGAATGGGAGTCGAACCCACCCGGCGACGCATGGCGCCACCCACCGGGTTTGAAGCCCGGCCGACCCACCAGGATCGTTTCCCTTCCGCAGAAAAAACACGCCCGAAACGACCGGGCCAATGACGAGCGGCGATCATACCGTCGCCTCCTGAAAAAGACCGCAGTCGGCGCGCAAGCGATGCGTATCCCCCACACGACGCAACAGTCCGATGCGGTCGAAGTGCTCCAGAATCTGGATCGCGCGCTTGCGGCCCAGCCCGGTGGCATCCCGGTAATCGGCCGCCAGCACGACGCCATCGTGAGCAGCGGCCACGTCCCGACAGATGCGGGCCAGCTCGGCCATGGTCAATGCGGGATAGTAGAGATCCTTGACCACCTGATACAACTCCCCCCGCTGCGCCAGCCGAAGCAGGGTCACACGCATCAGTGCCTCGGGCTCACCAGTGTCCCTGGCCAGGTCCCGCACCCAGGCACCTTCGAACCCAGCACGCGCCAGGCTGGGTGCCACCTTCTGGGCAATGCGCTCCTCGGCCGCCGACAGACGGACGCCATGCTCGGGCAGATGCACCAGCGCCCCGCGAGAGCCGATCAGGCCGGCCGCCTGCATGCGAGCGGCCAGCGCACGCCACAGCGGCTCGGCCAGCTTGGGCAGCGCGAGCCGGCGCAGACGGGCCATGTCCGGCCCGAGCTCGTCCGGATGCTGCTGGTGGTACGCCGCCAGCGCGGCCAGCACCTGAGCCTGAGCCCGCGCCGCATGCCCGTCAGCCAACGCCATGTCGTGCTGGCCATCGCTGGCATGCAGCGTCGGTTCAGGCAGCGCCGAGGCAAGTCCTCCCTGGGCAGCCCGCCAGCGCTTCAGATCCACCCCCTGCGGCGCAGCATCCAGCACCGCTTGCAGCCGCTCAGAGGGATCTGCAATCTCCAGCGCCTGCAGCGCCTGCAGCGCCTGCAGTCGCTGCGGGGTGCGCCGGTATCTCACGGGTCCGAAGGGGTCGAGCACGACCCCTCCCGCCAGGGTGCGCGAGGCAGATTCGTCCCGCAGCACCAGCCGGTCACCGTGCCAGGCGGGCACTGCCCGCCGCAGCACCAGTTGCACCAATGCGCTGCCACCGGGCTCCAGGACGGGAGGATCCAGCACCGCCACCGTGGCCATGACCTCACACGATCCCAGGTGCAGGTGCACCGGGGTACCCGAGCGCAGAGCCTTGGTCTCTGCGACCCAAAGGTTCAGGTGGGCGTCCAGCCGATCAGTCTGCAAGGCAACCAAGGGGTCGGTCACCCAGTCACCGCGTGCCACCTCTTCGCGTGTGACGCCGGCCAGGGCCATCGCACAACGCTGCCCGGCGCTGGCCTGCTGCGCTTCACGGTTCTGCGCGTGCAGGCTGCGTACCCGCACGCGCTGCCCACCGGGCAGGCACACCAGTTCCTGCCCCACACTCACCTGCCCCGCATGCACGGTGCCCGTCACCACGGTACCGATCCCGGTCAGGGTGAAGCTGCGATCCACCGCCAGGCGGAAAGCGTCCGATGTGCGGGGGTGCCCGGCCATAGTCCGTGCCTCGGCCCACAGCTGCGTTCGCAGCTCGTCCATGCCCTGGCCAGTCTGCGCCGACACCGGCAGCACCGCCGCACCGGACAGGCTGGTACCCTGCAGCAACTCTTTCACCTGGGCCACAACATCGGTCACCCGTGCCGGATCCACCCGATCGCACTTGGTGACCACGGCCAGTCCGTGGCGCACCCCCAGCAGCGACAGCACCGCCAGGTGTTCGCGTGTCTGAGGCATCACCCCGTCGTCGGCCGACACCAGCAGCAGCGCCAGATCAATGCCAGTGGCGCCCGAGACCATCGTGTGCACCAGCCGCTCATGACCGGGGACGTCGATGAACCCGATGCGCAATCCGTCAGGGCCGTCCATGAATGCATAGCCCAGCTCGATGCTGATGCCACGCTTATTCTCTTCAGGCAGGCGATCGGTATCCACACCGGTGAGCGCGCGCACCAGTGTGGTCTTGCCGTGGTCGATGTGTCCTGCGGTACCGACGATCATGTGATGGTGCTCGCGTCCGACGATCAGCCGAACATGTCCTCGAACTTGAGCCCGGCCCAGCGGAAGTTTTCCTTCACCAGGTCGCCGCTGCGCTGATTGATGTCGATCTGCGTCTGCTCGATCACGCCTTTGTCGTTGACCTTGTAGTCGAACTGCACGCTGATGGCCTCGCGCGGATCGCCGTTGACCATCATGTAGCAGAGGTTGTCGGGCAGGTTGGTTTTGGGGCTGCGGCCAGCGATGCGCTCGGCGATGTAGCCCGCCACGATGTGGCCGTGTTTGTTGGCCACGTGCGCGCTCTTGGGATAGAAGGCGAACTGCGGCGAGACGAAACCGACCGCGTCACCAATGACGTAGACGTTCGGATCGCCCTTGAGGTGCAGCATGAGCGGGTCCACGTCGGCCCAGCCGCTGGGCTTGCCTTCGCCGGTGCGGCCGATGGTGTCGGCCTTCCACGCGAGGTCGCCGGCCTGGTGCGGCGCCATCAGCACCGCATGATCGAAGTTCATGTCGCCCGCGTCGGTCTTGATCTCCTTCTTGAACGGATCGATGGACTGCACGTGCGCGTTGGGCACATAGGTGATGTAGTCCTTGTAGAGCTCGTTGAAGGCGGCGCGGAAGCCAGGGCCGATGGGACGCACGCCATCTTTGTGGTCCAGGATGGTGACCTTGCCCTTGATCTTGTTGTGCTTGAAGTACCACGCCACCATGCAGGCGCGCTCATAGGGCGACGGCGGGCAACGCTGCGGCGGGGGCGGCAGGGTCATGACCCAATCGCCCCCCTTGAAGTTGTGCAGCGCCTGCTTGAGGGCGAAGTGCTCGTTGTTGGTGATATAGGCCGCCGGGAAACGCGCGCGCGTCGCGTCCGCGATGCGCCGGTCGTTACCGAACCAGGCCTCGTAGTTGTAACGGATGCCCGGCGCGAGCACGAGGTAGTCGTAATCCAGCGAACCCAGCGTCGTGACGACGCGCTTGGCGCTGCGATCGACCTCGAGCACCTCGGTCTGGATGAAGCGGTAGCCGTGGCGCTCGGACACGCGCAGGTAGTCGTGCGTGATGAAGCTGGTGTCCACCATGTCCACGAGCCACTTGTTGCTGATCGGGCAGGAGAAGAACACCGGGTTGCGTTCGAGCAGCACCACCTCGGCCGAGGGCGCCAGCTGGCGAAGGTACTTGGCCGTGGTGAGGCCGCCCCAGCCACCGCCGCAGACCACCACGCGGGGGGCCTTGCCCTTGGCGAGCAAGGTCTGGGCTGGCTGGCCGATGAAGAAGGGCAGCGCGGCCGCCTTGCCGCCGGTGCCCGCGCCGCTGGCGCAGCCCGTGAGCAAGGTGGCGGCGCTCGCGCCAGCGGCGGTGAGGAAATGGCGTCGATCGAGGCTCATGTCGTCTCCTGATGGTTCATTGCACAGCACACTCAGCTCAGCGCCTGCCGCAGGGCGGGCAACTGGGCAGCGAAAAGAGCGCTGTCTTCAAGACAACGCAGGTCCAGCAGCAGGCGGTCCTCGGAGATCCGCCCGATCACCGGTACCGGCAGGCGCCGCAGGGCCGTGGCCAATTCATCCAGGGCACGACCTGCCCCTTTCTTGGCCACCGGCGCAATGGCCAGACCCGCCGACGCCAGCCGCTCGACCGGCAGCGAGCCCGAACCGATCTGGCCCTGCATGCCTTCGACGCTCACCGAAAACCGTGGGCCAACCGCTTCGGCCACAGCAGGGAACAGAGCCTGCGCCAGGCGACGAATGTCCGATTCAGGGCGGGTGAGCAGCCGCAACGTCGGCAAATCCTGCGCCACACGATCGGAACGCAGGTAAATCATCAGCGTGGCCTCCAATGCGGCCAGTGGCAACTTGCTCATGCGCAGGGCCCGCTTCATCGGGTACTTGCGGATCTTGCCGATCGACGCCCTGGAACCCACGATCAGTCCTGCTTGCGGTCCGCCCAGCAACTTGTCACCGCTGAAAGTCACCACATCGCAACCAGCGGCCAGCATCTCCTGCGGCATGGGTTCGCGGGGCAAGCCCCAGGCGGCCAGATCCACCAGCGCGCCGCTGCCCAGGTCGGTGGCCACGGGCAGACCCCGTGCATGCGCGATGGCACTGAGCTCGGCCTCGCTCACGGCCGAGGTGAATCCCTGGACCGCGTAGTTGCTGGTGTGCACCTTCATCAACAGCGCGGTGCGGTCGTTGATGGCACGCTCGTAGTCGTGCGGATGGGTGCGGTTGGTCGTCCCCACCTCGACCATGTTAGCGCCGGCACTGGCCATGACATCAGGCATGCGGAACGCACCCCCAATTTCGACCAGCTCACCGCGCGAGACGATCACCTCCCGGTCACGGGCCAACGCTGCAATGGTCAGAAGTACCGCCGCCGCATTGTTGTTGACGATGGTGGCCGCTTCGGCACCCGTCAGGGTGGTCAGCAGTTCCTCGACGATGCTATCCCGGTCACCACGACCACCCGTCGCCAAGTCGTATTCAAGGTTGTTCGGCCCCGACATCATCTTCAGCAGGTGGGCCAGGGCCTCGTCGGCCAGCAGCGCACGGCCCAGGTTGGTGTGAATCACCGTGCCGGTCAGGTTGAGCACGTTGCGCATGCGCGGCGCCAGCCGGCCCGCCACCCGCTGCTGCACGGCCGCAGACAGCGCCTCTGCGCCAACCTCGGAGGCCTCCAGCGTCCCCTGGAGCACACGGGATCGCAAGTCGTCTACCAGCAAACGCACCTGTTGGGCCACACAGCTGTGGCCGTGCTCGGCCACCAGTTGTGCAACGACAGGCTCGCGCAGGAGCCGGTCAACAGAAGGCAGGTCCTTGGGGCTGGCTTTGCCGGGGGCCCTGGAACCGTCGACGACGGATTCTTCGAGCCGGGCCATCACTGCCCCCCTTGATCAGGGGGTGGATCCCCACCACCATCACCGAACAAAAGCATGAAGTTCACCCCATGGCGCTCCTTGCCCGTTTCGGCGACCAGCAGATCCAGCGTGACCGAGGCCACATCATCGGCCACCGGGTCCACAAAGGGATCACGATCGGTATGAACGATCTTGAGATAGGTGCCGCAATCGTCGCAGGTCTCAGCCTGCACCTTCGCGGTCGCGGCAGCACTGTCGGAGTCACCCGAACTCCCGGTCAGCGACTGGTAGGCCAGCGACTTGCCCGACAGGCAGTGGGGGCACTTGATACGCACCATGTGCCATTGCAGACCACACAGCGAGCAATGCAGGTAACGCTGCCCCAGTGACTCTCCGGCACTGCGGGTCACGCTGGCTGTCGGTCGGCTGCCGCAACAGGGGCAAACCGTCTCGTCATCGATGCGCCCGAACGGCTGTCCCTGGCCCTGGTGAAGGTCACGGGTGGCCAGCAGCATGTGCGTCCAGTAGACCTGCAGGGCGGCACCCACCACAGGAGCCGTGGCCAGGTCCAGTCCTGTCACCAGGCCGTGCAGCAGGGCATCGGCCTGCCGCTCCAGAAATACCTCATCGGCGTCGGCCAGAGTGCTCAGCACTTCAGCAGCCTTGCCGGCAACCTCCTGGGACAGCGCCTGGCTCATGTCACGCACCACCTGGCGCCAAGCCGGATCCCTAGGCCAGTCGGCTGCGGGAATCAACGGCAGGCCCGCCCGGGCAGCCCGGTCTGCCGCCTGGGCATCCGGCAAAGGTACGGAGGGAAAGGTCTTGAGCAGGCCCTGCTGCTGATGGGCGATGCGCGCCAGAAAGCCCAGATAGTCCTCCATGGCGTGCCCACGCGCCAGCTGGCGAAGCCGCATTTCACGCTCGGCGAACACAGATTCGCGCTGCGGCCAGTGCAGGAAAGGCGTCTCTTCCCCTGCCCGGGCGGCAATCTCTTCAGGGCTCATCACACGCACGGTGGCGCTGGCGGTCATCGAATCATTCTCCTCAATCTCAAATGAACACCCCGGACCGGCGGCCCGGGGTGTCGGGGGGCATCAGCGCCCCTTGGTCACTTCCTCATGCCACAGCGGGTGGTTCAGCTTGGCCCAGCTATCGGTCACGGTGCCACGCGTCATCGCCCGCACCGTTCCCTTGACCCAGATAGCCGCATAGACATGCACGATGGTGGTCAGGATCAGCACCACGGCAGACACCGAGTGCAGCAGCACCGCGATGCGCATCACCGGGATGCTGAAGTAAGGCGCAAACCAGGGTCGCCAGAACATCACACCGGTGACCAGCAGGATGACGAGGCTGACAAACATCAGCCAGAAGACGACCTTCTGACCGTAGTTGTACTTGCCCACCGGCGGCATGCCCGCCTTGTCACCCCGGAGCATGCGACCCGCATGCTTCTTCCACTCCCGGTCGGCCGCGGTGATCAGATTCTCTTTCCAGAGCTTGAAGAAAAGCCCCAGAAAGCCAACCACCATCAGCACACCCAGGAAAGGATGCAGGATGCGCGTCCATTGCCCGCCCCCGAACAGGTTGCTGAAGAAGAACAGGCTGGGATGGAAGAACGCCAGACCCGAAAGTCCGGCCAGAAAGAACATGATCGCGATGAACCAGTGGTTCATCCGGTCACCGTCCTTGTAGCGCTGAAGCAGTTTCTGAGCCATCACGCTTCCTCCTTCTCAGCCTTGTCCTCAACCGGGCCCACCTTCATGTAGTGGAAGAAGCCGGCGACCATGGCGCCGACCACACCGGCCACCGCCAGAGGCTTGGCCAGACCCTTCCACAGCGACACCGCCGGACTGATCGAGGGGTCCTTCGGCAGGTCCACCAGCTCGGGTTTGTCGGCATGCTTCATCACGTACATGACGTGCGTGCCGCCCACCCCTTGCGGGTTGTAGAGACCGGCCTGCTGGAAGCCACGCTCCTTGAGTTCGCCAGCGCGCTTCTCGCCGTAAGCCACCATATCGCTCTTGGTTCCGAACGAAATGGCGCCGGTCGGGCAGGTCTTCACGCAGGCAGGCTCCAGGCCCACACCCACCCGGTCGGAACACAAGGTGCACTTGTACGCCTTGTTGTCCTTCTGGCTGATGCGTGGCACATCGAACGGGCACCCTTTGACGCAGTAGCCGCAGCCGATGCAGTTCTCGCTGATGAAGTCGACGATGCCGTTGGCGTACTTCACGATCGCGCCGGGCGACGGGCAGGCCTTGAGGCAGCCCGGGTCGTCGCAATGCATGCAGCCGTCCTTGCGGATCAGCCATTCAAGGCTGCCCTGCTCGGGCTCCACCTCGAAGAACTTCATCACCGTCCAGCTGTTGGGCGTCAGGTCGCTGGGGTTGTCGTAAACCCCGATGTTGGTGCCAACCTCGTCTCGCAGGTCGTTCCAGTTCATGCACGCGACCTGGCAGGCCTTGCAGCCGATGCACTTGGACTCGTCAATGAGCTTGGCAACCTCCGGAACCGCGGTACGGACCTGGGGTGTGGGTGTTGTGGTGGCCGAACGGGCCACCACGTCAAGGCTTTGCAGACTTGCCATGGTGATCTCCTTCTCAGGCCTTTTCGATGTTGACCAGGAACGCCTTGAACTCCGGTGTCTGGGAGTTCGCGTCGCCCACGAACGGTGTCAGCGCATTGGCCAGATAGCCGTTCTGCGTGACGCCCTTGAAGCCCCAGTGGATAGGGATACCCACATGGTGCACTTTCTGTCCGTTCACATCGAGCGCCTTGATGCGCTTGGTCACCACGCAGGCCGCCACAACCTCGCCGCGGTTACTGCGGACCCTGACCATTTCCCCTTGCTTGATGCCCTTCTCCTTGGCCAGCTCTTCACCGATCTCGACAAAGGGCGCTGGTTGGACAATGGCATTGCTCAGCGAATGCTTGGACCAGTAATGGAAGTGTTCCGTCAACCGGTAGGTCGTCGCCGCATACGGGAACTCGTCCTTCTTGCCGAATGCCTCCAGGTCACCCTTGTAGACCCGCGCGGCCGGATTGCTGGTGGCCTTGGGGTTGTCGGGGTGCATGGGGTTGAAGCCCACTGGCGTCTCGAACGGTTCATAGTGCTCGGGGAAAGGCCCTTCCGCCATGCCCGCAGCGTGCAGTCGTGCCACACCCTCCGGGGTCATGATGAACGAGCCAACCCCTTCCTGAGGCGCTGCGTTCGGGCGCATGTCTGGGATGTCCGCGCCCGCCCAGGCAGTACCATTCCAGGCCATGTACTTGCGGCTGGGATCCCAGGGCTTGCCATCCTTGTCCGCACTGGCACGGTTGTAGAGGATGCGCCGGTTGGCAGGCCAGGCGTATCCCCAGTTCTGGAACACGCCCAAGCCGGACGGATCGCTGTTGTCGCGCCGTGCGGTCAGATTGCCTGCCTGACTCCAGCACCCCGAATACAGCCAGTTGCCGCAGCTCGTGCTGCCATCGTCGCGCAAGACGCCAAAGCCTGCCACCTGCTCACCGGCCTTGACCAGCACTTTGGTGGGATCCTTCGGATCGGTCAGATCAATCAGCGCCTTGCCACTGATTTCCTTGAGCAGTTCCTGGGGACTGGGTTTGGTCGGGTTGATGTAGGGCCAGTTCAGCGCAGCCACCGGTTCGGGAAGGGCGCCTCCCTCCTTGGCGTACATGTTGCGCAACTTCATGAACAGGCTAGCCACGATCTCGCTGTCGACCTTGGCCTGACCGGGCGGGGGGACCGCTGCGTCCTTCCAGCTGAGGACCCGACTGGAATTGGTGAAGGTACCGGCCTCCTCCGCAAAACAGCCCGACGGGAAGCGGAACACCTCCGTCTGGATCTCTTCGGACTTCACGTCGTTCATCGGCCCGTAGTTCTTCCAGAACTCGCTGGTTTCGGTCTCCAGCGGATCGATCACGACCAGGTACTTGAGCTTGGCCAGACCCTGCGAGAGCTTTTTCTTGTTCGGCACCGCCGCCAGCGGGTTGAAGCCCTGGCAGATGAACCCATTCATCTGCCCCTGGTGCATGCGCTCGAACAATGCCAGCACGTCGTAGGCGCCATCGCGCTTGGGCAACCAGTCGTAGGCGAAGTTGTTGTCCACCGTGGCGGCGTTGCCGTAATAGGCCTTCATCAGACTGACCTGGAACTTCTTGAAGTTCTGCCAGTAGCTCATCTGATTGGGCCGCAGCGGCGTGAGTGCCCGCTTGGCAATGTAGGTCTCGTAGTCCGGATCGCTGTCGGTGGGCGCCCCCATGTAACCCGAAAGCGTCTCGGAGTACGCGCACATATCCGTGATGCCCTGCACGTTCGCATGACCCCGCAGCGCATTGACACCGCCGCCTGGCCGGCCCATGTTGCCCAGCAGCAGCTGGATCATGGCCATGGTTCGGATGTTCTGCGAGCCCACCGAGTGCTGGGTCCAGCCCAGCGCGTAGAGAATGGTCATCACCTTGTCAGGCGCCGACGTCTCCGCCATCGCTTCGGCCACCTTCAGGAAGGTGTCCACTGGCGTGCCAGTGATCTTGCTGACCACCTCGGGCGTGTAGCGGCTGAAGTGCTTCTTCATCTGCTGGTACACGCACAGAGGGTCTTGCAGCGTCTCGTCGACCTTGACAAAGCCGTCTTCACCGATCTGGTAGCCCCAGCTGGCCTTGTTATAGGACCGCTTGGACTCGTCGTACCCGCTGTACAACCCGTTTTCCAGCTTGAAATCCGGCTTGGTCAGGAAGGTCAGGTCGGTGTTGAACTTGGCGTAATCCAGATGGATCTTGTTGTTGGTCAACAGGTAGTTGATCACGCCCGCCAGGAAGGCAATGTCCGTACCCACGCGAATGGGCGCGTAAAGATCGGCCACTGCCGCACTGCGGGTGAACCGGGGGTCGACCACGATCAACTTGGCCTTGCGGTGCTGCATGGCCTCTACCGCCCACTTGAAACCGCAGGGGTGCGCTTCGGCGGCATTGCCACCCATGACAAGGACAAGATCCGTGTTCTTGATATCCGTCCACGAGTTGGTCATCGCTCCGCGACCGAAAGTCTGGCCCAGACTGGACACAGTCGGCGCGTGTCAGATGCGTGCTTGGGTGTCGATGCCGACCATCCCAAGGCCACGAGCGACCTTGACAGCGAGGTAACCGGATTCGTTGGAAGATGCAGAAGAAATGAGATAGCCGGTGGTGTTCCAGCGGTTGACCGTCAGCCCCTTGTCATTGGTCTTGACCAGGTTGGCATCGCGGTCGGCCTTCATGTGCTTGGCCACCCGCGTCAGCGCCTCATCCCAGGAGATGGTCTTCCACTCCTTGGCGCCTGCTTCCCGCACCTGCGGCTGCAGGACCCGGTTGGGCGACTGGATCATGTCCATGACGCCAGCACCCTTGGGGCACAGCGTGCCACGATTGACCGGGTGATCCGGATCACCCTCGACGTGGACGATGGTCGACTTGACGTTCTTGGCCTTATCGCCCAGGGTGTACATCACCAAGCCGCAACTGACCGAGCAATACGGGCAGGTGCTGCGTGTTTCCGTCGTCCGGGCCAGCTTGAAGCTGCGCGTCTCCGCCAAAGCGGCCGTGGGCGAGAAGCCCAAAGCCACCAGGCTGGATGCCGCCAGTCCTGCACCGCTGACCCGGAAGAACTGCCTCCGGTTCATGTCCATGACTTTTCTCTCCTGCGGGCCCCTGGGCCCGTCTTCGTGGAACGCCTGCTACACGGCAGAGCTATACCCATTGTGTTCGTGAGAAAAGTCAAAGTGACCAAGCATTAGTCCTTATGAAAGAACATGCTTAGCCAAGCATCGCGATTCCCTTCTGCGGAATCACGCAAGTTGGCGTCCGGACAGCGACAACTTGTCGCTGAACATGAAGATCGACTGGGGAAATGTGGCTACAAAAGCCGTTCAAGCCTCACGGATAATTGGCATGTCTATTGCTTGACAAAAACACAAGGTCAGCAACCGTGGCATCCAAGCGACTGCGATCCTTCCAGAATCGGCCACAAACCCGAAGGAAAGCCGACCAGTAAGGCAGGCCGCCTCACAGAATATGTCACCAAGGTGACACCATGTGCCGTGAGGATCAGAACGCCTCCTTCTCCGCCTCCAGGTACGCCAAGCTGGTGTACTTGCCAATGTTGCTGTCAAAACCCGCCATGGTCTTGGCGCGGCTGGCCACGCGGGGATCCTTCAGCACCAGTTCTTTGGCCTGCTCCAGCGGTACACCCTCCTTCACCGCGCGCTCGCAGGGCTCCCAGATGCCCTTCATGAAGGTCCCATAGGTATCCAGCAGATTTTTCTGCCCGCGACCATGACCGGGCACCCACAGCTGCTCGCCAGCTGCCTTCTTCAGGGCATCGTAGTACTTGAACGTCCCCGGGTAGGACCCGTCGTCCATGTTGGCAATTCGGTTTTCCATGGCAATGTCGCCGACATAGGTCACCCGGTCCTGCACCACCTCGACGCACAGATCCGACGGGGTGTGGGCCCTTCCGTAGTGGTGCAGCTTCAGCGTCACGTCTCCGAACTGCAGCACCTGACCATGCTCGACCGTCCGGTTGGGCGCAAACACCTTCGTTCCCAGCGTGGCCTGGTTGGTCCAGCGCTCCATGAGGCTGCGCCACAGGTTTCCCTCATGGCCCGCGATCTGTTCCCGCGTGTGCGCCAACGCATGGATCGGCAGATCCTTGCCGTAGGTCTCCACGAACGCATGGTTGCCCAGCCAGTGGTCCCCGTGATAGTGGCTGTTGAAGATCGCCACCACCGGCAACGGCGTCACCTTGCGGATCATGCGAATGGCCATCTGGCCAATCTGCAATGAGGCGCCAGAGTCCAGCACCACCACGCCCTGACTGGTGACCACGAACACGATGTTGGCCATCATGCCCAGGTTCTCCTGGGTCGGAAAACCGTCTTTCGAATAGATCATCCACACGTGAGGGGACAGCTGCTCAGGCGCAATGTCAGGTACGGGCGGCCCTTCGATGAAGTCCTGCACCTGCTGCGCAAATACCCGCACCTCGGGCACGATCGCCAGCCCCGCGGCGGCCATTCCCGTGCCCGTCATCCAGCCCAGCCAGCGCCGGCGGTTCAGCGAAAGTCCTTCAGGGCGAGCAGCAGGTGCCATGACATGTCTCCATCAGCGAACAACCAGTCAATCATTGGTTGCTTATTAGCTGATGATAAACCTGCATTGCTGGCTGGGGCAAGCCTGCACGCCCTCCGCCGGTCAGGCGGCCACAACCACCGGCAGACGCCTGGAAATCTCGGCCACCAGTTGCCGGGCCAGCGGCAGTTTTCCGGCCCTTGGCAGCTCCTGCACGCCCTGCTCGTCGACCAGCAACAAGGCATTGTCATCCTTGCCGAAGGTCTCGGGACCGATGTTGCCCACCAGCAGGGGGACCCCTTTGCGGGCTCGCTTGGCCTGCGCATGGGTCTGAAGATCGTGGCTTTCGGCGGCAAAGCCCACGCAGAACAGCTCACGTCGCCGCGCGCGCGGCGACGCGGCAATTCCGGCCAGGATGTCGGGATTCTCGACAAAGGACAGGGTGGGCACCTGCCCGGTGCCGTCCTTCTTGATCTTCTCCTGCTGCGAGGTGGCGGGGCGCCAATCGGCCACCGCAGCAGCCGACACGAACACCGAGGCGGTCGGGGCCTGCGCCTCCAGCGCCGCCTTCATCTCCAGGGCCGAGCGGACATCGATGCGTGCCACACCGCGCGGGGTGGGCAGACCCACCGGTCCGGCGACCAGCGTCACCCGGGCGCCCGCCTCGTGGGCGGCGCGCGCGATGGCAAAGCCCATCTTCCCGCTCGACAGGTTGGTCAGCCCACGAACCGGATCGATGGCCTCGAAGGTGGGACCCGCACTGACCAGAACATGCTGCCCCTCCATCACCTTGGCGGTGAAGTGGCGCGCCACGTCGTACAAGAGTTCTTCGGGCTCCAGCATGCGCCCATCACCCACCTCACCGCAGGCCTGCTCACCCGCCCCCACATCGAGCACCACGGCACCATCCGCAGCCAGCTGGGCCACGTTACGTTGGGTGGCCGGGTGGTTCCACATCTCGCGATTCATGGCGGGCGCCAGGATCAGCGGCACCTTGTCCAGCGGCCTGGCCAGACACAGCAGCGACAGCAGGTCATCGGCCCGACCGTGCAGCAGCTTGGCCATGAAATCCGCACTGGCCGGCGCCACCACGATGGCATCTGCATCACGGCTGAGGTTGATGTGCGCCATGTTGTTATCTACACCGGCCGCGGTGCGCGCGTCCCATTGCGACACGAACACCGGCCGCCCCGACAAGGCCTGCATGGTCACCGGCGTGATGAACTGCGTGGCCGCCTCGGTCATCACCACCTGGACAGTGGCCCCCTCCTTGACAAACGCCCGGCACAACTCGGCCGCCTTGTAGCAGGCGATTCCGCCCGAGAGCCCCAGCACAATGTGTTTTCCAGCCAAATCGTTCATGGGCGCAATGTATCAGCTTGGCAGAAGACCACCATTTTCACCGATTTCATAGACAAACTGGTCATAATCAGGCACCTATCACCCAGACCGAGATGAACCGGACAATGCGTACCCTGCTTCGCCATAGCCTTGCCATTTCCCTGATTGCCGCACTCGCTGCCTGTGGCGGCTCCGACGAGGACGAAGATCCGGTTCCGACGGGTGCTGCGCTGAGCAGCATCCAGTTTGTCGACAACGACAGCTACTACCCGATGGACAAGCTGGCAGCCAACGGTACGGTCCTGACCGAAGGCGCTGCCAACTACGGCACAGTCAACAGCAAGCGCCGCCGGGGGGATCGCAGCATGTCCGTCTGGGGCATTGACACGTCGGCCACCGGCCCGGCGGGTTCGGCCATCGAGTACAGCATGCGCATCGACTCGATCGTCGCTGACTCTGCTGCGCTGAGCTCCATGCAGGCGAATCTGCGCATCGACCCGGCCACAGGCCTGATCTACCAGCAGTGTTCCGGGTTCCCCAACTGCTACGACAACACCTCGGGACGCCGGCAGGAGTTCAAGATCACGGCGATCGCCCGGGTCAGCGGAAGCGCCCGAACGTTGGAGCGTGCATTCACGCTGTCTGTCATCGCCAACTGACCTTCAAAGTCATCGGCGGGCGGGCCGAGGTGGCCGGACTTTATAATTGGCCTTTCCACCTCCTGCGAGCATCCGGCTCGCCCGAGTCATGACCAAATTCGTGTTCGTCACCGGCGGTGTGGTGTCCTCCTTGGGCAAGGGCATCGCGTCGGCGTCGCTGGCCGCCATTCTCGAATCGCGCGGCCTCAAAGTCACCCTCATCAAGCTCGACCCGTACATCAACGTGGATCCGGGCACCATGTCGCCTTTCCAGCACGGCGAGGTGTTCGTCACCGACGACGGCGCCGAAACCGACCTGGACCTCGGTCACTATGAGCGTTTCATCGAAACGCGCATGAAGAAGACCAACAACTTCACCACCGGCAAGATCTACCAGTCGGTGCTGGAGAAGGAACGCCGCGGCGACTACCTCGGCAAGACGGTGCAGGTCATCCCGCACGTCACCAACGAGATCCAGGAATTCATCAAGCGCGGCGCCGGCATCGGCACGCCTGACGCGGTGGACGTGGCCATCGTCGAGATCGGTGGCACGGTGGGCGACATCGAGTCCCTGCCCTTCTTAGAGGCCGTGCGCCAGATGAGCCTGCGCATGGGCCCGAACAACTCGGCCTTCGTGCACCTGACCTATCTGCCGTGGATCGCCGCGGCCGGCGAGCTCAAGACCAAGCCGACCCAGCACACGGTGCAGAAGCTGCGCGAGATCGGCATCTCGGCCGACGCCCTGCTCTGCCGCGCCGACCGCCGCATTCCGGAAGAGGAGCGCGCCAAGATTTCGCTGTTCACCAACGTGCCCGAGTGGGGCGTGATCAGCATGTGGGACGTGGACACGATCTACAAGGTGCCGCGAATGTTGCATGAGCAGGGCCTGGACGGCCTGATCTGCGACAAGCTGCGCCTGAACACGCCGCCCACCAACCTCAAGCGCTGGGACGATCTGGTCTACGAAACCGAGCACCCGCAAGGCGAGGTGAAGATCGCGATGGTCGGCAAGTATGTCGACCTGTCGGACAGCTACAAATCGGTCAACGAAGCCTTGCGGCATGCGGGCATGCGCAACCACGTCCGCGTGAAGATCGACCACGTCGATTCGGAAACGATGGAGGGCCCGGATGCGGCCCGGAAGCTGGCCCAGTACGACGCCATCCTGGTGCCGGGCGGTTTCGGTGCCCGCGGCGTCGAGGGCAAGATCAACACCGCGCGCTTCGCCCGTGAGCACAAGGTGCCCTACCTGGGCATCTGCCTGGGCATGCAGGTGGCCACCATCGAGTACGCGCGCCATGTCGCGGGCCTCAAGGGTGCCAACAGCACCGAATTCGATCCTGCCTGCCAGCACCCGGTGATCGCTCTGATCGAGGAATGGAAGGATGCCGACGGCAGCATCCAGAAACGTGATGCCAATTCCGACCTGGGCGGCACCATGCGTCTGGGCGCGCAAAGCTCGGACGTGCAGCCCGGCACATTGGCCCACAGCATCTACGGCGATGTGGTGACCGAGCGCCACCGCCACCGCTACGAGGCCAACGTCAACTACCTGGACCAGTTGCGCAAGGCCGGTCTGGTGATCTCGGCGCTCACCCAGCGCGAGCAACTGACCGAAATCGTCGAGCTGCCCAAGGAAGTGCACCCCTGGTACATCGGCGTGCAGTTCCATCCCGAGTTCAAGTCCACCCCCTGGGACGGTCACCCGCTGTTCAACGCGTTCGTGAAGGCAGCGGTCGAACACCAGAAGGCGGCGAAAGCCTGATCGGACAAGCCATGAAGCTTTGCGGATTCGATGTCGGACTGGACCAGCGCTTATTCCTGATCGCGGGCACCTGCTCCATCGAGAGCCTCGAGATGTCTCTCGACGTCGCCGGGCAACTCAAGGACATCTGCGCGTCGCTGGGCATCCCCCTGATCTACAAAGGTTCCTTCGACAAAGCCAACCGTTCGTCCGGCAGCAGCAAGCGCGGCGTGGGCCTGGATGCAGGCCTGAGGATCCTCGACGAAGTCCGCCGACAGACAGGGCTGCCCGTGCTGACCGATGTGCACGACGAATCGCAGGTGGCCGAGGTCGCCAGCGTGGTGGACGTTCTGCAAACCCCGGCCTTTCTTTGCCGCCAGACCGATTTCATCCGCGCCGTGGCGCAGTCAGGCAAGCCGGTCAACATCAAGAAGGGCCAGTTCCTGGCACCCTGGGACATGACCAACGTCATCGACAAGGCCCGTGCGGCGGCGCGCGAGGCCGGTCTGACCGAGGACCAGTTCCTGGCCTGCGAACGTGGCGTGAGCTTTGGCTACAACAACCTGGTGGCCGACATGACCAGCCTGGCCGAGATGCGCAAATCCGGCGCGCCGGTGGTGTTCGACGTGACCCATTCGGTGCAGAAGCCCGGCGGCCTGGGCGCTGTCAGCGGTGGAGCCCGGGAGATGGTACCTGTGCTGGCACGCGCGGGCGTCGCCGCTGGTGTGGCCGGCCTGTTCATGGAAACCCACCCCAAGCCAGCCGAGGCCTGGTCCGACGGGCCGAACGCCGTGCCGCTGGGCCGCATGAAGGCCTTGCTGGAAACCCTGGTGGCGCTGGACGATGTGACCAAGCGCAGCGGCTTCCTGGAAAACAACTTCAGCTGAACACGTCCCATGCCAGCCGCCTACCTCATCGTCGACATGCAGATCTCCGATCTGGAGCAATACAAACAGTACATGGCCGAGGCACCGGCCGCCGTGAAGGCCGCCGGTGGCGAATACCTGGTGCGTGGCGGCAAGTTCGAGGTAATCGAAGGCGACTGGCAGCCTGCGCGCGTGGCGATGTTGCGCTTCCCGAGCTACGAGCAGGCCAAGACCTTCTACGACGGCGAAATGTACCGACAGGCGCGCGCCAAACGCGAAGGCGCGACGGCCTTCTTCAACATGATCCTGGTTGAGGGCGTCGACGCCCCGGTCGTCTGAACCCATTCATTGAAAACTCCCATCGAAAGGAAACCATGAGCGCAATCGTTGACATCGTTGGCCGCGAAGTGCTGGACAGCCGGGGCAACCCCACCGTCGAATGCGACGTGCTGCTGGAGTCGGGCGTGATGGGCCGCGCCGCTGTACCCTCGGGTGCCTCCACCGGCTCGCGCGAAGCCATCGAGCTGCGCGACGGCGACAAGAGCCGCTATCTCGGCAAGGGCGTCCTCAAGGCCGTCGAGAACATCAACACCGAGATCAGCGAAGCCGTGCTGGGCCTGGATGCTTCCGAGCAGGCCTTCCTGGACAAGACCCTGATCGACCTGGACGGCACCGAGAACAAGGGCCGCCTGGGCGCCAATGCCATGCTGGCCGTGTCGATGGCCGTGGCCCGTGCCGCCGCCGAAGAGGCTGGCCTGCCGCTGTACCGCTATTTCGGCGGCATGAGCGCGGTGCAGATGCCTGTGCCCATGATGAACGTGGTCAACGGTGGCGCCCACGCCAACAACAACCTCGACCTGCAGGAACTGATGATCATCCCCGTGGGCGCGCCGAGCTTCCGCGAAGCCCTGCGCTGGGGTGCCGAGGTGTTCCACGCCCTCAAGAAGATCGTGCACGACAAGGGCATGAGCGTGGCCGTGGGTGACGAGGGCGGCTTTGCCCCCAGCGTCGAGAGCCACGAGGCCGCCATCCAGATGATCCTGCAAGCCATCGGGAACGCTGGCTACACCGCCGGCGAGCAAATCGCCCTGGGCCTGGACTGCGCTTCCAGCGAGTTCTACAAGGACGGCATGTACCACCTCGAAGGCGAGGGCCTGGTGCTGTCGGCCGAGCAGTGGACCGACATGCTGGCCACCTGGTGCGACAAGTACCCGATCATTTCCATCGAGGACGGCATGGCCGAAGGTGACTGGGCCGGCTGGAAGCACCTGACCGAGCGCCTGGGCAAGCAGGTCCAGCTGGTCGGTGACGACCTGTTCGTGACCAACACCAAGATCCTCAAGGAAGGCATCGACAAGGACATCGCCAACTCGATCCTGATCAAGATCAACCAGATCGGTACCCTGACCGAGACCTTTGCGGCCATCGAGATGGCCAAGCGCGCCGGCTACACCGCCGTGATCAGCCACCGCTCGGGCGAGACGGAGGACAGCACCATCTCCGACATCGCCGTGGGCACCAACGCAGGCCAGATCAAGACCGGCTCGCTCTCGCGCTCTGACCGCATGGCCAAGTACAACCAGCTGCTGCGCATCGAGGAAGACCTGGGCGAAGTGGCTGTCTACCCCGGCCGCGCGGCCTTCTACAACCTCAAGTGAGTTCGGATCTGCGGCCTGACGCTTTCGCGCCAGGTCGCAGGAGAACTACACTAGCGACATGGGCCGCCGCCTGATTCCACTCCTTCTGCTGGGCCTGCTGCTGGTGTTTCACGCCCAGCTCTGGCTTGGGCGGGGCAGTGTTCCCCAAGTGGCAGCACTCAAGCGCGAACTGGCCAGCATCGAAGATGCCAACCGGGAAGCCAAAGCCCGGAATGAGCGTTTGGCCAGCGAAGTGCAGGACCTTCAGGAAGGTCTGGACATGGTCGAAGAGCTCGCCCGCCAGGAATTGGGCATGGTCAAGCCCAACGAAATCTTTGTCCAGGTGACCGGGCCGCGCCCTGATGCCCGGCCCTGAGACGTGGCGCGTATCATCTGCCTGATCGGTGGCGAATCGACCGGCAAGTCCACGCTCTCACGTGAACTCCAGGTTCACCTGGCTGATCGCCACGGACTGAGCTGCTCGCGCGTGGACGAACACCTTCGCACCTGGTGCCAAAACGCCGGTCGGGCACCCTTGGCACACGAGCAGGCGGCGCTGGCCCGAACCCAGGCCGAGCTGATCAGCGAGGCCGCCAGCAGCCGATCCACCGATGTGGTGATCGCGGACACGTCCGCCCTCGTGGTGGCCGCCTACAGTGAGCTTTACTTCGGAGACCGCTCGCTCTGGGGCGAGGCCCTGGACCGGCAGCGCGGGTACGACCTCACCCTGCTGATGGGTCTGGATCTGCCTTGGGTCCCGGATGGCCTGTTCAGGGACAGCCCCACTGTCAGAGCGGACACCGACCGTGTCATCCGGAGAGAGTTGACAGCAGCCGGGCTGGCGTTTCACACCATCTACGGATCAGGGCCCCAGCGGCTTCAGCAAGCGCTGCGCCCCATCTCGCGCCTGCTGGGAACCGAGCTGACCGACCCCCTGCCGGCATGGGGTCTGGGTCAGGCCACCTGGCAATGCGAACGTTGCAGCGACCCGGCCTGCGAACACCGGCTCTTCAGCCGCTTACTGAACACCCGATGAGCCGGGCGGCTGGCTGGCCGGCTGCAGAAACACCTGCGCCGCGTCGACCGGGTCAAACCGGTAGTGCGCCCCGCAGAAGTCGCACCCCACCTCCACCTGGCCTTGCTCGGCGAGAATCGAGGCCACCTCATCCTGCCCCAGGGAGCGCAGCATGCCGGCCACACGATCCCGGGAACAGGTACAGGAAAAACGCGGACCGTTCGTGCCCGTCAGGGGCTCGAAGCGACGCACATCCTCCTCCCAGAACAGGCGGCGCAGGATCGTCTCCGCATCCAGTTCCAGCAACTCCTCGCGCTTGAGGCTGGCCGCCAGCATGGCAATCCGGTTGTAGTCCTCGTTCTGGCCGATCTGGTCTTCGTCCCGTCGCGCCACCCCGCTGCCCGCCAGGTTGGCTTCACCCTGAAGCGGCAGGCGCTGGATCAGCAGGCCAGCCGCCATCCGGTCGTTGGCAGCGAGCACCAGCCGGGTATCCAGCTGTTCACTCTGCAGCATGTAGTGTTCGATCACCTCGCTGAGCTTCTCCAGCTTCTCGCCGCGGTCGCCATACAAAGGCACCACGCCCTGGTAGGGTTGCTGACCCGGCAGCCGATCCTTCGGATCGAGGGTGATGGCACAGCGTCCCTGTCCCAGCACATTCACCATGTGGGACAGCGGGGCGTCATCGGCAACCTCACCCTGCACGGTGGCGGTGGCACGCAGGCCCAGATCAGGCTGAACTTCAGCCACCATGAGCTTGACCGGTCCATCTCCTTGGACCTGCATCACCAGCGCACCATTGAACTTGATGTTGGCCTGCATCAGCGTGGCGGCGGCGGCCATCTCCCCCAGCAGTTCGGTGACCGCCGCCGGGTAACCGCCCGCCTCCTGACGACGGCGCAGGATTTCCTGCCAGGCATCGGTCAGGCGAACGAGCATGCCGCGCACCGGCAAGCCTTCAAACATGAACTTGTGGAGTTCGGACACTGGCAATTCCTGAAAATCAAAGAAAGGCAGATCGGGATCAGCCGATCTTTTTCAAGCCCTGACGATAGCGGCGGGCGTTCTCGACGTAATGCGCCGCACTCATGCGCAGGCCCTCGATCTGCTCGGGCGTGAGTTCGCGCACCACCTTGGCCGGACGGCCCAGGATCATGGAACCGTCCGGAAATTCCTTGCCTTCGGTCACCAGCGATCCAGCACCTACCAGACAATGGCGGCCGATTCGCGCACCGTTGAGCACGACAGCACCAATGCCGATGAGCGACTCATCACCAATGGTGCAGCCGTGCAGCATGACCTGATGGCCCACGGTGACGCGTGCACCGATGTTCAGGGGAAAACCGTGGTCGGCATGCAGCACGCTGCCGTCCTGCACGTTCGATCCTTCACCGATGGTGATGGTCTCGGTGTCGCCCCGCACCGTGGCGCCGAACCAGACACTGGCACCCTCACCCAGCGCCACGTCCCCCATCACCTGGGCGTTGTCCGCCACCCATGCGGAATCGGCCATGCGAGGGGCCACGCCGTCGAGCTCATAGATCGCCATACCTCTGCCTCCATCGGCTGTCTGAAACCTAGAATTGTAAAGATGAGCCCTGACAGCGCCTCTGGAGCACCCCCTACCCTATCCCTGCGGCAGCAAGCGCTGGAGGTCCTGCTGGTGGCCGATCCGGACGCCAAGATGGCCAGGACCCACCGCCTGTGGGCAGCCTTTGAAGCCTTGGGCGATGACGCGGATCTGGCGCGCGCCTTGTGCATCGATGAAGACCTTAGGACCGATGAGTCATGCCTGCCCGGCCGACCCGGTCGTCCCCTGCTCATCCCGCCGGCCGAGGTACCGCACCGCTCGCCCTTCACGCCCGAAGGACTGGCCGCATTGCTGCACGCCATTGCCCACATCGAGTTCAACGCCATCAACCTGGCCCTGGATGCGGTGTGGAGGTTTGCCAACATGCCGGCGGCGTTCTACCGCGACTGGATGCGCGTGGCGCACGAAGAAGCCACCCACTTCGCGCTGCTTCGCGCTGAACTGCGTCTGCTGGACCATGACTACGGCGACTTTCCCGCACACGACGGCCTGTGGGAGATGTGCATCAAGACGCGTGAGGACATCGTGGCCCGAATGGCCCTGGTGCCCCGCACACTCGAGGCCCGGGGACTCGATGCGACGCCGCTGATCCAGGCCCGCCTGCGCAAGGTGGGCAGTCCTGCCGCGCTGCGCGGGATCGCCGCGCTCGACATCATCCTGAGGGACGAAGTCGGACATGTGGCCATCGGCAACCACTGGTACGGCTGGCTGTGTCACAGGGAGCACCTCGATCCGCTGGCGCACTACCGCGTGCTGGCCAGACGTCATGAGGCCCCAAGGCCACGGCCGCCGTTCAATGAAGCGGCGCGGCAGCGCGCCGGTTTCAGCCCCGACGAAATGGCTTATCTGTATAGCCAAGGCTGACCGCCCAAACTCGCCAAATGATGCCCCAGCGACAGACTCCGGGGGCGTCAAGTAAGACGCGGGTAATCACCTATCTATAGCATCTCCCTCTGATTTATCAAGGCTTACAGAAGCTTGACAAAACGTCGAGGCACTGTGTGCCGAATCTACCGTGGAGGGAAGACATGAATGCAGACATGGCGCAACGGATCGCCTCACATCCGAAATACATCGAGCTCAAATCACGCCGCACCCGCTTCGGGTGGTGGCTGACGGCACTGATGATGATCGTCTACTACGGCTTCATCATGCTGGTGGCTTTCAAGAAGGATCTCCTGAGCACCAAGCTGGGCGCGGGTGTGATGACCCTGGGCATGCCCATCGGTCTGGGCGTGATCCTCTTCACCATCGTCATCACCGGCATCTACGTGCGCCGGGCCAACAGCGAGTTCGATGAACTCACCGAAGACATTCGCAAGGCGGTGATGTGATGAATGCCCGACTCTTCATTTCCCTGGCCGCACTGTGTGTGGCTTCTTCGGCCATCGCTGCTGGCGCAGACCTCGGACAAGCCGAAAAACAGGCCACCAACTGGACGGCCATCACCATGTTTGGCGTCTTTGTCGCAGCCACCATGTTCATCACGAAGTGGGCGGCGGCCAAGACCAAGTCGGCGGCCGACTTCTACACTGGCGGCGGCGGCATCACCGGCTTTCAGAACGGCCTGGCCATTGCGGGCGACTACATGTCCGCGGCTTCGTTCCTCGGTATTTCGGCGGCCGTGATGGTCAGCGGCTTTGATGGCCTGATCTACTCGATCGGCTTCCTGGTCGGCTGGCCGGTGGTCACCTTCCTGATGGCTGAGCGCCTGCGCAACCTGGGCAAGTTCACTTTCGCGGACGTAGCCGCCTTCCGCTTCAACCAGACGCCCATCCGCGTCTTTGCCGCCTCGGGTACCCTGGTGGTGGTGGCTTTCTATCTGATCGCGCAGATGGTGGGTGCCGGGCAGCTGATCAAGCTGCTTTTCGGGCTGGAGTACTACATCGCGGTGATCATCGTCGGTGCCCTCATGATGGTGTACGTGCTCTTCGGGGGCATGACGGCCACCACCTGGGTCCAAATCATCAAGGCCTGTCTGCTGCTGGGCGGCGCGTCGTTCATGGCCCTCATGGTGCTCTGGCATTTCGGTTTCAGCCCCGAAGCCATGTTTGCCAAAGCCGTGGAGATCAAGCGCGGCCTGGCCGAATCCGCCGGAAAGACGCCTGATGAAGCCGCTGTGGCGGGTCAATCCATCATGGGCCCAGGCAGCTTCGTCAAGGACCCGATCTCGGCCATCTCCTTCGGCATGGCGCTGATGTTCGGCACCGCCGGCCTGCCCCATATCCTGATGCGCTTCTTCACCGTGCCGAATGCCAAGGAAGCCCGCAAGTCGGTGCTGTGGGCCACCACCTGGATCGGCTACTTCTACATCCTGACCTTCATCATCGGCTTCGGCGCCATCACCTTCGTGCTGACCAACCCGCAGTTCCTGGACGCCAAGGGGGGTCTCATGGGCGGTGGCAACATGGCGGCCATCCACCTGGCCAACGCCGTCGGTGGCAACGTGTTCCTGGGCTTCATCTCGGCCGTGGCCTTCGCCACCATCCTGGCGGTGGTGGCCGGTCTCACGCTCTCGGGCGCCTCGGCGGTCTCGCACGATCTCTATGCCACCGTGATCAAGAAGGGCAAGGCCGACAGCGCCTCCGAACTGCGCGTCTCGCGCGTCACCACCCTGGTGCTGGGCATCATCGCGGTGACCCTGGGCATTGCGTTCGAGAAGCAGAACATCGCCTTCATGGTCTCGCTGGCATTTGCCATCGCCGCCTCGGCCAACTTCCCGGTCCTGTTCATGAGCGTACTGTGGAAAGGCTGCACCACGCGCGGTGCAGTCATCGGCGGCTTCCTGGGCCTGGCGTCCTCGGTCATCCTGACCGTGTTGTCCGCCTCGGTGTGGGAGGCGGTGCTGGGCAACGCCAAGGGCAGCGCACCGTTCCCCTATGCGTCTCCGGCACTGTTCTCGATGACCATCGGCTTCCTCGGTATCTGGCTTTTCTCTCTGCTGGACGGCAGTAAGCAGGCAGCCAAGGACAAGGCGGGCTTCCTGGCGCAACAGGTCCGTTCCGAAACCGGCATTGGTGCCGCCGCGGCATCCGCTCACTGACCCCCTGCCCCAACACAAGCCGCTGGCCCCACAGTGCCAGCGGCTTTTTTGTGGGCTCCGTCGACCGCAGCGCGGATAATCGCGCATGTCTTCCGCTGTCTCGACCGATTTCGCCTCCCTTCCGCTGTCACCAGCCACCCTGTCCAACCTGCGGCAACTGGGTTACCTGGACATGACGCCCATCCAGGCGGCGTGCCTGCCACCCGCCTTGCTGGGCAAGGACCTGATTGCCCAGGCGCAGACCGGCAGCGGCAAGACCGCCGCTTTTGCTCTGGCGCTACTGGCGAATCTGAACCCGCGCCGCTTTGCCGTGCAGACCCTGGTGCTTTGCCCAACACGCGAGCTGGCCGACCAGGTCACCACCGAAATCCGGCGCCTGGCTCGCGCAGACGACAACATCAAGGTCGTCACGCTCTGCGGTGGCGTGCCACTGCGAGGCCAACTGGCCACCTTGGAGCACGGCGCGCACATTGTGGTCGGCACACCCGGCCGCATCATGGACCACCTGGAGCGCGGCAGTCTGCAGCTGGACGCGCTGAACACCCTGGTGCTGGATGAAGCTGACCGCATGCTGGACATGGGCTTCTTCGACGACATCGCCAAGGTGGCCAAACAGTGCCCAAAGGAGCGCCAGACACTGCTGTTCTCGGCCACCTACCCCGAAGGCATCGCCAAGCTCGCGTCGCAGTTCATGCGCGATCCGCAGACCATTGCTGTGCAGGCGCAACACAGTCCGGCGCAGATCGAACAGCGCTGGTATGAAGTGAACGACAAGGATCGCCTGCACGTGGTCAGCCAGTTGCTGCTCCATTTCCGCCCGGCCAGCACGATCGCGTTCTGCAACACCAAGGCCCAGTGCCGCGACCTGGTGGCCGTGCTGCAGGCGCAGGGCTTCAGCGCGCTGGCCCTGTTCGGTGAACTGGAACAGCGCGAACGCGACCAGGTGCTGGTGCGTTTCGCCAACCGCAGTTGTTCGGTGCTGGTGGCCACCGACGTGGCCGCGCGCGGGCTGGACATCGCCAGCCTGGCCGCCGTGATCAATGTGGACATGACGCCCGACCCCGAGGTGCATGTCCACCGCATCGGGCGCACCGGCCGTGCCGGAGAAAAGGGTCTGGCACTGAACCTGGCCAGCATGGACGAGATGGGCTGCGTGGGCCGCATTGAGCAGTTGCAGGGCAGCGAAGCCCGGTGGAACCCGATCAGCGAACTGACCCCCGCCAGCGCAGAGCCCCTGCTGCCACCCATGGCCACGCTGCACATTCAGGGCGGACGCAAGGAAAAGATCCGCCCCGGGGACGTGCTGGGCGCGCTCACCGCCGACCTGGGGTACACCCGCGAGCAGGTGGGCAAGATCAACGTCAACGAATGGTCCACCTACGTGGCGGTGGATCGCGCCATCGCCCGGCAGGTGGCCAGCCGCCTGTCGACCACCCGGGTCAAGGGCAAGACGGTGAAGGTGCGGGTGCTGGAGGACTGAACGCCTCCATCAACCCCGGGGGTGGTGCTGCGACACGATCGACTTGAGCCGCTCACGCGCCACATGCGTGTAGATGGTGGTGGTCGAGATGTCGGCGTGACCCAGCAGCATCTGGACGGCCCGAAGATCGGCACCATGGTTGAGCAGGTGGGTGGCAAAGGCATGCCGCAAGGTGTGCGGCGACAAGGTGGACGTGATCCCCGCCATCACCGCATAGCGCTTGACGATGTGCCAGAACATGACGCGACTCATGGACTGCCCCGGTTTGGGCCCTCGCGAGGTGACGAACAGGTCCTCCGTCTGCTGACCGGCCAGTATCGCAGGGCGTGCCTCCTGCAGGTAGTGGCTGAGCCAGCGGGCCGCCTCGGCACCAAAGGGCACCAGGCGCTCCTTGCTGCCCTTGCCGGTGATCCGCAGGACATGCTCGGACAACCCCAGATGGTGGGTCTTCAGCCCCACCAGTTCGCTCACCCGCAACCCGCTGGCGTACATCAACTCCAGCATGGCCCGATCCCTGAGGCCAAGGGGATCGGTCACATCGGGGGCCTGCAACAGGGCCTCCACCTGTGCTTCGCTGAGGCTCTTGGGCACCCGCAAGGGCTGACGGGCCGCCAGCAACCTCAGGGTGGGATCGCCGGCAATCAGACGCTCCCGCAAGGCCCAACGAAAATAGCGCTTGAACACGGTCAGACGCCGGTTGGCCGTGGTGGCCCGCGTTTGCGAATGGCGCTGCGCGAAGTACCCGTGAAGTTCCGATTCGGCCACCTCGGGAAGCGACCGACCCTGGGGAGCCAGCCAGCGTGACAGACCCATCAGGTCACGCCGATAGGCGTCCAGGGTATTGCGGGACAGCCCCTCTTCCAGCCACAGGCTGTCAGTGAATGCGGCGACACTGGCCTCGCTGCGAGACAGGGCAGCCGCCGCATCCATGCTCAGTTCAAGGACAGCTTCTGCTTGGTCACCACGTCCTTGTACACCTCGTACTCGGCCTTGATCTGCGCGGTGAACTGATCGGGCGTGTTGGCCACGATCAGGGAGCCAGTGTCCTCAATGCGCTTGCGCACCGCCGGGTCCTTCAGGGCCTGCTGAGTGGCGTTGTAGACCTTGTCCACCACGTCCTTGGGCAGGCCCTTGGGACCGATCAGGCCGTAATAGGCCATGCGGTTCACCGGCTCCAGGCCCACCTCCTTGAAAGTCGGCACGTCAGGCAACACCGACAGCCGCTCAGGTGCCGCCACGACGATCGCCACCAAGCGGCCAGCCTTGATGTGCGGCAGGGCCGACGGCAGGTTGTCAAAGATGATCGGCACCTGACCGCCCACGGTGTCGTTAAGGGCTGGACCGGCGCCACGGTAAGGAATGTGGGTGATGAACGCGCCGGTCAGGCTTTTGAACAGCTCGGTCTGCAGATGCCCGATGCCGCCCGTGCCGGAACTGGCATAGCTGTACTTGCCCGGATTGCGCTTGATCTCGGCCAGGAAAGCCTTGAAGTCCTTGGCAGGAAAGCTGGGATGCACCGCGATCACGTTCGGGGTGGCCGCGATGTTGGTGATCGGCGTGAAATCGGTCAGTGTGTTGTACGGAATCTTGGGGTTGATCGCCGGGTTGGCCGCCGTGGTCGACACCGTGGCCATGCCCAGGATGTGCCCATCGGCCGGCGCACGGGCCAATTCAGCGGCACCCACCACGCCACCGCCGCCGGCCTTGTTTTCCACCACCATGTTCTGGCCAAGGGCCTTGCCCAGCGGTTCGGACATCACGCGCGCGATGATGTCGGTCGTTCCACCCGGCGCGAAAGGTACCTGCAGGCGGATGGGCTTGTTTGGAAACCCCTGGGCGGCGGCAGTACCGACCAACAGGACCGAAGCGGCGGCAAAGCCAACGACATGACGACGAGAAAACATAGCAGGATCTCCTGTTCTGGAAAGGCTGGAAAGACTGACCCCCTGATCCTAACCGGATGAATCGGGACAGGACGGATCAGCCACCACCCGGGGGATGGACGCCCCGACTCTAGCCGTGCCAGCCGATGGACACCATGGGGACAACACATAAGTGAAAACCCCCAGTCCGGTCCACGGGCTGACGCTATGCTCCACGGCGTGACCTACCTCCCCCTGCTGCTGCCCGACTTTCTGCTGATCCTCTGCGGCTACCTGCTGTGCCGGTTCACCCCGCTCAACCGCAAGGTGTGGGAGCCCACCGAGAGCCTGGTCTACTACTTCCTGTTCCCGGTCCTGCTTTTTCACTCGATCGTGCGCAGCCCGATCGACTTCGCAGCGGCCTCCAGCCTGGCGCTGGCCGGGGTCAGCCTGGGCACCACTGCCATCGCCCTGTCCTACTCGCTGCCCCACTGGCCATGGCTGGGGCGCCACATCGACCGCCGCCTGCATGCTGCCAGCGCCCAGGTGGGCTTCCGTTTCAACTCGTTCATCGCACTGGCGCTGGCGTCCAAGCTGATGGGGCCTGACGGACTGCTGCACATCGCCGTGCTGATCGGCGTGTGCGTTCCGCTTTTCAATGTGGGCGCGGTCTGGCCCATGGCACGCCACGCCAACAGGGGCTTCGCCCGCGAACTCGTGCGCAACCCGCTGATCATCGCCACGGCCAGCGGGCTGGTGGCCAACCTGCTGGGCCTGTCCATTCCCGGCTGGCTGCAACCCAGCGTGGAACGGGTCGGGCAGTCGTCCCTGGCGCTGGGTCTGATGGCGGCCGGCGCCGGCATGCACTTCGGGTCGCTGGCCAAGGCCCGGTTGCTGGCGATGCAGGTGCTGGGCATCAAGCACCTGGCCATGCCCCTGCTGGCCACCTTGCTGGCCCAGGCGTTCGGGCTGGGCAGCGCCCAGTCAATGGCCTTGCTGATGTTCTCTGCCGTACCCACCGCCTCCAGCTGCTATGTGCTCGCAGCACGCATGGGCTACGACGGTGGCTACGTGGCCGGCCTGGTCACCCTATCCACCCTGCTGGGCCTGGCGAGCATCTCCCTGGCCCTTGGCTTACTGGCGCCTTAAGTCTGCCCACTGTCTCCAGACGGCAACACTCCCGAATCTGGGTTCCCGGATGAAATGCATGCCGATTAAGATCACAGGCTAGGATGCGAAATTATTAGTTCCACTCTTGCCCACGGCCTTCGCCGATGACGGGCGACAAGCATTGCCACCATGCCAAACTCCATCGAGCCATCAGAGATACCCTCGAGTCAGCCGGCGGTACCCGTGGAGGTCAGTATTGGCTACTCCTCGTTGGCCACAGGCTGGAAGCGCTGGCGCAGACACCTGCGGTGCATGATCTCGGCTTACCTGCCAGAGATCGCCGTCAACGCCTTCAAATACTCGCCACAGCAGACTGCTCGTGCCAACTGGGACGCAGAGTATGCGGGTGGTCACTGGGACTACCTGCGCGGATCCAGTGAAATTGCCCGTTACGGGATCATCGCGAGCTTTTGCCACTGCTATTCCCGTGGCGGCGCCCTGCTCGACCATGGCTGCGGCGAAGGCATCTTGCGCCGACACCTGAATCTGGACATCTTCAGCCACTATGTTGGCGTTGACCTGTCCCTTGACGCAGTTGCCCGAGCGGATCGGAACCATGGTGGTGAGCGAACCCGCTTCCTGGTCGGCAACGTTGAGCACTACGAGCCCGAACAGAAGTACGACGTCATCGTGTTCAATGAGATGCTCTACTATCTTGAGGATCCTGAATCCGTACTGCGACGGTATCGTGATCATCTCAACCCGAACGGCGTGTTCGTGGTGTCCATGTTCGACATGATCAAGGCCCGCAAGGTCTGGCAAATGCTGGACCGGAACAACCGATTGGTGGAGAGTTCCAGAGCAGTGAACCAAGGCGGCCACTCCTGGACCATCCGGGTTTACCAACAGGCTTGATCACCACAACCGGTCAACCCTCTTCAACCCGGTCCGCGCAGGATCGATGGTCAGTCAGCCCATGACCCTCACCAGTTACCGAAAAGCTGCAGCGTTTGCCCTGGGCTCCATCTTCCTGCTCACCATCCTGCGCACCGCATGGATCTCCGATGACGCGATGATCACCATGCGCACCGTGCTCAACTTCGAGCACGGCTACGGATTGCGCTTCAACATCGACGAACGGGTTCAGGCCTACACCCATCCGCTCTGGATGTTTGTATTGGCGGCTTTCTCGTCCCTCACATCCAACATCTACACAGGCACATTCGCCGCGTCGATTCTCACCAGCCTGCTGGCTTACTGGCTGCTGCTCTGCAGGCTGGGAGGCCTGCGGGGTGGGGCCATCGTCGCAGGCTTGGCACTGCTGCTGTCCAAGGCTTATATCGACTACGCCACATCGGGCCTGGAGAATCCACTCAGTCACGTCCTGCTGATCGTCTCCGTGCTCCTGGCCATCCGCATCGACCGGGCGCCGGACACCAGGACCCTCGCGCTGTTCTTCGGTGTGGTCTCACTGGCATACCTGACCCGCCCAGACGCGTTGGTCCTGGTATTTCCGCTGTCGCTGTGGGTGCTGTACCGGTGTCGGTATCTTCCGCTGAAGCACGTGGCCAAAAGTGTCGTGATCGGTGGCTTGCCTGCCATCCTTTGGACCCTGTTTTCCACTTGGTACTACGGGTTCCCCTTTCCAAACACGGCCTACGCCAAGCTGGGCACCGGGATCGAGTGGTCCGAGCGCGTTCGGCAAGGTATTCGCTACCTCATCCAAAGTGCTGACCACGACCCGCTGACGCTCACCGTCATTCTGGCGGGGCTGGCTCTCGGATTTACACGGGACGCCGTCTCACGTGCTATCTCCCTGGGTATTCTCCTTCACATCGCCTACCTGCTGAACATCGGTGGCGACTTCATGGAAGGTCGTTTCCTGACAGTGCCACTCATGGCAGCCGCCATCAGCATCGCGAGACAGGACCTGGACTTCAGGGGCATGTCCGTGGTCTGTGGTGGCGTCTTGCTCATGGGCAGTGCAAGCTTCAAGTCCACCGTCCTCAGCACCTCCGAGTTCGACATCCCGGAGGTGCGAGCCAACGGCATCTCGGATGAGCGTGGCTACTACTTCCAGAAGCACGGCCTCCTACCTGCGCTAGCAGGGTACGAAGCACCCGGAAAGGCATTTCGTTTCAACCAACCCGACTGGACCGCGTACGAATACCGAGTCCAGCCCACCTGTCAGCTGGGTGCCCTGGGCCTCAAGAGCGGACCCCATGTCCACCTTGTTGACGAATGCGCCCTCTCCGACCCGTTGCTTGCCCGCATGCCTGCCAAAGTCAACCGGCATTGGCGCATCGGACATTTCTACCGACAGTTCCCGACCGACTACCTCAAGAGCCTGGAACTCCGCAGCAACGAGATCAAGGATCCGGCCATGCGGCAGTACTACGAGTACATCCGCCTGGTCACCAGAGGTCCCCTGAACCACCCCGCCAGGCTAAAAGCCATCGTCAAGCTCAACGCGGGAAGGGTGCCCTTGCCCGACATGGAGCCTTATCGCACCGCCTTCGTGCCGCGCGTGTCTGGTTCACAAACCGCCACCTATCGCCACCTGCCCAAGGAGTTGTCCGGCTCCACCTGGGATTCAGCAGCCAATACGCAGTTCTCGACCAACCTGGATATCCAGGTGGAGCCCCCGATCCCGGCGGACTGGATTGACCTGTCACTGTCCCGTGACGGGGCGGCCGAGTACGCGATTTACACCTTGCGTCAGGGCGCCTGGCAGGAACTGGCCCGCATTCCTGCGCAAGACAGCAAAGGCATGGGGATACATCGCATCCGGGCAGCAACGTCTCAAGATACTCCGATCTCTGCAGTCCGGATCAGCGTGGTGCAAGGCGACGGTAGATACGCGCTGGGCCATCTGCGATTGGACTGACCAGCTGGCGCCAACCCAGCAGATGGGCAGCAACCAGAAGAAGGCCGTTGGAGACAAACAACATGCCCAGCTGACTGAAGCGCCGCCAGTCGGGAAAGAGATCAAACATGAAATAGCTGGAGCAGGCGGCAGAGGCCACCGCCAGCAAGGTCACCGAAGTTCTCAGGGCACTGCCGGGCAGCATGTCGCGCGCCATCAAAATCACGGCCACCTGACAGAACGCCAGGTGGACGAAATAGTGGGGCCAGGACGTCTTGATGACCATCGGCAACGACAGAAAAATCAACACCAGGCCGAAAAGCCACCGGAGATCGTTCGCGTCCTGCAGCCTTCTTGCCCTCCAGAGCAGCACCATGTTCGACAGGAAGACCACATAGCCCGCAGCCGACAGCCAACGCAACTCGGCGACACCCAGTCTGATGTCCACCAGTGACAGCCAACGCATCAGCACATGGCCGATGTACTGGGAGTTGACATCACGAACCGCCCAACCGGCATCTGCCAGAGACTTCTGCGTCGCCATTTCGAAGCTCCACCATTGGGCCGGCCCCATCACCGCCAGGGGAACCAGAACGTAGCATGCCACCATCGCTGCCGCGGTGGCTGCGAGCACCCGGACATCCCTGCGCACCATGAACCAGGCCAGAAACACCACCGGGTAGAACTTGATCGCGGCGGCGACAGCCAGTGCGGTCCCGGCCAGTCCTGGCTTTCGACAACGGTAGGCATCAAAGCACAGCAAGGTCAACCAGACCAACAAGACGCTGACCTGTCCCCATTTGGCGTTGTGGATCAGCGGAAATGACGACCAGAACAACAGACTGAATGCGAAGGCCGTCCCCTTTCCAGCTGGGTCCAACAGACGCAACGCAGTCACGGACAGCCCCAACATCAGCACACCCTGGCACAAGCCCCACACCCAGAGAGCAGGCACCGGTTCCAGCCACTTGAACGGCATCAAGAGAACCGCAAAGAAGGCAGAGTAGTAGTACCCTTTCACGGGCGCATCGGCCTCATCGATCGATCGCCCCATCGGGTAGTAATGTCCCAGGAAGTCTTGGAACAACTGCGGGTGATGATCGATGGCCAAGACAAATTCGGATACCGAACCCCATTGCCAGAAGTAATACAAGCTCATCAACACCATGGCGGCGGTTGAGACCAGGAGCCTGTCAAGCGATCGCAGCGCCAGCTTCGGTGGGTGCATGGTGGACACGTGGGCCTTCGGCCCGTCTGGGTTGTCAAATGGTTGCGCAAACGTCTACCGGACCGCGTCAGAGGTATTGGCAGCAGAGCAACACTGGCCAATCGCGGCGGTCGACACCTCCAGCCTGTGTGGCAAAATCGATGCCGGTAAGAAGTAAGAAGTGTATTGTGCTGTGAAGACGGCACAGGATCCGCCATCATCACGACCAGGAACGGAGCGTCCCGGGTCAGTTCGCGGCTTGTCTTTTCCATTGGTGCGCCTGTTCACACAGGCGTTTTTTCATGAAGATTGCTGTCGCAGGCACAGGCTACGTCGGTCTGTCCAATGCCATTCTGTTGTCGCAGCACCACGAGGTGGTGGCGCTGGACATTGTCCAGAGCAAAGTGGAC
This sequence comes from Hydrogenophaga bisanensis, assembly GCF_042665135.1. Classification (NCBI taxonomy): domain Bacteria; kingdom Pseudomonadati; phylum Pseudomonadota; class Betaproteobacteria; order Burkholderiales; family Comamonadaceae; genus Hydrogenophaga; species Hydrogenophaga bisanensis. The sequence continues at coordinate 531,659 of NZ_JBHTBX010000001.1, forward strand.
GCCATCAATGCCCGGCAAAGTCCGATTGAAGACACGGACATCCAGCATTTCCTCAGCCACGAGCCGCTGAATCTCAAGGCCACCACCGACAAGAAGCTGGCATATGAAGGCGCCGATTTCGTCATCATTGCCACGCCCACCGACTACGACAGCGACACCAACTTCTTCAACACCTCATCGGTGGAAGCGGTGATCCGGGATGTCATGGCCATCAACCCGCAAGCGGTGATGGTCATCAAGTCCACCGTGCCGGTCGGTTACACCGCCCGTGTCCGCCAAGAGCTCGGCTGTGACAACATCATTTTCTCGCCCGAGTTCCTGCGCGAAGGCAAGGCCCTGCACGACAACCTCTACCCCTCCCGAATCATCGTGGGAGAACGGTCTGAGCGTGCCCGGCAGTTTGCCAATCTGCTGCTGGAAGGCGCACGCAAGAAAGACACGCCGGTCCTGCTGCTCGACTCGACCGAGGCAGAAGCCGTCAAGCTGTTCTCGAACACCTATCTGGCCATGCGCGTGGCCTACTTCAATGAGCTGGACACCTACGCGGCAGCCCATGGGCTGGATTCCCGACAGATCATCGAGGGCGTAGGCCTGGATCCACGCATCGGCAGCCACTACAACAACCCCTCCTTCGGCTATGGCGGCTACTGTCTGCCCAAGGACACCAAGCAGATGCTCGCGAACTACCGCGACGTGCCCCAGAACCTAATCCAGGCCATTGTGCAGTCCAACACCACGCGCAAGGACTTCATCGCCGAAAGCATTCTGCGTCGTAAGCCCAAAGTGGTGGGCATCTACCGGCTGATCATGAAGGCCGGCTCCGACAACTTCCGGTCGTCGAGCATCCAGGGCATCATGAAGCGCATCAAGGCCAAGGGCGTGGACGTCGTCATCTACGAACCCAACCTTGAAGACAGCAACTTCTTCAATTCACGGGTGATCCGGGATCTGGAAGAGTTCAAGCGCCTGTCGGACGTGATCGTCTGCAACCGGATGCACAGCAGCCTGTCCGACGTGAACAGCAAGGTCTTCACGCGCGACCTGTTCGGCAGCGATTGATTCGGCCCTCTTTTCCATCAAAGTCACAATTCAATCTCAGCGAGGTCACCCTTCCATGGAAGTCACGACACCACTACTGCGCCAGCTCCGTCCCTTGGGCGTCATTGGCAGCGCGATCGCCCTGATGCTCGCGACGGGCTGCTCCAGCAGCCCCAAGAAGGAAGAGGTCGCACCGGCCGTTCCAAACCCGTTTGCGTTGGCAGGTGCAACGAGCCCCGATCAGGTCAAGGTCAACCGCATGCGGGTCTTCGGCGACAGTTACTCCGATCCCGGGTACACGGGTCCGAGGGGCATCCTGAACTGGGCGACCGAACTGGAGAAGTACGGCACCGTCACCAAGACCGAGAACTACGCCATCGGCGGCGCCAAGGCATCCTTCACCCAGACCACCTCCATCGACCGACAGATCGCCACCTGGAAGCGGACGGGCTCCGCCGTCACCGAGCGTGATCTGGCGGTGACCTACTTCGGCTACAACGACATCGGCCGCAACGGCAAGCCAGAGAACGAAATCGCGGCGTCCAAGGCCGGTTACACCGAGGCCATCAACCAGCTGGTGCAAGCCGGCGCCGCCAACGGGACCAACCGGATCTTCGTGACACAGATCCACGACTGGAGCCGCAACCCGGGTGTCAACCCGACGCGTTCTGCCGGCCAGATCGTGGACTGGAACAACTTCGTGGCGGGGCTGGCCAACAGCAACCCCAACATCATTGCCGTGGATTTGTACACGGCCTTCAACCGGGTCTTGAACGAGCCCCAGAAGTACGGCTTCACCAACGTCACGACCGAGGACCCGAGCAAGCACCGTACCACTGCCCTGTTCTACGACCCGATCCACTTCGGCTCACGCGGAGAAGTGATCATTGCGCGGGTGTTCCAGCACTATCTGACCCGCGCCTGGAACTGGGCCAACGCGCTAGAAGCCGGCGCGGCATCGGCGGCCCAGCTGAACAAGGACATTGACCAGGGCCTGCTGGTGCTGGCCATGCAGGAGCGTCAGCCCGGCACATCGGCTTTTTCACTGGTGCCGCTGGGCATGGACAACGCGAAACGACTCGATGCCAGTTCGCCGCTTCGCCTGAACGGATCCGGAAACCAGGCTTACGCGGGTCTGGCCTTCAACTTCAGCGGCCAGTCCGCCACCGGTGGCCGCGCGCCGCAATTCGGCCTGGCGCTGAACCAGAAGGTCGGTCAGACGCGCCTGGACGGCATGGAAGAGCGCACCCAGCTGGGCTTCCAGGCCCATGCCGCCACGCTGTACTGGATGCAGCCGGTGGGGTCCAGCCTGCTCTGGACCAACCACGTCTCGCACCTGTCGCAGCAGTTCGGCCAGTACGGCCAGGACGACATCCTCCAGACCGCGATCGCCAACGAGCGCAAAGGCTCCGGGCTGTCGTTCGAGAGCAAGTTGCGCTACTCCATGGGTTCGTCCTGGGCCACCGTGACACCCTGGGTCTCGCTGACACAGATGCAACAGCGGCTCAATGCCGGCACGATGCAATCCATGTACACGACCGATGTGAACTTCTCCTCCATCAAGTCCAACGAACTCGTGTCGGGTTTGGGGGTAGATCTGCAGTTCCAGCCGGTCTCGCTGGGCAACGGTCGCCTGCTTCAGTTCGGCGGCAGCCTGATGCACCGCGAAAGCCTGAACCGGACGCCTTACACCGTCTCCATGCGCGAGGCCTCGCAGCCCTTGGTCACCCAGCGCGAATTCATTGAGCGCAAGGCCATCAAGCAAACCTACCTGGGCCTCAATGCCAATGTGGGCCTCACACGCCACCTGCACCTCAATGCCGCCTACGCGGTGGACCTGCAGCAGCGCGAGGAGACCCAGGCCGTCCAGCTCAAGGCCGTCCTGAGCTTCTGATCCGCCCCGACAACCCGCCTACTACATGCGAATCCTTTACCTTGCCGGGCGCGAAGCCAGCTACTCACGCACACGCATCGTCATGCGTGCCCTTGAATCCCGTGGCCACGAGGTGGTCCCGGTGCTCCCACCGGACCGCTCGTTCAAGCACTACCCTGGCTTGTTGCTCAAGGCCATGCTGAAGGCCCCGAGCTGTGATGTCGTGCTCACCGGTTTCTATGGCCAGTTGCTCACCCCGGTGATGCGTCTGCTGACCTGGAAGCCCATCGTGTTCGACATGTACATCACCACCTATGACACCATGGTGTTCGACCGGGCCAAGGCCAAGGCCGGTTCGTTCATGGCCTGGGTCTACGGTCTGAGCGACTGGCTGTCCTACAAGGCCGCCAGCATCTCGATCCTGGACAGCCAGCATGTGATCGACCATTTCAAGCGGACCTTCAAGGTGGACGGCAAGAAGCTGCGCCGCCTCTTCCTGGCGGTGGACGACAAAGCCATCTATCCGCGTCCGGCCACCGAGAAGAGCGACAAGTTCCTGGTGCATTTCCACGGCGAGTACACGCCGTTTCATGGCGTTCGCCACATCCTCAAGGCCGCCAAGATGCTGGAGAACGAAGGGGTTGCCTTCCAGATCGTTGGCAGGGGCATCACCTACGAAGAGGACATGAAGCTTGCGCGAGAGCTCGATCTCAAGAACGTACGACTGATCGACAACGTTCCCTACGATCAGCTGGCAGTGCTCATGTCCAACGCGGATGTGTGCCTGGGCATCTTCGGTGACAACACCCGTGCGTCGCTGGTGATGACCAACAAAGTGATTGAAGGCATCGGCATGGCCAAGCCGCTGATCACCCAGCGCAATGCCCCGGTGCAGGAACTGCTCACGCACGGCGAAAGCGTCTATCTGGTCCCCGCGGCCGATCCCCAGGCGCTGGCAGATGCCATCCGCACGCTGAAGAACGATCCGGCCTTGCGGGAAAAGATCGCCCGCAACGGTTATGCAGCCTTCGAGCAGTACTGCTCCAGCCAGAAGACCGGCGAAGCCATCGAAGCCATGTGCCGGGAAGCCATGTCCTGATTCCGGACGTCCAGCAGGTCCATTTCCTCTGATCCCAGACCCGGCAGTAAAATGCCGGGTTATTTTCTTTATTGAGCCCTCGATGGAAACCACGAAGAACCTCATCCTTGGCGCAGGCCTGACTGGCCTGAGCACCGGCTACCACCTCAAGAGCGACGACTACCAGGTCTACGAAAAGCTTCATGAAGTCGGTGGTCTGTGCCGCTCCGAAGAGGTCAACGGCTTCCTGTTCGATTACGCACCGCACATCCTGTACACGGTCAACCCGTACGCGCACGAACTCATCCACACCCTGCTCAAGGGCAACATCGAGATCAAGAAGCGCAAGGCCTTTATCTATCACGGCAAGTACGACCTGTACACCCAGTTCCCCTATCAGGCCCACCTGTACGGGCTGCCCGCCAAGGACGTGATCGAGTGCCTGAGCGGCCTGGTCGAGGTGTTGCGCAATCCGGACCGTCCGAAGCCGCAGAACTACCGCGAGTGGATGTACTGGCGTTTCGGCAAGGGCATCGCCGAGCAGCTGATGATCCCTTACGCCGAGCGCATCTGGACCATCGATCCCAAGTACATGAACTTCAACTGGATCGACCGGCGCGTCCCGGAGCCCGACTTCGAGTCCGTGCTGCGTGGGGCCCTGCAGCACGAGGATGACCGTTCCGGTTTCAACCAGGAGTTCTGGTACCCCATCGAAGGCGCGATCGAGTCGCTGCCGGTCGCGCTGGCCAAGGGCGTGAAGAACATCCATCTGAACCAGACCGTCACGCACATCGACCCGAAGACCAAGCAGGTCACGTTCAACACGGGCAAGGTAGTGGGATACCAGAATCTGGTCTACACCCTGTCCCTGACCCACCTGCCACACTTCATTGATGACATTCCGCAGCATGTGCTCGATGCCATCAACGGTCTGCAGTTCAACCAGATCGAGTGCGTGAACATCGGCATCAACCGGCCGGACATGAGCCCGTACCACTGGCTGTACTTCCACGAGGCCGAGGATTTCATCTTCCACCGCATCAGCTTCCCGCGCAACGCCTCCGAGAAGACCTGCCCGCCGGGCACCAGTTCGGTCTGCTGCGAGATCTCGTACTCCAAGCACCGCCCGCTGCGGGTGCAAGGACGTGAAGCCCTGATCCAGGCCACCATCGACGGCCTGATCAAGGCCAAGATCATGCGGCCGGACGACGAGATCCTCGCAGCCGACGTGCTGACCGTGGATCCGGCCTACGTGATCTATGACCTGGACTACGAGGAAAACGTCAAGACCATCCACGAGTGGCTGGTGGGCCTGGACATCCACCCGGCAGGCCGCTTCGGCGACTGGCAGTACTACAACATGGATCACTCGATCCTGGCCGGCAAGCGCATTGCCGATCTGCTCAACGACAAGGCCTGAGCTACGCTGCCCCTCGGCAACCGCCCTGCCGGGCGGTGACCGGTTGGGCGGTTCGTTATGACCCAAGCCACCAAGTCCAGGCGACTGGCCAAATGGGCGTCCGTGATCGTTCTGATCATCGTCGCCATCTACTTTGTCGGTGCCGCCCGGCAGCATATCGACAGCATCCCGCCGATCCGGTGGGATCTGGCGGCATGGCTGGCCCTGATGGCCACCGTGCTGTGCATGTTCGTCAACCTGGTCTGTGGTGGCCTGATGTGGATGGCGCTGCTGCGTGACCAAGGGGTGCGTCTGCCTGCGCTCACCGCCTTCCGGATCGTGGGCATGGCGCAGGTGGCCAAGTACCTGCCCGGCAACGTCGGCCACCTGGTTGGCCAGGTCACCCTGGCCAGTGCGGCTGGTGTACCCATTGGTGTCTCCGTTACCACCATGTTGATCTCCACACTGTGGCTGGTGGCCACGGGCATGGCCATGGGGGGTGCCGGTCTGCTCATCTACCTGGATGCCACGGCCGTGCTGGACGTACCGATACCCAGCACGCCCTTCATGGCGGCCCTCGGCATCGCGCTGGCCATCAGCCCATGGGTGGCGGTGTGGCTGCTCAACCGCGTGCTGCCGGGCCTGTCGCGCCGTTTGGGCAGCGGGCAAATGGTGGCCCTGCCCCGCTTTGGTACCGCCGTCGCGGTCGCTGCCGGCTTCATTTTCTGCTTCTTTGTGTTCGGCGTGATGCTCAAGCTGCAGGCCACCTACCTTTTCGGGGTCAACGAGGGGAATGTGCTGACCTTCACGCTCATGTTCACCTCCGCCTGGATCGCCGGTTACCTGTTGCCTGGCGCGCCCGGCGGGCTGGGTGTGCGTGAGGCGCTGGTGGTGGCCCTTCTGGGGTCGGTGGTCGGCACGGGCACCGCCATCGGTCTGAGCGTCACCATGCGACTGGCCACGGTGCTTGGCGACGGGCTGGCTTTTGTGGTGGGCTATTCACTCAAGTGGCTGACCGAGATCACGGGCGCACAGCGCCGCCTTGGTGACCCCTCCTGAGTTCCCCCTGCAAGATGACGACAGCCACCCGCGAAACCTGGATAGACGCCCTCAAGGGCTGGGGCATGATCCTCATCGTCGTAGGTCACGTGTGGTCCCTGTCGGACGTACCCCAGTGGTACATGTGGATCTTCTCCTTTCATGTCCCGCTGTTCTTCTTTGCCGCAGGGCTGACCTTCAAGCCCGGCGCAGCTCCTCTGGGGGAGTTCCTGCGCCGCCGGCTCACCACCCTGCTGCTGCCCTATCTGGTCTATGCCCTGCTGGGTTACGTTTTCTATGTGCTGGGTTACGCGGCCGCCCAGCTGGCGGGCAAAACCGTGGCGCAGTTCGGGTATGGGCTCTGGTGGCCCCTGCTGGGCGTTTTCTACGGGTCGGTGGGCGATGGTCTGCTGGTCAACAGTCCCCTGTGGTTCCTTCCTGCCCTCTTCGTCGCGCAAGCGCTCGTCCATGTGATTCACACCCATGTGCGGCTGCAGTGGCAACGCTATGCCTTGCTGTTGGCGCTGTTTGCCATCGCTGCCGGGATCGAGGAAGACATCAAGGCGCCGTTCAGCCTCTTGCCTGCCATGGCGGCGGCGGTCTTCATTCAGATGGGCCTGGACTGGAAGCGCACCGCCAGGATGACCGAGATATCCACGGGCCAGCGTTGGTTATGGCTGGTGGTGCTGGCCGGTCTGTCCTTGCTCTCACCCATCAATGGCGCCGTCGGATTGGCGGGACCAACCGTCAATCAGCCTGTTCTGTTCCTGCTGTTTGCACTTATCGGCATTGGCCTGTCGCTGTTGTTCGTTCAGCTGGCCAGCGTCAGGATTCAGGACGCGCTCGCTTTCATCGGACGGCACAGCATGGGCATTCTGGTGTTGCACATGCTGGCCATCAAGGGAGTGAAAGTGGTCCTCAGCATCGGCACAGGCACCAGTCTCGACACCATGGAACACAGCATCCTTTGGGGCCTGCTGGTGCTGTGCGTGGCCTCGCTGCTCATGTGGCCCGCGATCGCGGTCATCGAGCGCTGGCTGCCCTGGACGCTTGGCAACCGCCGTCAGGCGGCCTGATCACTGGATCAGGCTCAAGGGATAGGGTCGCCACCCGCACTTGAGCGCCTGGATCGCGTCGGGTTGGTGGTCCATCCCCACCCGATGGAAAACCTTGTCCCGGTTCATCCGGTTGCCCCAACCGCTGGTGGTGAAGAACAGGTCCACCTCATCGCGGGTGCGCTCGTAGAAAGCGGGCTTGATGCCGCGGTTCTTGTACGGGAACGCAAAGTACCGGTATGGCAGGGAGAAAGCCTGTGTCACATGGCGCACGCTTCTGAGCGTCTGGTCCACCTGGGCATCCAGGTCCAGCTCCCAGTACCTCGGGTGATCACAACTGTGCGCCCCCAGCATGAAACCGCGCCGCACCAGGTCGGCGGCCTCATCGTGGGTGATGTACGGCCGATCCGCCTCAAAAAACGCGGCCAGATCGACACCCAGGCGCTCCGCCACCTCGTCGTAGAGGGAGGCATCCTCCAGCCGGACGGCCATCAACGCCTCGTCCACCCCCCCGGTGTAGCCACGTCGGGACAGGATCGCCTGCACGTCTTGCCGTTCCTGTGCTGACTGGCCCTTGAGCCGTTCGATGAGCAGGCTGGCCTTGAACTTCTCCTCCACCCGCGAACCGGCGGTTCCCGCCAGGAAGTCGGTGATAAGGAAGTGAATGGCGGGAATGCCCTTGCGCTCCAGAATCGGTGTGGCCACCTCGTAGGAGGACCTCAACCCGTCATCGAAGGTGACCAGAAACCGGTCAGCCCCGGCATTCGCGATGCCGGCGGGGGACAGGTCTTCCAGGGGCTTGAACTCCTTCAGGATCTCGTCGAGCACCCGCTCGAAGCTCTGAGGGCTGTGGCAGTCGTACAGGTGCCGGATGTAAGGCTTGGGCGACGATTCCACCGCGTGGAAGATGAAGATGGGCAATGTGCCCGACGAGATCGAACGCGAAACCCCCAGCGGGACCGTCTGCAGGGTTTTTCGCAAGGTCTGTGAGGCCAGGTGCTGGATCTGGTCAGAGATCGAAGACATACACGGGTGCTCGCGCCAAAAAATGGAAGCCGTCAGGTCCGATAGCTTGCCAGACGACCAGCCAAAACACCAGACAGGGCCACGGCCAGCCAATAGGTCAGCCACGTGGAGAACGCCATGGCCACCGCCACCAGCTTTTCAAACAGGCGCGCGTGACGGGATGCCAGAAAGATCTGCAGGCCGGCTCGCACATGCCCTTCGATGACCGTCATCAGCGCGGGGTCACGGGTCCGCGACAGCACCATCTGGAAAAAGAGCCTCATCGCGGAACGGACCCGCCGAAACGCCAGTGCCTGCCGCTGATACCCGACACCCGCATCGATTCGCTGCGCCATGGCGTCCAGTGCCAGCAGGATGCTGGCCGTCCGCTCGTTCACCTTCTTCTGGGCAAAGCCAGCCTCGGTGGCAGAGACCTCATTGAAACGGTAGTGGTACAGCACATCGCCCACATAGGCCGCGGAGCGGCAGCGCTGGTAGTACTGCACCAGAAACAGCATGTCTTCGCCCACGGCAATCCGGGTATCAAACCTGAGATTCATCTGACGAATCAGATCCGCCCGAAAAATCTTGTTGCAGCATCCGCCGCCAATCCATTGGGTACACAGCGTGTGCTCGTAGAGCGCTTCCAGCGAGATCGGGCCCGCCTGCCCCAACACAAATGGCTGGGAGCCGCTCGGCCGGACGCGATCGTAGGCGCACGCCACCACATCGCCGTCGTTCAAGGCTTCAACCATCTTCGAAAGAAAGGTGGCGTCCACGTAGTCATCGGCATCGATGAAGACGACATAGTCCCCACGAATTTGGTCCAGAGCCAGGTTGCGGGCCGACGAAACTCCCCCGTTGGTCTTGTGGGTCACCTGGAAACGTGAATCCCCGGCAGCGAACGCATCGCACAGACTGCCGCTGCAATCCGTCGAACCGTCGTTGATCAACAACACTTCGAAATCCGGATAGCCCTGATCGGCGATCGACCTGAGACACTGCTCCAGGTAGGCCTCGCAGTTGTAGACAGGGACGATGATCGAGATCAGGGAAGCCATCCTCGGCGGGGAAAAGGCCGGCGACAGGCGCCAGCCCAAAAAAATGGATAACCTAGCACTATACAATTAAAAGATGAATCCGTCTGCCTCGGCTCCCAATACCTCAGGCGCGCTGCAGCCCTTGTCTGGCACGACCAGACGCCTGGCCATCTGGCTGTTCCTGCTGGTGACGTTGAAGTCGATCTTCCTGGGATCCTTTGTGATTCCGCCAGCCGACATTCCGGACGAATCAGGGCACTACGCCTACGTCAAGGACATCGCCCACGGCAACATCTTCCCCCTGCTGGGCCAGGCCACCATCCCCAACGACCTGTGGATGGATCCCGTCGACAAGCGCCCCTCCCCGTTTCCCCGAACCAACTACATTGTTCAGCATCCCCCGCTGTACTACGCCATTGCCGCCATTCCCTACAAGATCGCCAGCCTGATCACGGACGACCGCTGGTACCACATCAGGGCGACCCGATTGGTGTCGGCCCTTTGCCTGGGACTGCTGGTAGTGGTGCTGTTCCGAACCATGCTCGACATGCGTGTCGACCCCGCCAAGGCGGTGTTGCTGGCCATGTCGGTGGCGTTCATCCCGACCTTGACCAATCTGTCCGCAGGCATCACCAACGATGTCTTCCTGGCCTTGGTATCGGCGGTGGCCACGCGTCACTTCATCCGGTACCTGCTGAATCACCGGCTGCAAGATGCCTACCTGTGCGCTTTGTGGCTGACGATCGCCGGCGCCACCAAAATGACCGCCTGGATCATGATCGCTGCCATGGTGGCGATTCTGTTGTTCGAACTCAGGTTGCCATGGCGCCGGTGGCTCCTGCATGCACCCTTGATCAGTCTGGTATCGGTGCTGGCACCGCTGTGGTGGATGGGTCGCAATCTGTACCATTTTGGCAACCCCTTCTACATCGGAATCACCGATTCGGTGAAGGCAGCCCTGCCGCATCTGACCGTCGAGCAGTTCATACACGCGGACTCGTTCTTCTATCCCATGCTGGTGAGCTTCTACGGGCTGTTCGGCTTTTCCGGCTACTGCCAGACCCCAGAGCTGGCCCACCTCTGCATCGGCACGCGCCTGACGCACATCACTGACTACCCCTTCCTGTACTTCGCGCTGGTCATTCTGGTGCTGGCACTGGCCTTCCTGTGGCTCACCGTGGTCCACGGCAGGCAGCTGGCGCAGCCCTCCGCACCTTTGCACCCTGCTGCCACTCTGCAGGAATGGATGACCAACCTGCTCTCGAACCGAGCACTCCGGGTGGTGCTGATCGTGTCAGCGGCCATCGCAGGCACTGCCGCCTACCTTTGGGTCTGGCCGCAGCTTCACCTGGAAGAAGGACTCAGGGAAGAGCCTTTCATCAACGCCATCCTGCTGATTCCCCTGATCCTGGGCCCCACGGCGCTGGTGCTGGCGGTGCTGAGCCGGGAGCCCTCAGACCGCCTGGTCCAATACGGGCTGCTGGTGTTTGTCTTTTTCGGACTGATCTTTCTGACCCAGGTGTTCAAGGCGTACGTGCTGGTGGCCCAGATGCGCGGCATCCAAGGGCGCTACTTCTATCCCTACGTGCCGTTGTTGCTGGCCTCATCGGCCCTGGTGCTGGAGAAGCTGCGCGTACCGCCCCACGCCTATCTGTGGGCCGTACTGGGGCTGGCTGTCGCCGACATCTACACCTATGCCCAGAAGGTCATCCCCTTCCTTGAGACGGTGAAGATATGAGCGCGTTTCGACCGACACTTCGCTCCGTTTCGGCCATGGTTCTGTTCATGGCAGCGTTGCTGCTGTTCATGTTCTACCCCGTGATCGAGCGATATGAGAATGAGGATGTCCTCCATAAGGGCATTCCTTGGGCCGGTATGCGCCCTGCCGGCGAGATCACGCCAGATTTCCGGCTTCGCCAGAACCTGCGCACCGAGCACACCCAACTCGAACCACACGAACTGGACAATGTCTTCTGCATGGACGTGCTGTTTGCCACTTACGGCCGAAGGCGCAACGACGGTTTGATTCGACTGCGGGTCACCGCCGGCGATGCCACCAATGAGCAACTCGTTGACGTCAAGAATCTGATCGACAACTCATTGGAGCTCATTTGTTTTCCCGGGGTGACCTTTGCCCAGGTGTACCAGCGAGACGCCTGGATCGACATCGAAGGGGTCAGCGCCGCACCAGGCAAGTCCGTCACCGCAGTGCTCAGCAGTACCGCCGGCCTGCCCAGGGCCACCGTGAACGGCGCCGAGACAGACCTCACGCTGGTTTATGTCGCAAAAATCCGCAAAGACCCAGGGCTGTACAAGTTCAACTCCTTTGTCCTGATTGCCTTTGCCTCGCTCATCCTCACTTTGCTGATGGTGGCGGCGCAGCCAATGTTCAAAGGCCGCCCTGCGAACGCGGGATAATCGCAGGCTGCGCTCCTTCCGGGGCGACCACCCCTCATGCCCAAACACCCGGCAAAGCGGCCGGGAGCCCCTATGGATCCGCGCCCGACCTCTTCCAGCCACGCTCCCATGGTCCCGTCATCCGACGCGGTGCCTGCGCGAGAAGCTGTGCGCCTGCGCAAGCAGATTGCAGATCTGCAAATGGAACTGGAACAGGCACGCAAGGAGCTCGACGCCATCCGCCATTCCACCCTCTGGCGAGCCACCATCCTCATCCGCGGCCCCATCATGCTGGCTCTGCGCTTGCGTCATGGCTGGCGCCTGCTGCCAGGTGAGGTCGCCCGTCGCGGGGGTTGGTACCCGCAGTTGTGCGAATGGTGGCGGGAGTTTCGTGCCTACGGTTGGTCCTACTTCAGCCGCATCAACACATACGAACTCAACCCTGGCCCGGGCTCTGGCGAGCACGACCGCAATGACTACGCCGCCTGGAAGCGCCGATTCGGCACCAGCCACCCAAGTGCGCTTCCCCAGACACCCGCTGAACAGCCAGATGTCCTGCTGTCCGTGGTTGTTCCGGTGTACCGGCCTCCGCTGGACCTGCTGCGGCAGGCGATCGAATCGGTGCAGGCCCAAACCTACACGCAATGGGAACTCTGCATTGCAGACGATGCCTCCCAGGACCCTGATCTGACCGCCTATCTTCAGGAACTGGCGGCGCGGCATCCCAACATCCGAGTGGCGTTCCGCGAAAAGAACGGTCATATCTCTGCCTGCACCAACTCGGCGCTGAGCCTGGCGCGAGGTGACTACATCGTCCTGCTTGACCAGGATGACCTGCTGCCTGTCCACGCACTGGAGCGGGTGGCCCAGACCATTGCCCAGCACCCCGAAGCGGGGATCATCTTTTCGGACGAAGACCGTATCGATGAAACGGGCGCCAAGGCCCTGGGTGCCTATTTCAAGCCCGACTTCAATTACGACCTGTTCCTGGGTCACAACCTGATCAGCCACCTTGGCGTCTACCGACGCAGTCTGATCGAGGATATTGGCGGGTTCAAACTGGGTCTGGAAGGGTCCCAAGACTGGGACCTGGCACTGCGGGCACTGGAGCGGCTGCGGCCCGACCAGATCGTCCATATCCCTGAGGTGCTGTATCACTGGCGCGCCATCGAAGGCAGCACGGCGCTGGCGCAGTCTGAAAAGTCCTACACATCGACCGCGTCGCGTCAGGCCATCAAGGACCATCTGGCGCGGATGGGGGTTGACGGCGAGGTTCTGCCTTCGACCCACTTGCCGGCGTTCAACCGGGTGCGTTACGGCCTGTGGCCTGAGCAGCGCACTGCAAGCCTTGTGTTGACATTTGACTACCCGGCTGAACAACTGCGGCGAATCCTTGCGTGTCTGTATCAGGCCATAGGTGAGCTGACCTGCGACGTCGTGGTGGCCACTTCGATGCCGATGGACCCTGGGGCCTTGGTGCCTCTTGAGTATCGGGACGAGCTGCGTGTTCAGGTTATGCACGTGCCACGTGGAGCATCACTTGCACAGCGGCTGAATGCGGCGCTTGCGCTGGCCACGGGACATTTTGTGGGTATTCTGAACACACCCCTGACAGAGGTTTCCGAGGGCTGGCTGGAGGAACTGGCCAGAATTGCCGGGCAAGCTCGGGCGGGGTTCGTTGCGCCGAGGATCGTGGATGGCGCTGGCAATGACGACATCTTTGACCATGGCGGTATCCTGTTCACGGACGATATGCGTGCGGTACATGCCCACAAGGGCCTGTTCACCGACATGACGGGGTACGCGGGCAGAGGCATCCTGCAGCAGTCGTTCATGGCTTTGTCGCCGGCCGTGCTGGTGGCCCGGCGCGAACTCCTGCAAGACACAAACCCGTTTACCGAAGCATTCGGCGGCCGGCTGGATCTCGTCGACAAGTGTCTGTCCCTCCACCAGAAAGGCCTTGCCAACATCTGGACGCCGGAAGTCGAGGTGCGGTTCAACGATCTGCGGTTCGCAGGTCGCGCCAATCTCCTGACGGAGCTGGGCCTGTTCGGCTCCCGACGCCAGGCATGGATCGCCAAATGGGGGCGACGGCCACATGACCCCGCCTACAACCCCAACCTCTCACCGGACGGGGACTTTGCGCTGAACTGGCGAAGCGCCTCATGAGCCTTGGTCACCCAGAGACTCCCATGAACAGGCGCCGGGTATGCGCGGTCGTGGTAACTTACCATCCAGACCTTGCAGTCACCATGGACCTGCTGCGTCAGCTCGACGACAGCGCCTGTGACTTCCTTGTCATCGACAACCATTCGTCCAACATCGCCGAGCTCAAGGCATCCGTCGACCCGCTGTCCAGCTGTCAGGGTTTGCTGGCGCTGGGAGAGAACATCGGTCAAGCCGCTGCCCTAAACCGCGCACTGGACGAGGTCGCACGCCGTGGCTATGAGTTGGCCCTGCTCTTTGATCAGGACAGCAGCATCGGCGCCCATTTCGTGGAAAACCTCCTGACCGCCTGGGATGAGGCGCAGGCACTCACACCCGGACGTGTCGCAGCCGTGGGACCGCGACTGGTGGAACCCCATTCCGGCCGACGCATGCCTTTCCGTTCGTTCCGGCGCCTCCTTGAACGTCAGGAGAGTCCGGCTACCGCGGACGGAAAACTCATCCACACGGCTTTCCTGATCACATCCGGATCGCTGGTTTCCCTGCAAGCCCTGGCGCACATCGGCCCGATGCGCAGTGACTACTTCATCGACAACGTCGACCTGGAGTGGTGTTTTCGCGCCGTGTCCAAGGGATATGCCCTGTACGGTAGCGAACATGCCAGCCTGCTGCACCGCATAGGCGAAGACAGCGACAACCCTCTGGTCAAACGCGGCCTCATTGTTCAGCACAGTGCCCTGCGCTACTACTACTCGACACGCAACCGACGGCATCTGCATCGCCAGACATATGCACCCCTGGTCTGGCGAATCAAGGACAACGTGCGTTGGGCGCTGAAGACCTTGTATCTGCTGCTCACTTCGGCCGAACGCCGCGCGTTCTGGTCCAGCCTGCGTCGCGCCTTGCGCGACGCCCGACATCTGCCATGAACAGCACATCCACCATCGCGTCCGCAAGGCCCTGGATCCTGGTGCTCCTGCCTGTCTACAACGGCTCAAGATATCTCAGGCCGCAACTGGACTCCATCCTCGGCCAGAGCCATGAACGCATCCTCATCGTCTGCAGGGACGATGGATCGAAGGACGAGTCACGCGCCATCGTGGCGGAGTACCAGGCGCGCGATCCACAGCGCATTCTTGTGGTCGATGACCAGCTGGGCAATCTGGGGGCCCGCAGCAGCTTTTCCCGGTTGATGGAGATCGCACTGGAAGTCAGCCAGCAAGACCCTTGCAAAGGTACTCCCTGCTACTTTGCGCTGGCCGATCAGGACGACACCTGGCATCCACACAAACTTGAAAAGCTGCTTGAGGCCATGCGCCGCCTGGAGCAAGGCGATTCATCGACACCGGCCCTGGTCCATGGCGACCTGCGTGTGGTGGATCAGGACGGCCAGGAAATCGCTCCGTCGATGGCAGCCTATCAAGGCCTTCGACCGGACCGGGACAGCCTTGCAGCCCAACTGATCAGCAACACCGTCACCGGTTGCACGGCCATGATGAACCGGTCTCTGGTGGAACGATGCACACCGGTACCGGCCGAATCCATCATGCACGACTGGTGGATCTCCCTGGTGGCCAGCGCTTTCGGGCGAAGGCAGTATCTGCAAGAGGCGCTGGTGAACTATCGCCAGCACGGCAACAACACCATTGGCGCCAAGGCCTGGACGGAGCGCAACCGCTACCGGATGAAAGCCGGGCTCGCTGCCTTGCCCAAGAACATCTACCACGTACTGCGGGTGCTGGTGATCATCGCCATCAGAATGTGGGATGACGAGCACAATGAAGCCTTTCAGGGCAACGCTCGCCAGGCGCGTGCGTTCCTGCGCCAGTTCGGCGACCAGCTGAGCATTCGGGACCGGATCAAGACGCGGATGGCTTGCTGGCTGTCGGTGCACTTTCCGCCGCTTCAACGGGTGCTGTTCCGGTTGCTGCGCCAGCTATGAGCATCTGCCTATCCGTTGTCAGCCACGGGCAAGCGCATCTGAGCAACCTCTTGCTTGGCGATCTGGCCGGCATCACCCGGCCAGACAGGCTGGTGCTGACCACCAACGTACCTGATGGCACGCCGCTGCAGAGCCATGGCCTGACGGTTCAGCGCCTGACCAACACGTCGCCGCTGGGTTTTGGCGCCAACCACAACCAAGCGTTCAAGGTCGCTCGCGAAGAATTCTTCTGCGTGTGCAATCCCGACATTCGCCTGCCGGTCGATCCGTTCCCCGCGCTGCTGGAGGCCATGAACGACTCCAAGGTGGGGCTGGTGGCTCCACTCGTCGTGAGCCCGGCGGGGCAGCCCGAAGACAGTGCCAGGCGATTTCCGACACCGATCGGACTGCTGCGAAAAGCCATCGGGGGCGATGATGGACGCTATCGAATTCCATTCGCCGAGGGTGCCTCGCCGGTGCCAGTGGACTGGACCGCCGGCATGTTCCTGCTCTTCAGGGCCTCTGCATTTCGCAGTGTGGGAGGCTTCGATGATAAATTCCATCTTTATTACGAAGATGTGGATATTTGCGCCCGGCTCTGGAATGCCGGCTGGAAGGTGGTGGTCTCACCTCGCACATCGGTGGTGCATGCTGCCCAGCGAGCCAGTCGCCGCCAACCGCGCTACATGGCCTGGCACGCAGGCAGCATGGCGCGATATTTCATGAAGCACCTGGGACGTTTGCCAAGTACATCGCCCGTTGCAGACTGATCGTCCAGGTGTCCGCCTCATTGCCCCCAACCATTCATGCAGGGCTGCTCAAGACAGCCGCCACAACAGGAGTTCCTGATGATTCTCGTGACCGGAGCCGCCGGCTTCATTGGCGCCAACTTTGTGCTGGACTGGCTGGCCCAGTCCGATGAGCCCGTCATCAATCTGGACAAGCTGACCTACGCCGGCAACCTGCAGAGCCTGGCCAGCCTGCAGGGCGACGCCCGCCACATTTTCGTGCACGGCGATATCGGAGATCGCACCCTGGTGGACCGCCTGCTGGCCGAGCACAAGCCCCGCGCCATCGTCAACTTTGCGGCCGAAAGCCACGTTGACCGATCCATTCATGGCCCCGAAGATTTCATCCAGACCAACGTGGTCGGCACCTTCCACCTGCTCGAATCGGTGCGCGCCTACTGGGGTGGACTGGATGAGGCTGCCAAGGCGTCTTTCCGCTTCCTGCATGTCTCCACCGATGAGGTGTATGGCACGCTCAAGCCCACTGACCCACCTTTCACCGAAGAGAACACCTACGAGCCCAACAGCCCGTACTCAGCCAGCAAGGCCGCCAGCGACCATCTGGTTCGCGCCTACCACCACACCTATGGCCTGCCGGTGCTGACCACCAACTGCAGCAACAACTACGGCCCGTATCACTTCCCGGAAAAACTCATCCCGCTGATGATCGTCAACGCGCTGGCTGGCAAGCCGCTGCCGGTGTATGGCGACGGCATGCAGATTCGTGACTGGTTGTTCGTCAAGGATCACTGCAGCGCCATCCGCCGTGTGCTGGAAGCGGGCACCCCTGGCGAGACCTACAACGTGGGTGGCTGGAACGAGAAACCCAACATCGAGATCGTCAAGACCGTGTGCGTCCTGCTCGACGAGATGTCGCCGCGCGCCGATGGCAAGGGATATGCAGAGCAGATCACCTACGTGACCGACCGCCCTGGCCACGATCGTCGCTACGCGATCGACGCCACCAAGATCCACCGTGAACTGGGCTGGAAGCCGGCCGAAACCTTCGAGACGGGCATCCGCAAGACCGTGCGCTGGTACCTGGACAACCAGGCCTGGGTGCAGCAGGTGCAAAGCGGCGAATACCGCCAGTGGATCGACAAGCAGTACGGAGCCAAGGCATGACGTTGCCCCGGATCCTGCTGACCGGCAAGAATGGCCAGGTCGGCTTTGAGTTGCAGCGTGCCCTGGCCCCCTTGGGCGAGGTCGTCGCCGTCGGCACCGCTGATTGTGATCTGGCCGATGCAGATGCCATTCGGGCCCTGATGCAGCGTGTGCAACCGCAGCTCGTGGTTAACCCTGCCGCCTACACCGCCGTGGACAAGGCCGAGAGCGATGCGGACAAGGCACGCGCGGTCAACGCCGTGGCCCCGGGTGTGCTGGGCGAAGAAGCCTCCCGGCTGGGTGCATCTGTCATCCACTACTCGACCGACTACGTCTATGACGGCAGCAAGGATGGTCTCTACACAGAGTCCGACCCGGTGTCGCCCCAATCGGTCTACGGCCAGACCAAGCTGGACGGCGAGCGCGCCCTGCAAGCCGTCACCCCCCGGCATGTGATTCTGCGCACCAGCTGGGTGGTGGGCGCCCACGGCGGCAACTTTGCCAAGACCATGCTGCGCCTGGCCGGCGACCGGGATGAACTCAAGGTGGTGGCCGACCAGTTCGGCGCGCCCACATCGGCATCGCTGATCGCCGACGTCACCGCCCACATTGCCCGGCAGATGCTGCGCGACGGTGCCGATGGATTTCCGTTCGGGGTCTATCACCTCGCCGCCGCAGGTGAGACCAGCTGGCACGCTTACGCCCAGTACGTCATTGGCGAAGCCATCGGTATTGGCAAGGCATTGAAGGCCACACCGGAACGGGTGCTGCCCATTCCGGCATCGTCCTACCCCACACCGGCCAGGCGCCCGCAAAATTCCCGCCTGGACACGCATAAGCTGCGGCAGACCTTCGGTCTGCACCTGCCCCACTGGCAGGAAGGCGTGAAGCACATCCTGCAGCAGATCCTCTGATTTCCCGTCTCTCCAGAAGGCCCCACGATGGCACGCAAAGGCATCATCCTCGCCGGCGGATCCGGCACCCGGCTCTATCCCGTGACGCAGGCCGTGAGCAAGCAGCTCATGCCGGTCTACGACAAGCCGATGATCTACTACCCGCTGAGCACCCTGATGCTGGCCGGCATCCGTGACATCCTGGTGATATCCACCCCCATGGACACGCCACGTTTCAGCGACCTGCTGGGCGATGGCAGCCAGTGGGGCCTGAACATCCAGTACGCGGTGCAGCCCAGCCCGGACGGCCTGGCACAAGCCTTCATCATTGGCGAGGATTTCATCGGCAACGATCCGTCTTCCCTCGTGCTGGGCGACAACATTTTCTACGGACACGACTTTGCCGAGCTGCTGCACCGCGCCAGCGATCGCGACAGTGGCGCCAGCGTGTTTGCCTATCACGTGCACGACCCTGAACGCTATGGTGTGGCCGAGTTCGATGCGCAAGGACGCGTGCTGAGCCTGGAAGAAAAGCCGGCCCAACCCAAGAGCAACTTTGCGGTCACCGGTCTGTACTTTTACGACAACCAGGTGGTTCAGCTGGCCAAGGACCTCAAGCCCTCGCCCCGCGGCGAGCTGGAGATCACCGATCTCAACCGCCTGTACCTGGACAAGAACCAGCTGCGTGTGGAACTGATGGGTCGTGGCTATGCCTGGCTGGACACTGGCACCCATGACAGCCTGCTGGAAGCGGGCCAGTTCATCGCCACCCTGGAAAAACGACAGGGCCTGAAAGTGGCCTGCCCTGAGGAAATCGCCTATCGGCACCGCTGGATCAGCGCCGAACAGCTGCAGGCTCTGGCCAAGCCCCTAGCCAAAAACGGCTACGGACAGTACCTGTTGCAGATCCTCAAGGAAACCCTCGTCTGACCCCACGGATACCTCCGCCATGAAAGCCACGCCACAAACCATCCCTGACGTCATCCTGTTCGAGCCCAAGGTGTTCGGCGACGACCGCGGTTTCTTCTTCGAGAGCTTCAACCACGCCCGCTTTGAAGAGGCGGTCGGTCGACCTGTGAAGTTCGTGCAGGACAACCATTCCAAGTCCGTCAAAGGCGTGCTGCGCGGCCTGCACTACCAAGTCCAGCAGCCGCAAGGCAAGCTGGTGCGGGTCGTGCAAGGCGCCGTGTTCGACGTGGCCGTCGACATCCGCAAATCCTCGCCCACTTTCGGCAAGTGGGTTGGCGCCCTGTTGACCGCCGACAACAAGCACCAATTTTGGG
Organism: Hydrogenophaga bisanensis; assembly: GCF_042665135.1. NCBI lineage: Bacteria > Pseudomonadati > Pseudomonadota > Betaproteobacteria > Burkholderiales > Comamonadaceae > Hydrogenophaga > Hydrogenophaga bisanensis. Next base: position 551,737 of record NZ_JBHTBX010000001.1, read on the forward strand.
TACCCGAGGGTTTTGCGCACGGTTTCGTCGTGCTCAGCGACACCGCCGAGTTCCTGTACAAGACCACGGACTACTACGCGCCGGCACACGAACGCAGCCTTCTGTGGAACGACCCCGACGTGGCCATCGACTGGACCACCGACATCACACCCATCCTGTCGGCCAAGGATCAGGTGGCAAAACCGCTACGGCACGCTGACGTCTTTGAGTAAACGTGTTTCATTGCGTAAGCCAACTAAAATGAAGCGTTATCAACACGATTGAGTACGCCCCAAGAGGCGGCTCTCTCATCAAGGGATGATCTGCCTCAAATGAAGCTTGTTACTGTCGTACTTTCCGGTGGAGCTGGCACGCGCCTTTGGCCAGCCTCCCGCCAAGCATATCCCAAGCCCTTCATGAAGCTTGGCGGCAGCAGTCTAATTGAACAAGCGATTTCCCGTGGTCAGGCCTGCGGCACCGACCAATTGCTGGTTGTTACAAATCAGGAATACCTGTTTCTCACACAAAGTCTGCTGGCCGAAATGGCGGACCCACCGCGTCCCCACTACCTGCTGGAGCCCAGGGGCCGAAATACAGCACCGGCCATTGCCATGGCGGCTCTTTCGTGCCAACAAACTCACGGTGAGGATGCTGTGATGCTGGTGCTGCCAGCCGATCACCTCATCCCCGACACAGAGTCATTCGTGGCCAACGCGCTGGAAGCCGCTCGTCTTGCTCTGGCAGGACATCTGGTGGTATTCGGTATCCAGCCCACTGGCCCGGAAACTGGATTTGGCTATATCGAGGTACCCAAAGTTGGTCGAGAGAGCCAAGCGGTATTGCGTTTTGTGGAAAAGCCAGATCTGACCACCGCGCAAAACTATCTGGCTACCGGTCGTTTCTTCTGGAACAGCGGCATGTTCTGCTTCACCGCGAAGAGCATTCTCACCGCTTTGGCAGAGCACGCCCCAGACGTCCTGGGCGCAGCCCGGCAAGTCATGGCATCAGGATCTGACGAAATGCTTCCGGCCTCAGGGTCAGTAGGCAGCGCAAAAGTCAGCATGTTCGACGCCCATACCTTCGGACTTCAACCGGACATCAGCATCGACTATGCAGTGATGGAAAAAGCCAGCAACGTCATGCTTGTTCCCGCCCGCTTCGGTTGGAGCGACGTCGGTGCGTGGCCAGCAGTTGCCCAAGCACATACCCCTGACGCAGCTGGCAATACGATGGGATCGACTGAAGACACGCACTGGGTGACTATTAACACCACAGGCACCCATGTCCAAGTAGACAGCCACGGCCACAAGGTCGTTGCCACCGTCGGTGTCAAGGACCTTGTTGTAGTGGACACGCCAGATGCTTTGCTGGTGGCCAGCAAGCAGGAGGCACAAAACGTCAAAAGAGTGGTCGAAATGCTCAAGGAGAGGCATATCGACAGCGCACCATATCAGACCACGCTGTTGCCCCCTGCAGTTCAACGACCCTGGGGAACGTATGCCACCCTGAAGGAAGAGGACGGATACAAGGTCAAACGCATCACTGTGCGTCCCGGTCAGAGCTTGAGCCTGCAGTACCACCACAAGCGCGCCGAACATTGGGTGGTTGTTAAAGGAACAGCGATAGTTCAAATCGGCGAAAATGAATTTCCAACCAAAACCGGCGAATACCGCTACATACCCCTAAAAGAATTGCATCGATTAACAAATACAGGCGAAAGCGATCTAGTTCTAATCGAAGTGCAGTCAGGCGAATACCTCGGGGAAGATGACATCGTTCGAGTATCAGACATATATGGAAGAGCCAAAAAATGAACGCCACGATTGACATTCTAAGATCATTTAAGCAATACAACATTGCCATAACATTTGGCTGGCTCGACGTAAAACAAAGATACCGTCGATCGAGTGTAGGCGCCTTTTGGCTAACACTCAACATGATGGTAATGATCGCGGCCTTTGCTCTGGTATTTGGGACCATCTTCAAGGCCCCCCTGACGGAATACCTTCCGTTCGTAACCGCGGGCATGATTGTCTGGACATTTTTTAACAGTGCCTTATCTGAAGGCTGCTATACCTTCACTCAATCTGAGGGGATGATAAAGCAGACAGAACTTCCCCTTTTTCTTCACATCTTGAGGATGATTTGGAGAAATTTGATCATAGTGCTGCACAACTTGATTGTTCTTCCGTTTGTGTATATTTACACCGGCAAAGAAGTCAACGCAGCGATATTATTGGCAATACCTTGCTTTTTCCTGTTGATCATCAACACAGCATGGATCTCGCTGCTGTTTGCCACGATTTGCGCAAGATTCAGGGACATGCCAGCGATTATCGCAAACACAATCCAGGTGCTGTTCTACCTAACACCAATCATCTGGATGCCACAACAACTACCGGAACGCACATCCGCCGAAATTCTCAAGCTGAATCCGTTATTCCACCTAGTGGAAACAGTAAGAGCCCCTCTGTTAGGGCAAGCTCCGACGCAAGAAAATGTCATATGGGCGATTGGAATGAGCGTATGCGGTTGGATTCTCACCATCATCTTTTATAACAAGTTCAGCAAGCGTATTGTCTACTGGCTCTAACATGGCAAGCATTACTCTTAACAACGCAACCGTAGACATTCCTATCTACAATGCAAGCACTCGCTCGCTTAAAACGACCATTATTAAGGCCGCGACGGGCGGAATAATAGCAAGCGACAACAAAGGCCGGGTAATTATACGAGCCCTTGATTCGATCAATCTAAGCCTCCGATCGGGAGACAGAGTGGGCATCATTGGCCACAATGGCGCCGGCAAGAGCACAATGCTGCGGCTGCTTAGTCGAATTTATACCCCCACTTCCGGTACTGCCGAGATTATCGGATCCATTGGAACACTGCTCGACATTGGCATCGGCATTGACCCCGAATCGACTGGAATGGAAAACATTCAGTTACGAGGGACACTTCTTGGTATATCAGATGAAGAAATAAAGGCCCACACGGAGGAGATCATTGAATTCTCCGATTTGGGCGACTTCATTCACATGCCACTTAGAACCTACTCTACCGGTATGCAGCTTCGTCTAGCATTTGCGATTTCAACCATGGTACGGCCAGATATTCTGATTATGGACGAGTGGATGTCGGTAGGTGATGAAGGCTTCAAACATAAAGCCAAGGAACGAATGAACGCCATGGTGGGATCATCCAAGATCCTCATCGTCGCAACGCACTCAGCTGAATTGATTCAGACCCAATGTAATAAGGTGATCTGGCTGGAACACGGAAAAATCAAGATGGAAGGGTCACCTGAAGACATTGCCCCCCTCTATTTCAATAGCGGCCTGTAATTCAGTAAAAATCCACGCAGCCAAGCATTACACGCACCCCCATGATGAAAAAGATTTCTGTAGCTGAAGCAACGCTCAACGGCAACGAGAGAAAATATGTACTTGACTGTCTTGATTCGACATGGATTTCATCAAGCGGAAAATACATAACAGAATTTGAAGCCGCATTTGCAAAGTACTGCGACGTAAAGCATGCCATCTCAACAAACAACGGTACAACAGCGCTGCATCTTGCCCTGGTAGGCTTAGATTTAAAGCCGGGTGATGAGGTCATTGTCCCTACCGTGACCTACATTGCCACTGCGAATGCAGTTCGCTATTGCGGAGCCACTCCTGTTTTGGTTGATTGTGTACCCGGGACGTTAAATATTTGCCCTGATTCTGTAGAAAAGGCCATCACATCCAAAACCAAAGGGATTATTCCCGTACATCTTTACGGGCATCCTGCCAATGTTCCTGCAATCAATCACATTGCAGCCAAACATGGACTCTGGGTGCTTGAGGACGCTGCAGAGGCCCACGGCGCCGAAATCAACGGAATCAAGGTGGGCGCACTGTCTGACTGCGCCACGTTCAGCTTCTTTGGAAACAAGATCATCACGACTGGTGAGGGCGGCATGATCACAACCAACAATGATCAGCTTGCTGAAAGAATGAAACTATATAGAAGCCAAGGAATGGATCCGAATAGGCGCTATTGGTTCCCTGTCGTAGGCTATAACTACAGAATGACGAACATCCAAGCCGCCATTGGCTTGGCGCAATTTGAAAACATTGAAGAAGCGATCGCCAAGAGAGATCAGATCAAGGCGCGGTACAAGGAAAATCTCGCAAGACTTTCAAGTGACATTCTTTTTGCAGACGAAACACCTGGGTATCGCTCAGTTTGCTGGATGTTCAACATCTTCCTATCGAAGGGATTTGCATACGAGAGAGATCGTGTTCGGGATGCCCTTGAAACGGCTGGTATAGAGACACGCCCGGTGTTTCATCCAATGCACACGCTACCTCCGTACAAAGAAGAGCGTACATTTAAAGTCGCTGACGAATGGTGCCAAAGAGGGATCAATCTTCCAACACATCTTATGCTTACAGAGCAACAGATTGACTTTGTTTGCAAAACTCTTGTTGAAGCAACAAGGGACATATAAAACAAAAACAAGGCAGTTAAGCAAGCATCCGAACCACGATATGCAAGCTTGAACCTAATGATCTGACCCTGAACCCGTGAGCCAATGAGAATCACGAGTTCAGGGTGAACCCAATTAAGCAGAGTTTTCCTCAGCTCAAAAAGCACGCAACCGCTCCACCAGCACCACCCAATTTACACACCCAACCAAATAGAACCCTTATTGATTGATTGTTTTTGTGAATTCTCAAGCAGTACACTCAAACAATCAATTCTAATTGTCGTGCGAAAGTTCCGTTTTTCTCTCAACACACCGGAAATCGCCCCCATAAGATTAAATCCAAGTCACCAACGCCACTCGAGATAGCCACATTAAAAGCTACTAAAGACAGCATGAGCAAAACCACCAGCACAGGCAAAGCAGCACCCTCACTTAGAATCGGAATTTGGTTTGGCTTCCCCTTTGAAATTCAGACAAAAAGAGAAGGAATTGGGCGCTACACCGTAAGCCTTGCGAAGGCCTTGATGGAGAACTTTAACTCTGAAGTCGAGTTATGGTGCTATGAGATTAACAAGAGTAATTTTGAAAGCCTTTTTGAACCGATTATCAAAGACAAAAGTATTTCCCATCTATTAAGAATTCATACAGAAGCCAGCTCGCTTAATCAATGTCAACTTGACATCGAGACATCTTGGCTTAGGGATTTTATTCGTTCAAAAGATGTGATCCACCGCGACCAGCTTTTGGAGGTGTGCTGCAACACACTGTCGAAGGCAGACTGTTTTCTGGTACCAATCGTCAGCTTAACAAATGCCATCAACCTTATTCATCCAGTGGTCATAGCATTGCACGATCTGGTCACCGTTGAATTTAAGCATTTGTTTGCAGAGGAAGAAGGCTACGACGAACAGTCAACCAAAAGCGTGCTGCTTTTCGCACAACAGATAGCCGCGGATGGTGCCTTCTTTTGCTCAAATAGCAATTATGTCAGAAACAATCACGCACTGAAGTATATCGATGGCTTGCGAAGTGAACGCACCGACTACATTCACCTTCCTGTAATCCCTCCTCCGATACACCAGGACGTAGCACTGCCAAGCAAGGAAGTGCTTGAGTATAAGTACGGGCTTCCCAAACGTTATTTCTTCTACCCCACCCAAATTAGGCCGTACAAGAATCTTGAGGCTTTGATCCGTTTGTTAGATCGAATCCGATTCAGCGATCCAGACCTCAAGTTGGTAATTACAGGAAAACCGAACAAGAGAGCATCAGCATTATCAAAAATACTCGCATTGGACGACCAAATAGTCCTTACCGGTGACGTATCTGAAATTGAGCTGTACGCGCTCCACAAATACGCAGAATTTTCAATTGCCCCGTCCTATTTCGAGGGGGGGATACCTTGGCAAGCACTAGAAGCCATTCAAATGGAAACGCCTGCCTTGATAGCCAGAACGCCTGGCGCAATCGAACGCCTTGAATCCATCGGAATAGACCCAAATGATTGCACTGATTTTGTTTTCGATCCGGATAATATAGACCAACTGACTGGCTTGTACAGAAATCTTCAAGCAAACAGAACAACAATTATTGAGCAGCAAAAACGCATTCAAAAACTACTCACTCAATACACATGGAGTGATGTTGCAAATAGATATTACAACATCTTCTCCACAAGGACTATTACCCGTAAACGCTCCGTAGCGGCTTTCTTGGAGACCAATTCGGCTATTAAAGCCAGCCTCCAACAGAAACCGCCACTCACGGACACAAGGATACAGCCACAAAACAAATATGTAGCTGCATTAAAGAAGCTTCCGATTGTGTCTCCAATTCTTTTATACACCTGGCGCCTCCTCAAAGCGCCACAAACACTAGCAAGTATTTGGCAAATGTCCATGGAGACAAAGAATAGCGTCGCGGACCTTAAAATCCTCCTAACCAACCAACGCACCGCAGCCAATAAAAATTCGGAGATCAATAAATTATGACACCAATTCCAATTATTGGTGTTTTTCGGCGCAAACGGTTTAGCGCGCGAGGTCAAGCCTATTCTTGAAGGCATCGTACAGTCTAACAAAACTTACTTGCGTGCTTCTCTGTGCTTTGTTGAAGAATACCCTTCAGTTGGGACCATAGATGGCATCCGTCTTGTCAGACAGCCGATTTTCTTCCCTTTGACACGATAGAACAGTATTTTAATGTTGCGATTGGAGATTCTAGTCTTCGTTAAAAAACCATGCAACTTACCGTGAGCAATAACATCATGCCACTCACAATTGGCGACCATTTCACCTTTGCGCCAGGCGTTCATTGCAAGGGAAATGTGATCATTAAAGACCACGCGTACATTGGTGCCCGCGCAATCCTCAAGCACAAAACACCAGAGAAACCACTGCGCATTAGAAAAATGGTGGTTATCGGAATAGAGCTGTTGCGAAATGGGTTGCCTCCCCAGAAACTTCTTTAATTGGCAACCCAACAAAACCACTCACCAAGAACGCCATTTAATTTAACCCAATATACCAAATTTCAAATGAAGACAGCACTTATTACCGGAATCACCGGACAAGACGGCGCATATTTGGCAGAGCTACTGCTTTCCAAAGGCTATCATGTAATTGGAACCTATCGAAGATCAAGTTCTGTTAATTTCTGGCGTATAGAGGAGCTAGGAATTTCCAACAACCCCAATCTCCATCTCGTTGAGTATGATTTAACGGATTTAGGGGCATCGATTACACTTATCGACCGTTACCGGCCTCAAGAAGTATACAACTTGGCTGCACAAAGCTTCGTTGGCGTGAGCTTTGATCAACCTGTTACTACGACTCAGATCACAGGAATTGGCGCACTGCATCTACTCGAAGCGATTAGAATTGTCGACAAGAACATCCGGTTCTACCAGGCTAGCACTTCGGAGATGTTTGGCCTTGTTCAAACCATCCCTCAAAGAGAAAGCACGCCATTCTATCCACGCAGTCCCTACGGCGTCGCGAAACTTTATGCTCACTGGATGACGATTAACTATCGTGAAAGCTACGGCATATTTGGCTGCAGCGGCATCCTTTTTAATCACGAAAGCCCTTTGCGTGGCAAAGAGTTCGTTACAAGAAAGATCTCTGACGGCGTAGCACAGATTGCACTGGGCAAATCCAGCCATCTCGAGTTAGGGAATTTGGATTCAAAACGAGACTGGGGTTACGCCAAGGAGTATGTGGACGGAATGTGGAGAATGATGCAGGCCGAGGAGCCTGACACCTTCGTGCTCGCTACAAATCGAACAGAGTCGGTTAGGGATTTTGTTTCAATGGCGTTCAAAGCGGCTGGTATTAAGGTTGACTTCCGCGGATCTGAAGAGAACGAAGTTGGCATTGATGAGGCGTCTGGTAACGTCGTGGTGCGCATCAATCCTAAATATTATCGCCCCGCTGAGGTTGATCTGCTCATCGGAGATTTCCGCCGCGCCCAAGATATTCTGGGGTGGTCGCCGTCAACGTCTCTTGAAGAACTCTGCCAGATGATGGTCGAGGCCGATATTCGACGAAACAAAAGGGGGTTTTCGTTTTAAGTTACCAATGTCACTTACTCCAGTCGTTCAGTCAAGCTATTCGAGGAATTCTTTGATCAATCGGTATTAGAAGCTGGTCCATCCGAGTTTATTTTTTTGTTGAGGAATTTCTTCGTGTACTATCCAATCCCACCCTAACCCGGTGGGCAAATTTTGGAAGCGAGGGGGAGTGATTTGACCCAGCTGTCTTGAATATAGCCGACGAGCAATCGTCAGTAAGTTCGAATCTCACCGCTTCCGCCAATTTTTTGGGGGTAGGCGATGCTTTTTCAATCAGTCAAAGAACAGAGGTAATCCCCCCGAAAAACCGGCGGGGCGAGAAGTAGAAGTTTTCGAAGGAGAATTTCTACATGAAGAAGTCAAGGTTTACCGACAGCCAGATCATGGATGCGCTCAAGCGGGTGGAGGCCGGCTTG